>NZ_BAAATE010000003.1:0-559693 GCF_039533245.1 Nonomuraea recticatena | reverse complement strand
GTTCGGCCGGTGGGCGGCCCGTCGGCTTCGATCCAGGGCGCTACCAGCAGCGCAACACCGTCGAGCGCTGTTTTCAGAAGATCAAGACCTGGCGTGGTCTGGCTACCCGCTACGACAAGGCTCCGGAGAGCTACGAGGCCGGACTCCACCTCCGAGGCTCGATCATGTGGTTGAAGCTCCTCACCTCAGCCACATGATCCGAACTCCGAACAGCTCCTAGTGCTGTCGGCGTCGTCGCGGGCCAACCGCTTCTGGTGGGACGGCAACGCGGACGAGTACCAGGTGGAGCACGGAGACTTCCTTCGCGACTCCGGCTTCATCTGGTGTCCCGAGGGGGTCGACGAGGCCGAGGCGCACCTGCTCGGCGAGGTCGCGGGCAAGGACGTGCTGGAGATCGGCTGCGGCGCGGCCCAGTGCGCGCGATGGCTGTCGGGGCAGGGCGCGAGAGTGGCGGCCTTCGACATCTCCCACCGCCAGCTGCGCCACTCCCAGCGCCTCGACCTCGACACGGGGCTGCGCGTTCCCGTCGTGCAGGCCGACGCCGAGAGCCTGCCCTTCGCCCCTGCCAGCTTCGACCTGGCGTGCTCGGCCTTCGGCGCGCTGCCGTTCGTGGCCGAGCCGCTGCGGGTCCTCCTCGAGGTCCGCAGGGTGCTGCGGCCCGGTGGGCTGTTCGTGTTCTCGGTGAGCCATCCGATCAGGTGGGCCTTTCCCGACGACCCGGGCGAGCGGGGGCTCACCTCCGACCGGTCCTACTTCGACCGCACGCCGTACGAGGAGAGGGACGACGAGGGCACGCCCACCTACGTCGAGCACCACCGCACGATGGGCGACTGGATCTCCCTGGTGGTCGCCTCAGGGCTGACCGTCAGAGGCCTGCTGGAGCCCGAGTGGCCGCGCGGCCACGACCGGGTGTGGGGCGGATGGAGCCCCCTCAGAGGCCGGCACCTGCCCGGCACGGCCATCTTCACCTGTAGCGCTTAGCCATGGCGTGGAAGACCTCCTTGGGCTCGCCTCCCGGCATCCTGACGACGCCGTAGGAGGCCAGGTCGTCCTCCCCCTCGTGGCTGTACCCAGCGAAGGTGAACCAGAAGGCGCTGTCGACGCCCTCGGCCTCGAAGACGTCCATGAGCTCGGTGAAATAGCGGGCCTGCTCGCCCTCGTCGCGCACCGCGCCGGCGGGAGGGCGCCAGGCCATGCCGCCGAGCTGCCCCGCCCCCGTGTAGGCGCAGGTGCCGAACTCCGTGACGGCGACCGGCTTGCCGTGCTCGAAGTGGCCGCGGATCTCCTCGGCGAAGCCGCCCGCGTTGTAGGCGGCCCGGTAGGCGTCCACGCCGACCAGGTCGAAGGGGGTCCAGTCGATGAACTCCCACGGGCCCGAGGCGTAGGTGACACGCCCGCCGAAGCGCGGCCTGACCGCAGCCTCCACGGTGTCGGCGAGGAAGAGGCTCAGGCGCTCGAGAACGGGTCCGAGCCTGCCCCACCACTCGATGTCCGCCATGGCCATGGCCTCCATGCGCTCCATGTAGGTTTCGCCCGCCATGAAACCCCTGCCGAAGGCGCTGGTCTCGCATCCCGTGACGAACACCACCTCGGCGCCCGACCTGCGCACCGCTTCGGCCCTGTCGGCGCAGTCGGCGTAGAGCCCGGTCATCTCCTCGGGCGTCAGGTCCACGGGGAAGGGCGCGAACCACACCTCGAGGCCGGCCGCGGCCGCCTGCTCGGCGGCCACCGACAGCCGCTCGGGCACCACCCCCGACACCCGTACGGCGGTGCAGCGCAGCTCCTTGGCGATCACCTTCATCTCCCTGGCCACGTCGGCGGGGTCGAAGGTCTTCCTGGAGAGGTCGGGCAGGAAGCCCGTGTCGTAGTTGATGCCCCTGGCGCGCACGTCAGTGTCCCCTCATTCCGTTCTCGAGCAGGTCGAAGGCGCGTTTCACCGCGTCGTCCGTGAGGCGTCCCTCGAAGAACAGCTCCTGCAGCGCCGTCACGGTGGACATGAGCTGCGCCGCCATGAGGCGGGCGGTGATCTCGTCCCGCTCGGCGGCCAGCACGGCCGCCAGCTCCGCCCGCTGTCCCGCCTGGACCGCCTGCAACCCCACCAGCAGCGCGGGGCTGCCGGAGATGATCCTGACCAGGGTCGCCACCTCGGGGGCGTCGGCCCTGACCATCAGGGCGCAGTGGTCGCGCACCGCGTCGACGACCGACCGGCCGTCCTGGCGGGCGGCGACGATCCCCGCGAAGTCCTCCTTGACACCGTCGAGTACCAGCGACTCCTTGGAGGGGAAGTACTTGAACAGCGTCACCTTCGCCACCTCGGCCGCCTCGGCGATCTCGTTGACCGTGACGTCGTCGAAGCCCCGCTCGGCGAACAACCGCATCGCCACCTGCTCGATGCGGCAGCGCGTCTGTTCCTTCTTGCGCTCGCGCAAACCAGTCATACGCAAAACCATACCTGGTTCATAGGTGAACCGGGTACATAATTAAGGGTGCCTGCCCTACATGCGCACGACCATGGTGTTCGACACCCTGTCGTGCACGCCGCGCTGGTCGCGGTCGAAGATCACCGCGGGGACGGCCAGGCACAGCAGGATGGTGCGCACCAGCACGGGAAGCCACCTGGGCCGCCCGCCGTCCATCGCCGCGACCCTGATGCCCATCAGCCGGTGGCCGAAGGTCTGGCCGAGGAAGCCGACCAGCAGCAGGTACTGCACCGCGAAGATCGTCACCGGCACCCACGGCGACTCGGCGGGGTTGATCCGAAGCAGCGCCTGGGCGATGGCCCACGTGCAGATCAGCCAGTCGATGACCAGGGCGCCGAACCTGCGCCCGAACCTGGCCATCGAGCCGCTGTCCTCCTCGGGCACGCCCAGCCGCTCTCCCGGGTACCCGAGATCGACCCCCGCCGACCTCACCCCTCCCAGCCAGGTCTGGGTCCACCGGGGCTGCTCCTGCTTGCCGCTCATACCCCAACGGTATCCGCCCGGGGTGCCGGTCCGTATCATGCCTCGACACCCCCCGAAAGGCACGAGCCATCCATGTCCCCCGACGATCTCGACGACCGCTTCAACGCGCTCGTCTCCCAGGTGGAACCCGAGCGACCACGCCCGAGGACCATCGCGGCTTCCTTAAGGAGCGCGCCCGCACGTCTACCGTGAGGACGGCGAGCTGGTCGTCTGGGTCTACAACTGGAACACCGGCGGGGTGACCCCCGCCAGGTGCGACGTCGACGACTCCTTCGTCCATCCCTTCTATCCCGACTCGCCGCGCGACAAGGTGGCCGAGCGGGCCACCGAGCACGCCGGCGACCCCTACGACCTCGCTCCTGAGCACAACGAGGAGTGCACGATCTCCTCCGAGACGTGACGGGCTTAACACATGCGAAACAATCGGGACACGGGCCGGAAACGGCCGACCCCTACGGTCGGCCTGATAGCCCATGCCCCTGGGAGGTTCGAGAGTGTTTAACTCCGCCGACGACGTCCTGAAGTTCATTAGGGACGAAGGGGTGCAGTTCGTCGATGTCAGGTTCACCGACCTGCCGGGGACGACGCACCACTTCACCTTCCCGGTCGAGAACTTCGGCGCGAACGTCTTCTCCGACGGCCTCATGTTCGACGGCTCGTCGATCCGCGGTTTCCAGGCCATCCACGAGTCGGACATGCTCCTGCTGCCCGACCCCTCCAGCGCCGTGCTCGACCCGTTCCGCCAGCACAAGACGCTCAACATCAACTTCTTCGTGCACGACCCGCTGACCGGCGAGGCCTACAGCCGCGACCCGCGCAACGTCGCCCGCAAGGCGGAGGAGTACCTCAAGGGCACCGGCATCGCCGACACGGTCTACTTCGGCCCCGAGGCCGAATTCTACATCTTCGACGACGTGCGCTTCGAGACCAACCAGCACTCGAGCTACTACTACGTCGACTCCATCGAGGGCGCCTGGAACACCGGCAAGGCGGCCGAGGGCGGCAACCTGGGCTACAAGCCGCGCTACAAGGGCGGCTACTTCCCTGTCCCGCCGATGGACCACTTCACCGATCTACGCTCGGAGATGGTCCGCAACCTCATCGAGAGCGGCATCGAGGTCGAGATGCAGCACCACGAGGTCGGCACCGCGGGCCAGGCGGAGATCGACTTCAAGTTCGGCACGCTGCTCAAGACGGCCGACAACCTCATGCTCTACAAGTACGTCATCAAGAGCACGGCCCTCGAGTACGGTCACACGGTCACCTTCATGCCGAAGCCGATCTTCGGTGACAACGGCTCCGGCATGCACTGCCACCAGTCGCTGTGGAAGGACGGCTCGCCGCTCTTCTACGACGAGGTCGGCTACGCGGGCCTGTCCGACACCGCCCGCTACTACATCGGCGGCCTGCTGAAGCACGCGCCCTCGCTGCTGGCCTTCACCAACCCGACGGTGAACTCCTACCACCGCCTGGTGCCGGGGTACGAGGCGCCCGTCAACCTGGTCTACTCCCAGCGCAACCGCTCGGCCTGCGTGCGCATCCCGATCACCGGGTCCAACCCGAAGGCCAAGCGCATCGAGTTCAGGGTGCCCGACCCCTCCTGCAACCCGTACTTCGCCTTCGCGGCGATGCTGATGGCGGGCATCGACGGCATCCGCAACAAGATCGAGCCGCCGGAGCCTGTCGACAAGGACCTGTACGAGCTGCCTCCGGAGGAGGCCCGTCTCGTCCCGCAGGTGCCCGGCTCGCTGTCGGAGGTCCTCGACGCGCTCGAGGCCGACCACGACTACCTGCTCGAGGGCGGCGTGTTCACGCCCGACCTGATCGAGACGTGGATCGACTACAAGCGCACCAACGAGGTCGACCCGATCCGCCTGCGCCCGCACCCGCACGAGTTCGAGATGTACTACGACGTGTGAGCACGTCATGTGAGTGAGGCCGTCGGCCGTGCCCGCCCCGGGCGCGGCCGACGGCCTTTTCAGCTGCGGTCGGGACCTGAGGGGAAACCCGGCACCGCCCTGCCGCTCATGCCATGGAGATCGAAAGCTTTCTTCCAGAGACGCGTGTGGGCTCCGACCAGCCGATACGGCACGCATCCGCGCTGCCCTGCGACCAGGAGCCATCCGTCTCGTACAAGATCAACATCGTTCGGGGCCCAAGACGCATTCCTGTTGGGTGTCCGTCAACAGGAGTCGATGCGCTGAACTGCGGAAACGGAAGCTCATTCAGCCCTGCCGCCGAAATCCGTACCGGTCCTCCCCGGATGCCGACGTGGCCAGGCGGGCTCGCACCTGGTCGATCAGGGGATCCAGGTGCCGGCCCGCGGCCTGCGCTGCCTGCTCGCCATCACCGCCGGCGATGGCGGCGAGCAGTTCCTCATGCTCGCGCGTGCCGACGTCGGACAGTCGGGGGTCCGCGGTGGCCTGGCTCATCCCGGCTGCGACCACAGAGGAGATAGCCCGGTACAGGTCGATGAGCAACTTGTTGTGGGAAGCGTCCACCAGGGCGAGGTGGAAGTCGATCGCCCGCGCGACGCGGTCCTGGATGGTGCCCTCGTCGGGACCGCCGGCCAGGTCCGCCAGCCGTACCAGATCGTCCGGCGTGTGCCGTTCGGCGGCCTGCCGGGCCGCCTCCACCTCCAGCCCGCGCCGTACGGTCGCCACCTCCAGCAGGTCCGACAGCTCCAGCCGGCGCAACAGCACGCCCTCGGTCTCGCCCCTGGCGCGCACGTAGGTCCCGTCGCCGTGCCGTACCTCCAGCATGCCCGCGTGCGCCAGCGCGCGGACCGCCTCGCGCATCGTGTTGCGGGCCACGCCGAGCAGCTCGATCAGTTGCGGCTCGGCAGGGATGCGCTCCCCCACCGGCCACTCACCGGAGACGATCGCCTCGCGTAGCTGCTGAATAGCCTGGTCGACGAGCGAGTTACGGGTGACCGTGCGCACGGGGATCTCCAGAGGTCCAATGATTGGACGTCCATGCTAGCTTGCTGTGCCATGGAATACCGCAAGCTCGGCGCCAGCGGCCTTTCGGTCAGCGCGCTCACCTATGGCAACTGGCTCACCCACTCCGCCGACGCCGCCGAGAACGCACGCCAGTGCGTGGCCGAGGCCCTTGACGCCGGCATCACCAGCTTCGACACCGCGGACGTGTACGGCCGCCCCGACTACGGCGCCGCGGAGCGAGTGCTCGGCCAAGCCCTGTCTGGTGTGCGCCGCGCGTCGATCGAGATCTTCACCAAGGTCTGCCTGCCGACCGGCACCGGCCCCAACGACAAGGGCCTCTCGCGCAAGCACATCACCGACAGTTGTCACGCCTCCCTGCGCAACCTCGGCACGGACTACATCGACCTCTACCAGGCGCACCGCTTCGACGAGGAGACGCCGCTGGAGGAAACCATGACCGCTTTCGCGGATCTGGTACGGCAGGGCAAGGTGCTCTACCTCGGCGTTTCCGAATGGCGAGCCGACCAGATCGAGGCCGCCGCCGCCCTCGCCAAGGAGCTGAGGGTGCCGCTGATCTCCAACCAGGCGCAGTACTCCCTGTTGTGGCGGGTCATCGAGCCGGAGATCGTGCCCACGAGCTCCCGGCTTGGCCTGGGCCAGATCGCCTTCTCCCCTCTGGCGCAGGGCACTCTGACCGGCAAGTACCGGCCCGAGCAGCAGCCACCCGCCGAGAGCCGGGCCACCAGCTCCCTCGGCTCCACCTTCGTCGGCCGCTACCTCGGCGGGCCGGTGTTGTCGGCCGTGCAACGCCTGCGCCCGATCGCCGACGAGCTCGGCCTCACGCTCGCCCAGCTCGCCGTCGCGTGGGTCTTGCAGAACCCGGCGGTCTCCAGCGCCATCATCGGGGCCTCCCGTCCCGGGCAGATCCGCGAGAACGCCGTCGCCGCCGGCCACACGCTCGACGCGGAGACGATGGCCAGGATCGACGCCGTCTTGATCGACGACATGTATGGAGACCTCGCCGAACGCGACCCCGCCAAGGTCGCGGCTCCGTTCGACGTGATGCCGGCCTGGAAGTCCTGACGGCGGGATGGTGGCCGTCGCTCTTGGCGGCCACCAGCTCATCGGCCGCCGGTCAAGGATCCTGTCGGACGCCGGGCACGACCATGGCGCCGCCTGTGACACCGTCCCGGAAACGCGTGGCATGCCAGCGTGCTGGCACGCCGATCTCGAGGGGGTGGCTGGGCGAAGACGTCGATGGATGCGATCCCGGAAATGGAAACCCGTAGATGGGCTGACCAGCGTGAACCGGTGCCGTGCTCGTCCGCCTGGCCGTCGAGCTGCCCGCTTCAGGCACCGGGCCGCCTGGGAGCGGGCAAATGAGGACGAGCTCGCCTGAGGGCTGGTCCGGCTTGTACGCCCTTGCGACCGATGAGATTCTTGCGGACGCCGGTCTGTCGAGGTGACGACCCGATGCGAAGGGGACGGCGATGACCAACGACCCAGCACTGCAGGCCCTTGCCAGGCTCGTCGGCACGTGGAAGATCACCGGAGGGCACGAGGGAACCGTGACCTACCGCTGGCTGAACGACTTCTTCCTCCAGCAGGATGTCCACCTTGGCGGCGCGCACGGCATCGAGATCATCGGCAGGGAACGAAAGCTGATGGCCGAGCCCAGCGCCGACATCAAGTCTCGCTATTACGGCGACGATGGCAGCACCCTCGACTACACCTATGAGATAGAGGGTGACACCCTCACCATCTGGGCGGGCGAGCGGGGCTCTCCCGCCTACTATCAGGGCGTCTTCAGTCCGGACAGCCACAGCCTCACCGGAGCGTGGGTCTACCCGGGCGGGGGCGGCTACGACTCCAACGCCGAACGCGTCGAATAGGCCGCCCGCCCGTCGCTCACGCATTGATCATCCGGAGGCCGTCGCCACACGCCAGGACGTATCAGGCCGCTCTCGTAGGCCAGGATGACCAACTGGACCCTGTCGCGCACGTTCAGCTTGGCGATGGCCCTGGTGATGTGGGTCTTGGCAGTGAGCGGGCTGATGACGAGGCGCTCGGCGATCTCGTCGTTGGAGAGGCCGAGCGCCACGAGCTTGACCGTCTCCAGTTCCCGGGCGGTGAGAGAAGGCTTCGAACGCCTCGGGATCTCGCATCGTCCGCCGGAGATCCACCGATGAAGTGTCTGCCATCCACTACGCCTTCCAGTTGCTCGAGCCTTCCCCCTTCTTGGTGAGTAGCGGGCAGGACATTACATCTCGGTCTGGAGCCCCCTACAGCGGCGACAGCGAGCCGCCTCGCTGAAGATCATCTGACTTCGAGACGGGTGGGGTCGGTCTCCGGATCTGCCCTTCCCTCGCGGACGCCCTTGCAGCGCTCGGTCCGTTCGTTACCTTCTGGCGTCCGCGCCCGTCATAGGAGCGACGGCCGTGTACGCCCACGGTCGTCGGACCAACAACGAGATGGGAGATCAGGGTGCTGACGAACCTTATGTATGTGACGGTCCACGTCACCGATCAGGACCGCGCGCTGAAGTTCTACACCGAAGGGCTCGGCCTGGAGAAGCGCGTCGACTACCCGGGGCCGGAAGGACGCTTCCTCACCGTGGGCGTCGCCGGCAGTCCGGTCCAGATCCTCCTCTGGTCGCATGCGCAGGCCGAGGGACAGCCGGTCGAGAAGCGGCCGGACGCCGCCGCCGGTGCGCTCATCCTCGAGTCGGACGACCTGAGGAAGGACTTCGAGGTGTTTCGCCGGCGCGGCGTGACATTCGACCAGCCCGAACCGGAGGACTACCCGTTCGGCGTTCGCATCGAGGCGGTGGATCCGGACGGCAACCGGATCTCGCTCCGCCAGCAGCGCCGCCGAAACCGTGCCGATGGCTGACCGGCCGTAGACCATGCGACGATCCAGGCCGTCACGACCCGTGAGCAAGCAGATCCGAGGAACCCACAGGATGACTGACACCAGCCGGACGGGCCTGCTGGCCGAAGCGTTCGAGGCCCAGCGCGACCGGCTGAGCGCGGTCGCCTACCGCGTGCTCGGATCGCACGCCGACGCCGAGGACGTGGTCCAGGAGGCCTGGATGCGGCTCGCCCGCCAGGACGCGACGACCATCGAGAACCTGACGGGCTGGCTGACCACGGTGGTCGGCCGGATCAGCCTGGATGTCCTGCGGTCCCGTCAGGTCCGCCCCGAGGCGTCCTACGGAGACGGGTTGTCCGAGCTCGTGATAACGGTCGACGACAGCGCTGAGCCCGAGGAAGTCGTGGCGCTCGCCGACTCGGTGGGGCTCGCGCTGCTCGTCGTCCTGGACGCGCTCGGGCCCAGCGAGCGGCTGACGTTCGTGCTGCACGACCTGTTCGGGGTGCCGTTCGCCGAGATCGGCCAGATCCTCGGCAAGTCCGCCGACGCCACCAAGATGATCGCCAGCCGCGCCCGAAGGAAGGTACGGGCAACCGAGCGGCCGGCGATGGTCGGACCGGAACAACGACAGGTCATCAACGCCTTCCGCGCGGCCACGAGGGGCGGCGACTTCGAGGCGCTGCTGCGCGTGCTCGACCCGGACGTGAGACTGACGGTAGACACTCCGAACGGGGTGGTCGTCACCCTCGGCGCCACCGCGGTCGCCGCCGGTGCGCGGATGGTCTCCGGCGCTGTCGCACGACATCGAGCGGTGCTCGTCAACGGCCTTCCCGGGTACGTCTCGTGGCGCGAGGACGGAACCCCGCTCTCGATCATCTCGTTCACGGTCGCCGACGGCCGGATCGCCGCCATCGCGATCGTGGCTGATCCCGCCAAGCTCGCATCGATGCACCTGCCAGACCCTGTGTGAGACACGCTCACCGCTTCCAGCTGAATCGCTGTATCAAATCCGACGGGGCTCGGCGGCCATGGCGTGCATCGCCGCCAAGCCTCGCCGGCGTCTCCGTCAGCGCGCGGGGCAGGCCTCGCCGTACTTCACCGTGCGCAGGAGCACGGGGCCGCCCGTGAGCGGCTGACCGGCGGCGGGGGTCTGGGTGCAGACCCGCCAGGCCGTGTCCCAGAAGACGAGGCGGTTCTGCCCGGTGGCGTCGGTGATCCTGATGGTCGTACGGCCCGGCAGCGACTGCCGGGCGACCCGGACGCTCTTGCCCGAGAGCGCGGGCATGAAGCCCGGCCTGACCGGCGCCTCCACACGCGTGGGGCAGTTCTCCCCCACCTTCACCACCGAGAGCTCGACCTGTGTCTGCCTCCGCGTGTCCGTTCGCACCGCTCCCGCGCCAGGCTGCTGACGGCAGACCTTCCAGTCACGCCGCACGACCACGATGCGCCCCCGCCCGCTGACGTCGGTGGACTTGATGCGCTCGTAGCCCGCGTCCTTGAGCGCCTGCACCGCCATCACCAAGCCCTGGCCCGCGACGTCGGGCACCGGCGCCACGACGGTCGAGGCCAGTACGATCCCGGCGATCATCCACATGTGGACTCCTCCCACTGAAACCATGGGGGGAGTGAGGTGATCTTACTTGGTGGAGCGCAGGCCGGTGATGCGGCGCAGGACGTCCCACCAGAAGGGCGCGCCGAACAGCAGCGCCAGGTAGGTGACCAGGAAGCCTGGCCAGTGGCTGAGGGTGATGAGGCGCTCCCACCAGACGCCGCCGTTCCACGACAGGGACGGATCGCCCTCCTCGGGGATCACGACGCTGACGATCGCGTGGTCGAAGACCTTGACCAGCGCGGGCGAGCTCAGCGTCTCGGTCACGCAGCGGTACGGGTTGCCCGGCGTGGCGCACTCCTCGCGCAGCGGTTCGAGCCGCTCGCTGTCGCCTGCCGCGATCGCCGAGACGGCCGAGCGGTAGGCGTTGTCACGCAGCAGCGTCTTGGCGTACTCGAGGCCGTCCATGCTGAACAGCAGCACGACGACGAAGCCGAGGATCGCCACGACCCACTTGACGTAGCGCCTGTAGAGCATGGACAGGCGCTGCATCTCGGCGTCGAACCAGCTCTCGACGCCCTGCCTGAAGCGGTTGAGGTCGCGCTGCGAGCCCTCCCACAGGCCCTGCAGGTGACCGTGCAGCGGGCTGCCGACCGCCTGAAGCTTGGCCAGCAGCCCCTCGACGCCGTCCTTCTCCGCGGAGGCCATCTCCATCATCGCCACCGAGAACCGCTCGGGCGGGATGTCGGAGATGCTGGTCCTGCCCCGCCTGGCGTAGTCGATCTCGCGGACCCGCTGGTAGAACAGGCCGGTCAGGGCGCCTTCGTGCTCGGGCACGGGGGCGACCTCGGAGGGAGAGGGCTGCTCGTTGTGCGCGGGGCGCGGATCCTCGGAGAAGGGCAGCTTGGCGAAGACGTCGGAGACCGTGCTGGGCAGCCACGAACGGCCCGAGGGCGCCGCGCCGTCCATGGTGTCGCGAAGGTAGGCCCACAGGAACTTGCTGCGGATCGACAGCAGCCTGACGAAGCCCTCGTTGAGCCCGCTGACCAGCAGCGACAGCAGCAGGAACGACGTCACCAGGCCGAGCGCCAGGTCCACGTAAACAGACAGCAAACCGATCACCCCGCGCTCTTGATACACCTCCGCGCGTGGCCCCGCAATCAATCCCCGTAGAAGACTCTCTCCACGACCTTGCGGGCGCGGCGGGTCACCCTGCGGTAGTCGTCGACGAAGTCCTCCGAGCCGTCGGGCGGATAGCCGAGCGTCCCTGCGATCAGCCGCCGCTCGTTGACGTCGGTGGGCACCATGTCGCCCGCCCTGCCCTTCACGAGCATGATCGCGTCGCGGATGCGGGAGGCGAAACGCCAGCTGTCGGCCAGCACCCGCGCCTCGTCCGCTTCGAGCAGTTCCTCGTGCACGGCCGCGCGCAGCGCCTCGAGGGTCCTGGTGGTGCGCAGCGAGCTCAACGAGCCCGCGTGCTGGAGCTGCAGCAGCTGGGCCACCCACTCGACGTCGGACAGCCCGCCCCTGCCGAGCTTGGTGTGCAGGGCGGGATCGGCGCCGCGCGGCAGCCGTTCGGCCTCCATGCGCGCCTTCAGCCTGCGGATCTCCCTCACCGACTCGAGGGGCAGCCCGCCCGGCGGGTAGCGCAGCTCGTCGACCACGGAGACGAACGCCTCGCCGAGTTCGGCGTCACCGGCGCTGAAGCGGGCGCGCAGCAGCGCCTGCGACTCCCACGGCGACGACCACCTGCCGTAGTAGGCCCGGTAGGAGGCCAGCGTGCGCACCAGCGGCCCCTGCCTGCCCTCGGGCCGCAGGTCGGGGTCGATCAGCAGCGGCGGGTCGGGCGCGGGCAGCGCCAGCAGCCGCCTGAGCTCGTTGGCCACGGCGAAGGCGCTCTCCATGCGGTCGCAGACGAACATCACGTCGGCGTCGCTGGCGTAGGAGCACTCCATGCCGCCGAGCCTGCCCATCGCGATGACCGCGAACCTGCCAGGCGACTCGCCCCTGCTCTCCAGCCGCACCTTGGCGATCGCCGCGTCGAGCGCCGCCTGGATCGTCACGTCGTTCAGCTCCGACAGCGCCACCCCGACCTGCTCGATGTCGGTCAGGCCCGACAGGTCGGCGACGGCCGTACGGAACAGCTCCCTGCGCCGCAGCGCCCTGACGGAGGCGACGGCGGTCTCGGCGTCGTCGTGCCTGGAGACGGCGGCGGCCGCCTCGGCCCTCAGCGCCGCGAACGGCCTGGCCGCCAGGTCGGCGTCGGAGCCGAGCATGGCGACGGCCTCGGGCGCGCGGGTGAGCAGGTCGGTGGCGTAGCGGCTGGTGCCGAGGACGCGCGCCATCCTGGCGGCGACGGCGGTCTCGTCACGCAGCAGCCGCAGGTACCAGGGCGTCGTGCCGAGCTGGTCGCTGACCTGGCGGAAGCCCAGCAGCCCCGCGTCGGGATCGGGGGTGTCGGCGAACCAGCCGAGCATGACCGGCAGCAGCGTGCGCTGGATGGCCGCGCGCCTGGACACGCCCGTGGTGAGCGCGGCGATGTGGCGCAGCGCGCCCGAGGGGTCGCCGAAGCCGAGCGCCTTCAGCCGGGCGGTGGCCGCGGCGGTGGACAGGCGTGTCTCGGAGTCGGGCAGCCTCGCCACGGCCTGCAGCAGCGGCCGGTAGAAGAGCTTCTCGTGCAGCCGCCGCGCCTCCCTGGCGTGCTTCTTCCACTGCCTGACGAACTCCGCCTCGGGATCGGGGCCGAGCCTCAGCCCTCTGCCGAGCCTGCGCAGGTCGCCGGGGGCCGAGGGCACGATGTGCGTACGGCGCAGCCTGTGCAGCTGCAGCAGGTGCTCGACCTGGCGCAGGAAGGTGTAGGCCTCGGCCAGGCCCCTGGCGTCCTCTCTGCCGACGTAGCCGCCTCTGGACAGCGCGGCGAGGGCGGGAAGCGTGGCCCTGCGGCGCAGCAGCGGGTCGAGCCTTCCGTGCACGAGCTGGAGCAGCTGGACGGCGAACTCGATGTCGCGCAGCCCCCCTGGGCCGAGCTTGAGCTGCCGCTCGCCGTCCTCGCGCACGTGCGCCTCGACGCGGCGGCGCATCGCCTGGACGTCCTCCACGAAGTTGTCGCGGGAGGCTGCGTGCCAGACCAGCTCGTCGACGGCCGAGACGTAGGCCGCGCCCAGCTCGGCGTCGCCCGCGACCGGTCTGGCCTTGAGCAGCGCCTGGAACTCCCAGGTCTTGGCCCAGCGCCGGTAGTAGGCCAGGTGGCTGGTGAGGGTGCGGACCAGGGGGCCCGCCCTGCCCTCAGGGCGCAGCCCCGCGTCGACCTCCCACAGCTCGGCGCAGGCGCGCATCATGCCCTGCGCCAGACGGGTGGCCACGCGCAGCGCCTTGGTCTCGTCCGCGCCCTCGGCGGGCTCGGCGACGAAGATCACGTCGACGTCGCTGATGTAGTTGAGCTCGCGCGCGCCGCACTTGCCCATGCCGATCACGGCCAGCCGTACCGTCGAGAGCTCTTCGGCCGCGAGCCCGCCAGGGCCGGTCTCGGCCCTCGCGACCGCGAGGCCGGCCTCCAGCGCGGCGCCCGCCAGGTCGGACAGCTCCGCGGTGACCTCGGTGAAGGAGGCGGCGCCGGTGATGTCACGGGCGGCCAGGCGCAGCAGCCGTTCGCGGTAGGCGCTCTTGAGCTCGCGTCGTGGAGAGGCCACGCTCGCCCGTGGCTGGCCGTCGGCGGGCTCGGCCCCGACCGCGCGCAGGAGGGCGGCCCTCATCTCGCCCTCGCCGGGGCGCAGGACGGCCTGCTCGCCCGCCAGGGAGCGCCAGTGGCCCTCATGGGTGACCAGGTGTTCGCCGAGCGCGGCGCTCACCCCGAGGACGCCGAGCAACCGTGAGCGCAGCCCCTCGTCGGAGCGGAGCGCGTCGAGCAGGCCGGACTCCCGCTCGGCCACCCGGGTCAGCGACAGCAGGGCGAGGTCGGGATCGGCGACGGCGGCGAAGTCGTCGAGCAGCCATTCGGCGCCGGCCTCCTGGACCAGGCGCTCGGCACGGGCCGGATCGGCGAAGCCGAGCTTGGCCAGGCGGGCGGCGGTGGACTCGATCCTGGGCACGCCCCCATCCTCTCAGGTCGGCGTATAGTGAGAAATACAACGCAACGTTGCGTTGTATTCAGAAGGGAGAGATCATGGCTGCCTGGGGTTTGCTGGCCGCGTGGACACTGCACGACGCCGAGGAGCTGGCCACGATGGCGAGCTGGGCGCGTGAGCACAGGGCGGAGCTCACCGAACGCTTTCCCTGGATCCCCGAGGGCGTATGGGAGCTCGACCAGCGGCACGTGACCGTCGCCATCGGCCTCATGGGCGCGCTGGTGGCCTCCGCCGCCGCGAGCGGCCCGAAGAGCGCGCTCTACCGGGCGGCGGTGGCCTCCTTCGGCGTGCACGGGGTGATCCACCTGGCCCAGGCCACGGCCATGCGCGGCTACACGCCGGGCGCCGTCACCGCGCCGCTCGTGGTGATCCCCTACTCGGTGTGGGCCTGGCGGAGGCTGGAGGACAGGCGGCTGCCCGCGTGGAGCTGGCTGCTGCTCCCCCTCGCGCTGGGCGGCGTCCATGCCGCCGCCCACGTGCTCACGAAGCCGCGTGACCGCCACTTCTGACCGCCTGGTCCACGACCTGCCTGCCGAACGCCTCGGCCATCGGCCTCCACGCCTCGACCAGGTCCTCCTCGGCCCGCTTCACCTCGACGACGAGCCCCTCGTCCGCGCCCCAGCCGGCGAAGATCTCGGGCGTGGCCTCGGGGTGGAACTGCACGGCCCACGCCCGCTCGCCGAGGCGGTAGGCCTGGTTGGGGTACTGCTCGCCGGCGGCCAGCCGTACGGCGCCCTCGGGCAGGGCGGTCATGGCGTCCTGGTGGTACTGCACGGCCGGCGCCCTGCCGAGCGCGCCGAACAGCGGGTCGGCCGCCGCCTCGGGCAGCGCCACGACCTCGCGGGCGCCGACCTCGAGCCCTTCGCCGCCGCGCTCCACCGCGCCACCGCAGGCCAGGGTCATGAGCTGGGCGCCCAGGCAGATCCCGAGTGTGGGCGTGCCGTTCGCGACGCTGGTCCGCAGCAGGTCGCGGGTGGCGGGCAGCCAGGGATAGCCCTCGTCGTCCCATGCCGAGGCCTCGCCGCCCAGGACGATCAGCCCGTCGGGCGCGTGCGCGGGCACGCTCTCACCCAGGTACGGCCTGACGACCTCGCAGGGCACGCCGAGCCAGCCCTCGAAGAAGCCCAGACCGGCTCCGGCCTCGTGCTCGATCACGGTGATGCGCATAAGCGCAATTATCCGGCCTCAAGGCCGATGCCCGGATCTGCCGCCGGACTAGGGTGTGCCCATGAAGCTCGACGACGTCGACGGCCTGCGCATCGCCACCTTCGGATCCGGCCCGAGGCGGATCGTCGCGGTGCACGGCATCACCGCCTCGCTCATGGCGTGGAACGCGGTCGCGCGACGGCTCCCGCAGGGGTGGTCGCTGGTGGCGATGGACCTCAGGGGGCGCGGCCACAGTCGCGACCTGCCTGGCCCCTACGGCCTGGCCAGACACGCCGAGGACGTGCTGCGCGTGGCCGAGCACGTCGGGGCGGGCTCCGACTCGGTGCTGGCAGGCCATTCGATGGGCGCGTACGTCGCCGTGCTCGCCGGCGCGCGACGGCGCTTCGGGAAGGTGGTGCTGGTGGACGGCGGGCTGCCGCTCCCCCCACTGGCGCCGGGCGCCGACGTGGACGCGGAGATCGAGGCGACTCTCGGCCCCGCGATCGCCAGACTGAGCCAGACCTTCGCCACGGCCGACGACTACGTCGCCTTCTTCCAGGCGCATCCGGCCTTCGCGGGGAACTGGACCCCCGAGGCGGAGGAGTACGTCAGGTACGACCTGTTCGGGCCCCCGGGGGCGCTGCGGTCACGGGCCGTGGGCGAGGCCGTCCGCGAGGACGGCAGGTGGATGCGGCTCAACGGCGAGCCGATCGGCGCCGCGCTCGCCGCCGTCGAGGCGCCCACCGAACTGCTGAGGGCCCCTCGCGGGCTGCTCGACCAGAGCGTCGGCATGCTGCCCGACGAACTGGCCAAGGCGTGGACCTCCAGGGTCGCGCTGCTTCGCGACGAGGTGGTGCCCGACTGCAACCACTACACGATCATGTTCGACGATCGGTGCGCGTCGCTGGTGGCGGGCCGTCTCACGAGCTAGAGACGGCCCGCGCCGCCTAACGCGGAGCGATCCAGGTCGCCTTGGCCGCGGCCACCATCGTCCCGTCGACCTCGTAGATGGCGCTTTCGCCGAAGAGCTTGCGGCCCTCACGCCCGGTGGCCTTGGCCACGACGGAGTACGTGCCGCCGGGGTAGACGCGGCGGTTGACCTGGAGGGTCAGGCGGCCGAGGAGAGCGGACTCCCCGGGCTGGAAGTGCGCCCATCCGGTGACGCAGTCGAGCACCGCGCCGACGACGGAGGCGGGCACGACGCCGTCGGCGTCGGCCACCGTGAACGGCACGCGCCAGCCCGCGGCGACGACGTCGGCGCCCTCGACGGGGCCGGGGAAGACACGCAGGCCGTCACCCGGCTCGCGCAGGCCGCACGCGAAGCACTCGGGGAAGGCGTGGCCCCGCCAGCCGGGGAAGCCGGCCTCGGCACGGGCGGCCTCGTTGAACGGCACGAAGCCTGGGCCGCTCAGGTGCTCGGCGACGGGGATGGCCTCGACCAGCAGCGTGCCCTCGTGGGAGAGGGTCGCCGAGTTGGCGACGTGCTCGAGCCTGAGCTCGGTCTCCAGCGGGGTGGGAGCATGGAGGGTGACCTCGACGGCCGATTCGAGACCGTTCAGCGCGTCGGCCACGGTGCCGGAGATCCAGCCGCCGTTGGCCATCCCCTCAGGTCCGCGGAAGCGCCGGGGAACGGTCAGCACGGTCTGCAGGGCAGCCGTCGTCATGCCACACCCTCCTATATGTCCGGAAATATCGTTTCAAGCGGGCCGATTTTAGCTGAGCGCCGCTTTGTCAAGCGAACCAGGGGCGGTCATGACCGGCCAACATCCTCGCGCCCGCAGGGCTTCCCGCGCGCGACAGTGATCCTTGTCACTCTTCCTCGCGGCGCGCGTCAGGTTGACCGCACATCACCTGATGTTCGGACATGTCCTCTAGGATGCTGACTTCCTGACACGGATGTGATGTGGGGGTCAGAAGTGACTGTGCTGAGCCGTCGGAACCTGCTGAAGGCGGGCGCCGCCGCCGTACCCGCGCTGACGCTGGGTCTGCAGCCGGGCAGGGCCGAGGCCGACCTGCTGCCCAGCGGGACCGTGCCGGCGCAGCTGGCCGCCTTCGACAAGACCCTGCAGAAGTACATGACCGAGCGGAACATCACCTGCGGTCAGCTGGCGGTGGCCAGGAAGGGCAAGCTGCTGGCCGCCCGCGGCTACGGGACCTACCGGCCGAACTCCACCAACCCGATGGTCCGCCTCGCCCGCGTGCAGCCGACCTCGCTGTTCCGCATCGCCAGCCTGAGCAAGAGCATCACCTCCGCGGCGATCCTGCGCCTGGCCCAGGACGGCAAGGTCAGCCTCACCTCCCCCGTCACGACACTCCTCGGCCTGTCGGCCGCCGCCGACCCGCGCCTGGAGAAGGTCACGCTCTGGCGGCTGATGCAGCACACGGGCGGCTGGGACAGGAACGTCAGCAAGGACCCGCTCTGGCTCGACGCGACGATCTCCGCCTCCCTCGACACCCCGCTGCCGATCAGCCACGCCGACATCGTCAGGTACGTCACCGCCAAGCCGCTCGACTTCGACCCCGGCAGCAAGATGGCCTACAGCAACTACGGGTACATGCTGCTGGGCCGGATCATCGAGAAGGTCTCAGGGCAGAGCTACGAGTCGTACGTCCAGTCCAAGCTGCTGGCGCCGCTGGGGATCTCGAGGATGAGCCTCGGCGAGAGCCTGCGCTCGGAGATGTCGCCGAGCGAGGTCGGCTACAGCTCCGCGTACACCAACAAGAGCGTGGTGGACGACTCGGGCAAGGTCGTGCCGTACCCCTACGGCGGGTTCAACATGCCCAACCAGGACGCCAACGGCGGCTGGGTGGCCTCCGCCGTGGACATGGTCAAGTGGGGCAGCGTCTTCGACGCGGCGGGGCCCGTGCTCAACGCCACCTCCCTGTCCCGCGCCTTCGCCAAGCCGGAGATCGGCGTCAGCGGCGACGGCTGGTGGTACGGCTGCGGCTGGTACGTGCGCACGTGGGGCAGCGGGCTCAACACCTGGCACACGGGCTCGATGCCCGGCACCTTCACGCTGCTGGTGAGGAACGCCGCGGGGGTGAGCTGGTGCGTGCAGTTCAACCGGCGCGAGGAGTCGGGCTCCCCCGACTTCGACGTGATCGACAGGTTGATGTGGCAGGCCCACGACACGGTGACGTCCTGGCCGACCACCGACCTCTACCCGAAGTACCTCTGACCCCCGCCGGCCGCCGGGCTCACCGCTCGGCGACCGGTTTCCCACCCAGCCCGCCGCCGGACGGCATCTGCTGGGCTGGCTCCGCCTCCGTACAGCCAGCGTCTGGCCCGCCGTGATCGGGCACGCCGCGATCAACGGCACGATGCCCGCGTTCCACCTCGTGGTCTCGGACGCCCGCCATCCCGCCGACCCTGTCCTCGGCGGCCTGTTCGGCGTGGTCGGCTGGGTGGTGGTCGGCGGCATCGCCTTGCTGCTGACGACGAGACGGTGGGCAGAGCCCGCATGAGGTGCCGGTTGTCCCACACGTGGCGTAGGGGCGGCCCGCGATGACCTGCCGCCCGGTGCCGATCCCGTGAAGCGGGGACGCGGCGGACATGGCCCGCTGCAGCCGATCGGGTTACCTTGTCGATGTGTCGGCCGGCGAACGCCCCCTGTCCGCTGAGGAACGCGCCGTGATCATGGCGCTCCTCGCGCAGGACTTCCCCGGAGCGGGAGGGCTTCGCGCGCAGGTCCCTTTCGCGACCGTGACGGGAGGCTGCGGCTGTGGATGCGCGACGGTGGACCTTCGTGTGAGGAAGGACCCTCATGCGCTCGCCGCTCCCGTACAGGACGGCATGCTGATCTCCGCCACCGTACGTGGGCGGAATGACGGCGTCCTCCTCTTCACCAAGGACGGCCGCCTTTCCTGCCTGGAGGTCTACTCCGCTGAAGACGACCCTGCCTCGCTCCCCCGGCCCGAAGACCTCTTCGTCGACCGATCGGATCCAGGACCCTGAGACTCCATGGCCGGCATGTGGTCCTTCCGAAAGGATCATCGCCATGACAGACACCGATGATCTGCTCCGACAGGTCCTGGCGAAGGCGGCTGCGACCGAGGAACGGCTGCCTCCCCCGGCGACAGCGGAGGAGGTGGCACGAGCGGAGCGCCTCCTGGGGTTCGGGCTCCCTTCTGTGCTCGTACGGCTCTACCGGGAAGTGGCCAACGGGGGCTTCGGCCCCGACTACCAGCTCTTCCCCCTCATGGGAGCGGGGCGTACCGCCGTGACCGTCTACCACGAGGAACGCCGGTTGACGGAGTCGGGTGGTGAGCCCCACTGGCCGGCGGAGGTCCTGCCGATCCTGGACTGGGGCTGCGGCATGTACGCCGCTGTGGACTGCAGGAGCCCCGAGGGCACCGTCCTGGTCTTCGAACCCAACGGGATCGAGGGCGACTGGCACCGCGCCTGGTACGTCGACTCAGGGAGCCTGACCGGCTGGCTGGAGCGCTGGCTGGCGGGAACAGGCTGGTACGAGGAAGACGCCGACGAGGCCGGCGAGATGCGACCGTGGAAGACGGCTCGGCAGCGGCTGTCCGAGGGTGAGTGACCGGGCCAGGTCCGTCAGCGTTCGGCGCATGTCTGGATCATCGGGACAGCGGAGCACCGCGACTCGGTAAGTCACGGCGACCGCTGACAGAGCCCCGGTCAGTACAGGTGATCGACGGATCCGACGATGGGGGGAACCGCGTGGTGGGCAGGCGACAGGTGGACGGAGGTGGCCCGTTCCGCCAGCCGGCAGTTCGGCGTACCCGTAGTCGACCAGGACGGTCCCTCCGGAGGCCGCCCAGGCTCCGATGCCCCAACTGCCGGAGACATCCCCTGGAGTCGCCCCGAGCCGACGCAGAGCCTCCTCGGCGGACAGGCCCCGCACGAAAGTGGCGCTGAATCCGTCACTCTCCTCCGCACACGCCTCGACGAACCACGCGTAATCCTCCGCAGGCGCACTCGGCTCCGTGGCGAGGTGGTGGATCGAGCCCACCCGGTCGTGTGCCATCACCAACTCCTCCCCCACGAAATCGACGTGCGCCCGTTCATGATGGTGATGGCGGCCGCCGGCCAACCCTCGGAGGAGGCCGGCCAAGCCGTTCAGATCATGCGCCCGGTCGCGTACGAGCCCGCGGCGCGGAAGACCGTGTGCAGCCCGCTGTCGAAGTACGGGGAGACTCCCGTGTCGTAGCGGCCGTCGCCGTCGGTGTCGGTGACGCCGGTCGTGATGCCGTTGAGGTAGCCGAGGCGGTGGTCGTCGCTGTAGCTCCTCAGCCAGGAGGAGCCGAGGGAGCCTTCGCCGGTGAACGGGGAGTCGACACCGATGGGCTGGTCGGCGGGAGGCGAGGCGAGCCTCATGGCGAAGGTCTGCCCGGTGGACCGTTCGAGGGTCTCGCCGGTGTAGGGCCGGGTTCCGTCGGGGTGGGGGCCGGCGGGGTAGCCGAAGACGTCGACGGCCGGGGTGTTCGTCTGGTTGAAGGCGAGGCCCTGCCCGCCGACGATGTCGACCAGTCTTCCGGTGGTGGTCAGCGCTCCCGACGAGGACAGGACGACGCCGGCGTAGACGTTCACGAAGGCGAAGTCGCGGTCGTGGTCCCTGTACTGGGTGAAGTCGTAATGAACGAACGTCTGCTTCCCGACGTACAGGCCGGATGGGGTGGTGCCCTGGGAGTAGCCGGGAACGAAGGCCAACTTGTCAACCGTGGCAGGGGCGCCCTCCATGTCGTACACGCAGTGCGCGGCCGTGGCTACGAGGTTGCGGAAGTTCGACTGGACGGCGATGCCCGAACACCAGTGAGGCTGACCGTCGGCGCCGACGAAGAACACCTTGCCCGAGGTCTGGGGCAGTTCGCCCTCCGCCTCCGGAGGCACCGGCGCGACCAGGCCGGGCTTGCCGGGCGGGACGACGTCGCTGGATGTACGTTCCCCGTGGACCTCCGTCTGCGGGGCGTAGGGCGTGGCGCTCCTGAGGTTGGCGCCTCCGTCGGCCAGCCAGAACGTCGCGACCTGCTGAGCGTTCGCCGTGCTGAAGGTCAGCGGGGCCGACACCACGTCCGCGGCCTGAGCGGGCGCGGCGACGGCGGTGGCGCCCACCAGCCCTAAGCCGATCGCCAGCGTGAGCAGCCTGCGTCTCATCATCGATCTTCCCCGTCCGCCGATATGAAGCCGGTCTGATCGACCAGCAAGCAAGATCGTAATCCTTGCGGGACGCCGCGGGAAGAGTGAATTCGAACTGATGTTCAGAAGCGAGCGATGCGGCCATCCTCTTGGACGGCACCGTGCCGTGAGGGCCTGAGGCGCTGCGCCATCGAAGGAGCACGGATGCCACAAGCTCCGCCACGTCGCAGCGTCGGCCTGGCCCGCCGCCGGTGTCGATAGAGAGACCGTGGCCGAACACCTCGGGCTCGGTGACCTGGCTTTCACGCTACGAACCCGCACACCTCGTGCCCGGTGCGACCGAGCACGCAAAGCGGGCCCATGGACATCTCTGGATGCGCCCTGAACATGATCAGAATCGAAACACGCCCTGCTGTTGAGCGACCCTCAAGCATGCGGGACCGCTCGACGGCAGAGCGTCTTTCCTGGTCAGAGGACCGGCAGGTAGCGGCCGAGTTCGAATTCGGTGACGTGGCGGCGGTATTCGCGCCACTCCGTGCGCTTGTTGCGCAGGAAGTAGTCGAAGACGTGCTCGCCCAGTGTCTCGGCGACCAGTTCGCTGCGCTCCATCACGGCGATGGCCTCGTCGAGGGAGCCGGGCAGCGGCTGGATGCCGAGGGCTCGCCGTTCGGCGCTGGTCAGGGCCCAGACGTTGTCCTCGGCGGGGGCGGGCAGCTCGTAGCCCTCCTCGATGCCCTTGAGCCCCGCGGCCAGCACCAGCGCGAAGGCCAGGTAGGGGTTGCAGGCCGAGTCGAGCGAGCGGAACTCGATGCGGGTGGAGCCGCCCTTGTGCGGCTTGTACATCGGCACGCGCACCAGGGCCGAGCGGTTGTTGTGGCCCCAGCAGATGTAGGAGGGCGCCTCGCCGCCCTGCCCCGCGATGGCCTCGGCCCCGCCCCAGAGCCGCTTGTAGGAGTTGACCCACTGGTTGGTGACGGCGGTGATCTCGGCGGCGTGCCTGAGCAGCCCCGCGATGAACGAGCGGCCGATCTTGGACAGCTGGTAGTCGGCGCCCGCCTCGTAGAAGGCGTTGCGGTCGCCCTCGAACAGCGACATGTGGGTGTGCATGCCGGAGCCAGGGTGCTCGGTGAACGGCTTGGGCATGAAGGAGGCCCAGATGCCCTGCTCCAGCGCGACCTCCTTCATGACCAGGCGGAAGGTCATGATGTTGTCGGCGGTGGTGAGGGCGTCGGCGTAGCGCAGGTCGATCTCCTGCTGGCCCGGCGCGCCCTCGTGGTGGCTGAACTCCACCGAGATGCCCATCGACTCGAGCATCATGATCGCCTGGCGGCGGAAGTCGTGGCCCGCGCTGTGCGGGGTGTGGTCGAAGTAGCCGCCGGAGTCGATCGGCTCGGGCCTCTCCCCGCCCGCCTCGGGCCGGTTCTTCAGCAGGAAGAACTCGATCTCGGGGTGGGTGTAGAAGGTGAAGCCCATGTCGGCGCACTTGGCCAGGGCCCGCTTGAGCACCCAGCGCGGGTCGGCGTGGGAGGGCGAGCCGTCCGGCATCAGGATGTCGCAGAAGATGCGGGCCGCGCCGGGCACCTCGCTGCGCCAGGGCAGGATCTGGAAGGTGGCGGGGTCGGGCTTGGCGAGCATGTCGCTCTCGTAGACGCGCGCGAAGCCCTCGATCGCCGAGCCGTCGAAGCCGATGCCCTCGGCGAAGGCGCCTTCGAGCTCGGCGGGCGCGATGGCGACGGACTTGAGGAAGCCGAGCACGTCAGTGAACCACAGCCGGATGAACCGGATGTCGCGCTCCTCGAGTGTGCGGAGAACGAACTCCTGCTGACGGTCCAAGGCATCCCCTTGACTGAAAAGACATGTCTGGTCCCCTACAGTCTGCCCGTCGCGTGTTTCGCGCACGTTACGGGGACACATCACGGCGTGGCCGGTGAGGTCTTCTGCCCCCTCGTGCCCAAGTGAAGAGCGCGTGCCTCACTGACAACGCCCTTCGCGCCTCCTAGGGTGATCAAGCACCGCTGTCTCGGGGGAGGCACCACATGAGCGCTGAGCTGCGCAAACGCAAGCTCGACAAGGCTTTCAGTCACATCGACGTCAACGGCGCGGGGGCGATCGAGCGCGACGACCTGCTGGGGCTCGGCGCGCGCCTGCTGGTGGGGTTCGGGGAGTCGCCCACCTCGGTCAGGGGCGACCGGCTCGTGCAGAGCTTCGACCGCGTCTGGACGGCGTTGTCGGCCCAGCTCGACAAGGACGGCGACGACTCCATCTCCAGCAAGGAGTTCCACGCGGGGATGACCGCCGCCTTCATCGAGGGCGACGGGTTCGACTCCGTCTTCAGGCCGGCCGCCCGCGCCGTCGCCGAGCTGTGCGACGGCGACGGGGACGGCAGGGTTCGGGCGGGTGAGTTCCGCATGCTGCTGAGCGCCTTCGGCACCGCCTACGACGACGTGGACGACGCCTTCGACCGGCTCGACCACGACCGTGACGGCACGCTGGCCGTGGACGAGCTGGTCGAGGCGGCCAGGCAGTTCTACGCCGGCGACGACCCGCAGGCCCCGGGCAACTGGCTGTTCGGCCCGGTCTAGGGGGATCGGCCGTGCTCACCATGACCTCAGCGAGCGTGCTCACACCGCTCATCGAACGCGTCCCCGCTCTGGCGGCGCCGTGCAGGATGCACCGCTCGGTCTACGCGATCGAGGCCTCGGTCATCGACTGGACCAGGAGGACGGGCCTGCGGGTCGACCGCAGGTCGAGCTGTCACCGCCTGGCCGCCCGCGCCTTCGCCGAGTTCGACGCGGGCTCCGCCGCGCTGTTCGCGCAGTGGCTGACCTGGCTGTTCCACCTGGACGACCAGATGGACGAGGAGCGCCAGCCGTACCCGAGGCTGTTCGACGGCAACGGCGAGCATCCGCTCGAGGCCGCCTTCGCCGACCTGTGGAGGATCACCAGCGTGTCGATGAGCGACGACTGGCGGCTGCGCTTCGCGACCAACCTCCAGCGGCAGGCGGACGCGTGCCGTACGGAGGCCGACAACAGGGCCTCTTCGCGGGTGCCCACGATCGAGGAGTACCCGGGGCTGCGCAGGGGGACGGCGGGGCCCTACCTGTACGACCTGGTCGAACCCTGCCTCGGCGTGGAGGTGCCGCCGGAGCTCCACGAGGGCGAGCCGTGGCAGGCGCTCGTGGAGTCCTGCGCCGACGTCTCGGCCTGGTGCAACGATGTGGCCTCGCTGGACAAGGAGCGCGGTGACGCGCACAACTTCGTGGTGATCGCCGCGAGCGAGCTCGGTCTGAGCGAGCCCGAGGCCCTGGACTGGGTGCTCGACAGGATCGCGGGGCGGTGCGCCGACATGCGGGCGGCGGCGCGGCGGCTGCCCCTGGACACGCTGCCGGTGAAGGTCGCCAGGGACGTGAGCAAGGTGGCCTGCGCCTACCTGACCGCGCCGCGCGCCCACATCGACTGGATCACCGAGACGGAGAGATACACGTAACGTCACCGGTCGATCTCGCTATGTATTCAGCATGGGGGGACGACATGCGAAGCGGACGACCTGGCGGCGCAGGGGCATGGCGGGCACGACGGTGCTCGCCGCCCTGGCCGTCACTGTGTGGGTGGTGAGCTTCCTGCGGCACGACGCCTGCGCGGCCGCCGAGGCGGATCCGGCCGTGACCGGCAGGGCGATGTACTACCAGGGCACGGACGGCCACTGCTCGATCTCCGGCGGCGAGCTGTACGCCTCGGTGTCGTCGGGAGAGTACGCGGGCTCCAGGCTGTGCGGCGGCTACCTCGACGTCACGGGCCCCCGCGGCACGGTCCGCGTGCAGGTGGTCGACAGCTGCCCGTCCTGCCGCTCGGGCGAGGTGGACCTCAGCAGGGCGGCCTTCGCCAGGATCGCCGACCCGGGCGCGGGTGTGACCGAGGTCGTCTACCGCACGGTCCGCGATCCGGAGCTGAGCAGGGGCCTGGCCTTCCGGGTGCACAAGGGCTCGACGGCGGGCTGGCTGGCGCTGCAGGTGATCGACCACGGCAACCCGCTGAGCGGGGTGGAGCTCCTTCGCGACGACGAGTGGCACGCCCTCGACCGCGGCTCCGACGGCTACTGGGTGGCCCCGCGCGGGGCCGGCGACGGCCCCTTCCAGCTGCGGGTGAGTGACGTCCACGGCCAGCGCGCGACCGTCAAGGGCGTGGGTCTGGCCCCTGGCCGGGTCCAGCGGACCGCCGTCAGGCTCTACGAAGGGGCGAAGGGCGCCGAACCGGTCACGGCGTCGCCGCCTGCGCCGACGCCCCTGCCGCTGTCGGCCGAAGGGGTCAGGCGGCGGTGCTAGCCAGCGCGTCGCCCGTGGGCGTGCGCCGGTAGACGACCTCCTTGCCCAGGCGCCTGCCGACCGCCAGGCCGCCCGCGGACAGCACGCCCAGGTGCTGGCTGACCGCGCCGGCGCTGAGCGACATCCGCCGGGCGAGCGACGAGGTGGTGGTCGGCTCGGCGAGCGCGGTGAGGATCTGGGCCCTGCTGCGCCCGATGAGCGCGGCCAGGGCGTCGGGCGCGGGCGGCGGGCCCTGCTCCCACAGCGTGCCGACGCCCTGCACGGGGTAGACGACCATCGACTGGTAGGGCGCCGACATGACCGCCACGCTCGGCCAGTAGAACGCCGAGGGCACAAGGACCAGGCCGTCGCCGTACAGGTGGGCTGAGCCCGCGCACCACGGCCTGTCGATGATCAGCTGTTCGCCGTTCCACACGATGGCCTGGTCGAGCCCCGCGAACAGCTGCCGCGCCCCTCCGGTCGCCAGCTCGCGGGAGCGGCGCAGCACGTCGCGCTCCAGCAGGCCGTACACGCGGGGCCAGTACTCCGCGAAGCACGACTCCCAGTAGGCCTCGAGTGCGTCGGCCACCCTGGCCACGCCCGCCACCGGGTCGGCACGGAAGCGCTCGGTGCCCGCCAGCAGCGCCGCCTCCTCGGCCGCGCGCTCGGGAGGCGTCCGGCGTACTCTGTCGAGCTCGGCGGCGAAGTCGGGCAGCGGGGTGTCGGGCGGAGGGGTGAGGAAGTCGGCGAGGTAGCCGCTCGGCGGCACCAGGGCCAGCAGCTCGACCAGGTCGAGAGCGGGTAGCCTGGGGCGCACCGCCCTGATCCACGGCAGGTGGACGACCTGGCGGGCCGGGTCGCGCAGGGTGCGCAGGCTCGCGACGAGCTCCCACATCGGCGAGAAGGCGAACCTGATGCGGGCGACGTCCTCGGGTCTGAGGGTCCACTCGATGGCCATACTTTTTAGTGTGCACTAAATCGTTCGCGAGTCGGACAGAAACCCATCAAGGTCTCACCTGTGACTACCGCACTCGCTGAGAAGCCCTCTTTCCTGCAGTCGAAGATCGGCGGCCTGCCGCGCCCCTTCTGGGCGCTGTGGAGCGGCACGCTGGTGAACAGGCTCGGCACGATGGTGATGCCGTTCACGGGGGTGTACCTGACCCAGTCGCGTGGCCTGTCGCTGACGGCCGCGGGCCTGGTGATGGCGGTGTTCGGCGCGGGCTCGCTGGTCTCCCAGCTGATCGCGGGGACGCTGGCCGACCGCATCGGGCGCAGGGCGACGCTGGCGGGCGGCATGCTGGCCACCGCGGTGGCGATGCTGGCGCTGGGCTACAGCACGACGCTGCCGGCGATCCTGGCCTCGATGTTCGTGCTCGGCCTGGTGATCGACGCCTACCGGCCCGCCTCCAGCGCCCTGGTGGCCGACCTGATCGCCCCGGCCGAGCGGCCCAGGGCGTACGGCCTGCTGTTCTGGGCGATCAACCTGGGCTACGCGGTCGGCATGACGGCGGGCGGCTGGCTCGCGCAGTCGGGTTTCATGTGGCTGTTCTGGTTCGACGCGATCAGCAGCGTGGTCTTCGCCGTCCTGGTGTGGAGGGCGGTGCCCGAGACGAGGCCCGCGTCCTCGGAGACCACCACGGGCGGTGGGATGCGCCAGGTCCTGCGCGACAGGCTGATGCTCGGTTTCACCGTCGTCGTGCTCGGTGACGCGCTGGTCTACAGCCAGACCTTCACCACGCTGCCGGTGGCGATGAAGCTGGCGGGCCTGAGCACCGCCCAGTTCGGCGTGGCGATGGCGGCCAACGGCGTGCTCATCGTGGTGCTGCAGCCGCTGGTGTCCGACTGGCTGGGCCGCAGGGATCCCAGCAGGACCTTCGCGCTCGGCATCGGCATCATGGGGGTCGGCTTCGCGCTGACCGCCTTCGTCACCTCGACGATCACCCTGGTGGCCACCATCGTGGTCTGGACGATCGGCGAGATCGTCACCGCGGGCATCGCGGGCGCGATCGTCGCCTCGCTGGCCCCTCCGCACCTGCGCGGCAGGTACGCGGGGCTGTTCGGGTTCGCGTGGGCGGTGGCGGGCATGGCGGCCCCGCTGATGACGCCGCTGCTGGAGATCAGCAGTCTCGCGCTGTGGCTCACGATCGGGGTCATCGGCCTGGTGACGGCCGGGGCAGGGGTGGCGCTGGGCCCGGCGATCAGGCGCAGGGCGGCGCTGAACGAGGGCTGATCGGCCGTCGGCGGCACGTCGGCGCCCCGCGCTCCCACTTTGAAGGGAGCTTTGGGGCATGTCGCCATATGCCACACCCGCAGGTCGCTCTACGCTTACGCCTGCCATGGTGACCTTCAGCGCATTGGGACCGTTCCAGGTCTGTCTCGACGCCATCCCCCTCGATCTCGGCGGCCAGCGCCAGATGGCCGTACTGGCCAGGCTGCTGGTGGCCAGGGGCAGGGCGGTGCCCGTAACCACGCTCATCGACGAGCTCTGGCCAGGTGACCCGCCCGCGCAGGCACTGTCGACCATCCAGGGATACGTCTCCCGCCTGCGGCGCGCCCTCGAGCCTGACAGGGCGCCGCGCTCGGAGGCGGCGGTCCTGGTGTCGGCTCCGCCGGGCTACGCGCTGCGCGCCGCGGCCGACCAGGTGGACTGCTGGCGATTCGAGCGTCTGGCCAGGGCCGACGGGACGGCCGCTGAGATCTGGGACGCCACAGAGTCCGCGCTCGGGCTGTGGCGGGGTCCCGCGCTGGCCGAGTTCGCCGAGCTGGGGTGGGCCTCGACCGAGGCGGGCCGGCTGGAGGAGCTGCGCCTGGTGGCCGTCGAACGGCGGGCGGAGGCGGGGCTGCGGCTCGGGCAGGCGGCCTCGCTCGTGCCCGACCTGGAGGCGCACGCCACGGCCCACCCGCTGCGCGAGGAGGGCTGGCGGCTGCTGGCCACCTCCCTCTACAGGAGCGGACGGCAGGGCGACGCTCTGGGCGCGCTGCGCAGGGCCAGGACGATCTGGCGCGAGGAGCTGGGGCTCGACCCCTCGGGCGTCCTGCAGCGGCTGGAAGCCGACATGCTCAGCCAGGCACCCCACCTCGACCTCCCGGCCGGCGAGGACGCCGTGACCGTGTCCCGTCCGCAGGTCGCGCGGCGAGGTCCGGCGGAGCGGACGCTGCGCGTCGTGGTGGCCGACGACCAGGCGCTGGTCAGGACGGGGCTTCGGGTCGTCATCGACACCGAGGAGGGGCTCGAGCTGGCCGGCGAGGCCTCTGACGGCGAGCAGGCCATCGTCGTCGTCCGCGACACCAGACCGGATCTGGTCCTGCTCGACATCCAGATGCCGAGGCTCGACGGCCTGACCGCGGCCCGCAGGATCCTGGCCGACCAGGACCCTCCCAAGGTCATCATGATGACCACCTTCGGCACCGACGAGAACCTCTACGCCGCGCTGCGGGCGGGGGTCAGCGGGTTCGTGCTCAAGACCTCGGCCCCCGAGCAGCTCGTGGCCGCGATGCGCGCGGCGGCGGCCGGGGACGCGCTGATCGACCCCGCGCTCACGACGCGCATCATCTCCGCCTTCGCCGGCAGGCCCGACCCCTCCGCTCCCCCGGCCCTCGCTGGGCTGGCCGACTCAAGGCTCGACGTGCTCAGGCTGATCGCGCGCGGGCTGACCAACCGGCAGATCGCCCGGACGCTCGCCGTCCCTGACGACGAGGTGGCCGAGGCCGTCGCGGGGCTGCTCGACCACCTGGGCCTGTTCGACAGGGCACAGCTGGTGGTGGCCGCCTACGAGACGGGTCTGGTGACTCCCGGAGACAACGGGTGACTTATCGTCGCTTTGAGGATAAAAAGGGCAGAGTATTAGGGTGGGTGGCGTGGCACTTCTGCGCATTGCCCTGGCTCAGACCAATCCGGTCGTCGGCGACCTGACCGCCAACGCCGACTCGCTTGTGAGGTGGACACGCGACGCCGCCGACCGCGGCGCGCACCTCGCCCTCTTCACGGAGATGTTCCTGACCGGCTATCCGGTCGAGGACCTCGTACTGCGCACGTCCTTCGTGGACGCCAGCATCAGGGCGCTCGAGCAGGTCGCGGCGCGGCTGGCCGACGAGGGCCTCGGTGAGCTGCCCGTCGTGGTGGGCTACGTCGACAGGGCGGGGCTCGCGCCGCGCGTCGGCCAGCCCAAGGGCGCGCCGCTCGACGCCGCCGCCCTGCTGCACAGGGGCAGGATCGTCACCAGAACGGCCAAGCACCACCTGCCCAACTACGGCGTCTTCGACGAGTACCGCTACTTCGTCCGCGGCGACCGGCTGCCGATCTTCCGCCTGCACGGCGTCGACGTGGCGATCGCGGTCTGCGAGGACCTGTGGCAGGAGGGCGGTCCCGTCGCCGTCGTGGGTGAGGCGGGAGCGGGCCTGCTCGTGGTGCCCAACGCCTCGCCGTACGAGAGGGAGAAGGACGACGTCCGCCTGGAGCTGGTGGCGCGCAGGGCGCGCGAGGCGGGCTGCGCGCTCGTCTACGCCAACCAGGTCGGCGGACAGGACGAGCTGGTCTTCGACGGTGACTCGCTGGTCGTCGACGGTTCGGGCGCGCTCGTGGCCAGGGCGGGGCAGTTCCGCGAGGAGCTGCTCGTCGTGGACCTCGACCTGCCCGTCTCCGACGCCGAGCCCGGCCTGTTCCCCTTCGACGCGGGCGACGGCACGACGATCACGGTGGAGCGGGTGGTGCTGTCGGCCGAGCCCGTCGCGCCGTACGAGCCGGTGACGCCCGAGGTGGAGCCCAGGCTGGACGACACCGGCGAGGTCTACCACGCCCTGGTGCTGGCCGTGCGCGACTACGTGGCCAAGAACGGGTTCGGCTCGGTGATCCTCGGCCTGTCGGGCGGCATCGACTCCGCGCTCACGGCCGCCATCGCCTCCGACGCCATCGGGCCCGAGCGCGTGCATGTCGTCATGATGCCCTCGCGCTATTCCTCCGAGCACTCGCTCGGCGACGCCGAGGAGCTGGTGCGCAGGCAGGGCGTCAACGCGAGGATCGTGCCGATCTCCGACATCGTCGACGGCTTCGAGAAGGAGATCGCCCTGTCGGGCCTGGCCGCGGAGAACCTCCAGGCCAGGGTGCGCGGGATGATCCTCATGGGCCTGTCGAACGAGCACGGCCACCTGGTGCTGACCACGGGCAACAAGAGCGAGCTGGCCACCGGCTACTCCACGCTGTACGGCGACTCGGCCGGCGGGTTCGCGCCGATCAAGGACGTGCCGAAGACGATGGTGTGGGCGCTGGCCAGGTGGCGCAACGAGCACACCGACCCCTCGTTCCTGATGAGCGCCGAGCGGCCGATCCCGGACAACTCCATCACCAAGGAGCCCAGTGCCGAGCTGCGGCCCGACCAGCGAGACACCGACTCGCTGCCGCCGTACGAGGTGCTCGACCGGCTGCTGGACGACTACGTCGAGAAGGACATGGGCTCGGCGGAGCTGATCGCGGCGGGCCACGACCCGGCCCTGGTGGCGCGGATCATCCGGCTGGTCGACCTGGCGGAGTACAAGCGGCGGCAGTACCCGCCAGGCCCCAAGATCACCCCGAAGAACTTCGGCAGGGACCGCAGGCTACCGATCACCAACAGGTGGAGGGAGACGCCCTCCTAGGTAGGAGCGCAGCAGCAGTTTGGTCTCCTCCACCAGTTCGGGCTCGTCGTGGTGCGCCCTGAGCAGCGCGTCGGCGGCCTCCACCGCCACCAGCATCGCCCTGGCGCCCTCGCGCAGCCCGAGCAGTTCGGCCAGCGCGCCCGCCACCTCCGCGTTGTCGCCGAAGTCGAGGACGGCGAAGCCTGGCACCGTGGCCTTCATGTCGAGGTACTCGTCCACGACGGTGTCGATGACGGGGTCCCACCCCGAGGCCCCGGCCAGCTTCGGCTCGAGCCTGGCCAGGAACTGCTCCAGGTTCCGCCTGGTCAGCGCCGCCGCCAGCGAGCGCTTGTCGCTGAAGAAGCGGTAGATCGAGCCGATCGGCATGCCGGTGCGGGTGGCCACGGTGCGCGTGCTCAGCGCGTCGTAGCCGCCTTCGTCCAGCAGCGCGGCCGCCGCGTCGAGCATCCGGTCGACCCTCTCGGCGCTGCGCCGCTGAAGCGGGGTGCGTCTCATGCGGCAAACAGTCTCATGCGGCGAACAGGAGGGTCAGGCCGCCGAGGGTGTAGCAGACCATGAGCACGAACAGCGGGATCTGACCCGCGACGGCCTTGGCCGGTTCGAGCAGGCGCACCGACCTGTCGTGCGCGGCCACCACGCCGATCACGTGCCCTGCCACGATGGCCAGCACCTGGACGGTGGCGATGACGCCCGCGCTCACGACGTCCTGGTTCACCTGCGCGTCCAGGCCCAGCGCGAGGATCACCGCCCGCTGCCCCTCGATGACGAACAGCGAGAAGTAGTGGGCGACCAGGTAGCCGATCGCGATCGGCACCAGCGAGTGGGCGAACCTGGGCGTCAGCCCGCGCGCCCCGCCGATCAGCCCCGCCGCCCAGAGGCAGGCGGTGTAGAGGGCGGCCACTCCCCCGACCGCCACCAGCAGGCCGAACGTGCCGAGGCCCGTCGGGCCCAGCGGGCTGGTCTGCAGCGCGTTCACCCAGAAGGGGGCTCCGGCGAAACCGTCGTAGCCCGTGCTGCCGAGCAGCACGCACACGGTCGCCACCAGCCCGGGGGCCTGGGCGATGGCGTCGAGCCCGTTGAAGGGGCTGCGCAGCACGAGCGTGCCGTCGGCCCTGCGGCCGAGGGGCGACAGGTGGCCGACGAGCGTGGAGTAGACCTCGAAGGGGTCGCCTCGTTCGAGCCAGGCGTGGCCGTAGACGACGGTCCCCGCCACCTGCGCGGCGCCGTACGCCAGCAGGAAGATCAGCAGCGTCGCGGAGGCGGCGGGTTCGGGCGAGACCAGCTCCATCCAGGTGAAGGCGAGCAGACCCGCCGCGGCGGGCCAGTACCCGAGGCGGCCGGGCAGCGGACGGCGCGGCCTGTCGGGCAGCAGCCTGAACGGGCCTGCCAGCCGCCAGACGGGTCCGAACAGCAGTGAGGCGGGCACCAGCCCCACCCAGAAGATCACGTAGACCAGGTACGGCGCGGCGTTGTCCTCGGCGGGGCCGAGGAGCAGCCAGCCGAGCGTGTAGAGCGCGAGGACCGCGGTGACCACGCGGATCGCCCTGGCGGGCGGACGCCATGACAGCACCCGCCCCGCCCTGTCGCCGCTGAAGCGGGAGTCGGCCCACAGCAGGCCCAGCGCGAGGAACGACACGACCAGCGCCGCGAAGGCCCCCGCGTAGGCGTAGAAGAGCGGGATCGGCAGGTCGCTGCGGCTGCCGATCCCGTGTGCCAGCACTCCTGTCATCTCCGCCGGCCCGTCACTTCACTGCCAGCTGGATGAGGACGAGCTTGCCGCCGTGGGTCTCCACCTCGAAGACACCCGACATATCAGCCTTGAACCTGATATTTACGGGTTTTCCTGGCCGGAGTGTCTGCTTGATGTCGAAGCCGTGCACGTGCAGCTCGTCGGCGACGTCGCTGGTCACGGTCAGGCTGACGGTCTGGCCCCGCCTGACCTCCAGCCAGCCCGGCGGCGGCGTCACCCGCCCCCCGGCGATGGTGATCTGCGCGCTCGGCTCGCCGGGCAACGGCGCGCCCGTGGCCACCTCGTGCCCGGTGCCCGGCTTGTGATGGGTCTCCGAGATCGGCCCGCACCCCGCCACCAGCACGCACGCCAGCAGGACCACCGCGCGCCTCACGCCGCCGCCTCTTCCCGCTCGGCCCTGCGCCTGGGCGCCACCACGACCACCGCGCACAGCACCCAGACCCCTGTGAGCAGCCCGCGGATCCAGCCTGGCCCGATCGGGATCAGCGGCAGCATCCACACCGCCCTGTCGAAGGCGTCGACCAGGTGCAGCACCCCGAGCACGACGGTGAACCAGCCGAACGCGCCGCGCATGATCCAGCCCGCGCCGAGCAGCCAGAGCCCGGTCAGCGCCAGCGCGGCGGCGGGCAGCACGGAGTAGCCGTCGAGGGCGCCGAGCACGTCGAGGGCCAGCCCCGCCAGACCCACGACGGTCAGCGGCAGCGCCCAGCGCGAACGCAGGCGGCGCCGCCACAACAGCACCGCCATCAGGGCGAGCACGACAGAGCCGCCCAGCGCGAGCTGCACCTCCACCCTGGCCAGACCGCTGGAGCCGAACCACCAGCAGCCCCCGGGCAGCCGGCGCTCGCCGATGCTGTAGTCGTTGCACAGATACATCTGCACGAGCTTGACCGGCTCGGCCACGACCCTGGCCGGTCCCGTGGCGCCGCAGCCCGGCAGCGCGGCGGGGCTGGCGACCCGCACGCCCTCCCAGCAGTTGGCGCTGCCCTGGCCGTCCCAGTAGACGTCGGCGCCGTTGTCCTTCAGCAGGTTGCCCGTGTAGAGGTTGTGGTGGGAGGTGTCGAACTGCTTGTCCCACGCCTCCTCGCCCCTGATGAAGGCGGGTACCGCCATCAGGTTGAAGGCGGCGTTGTCGTGGCCCCAGATCTGGTTGTTCCTGAAGACGTTCCAGTTGCCGCCCGCGGTGATGATGCCGCTGCCGGGCGGCAGGCCGATCTGCGGGCAGACCACGCCCTTCTCGTAGCCTCGCTCGGCGGGAGGCTTGGCGCAGGTGCCGTCTCTGACGTGCTCGTAGTAGGCGGCGTTGTTGTCGTAGATCTTGTTGTTCTCGAACTTGGCGTGGTTCTGCGGCAGGCCCGGGTGCCCGGGAAAGGCGCTGTCCATGGTGGCGCCCGCGAGGTTGCCCCAGAACTCGCTGTCGTGCACCCAGACCGAGTCGCCCGCCGTGCCCGAGTAGCCGACCATGTTGTGGTGGCTCTTGCAGCGCCTGATCTCGATGGCGTAGCGCGGCACCTCGTAGCCGAGGCCGTCGTTGATGTTGGAGGCGCTGCCGGGGTAGATGCCCGAGTCGCCGTTGCCGTACGACTCGCAGTCGGTGTAGAGGCCGTGGTCGCTGGCGAAGGTGAGGAAGCCGTACTCGTCGTTCCACCTGGTCAGCATGCGGTCGATGACGAAGCCGTCGGTGGCCAGGATGTAGAGCGAGTTGAAGGTCGTGCGCTGGGCGGTGAAGTTCCTGAAGTAGACGCCGTCGGTCATGTCGGCGCGGATGGCGTTGAGCTTGCGGTACTGCGCGTCGATGATCACATCGAGCGGGCCCGCGCCCGTGCCCTCGATCTGCAGGTCCTTCTTGCCGAGGATGGCGACCAGGTTCTGGTTGTGCGGGCACTGGACCTGCTGCTCGTAGGAGAGGATCTGGTAGCCCCAGCTCGACCAGCGGGCCTTGAGGTCGGCGCACTCTCCCGTGGGCGCGGGCTGACCGGGCTCCTCCAGGTAGAGGCCGGGCAGGATGGCGATGTTCATCCCGGGGCCATCGACCCTGTCCACCGCCTCCTGCAGGTGCCTGAACCCCTCTTTCTGGCACCTGGCGAAGAGCCTGAGGTTGCGCTGCCGCAGCTCATCGGGGAATTTCGCGATTCGGCGTTGGAAATCTGACTTGTCCGTCTTGCAGACCAGCAGGTCGGGCTCGCCCTGCCGGTACACGGGAACGCTGCCCGTGCCGTCCGGCAACTTCACCTCCCGCTCCTCGTGGGCGAGGGCCGCTGAGGCCGGGAGCAGGAAAACGAGGACCAGGCCCAGCAGGGATAAGGTCCGGCGCGCGATGAGGGGCATGGCGGCGAGACTAGAACATTGCTCACGTTCTGCCTAGAGCCTGGCAGGAACGCCTGCTCAGATGACCCAATGCCGACCCAACGCCCGCTGGCTACGGTGGCGTGCCATGTCCTTCGCCACGGTTGAGTTCGGGATCCTGGGCCCGCTGGAGGTGCTCGTCGGCGGTGAGCCCGTGCACGTCGGTGGCCCGAGAGCGCGGGCCGCGCTGGCGCTGCTGCTGCTCGGCCCCGGCAGGGCGGTCTCCGTCGAGCGGCTGGTCGACGTGCTGTGGGGGCAGGATCCTCCGAGCTCGGCCCGCGGCCAGGTGGCCATCGTGGTCTCCACGCTGCGCAGGTCACTGAGAGAGGCGGGCGCCGACCCCAGCGTGATCGAGACGGTCGCGGCGGGCTACCGGGTGCCGCCCGCCGTACGGCTGGACGCGCTCGAGGCGGAGCGCGGCATCGCCGATGGGCGGGCCGCGGCCGCCGCGGGACGGCAGGCGGAGGCGGCCTCGGCCATGCGGCGGGCGCTGGCCCTCTGGCGCGGCCCCACGCTGGCGACCCTGGGCAGGACGGTCCCGGGCAGCGCCGTCTGGGAGGAGCTGCGACTCGCCGCCACCGACGAGTGCGTGGAGCTGGAGCTGGCCCTCGGCAGGCACGGCGAGCTGGTCGCCGAGCTGACGGCCCTGGTGGCCGAGCACCCGCTTCGCGAACGCAGCCGCGCCCAGCTGATGCGCGCCCTCTACCTGAACGGGCGCAGGGCGGAGGCGCTCGAGACCTACCAGGCGGGACGCGACCTGCTGGGCGCCGAGCTGGGCCTGGAGCCCGGGCCCGAGCTGCGGCGCGCGCAGCGGGCCGTCCTCACCGACGAGCCCGTGCTCTTCCGCTCCCCCGCCAGGCCCGTGCTCCTCCAGGGCTCCTCCCCCCATGAGCACGCCGCCGCGTCCTGCTCGCCCGACGCCTGCGACGCGGCGGACCAGGACGATCCTGGCTTCGTCCCGCGGCCCGCCGAGCTGCCCGCCGCCGCGGCGGCGGGGTTCGTCGGCAGGGCGGTGGAGCTCAGGTACATCCACAAGCTGGCGGGCGAGGACCTGCCGATCGTCGCGATCAACGGCCCTGGCGGGGTGGGCAAGTCGTCGCTGGCCGTGGAGGCGGCCAGGCGGCTGGCCGAGGGCTTCACCGACGGCCAGCTCTACGCCGACCTGCACGGCGCCACGCCTGGCCTGGCCCCGCTCGGACCCGCCGAGGTCCTCGGCAGGTTCCTCCGCTCGCTCGGCAGCCCCGACGTGCCCGCCGAGGTCGACGAGGCGGCGGCCAGGTTCAGGTCGCTGACCGCGCACCGGCGGCTCCTGGTGCTGCTCGACAACGCGACAGGGGTGGCGCAGGTGCGGCCGCTGCTGCCCGCGGGGCCGAGGTGCATGGTCATGGTCACCTCGAGGCGTCCGCTCACCACCCTCGACGGCGCCGCCCACGTGCACCTGAAGGCCATGGCGGAGGACGAGGCGCTCAGCCTGCTGGAGAGCGCGCTCGGCGACTCCCGTGCCGCGGCCGATCCCGAGGCGGCGCGGGAGATCGTACGGCTGTGCGGCGGGCTTCCGCTGGCCGTCCGCATCGTGGGGGCCAGGGGGGCGGCCAGGCCGAGCCGTCCGCTGACCGAGCTCAGGGCCGCCCTGGTCGAGGCCAGGACCAGGCTCGACTCGCTGGAGTACGCCGACCTGGCGGTCCGCACGAGCTTCTCCGTCGGCCTGCGCGACGAGCCTGACGCCCCGCTGTTCGGCCTGCTCGGCGCCCTCGACGCGCGCACCTACACCCCCGGCGTCGCCGCCGCGCTCCTCGACTGTGACGAGGCGGAGGCGGCCGCCGCGCTGAGGCGTCTGGCCGACGCCAGGCTGATCGACAGGGTCGCCCCGCACAGGTACGCCATGCACGACCTGCTGCGCCTGTACGCCAGGGAGCTGGCCCCCTCCGACGCGCGAGCCGCGCTGGGCAGGACGGCCCACGGCTACCTGGCCACCGTGGCCGAAGGCCGTCAGCAACCTGTCGACCCCCTACCGGTGGCTGGGGCGGCTGGAGGAGTCGATGAGGTGCGTCCTGCACGCCATCGAGCTGTTCCAGCGCCTCGGCCAGCGCGGACCTGAGGCGGCGAACGGGGACAGCCGGGCTGCGGCTGATGACGCCGGAGGAGGCGCGCCGGCTGCTCAGGCAGCGGGTGCCTGCCACCCCCTCCGCGATCAGGCGGAGGACGTGACAGGACCACGTCGACGCGGGATGCGAGAGCGGCCGGTGGCGAACCCCTTAGCCACCGGCCGTGCTCACCGGGTCAGTTCCGGTCGACATCCATGGAACTGATCTTCTTCTTGCGCATCATCGCCTCCCGTCATCCCTCACGGACGGGATGAGTGCACGATACGAGCCCCCGATATCAATCCGCTTTCGGTGGGGTTCTCACGGCGCCAGGCCGCGCAGGACGCTGTCGACGATGCGGCCTGGCAGGTCGTCGGCGAGGTCGTCCTCGCCGGCCGCCCGCTTGATGTGCCACATCATCGCCCCCGCCAGTGTGCCGAGCGACAGCCGCACGTCGAGGTCGGCCCGCAGCTCGCCGGTCTCGACGCCACGCTCCAGGACCGCGACCATCGCCGCGGTGCGCGGCTCGACTGCCTGCTTCATGAACTTCTCGAACAGCCGGGGATAGCGATCGGACTCGCTCATCGCGATGTTCATCACGCAGCGCGTGCGGTCCTGGCCGGACTCGCGCATCATCGTGTCGAGCAACGCGATCAGGTCGTCGCGCACCGAGACGCCCGCAAGGGTGGGAACCGGCGCCTTGAGCGAGGCCAGCGCGTCGGCGACCAGGTCCTCCTTGTTGGACCAGCGCCGGTAGATGGTCGTCTTGCCGACGCCTGCCCGAGAGGCGATCGCCTCGATGGACAGCTCGGAGACGCCCATCCCCTCGCCGATCAGATCGAGGGTCGCCTCGATGATCGCCTTCTCGGCCTTCTCGCTGCGCGGACGGCCCGCGGGGCGGGCCGTGGCGGTCTCTGTCGTCGTCATCGCCGGCTCACACTACCGCTGGTTCCTTCTCTTCGACCCTCTGGACGACCCTCGTCTTGCCGGGCATCCAGACGGCCACCACCACGACGCCCACCAGGGCGATGGCGGCCGAGATGAGGGCCGTGGTGTGCATGCCGTCGATGAAGGCGCGGTAGGCGGGCTGCAGGATGGCCTCGTTGCCCTGGGCCATCCCGACGGTGGCCATGATGGACTCGCCTGCGCGGTGCTGGACGTCCTCGGGGAGCCCGGCCAGGGCGGGGGCGACCTCGCCGCGGTAGGAGGAGGACAGCACCGAGCCGAGCACGGCCACGCCGAGCGCGCCCGCCACCTGGCGGACGGTGTTGCTCATGGCCGAGCCGACGCCCGCCTTCTCCCTGGGCAGCGCCTCCATGATCGCGGTGGTCGCGGGCGGCATGATGTTGGCCATCGCCGCGCCCTGGACGAAGAAGACGACCTCGATCAGCCAGATCGGGGTGTTCTGGTCGAACAGCGCGTAGGCGGCCAGCGCGAGGGTCACGACGAGCATGCTGACCGTGGCGGCCGTCTTGGCGCCGAGCATTTCGTTCACCCGCTGGCTCAGCGGGGCGAAGATGAGCTGCGCCGCCGCGAAGGGGATCATCAGCGCCCCCGCCTGGATCGGGCTGAAGCCCAGCACGATCTGCAGGTAGAAGGTCAGGAAGAACATCCCGCCCATCATCGCGAAGAAGACGATGCCCATCATGCCGATGGCCGAGCTGAAGCGGACGTTGCCGAAGTTGCGCACGTCGAAGGCGGGGTGCTCGACGCGCCGCTCCCACCAGACGAAGACGGCCAGCACGAGCACGCCGAAGAGGGTGGGGACGAGCACCTCGGCGCTGCCGAAGGTGCCGAGCTCGCCGCCGCGGATGATGCCGTAGACGACGGCGACCAGACCGATGATCGACAGGATCACGCCGACGGGGTCGAGCCTGGACGGCTTGGGGTCACGCGACTCCGGCACCACGGTGGCGATGAGGAACATGCTGATCAGCACGATCGGCACGTTGATCAGGAAGACCGAGCCCCACCAGAAGTGCTCGATCAGCAGTCCGCCGGTGATCGGGCCGATCGCCACCGCGAGGCCGACGCCGCCGGCCCAGACGCCGATGGCCTTGCCGCGCTCCTGCGGAGGGAAGACGTTGGAAATGATCGCCAAGGTGGCCGGCATGATGGCCGCGCCGCCGATGCCCATCGCGGCCCTTGCCATGATCAGCTGCATGGGGTCCTGCGAGTAGGCGCTGGCCAGGGAGGCAAGTCCGAACAGCGCCATGCCGATGAACAGCATGCGCTTGCGCCCTGTGCGGTCACCGATCACGCCGAAGGTGAACAACAGGCCGGCGAACACGAGTGTGTAGGAGTTGATCGCCCACTCGAGCTCGCTCTGTGTCGCGCCGAGCCCTTGTACAGGGTCGGCGATGGTCTTCATGGCGACGTTCAGGATCGTGTTGTCCAGCACCACCGCGAGGAGGCTGAAAACGAGCACGCCGAGGATCGCCCATCGGCGGGGATGGCCCGTCTGTGGTTCCATCAGGAAGCTCCAATTTCGATACGACGTAGTTTCGCAACGCCACCGTAGCGCAAGGTATTCCGATACGCAACGGTCGCGTTTCATAAGTCGTCTCTCAGGAGGCCACGCTGACGGGCTCGCGGACGGGCTCGGGCTCGTCCGCGCCCTTCCAGAACGGCAGTGCGACCAGCACCATCACCACGCCCACCAGGCCGGCGACCGCGAACGCCCATGCGGGCCCGTGCGCGTCGATGATGGCCCCCGCGATCGGCGCGGACGCGGCGCCGCCGATCAGCAGGGCGGTGCCGTGCAGGCCCATGGCCTCGCCGCGCGCCGCGGCGGGGGTCCACCTGCTGAGGGTGTCGACGGAGGAGGAGAGCGCGGGGGCGCAGAGCACCCCGGCGGGCAGCAGCGCCACGAGCAGCCATCGCCAGTCGCCGCCGACCAGGCCGACGGGGATGGTGAGCGCGCCCATGAGTCCGGTCAGCACGAGGACGGAGAAGCCGCGCGGCAGCCCGCCGTACACGAAGCCGCCGACGAGGGAGTAGACGCACCAGATGGCCACGGCCAGCCCGATCCACGCGGTCTGCCCCGCGTGCTCGATCGTGGCCACCAGCGACAGCTCGGTGGCGGTGAGGATGAAGGTGGCGGCGGTGACCGTGCCGAGCAGCGCGATGAGCGAAGGGGTCAGCCACGTGCGGCGCGAGACCTTGCCCGCGGGCGCCTTCAGCTCGTCGGCCGAGCGGATGGGCGGGTTGAGCACGATCAGCGCCATGCCCGCGCACGCCAGCCCGACGGCGATCGTCGCCATCGTCCACGTGCTCCCCAGCGAGGTGATGCCCACGACGGCCAGCGCGGGGCCGGTCATGTAGGACAGCTCGACCAACATCGAGTCGAGTGAGAAGCCCATCCTGCGCTGCTCGAGGGGGACCATCGCGGCCAGGCACTGCCTGATGACGCTGAAGATCGGCAGCGCCAGCAGGCCCGCCACGCCCGCGGCGGGCACCAGCGCGACGAACGGCAGCAGCCACGCCGTCGACCAGAACAGCGCCTGCGCGACCGTCGTGACGGCCAGCACGGGACGCAGCCCGTGCCTGTCCACGAACCTTCCCGACAGCGGGGAGCCGACGGCCATGCCGACCGTGCTGGCCATGGCGACCATCCCGGCCTGGGTGAACCCCATTCCCGGCAGGTTCACCACGTGCAGCGTCAGTGCCATCGCCGTCGCCGTCGCGGGGATCCTGGCGACCAGGCCGACCAGGAGCAGTGTCCGTACACCGGGGATCCTGAACAGGCGCCGGTAAGGTTCAATAGCCATCGTTATTACTTACCTCCGCACCTATTGTGTCGTCTGGCACCGACAAAACCTTCACCGCATGCCATCATCAGGAATGTCCGGATACGCCACAGGGGCGATTCGAGACTGTTCTGGAGGTCGGACTCATGTCCTCTTCTCTGTACGGCGGCGCCTCGGGCCGCAGAGTCACCGTCCGCGACCTGGCCTCAGCCAAGGAGCGCGGCGAGAAATGGCCGATGCTGACGGCCTACGACGCCATGACGGCCAGGGTCTTCGACGAGGCGGGCGTCCCAGTGCTCCTCGTCGGCGACTCCGCCGCGATGGTCGTCTACGGCTACGACTCGACGCTGCCCGTCACCGTCGACGAACTCCTCTCGCTGACCGCAGCCGTGGTGCGCGGTTCGTCACGCGCGCTGGTGGTCGCCGACCTGCCCTTCGGCTCCTACCAGTCCTCCCCTGCGCAGGCGCTGGAGTCGGCGGCGCGGTTCATGAAGGAGGCGGGGGCCCACGCGGTCAAGCTGGAGGGAGGGCGGCGCGTCCTGCCGCAGGTCGAGGCGCTGGTCGCGGCCGGAATCCCGGTCATGGCGCACCTCGGGCTGACGCCGCAGTCGGTCAACGCCCTCGGCGGCTACCGGGTGCAGGGACGCGGCCAGGACGGTGACGAGCTCCTGTCGGACGCGAAGGCGCTGCAGCAGGCGGGCGCGTTCGCGGTGGTGCTGGAGTGCGTGCCCGCCGAGCTGGCCGAGCGGGTGACCACCTCGCTGGCGGTGCCCACGGTGGGCATCGGCGCGGGCGCGGGCACCGACGCGCAGGTGCTCGTGTGGCAGGACCTGATGGGCCTGACCCCGAACCCCGCGAAGTTCGTGCGGAAGTACTCCGATCTGGCCACCGAGATGGACAGGGCGGTGCGCGCCTTCGCCTCGGAGGTCTCCTCGGGCGCGTTCCCCACGCGGGAGCACGCCTACAGCTGAGCCGTCACACCAGGGTCGCGGGGTCGGTGTTGGCGCCGCACACCACCACCGCGACCCGCTCGCCCTGCTCGCGGGCGTAGACGCCCTGCGCCAGCGCGGCGTAGGCGGTGGCGCCCGCGTGCTCGGCGGCCACGCGGTGCTCGGCCCAGAGCGCGCGGCGCGCCGCCTCGATGGCCTCGTCGGTGACCAGCACGCTCTCGACGCCCGCCGCCGAGACGATGTCGTAGGCGAGCGCCCCCAGCCTGGTGGCGCCCAGCGCGTCGGCGGCGACACCGCTCACGCCCACCGGGACGGGCCCGCCCGCCTTCAGCGCCTCGTGGAGTGTGGGGATCAGTTCGGGTTCCACGGCGACCACCCTCGCTCCGCCCCTCACGCCGAGGGTGAGGCCCGCCACGAGCCCGCCGCCGCCCACGGCGACCAGGATGGTGTCGACGCCGCCCGTCTGCTCGACCACCTCGAGGCCGAGCGTTCCCTGACCCGCCACCACGTCGGGCTGGTCGTAGGCGTGCACCTGCAGCGCCCCGGTCTGCGCCGCCCTCTTGGCCGCGGCCTCGGCCGCCTCCCAGTAGATGGCCCCCGTCCTGGTGACGTGCGCGCCGAGGGCCCGCAGCCCCGCCACCTTCACCGGGGCGCACACCTCGGGCACGAAGATCTCCGCCCGCACGCCCAGCGCCCTGGCCGCGTAGGCGACCGCGAGCCCGTGGTTGCCGCCGCTGGCCGCGATCACCCCCGCGCCGGGGACGTGCGCCGACAGCATCCTGTTGAAGGCCCCTCGCGCCTTGAACGAGCCCGAGTGCTGCAGTGTCTCCAGCTTGAGGAACAGGCCTTCGGAGATCTCGACGACGGGGGTGCGCACCGCGTGTCCCTCGATCCGCCTGGCGGCCGCCACCACATCGTCGTACATGACCGTCATCACAACCCCCACTCGATCGCGCGGTTCAGCCCGGCGACCCTGGTCTCGCCCCCCGCATGAGCTTCGCCACTTTCCTCACTACCCGGGCGCCTGTCAATCCGAGAGGAGCTCGACGTAGCCCTCGCCGCCGTTGAGGCGGATGCGCTGGCCGTCCCTGATGCGCCGGGTGGCGCCCTCCACGCCGACGACCGCTGGCAGGCCGTACTCGCGCGCGATCACCGCGCCGTGCGTCATCACGCCGCCGACCTCCATGACCACACCCTTCACCGAGACGAACAGCGGCGACCAGCTGGGGTCGGAGAAGACGGTGACGAGGATGTCCCCCTCGCGCACGTCGGCCTCCTCCAGGCTGAGCACGACCCTGGCCGTGCCCTCCACGACGCCCGACGACACCGCGACGCCCGCCAGCGCCCCCTCCGGCAGGGCCCCGGTGTCGTACGCGCCGCTGATCACCTCGCCCTCCGAGGTGATCACCCTCGGTGGGGTCAGCCTGCCGTACTCCTCGAACTCCTCACGGCGTCTCTCGATGACGGCGTAGTCCAGCTCCCCCGTGCGCACGACCTGCCTGAACTCCTCGAAGTCCAGGAAGTACACGTCCTCGGGCGCGGCGATCACGCCCCTGGCGACCAGTTTCCTCGCCTCGCCGAGCAGCGCCTCCTTGTACAGCCCGTACCGCTGCAGGCAGGCGTGCTTGGAGTACTCCCTGTAGCCGATGAAGTGACGCAGCACGCTCATCTTCCTGGCCGCCTTCCTGGCCCTGCGCCCGCTCAGGCGGCCCAGGAGTTCGGCGATCTTGTTTTCGGCCTCGAGACGCCCGCGCTCCTCGCGGGCCCGTCGCGCTCCAGGAGGGAAGTTCTCGATGTTGCCGAGGATGATCGGGACGAGCAGCGTGGGGTCCTCGCTCCACCGCGTCCTGGTGATGTCGATGTCGCCCGAGCAGTGCATGCCGTACTTCTCGAGGTAGTCGTCGATGGCGCGGCCGACGACGTCACCGCCCTCCACCTTGGCCAGGCCCGCGCGGAAGGTTTCCCGCTCGGCGCGTTCGAGGTAGGCCACGACGGCGGGGTGGCGCCTCGCCACGTCGGCGACGTCCATGAGGTCCAGCCCCATGGCGGCAACGACGTTGTGGTCGGCGGACTGGGCGATGACGTCGGCGGCGTTCTTCTCGCCCAGCCAGGCCTCCATGTGCTTGTCGACCCAGTTCGCCGCCTGGATGCCGGCGAACGCCGCGGCCACGCTTCTCGGCTCGAACATGATGGCCGCCAGCTCGCGGTGGTCCTCCAGGATGAAGGCGAACAGCTCGTCGCCCGACCTGGCGGCGATGGCCCGTCCGAGCTCCCGCACCGACCGCTCGTTCCGCGCGATGAGCGTGGGCACGACACCCGGATCGTCCTGCCTGGTGAGCTTGAGGTACTGGCGGGCCATCGGCAGCGGACCGCCTTCGCCGAAGTTCATCACCGCCGCCTTGCCCCGGGCGAGGGGGAAGTCCTTCCTGGCCGCCACGGTGGCGAGGGCGTTGGCCATCAGGACGTCGACCTGGCCGAGGCTCCTGAGCGTGACGGGCCTGGCCCACCACGAGGACAGCTCGTGGGACATGTCCTTGTAGAAGCGTCCGCCCGCCACGCTCATCGGGGGGCGGCCGAGCGCCTCGTCCAGCAGCATGAAGAACGACAGGCCGAGCGGGGTGAAGGCATCGGTCATCATCTGGCGGTGACCGTAGGACATGAAGACGCGGTTCTCGCCGTCGGACACGGCGGGGACCGGGTAGAGCGTGGTGATCGGACGGCTCTGGAGCACGTGGAAGTCCCCGTCGCACAGGCCCCACTCGATGTCCTGGGGCCGGCCGAAGTGGGCCTCGATCCTGCGGCCCAGGCGCTCCAGCCGGAGGATCTGCTCGTCGGTCAGGGTCTGCGCGTTCTGGCGCGCCGCCTCGACGGGCCGCTCGCGCGTGCCGCCGCCGGGCGCGGCGTACAGCTCCCTGGTCTGGACGCTGACGTTCTTCTCGACGACGCGGCCCGCCTTCACCCGGTAGGTGTCGGCGTTGACCAGGCCGGAGACCAGCGCCTCGCCCAGGCCGAAGCCGGCGTCGATGGAGACGACCCTGCGGTTGCAGGTGACAGGGTCGGCGGTGAACATGATGCCGGCCGCCTCCGGGAAGATCACGCGCTGGACGACCACCGACACCCGCACGGCGCGGTGGTCGAAGCCGCTCCTCACGCGGTAGGCCACGGCGCGGTCGGTGAACAGTGAGGCCCAGCACCGCCTGACGGCGCGCACCACCGCCTCCGCCCCCCTGACGTTGAGATAGGTGTCCTGCTGGCCCGCGAAGGAGCTCGACGGCAGGTCCTCCGCGGTGGCGCTGGAGCGCACCGCGCAGGCCACGTCGTCGCCGAGCGCGGCGAGGCGGCCGACGATGTCACGTTCTATCGCCTCCGGCATCGGCAGGTCCTCGACGGCGGCGCGCAGGCGGGCGCACGCCTCGGCGATCGCCTCCCTGTCGTCGGCCCGGAGCCCCGAGAGGCCGTCGATCAGCAGGCCGACGGTGGGGTCGCGCTCCACGACCGCCCGGTAGGCCTCGGTCGTGACGCAGAACCCCTCGGGCACGCGGACGCCGTCGATCGCGGACAGCTCTCCGAGGTTGGCCCCCTTCCCGCCGACCGTGGCGAGCAGGGTCTTGTCGATCTCGTGGAATCCGAGCACGTAGGCGCCCATGCAGCGTCCCTCCCATTTCAATACAGAACAGCACTGTATTGTAAATAGGAATGACCGCCAAGGCAGCAGGCCGATCCGCTCTGCCGGTTCAGGCTGTCAGGCCAGTGCCTGGGCGAAGTCCGTCCAGAGGTCCTCGGCGTGCTCGATGCCCACCGCCACGCGCACCGTGCCCTCGGAGATGCCGTGCCGCGCCAGCTCCTCCGCGCTCAGCGACCTGTGCGAGGTCGTCGCGGGGTGCAGCACCAGCGTCTCCACCCCGCCGAGCGAGGGGGCCAGCAGCGCCAGCTTCAGCGCGCTCATGAAGCGCTCGCCCGCGGCGCGCCCTCCCGCCAGGTCGAAGGAGAACACCCCGCCGAACTCGGGCATCAGCTTGACCGCCACCTCGTGCGAGGCGTGCGTCGGCAGCCCCGGCCAGTGGACGGCGCTGACCGCGGGATGCCCTGCCAGGCGGGTGGCGAGCACGCGGGTGTTCGCGCAGTGCCGCTCCATCCGCAGGGGCAGGGTCTGCATGCCACGCAGCGTCAGCCACGCGGCGAAGGGGTCGGGCGTCGAGCCGAGCTCGATCGCGTAGTGCCACACCTTGCGGTAGAGCTCGTCGGCGGCGAAGACGGCGATGCCGCCGAGCACGTCGGTGTGCCCGGACAGGTACTTCGTGGTCGAGTGGACCACGATGTCCGCGCCGTGCTCCAGCGGACGGCACAGGATGGGCGAGGCGAAGGTGTTGTCCACCACGGAGACGAGGCCGAGCTCCTTGGCCGCCGCGCACATCGCGGGCAGGTCGGCGACCTGGCAGACGGGGTTGGCGATGGTCTCCAGGTAGACGAGCCTGGTCTCGGGGCGCACCGCCGCCCGCAGCGCCGCGGGGTCGTCCCCGGGGACGTGGGTGACGGCGATGCCGAACCTGGACGCCAGGTCGTTGATCATGGCGGCCGTCCCGCCGTACAGCGCCTTCTGCGCGATCAGGTGGTCGCCCGGCTTGAGCAGGCCGAGCAGGACGGAGTTGATCGCGCCCATCCCCGAGGCGGTCGCGACGGAGGCCACGCCGCCCTCCAGTCCGGCCACGGCCTCCTCGAGCGAGCGGACCGTGGGGTTGGAGAGCCTGCCGTACACGAAAGCCCCGTCAGGCCTGCTCATCCCGTCGGCGAAGACCTCGGGATCGTCGAAGACGAACCCGGAGGTCTGGTAGATCGGCACCGAGATCGGGACGCTTCCCTTGATCACGGGTCTGGGCAGGTGGACGGCTCGGGTCTCAGGGCGTAGTTCGCTCATACCGATAAGGATGTCCTGGTTTCGTGTTGATTGTCAGATCCAATCGCCGATAATTGGCCCATGAATGAGGCCAATATCGGCGAGCTCACTGAGCTGCTCGGCCGGTGGGCGACCGGGAGGGGCCCGCTCTACCTGCTGCTGGCCGCCCGGCTGCGCGACCTGATCGACGACGGCCTGCTGCCGCCCGACACCGCGCTGCCGCCCGACCGCGTCCTCGCCAGACGGCTGGCCGTGGCGAGGGGCACCGTCGTCGCCGCCTACGACCTGCTCCAGGAGGAGGCGCGCGTGGTCAGGCGCAGGGGCAGCGGCACCCGCGTGGCCGCCGCCGACCTGCCGGCCACCCGCGCGGCCAACGAGGTCGGCAGCAACCCGCTGCTGTCGCATCTCCTGCACCCGCCGGACGGCGTCACGCTGCTCACCTGCGCCGCGCCGGACGAACCGCCGCCGCTGCTGGCCGAGGCCTTCCGGCAGGCGGTGTCGCTGCTGCCCGAGCGCGACCTCGGCTACCACCCCGCAGGCCACCCCGCCCTCCGCACGGCCGTCGCCGCCTACTACACCGGCCGCGACCTGCCCACGGACCCTTCGCAGATCATGGTCACCACCGGCGCCCAGCAGGCCATCACGCTGCTCACCGGCCTGCTGGTCAACCCGGGCGACGTGGTGCAGACCGAGTCGCCCACCTATCCTGGCGCGCTGGAGGTCTTCCGCCACGCCGCCGCCGTGATCCGTCCGCGCCTCGAGCCCGGCGAGCGCCCCGCCCTGATGTACGCCATCCCCACGGCCAGCAACCCGGCGGGCACGATCATGGACACCGCCACCCGCAGGCAGCTGGCCGCCGCGGCCGCCGAGCACGACGTGCCGCTCATCGACGACGAGGTCTGCGCGGAGCTGTGCTTCTCGGGCTCGGCGCCACCTCCGCTGGCCTCCTTCACCTCGGGCGAGCAGATCATCACGATCGCCTCGCTGAGCAAGCTCGTGTGGGGCGGGCTGCGCGTGGGCTGGATCCGCGCCGCCGCCCCGCTGGTCTCCAGGCTGGCCAGGCTGCGCGCCGTCCACGATCTCGGCGGAGACGTGCTGTCCCAGCTGGCCGCCGCCTCGGTGCTGTCGCGGCTGCCCGAGGTACGGCAGGCGCGCGTCGAGGCTCTCCGTCACCGGCACGACCACCTGCTCTCGCGGCTGCGGGCCAGGCTCCCCTCGTGGGAGGTCTTCCCCGCGCTCGGCGGCCAGACCGTGTGGGCCCGGCTGCCTCGCGGCGACGCCGACACCTTCGCGCAGGTGGCGCTCAGGCACGGGGTGGCGATCCCGCCCGGGCGCTCGTTCGATCCGCAGGGCGGGCACGCCGACCACCTGAGGCTGCACTTCCTCTTCCCACCAGAGGAGCTGACGGCGGCCATCGACGCGCTGGCGCAGGCGTGGGCCGCCTACGACGGCGCCCGCCACCCCGCCTCCCGCCACACCCTGATCGTCTGAACGCCCTCCTCTCCGGGCGGGGGGAAGGCTCGTCGATCGGGAAAACGTCGCAGGTCATGAATTCTTCACTGCCCACGCGGGAGGCGAGCCAGAACAATCACAGACATGATCCAGGTGAACGGACTCACCAAGAGCTACGGGGACTTCCAGGCGGTGAAGGGCATCTCGTTCGAGGCCCTTCCCGGCGAGGTCTTCGCGCTCCTGGGCAGGAACGGCGCGGGCAAGACCACCACCATCGAGGTGCTGGCCGGCTTCCAGCCGGCCGACGCGGGCCAGGCGCGCGTGCTCGGCCTCGACCCGATGAAGGACCGCAGGCAGGTACGGCGGCGCACCGGCATCATGCTGCAGGAGGCCGGCTTCTTCCCCGACCTGACCGTCGTCCAGACGGTCGAGTCGTGGCGCGCCTTCACCCCCGCGGCCAGGCCCACGCACGAGGCGCTCGAGCTCGCCGGGCTGCTGGACAGGTCGGCGACGAAGGTCAGGCAGCTGTCCGGGGGCGAGAAGCGCAGGCTCGACCTGGCGCTGGCCCTGCTGGGCCGTCCCGACGTGCTCTTCCTCGACGAGCCGACCACCGGCATGGACCCGGAGGCGCGCAGGAACACCTGGGAGGTCGTCCGCGCTCTCGCCGCCGAGGGCACCACGATCCTGCTGACCACGCACTACCTGGACGAGGCCCAGCGGCTGGCCACCCGGATGGCGATCATGGACCGCGGCGAGATCGTGGCCAGCGGCGGCATGGCCGAGACGCTGGCCACGCAGGCGGGCAGGGTCTCCTTCGAACTGCCCGAGGGGATCTCGCCGCAGGAGCTCCCGCTGCCGGTGACCATGGCGGGCGCGGTCGCCACCTGCAGGGCCGAGGACCCCGACCTGGCCGCGCAGCGGCTGCTGAGCTGGGCGGCGGAGAAGGGCCTGCGGCTGCGCGGGCTCGAGGTGCGGACGGCCTCACTCGAAGACCTGTTTCTCGAAGGGATCGGCAATGCGTGACTTCATGGCGGTGGCGAGGTTCGGCGGCAGGCTCTACTGGCGCGACAAGGTGGCCCTGTCCACCTCGGTGGCGCTCTCGCTGGGGCTCGGCATCGGCATGCCGTTCCTGATGGCGAAGCTGCGGCCAGGCGACTCCGGCCTGCTGCTCGACATGCACCTCGGCCTGCTCGCCATGATCATGACGCTCTCCGCGCTCCTGCAGGCCGCGGTCAACCTGAGCGCGCGCAGGGACCAGCTGATTCTCAAGAGGATGCGGGCCACGGGGCTGAACGACCGGGAGATCATCGGCGGCGAGCTGGCCAACATCGCCGCGCAGGCCGCGCTGCTCGCGCTGGTCGTGACGGTCGTCCTGTACGTCGCGGCGGGGATGCCGACTCCGGGCACCCCGCTGGTGCTGGTCGCGTTCGTGGTGGCGGGCGCGGCCGTGCTGTCGCTGCTCGGCGCGGCGTGGACGGTGGCGATCTCGCGGGCGGAGCTGGCGGCGGCCGTCACCATGCCGTGGTTCATGCTGGCGGGGCTCGGCGCGGGCGGGTTCGGGCCGATCATCCAGCTCCTGCCCTCGTGGGTCGGCACGGTTCTGAACCTGCTGCCCACCGGTGGCATCGTCGAGGGAGCCCGCTTCGCCTACACAGGCGAGGGCAACGTCCTGCTCGCCCTGCTCAACCTGGCGGTTTGGACCGCTATCGGGCTGATCGTCCTCCGCTACCGGTTCAGGTGGGAGCCCAGGAAGTCATAATTGATCCCACTATGACCTCCGCCGCTCTCCGACGCTTCGCCGTCATCGTGATCACCGCGGTCTCCGTCTGCTACACGATGATCGGCTTCGGGCTCTACCTCGCGGCGGCCGATCTCACGGTCACAGCCGTCGCCCTGGTGGGGACCGTGGGCACCACCGTCCCGCACGTCCTCCACGTCAGAGCGGGACTGCGCGGCCTCCGTCCTCGCCATCTGCCGCTGACCCTCTCTGTGCAGGCCCTCGCCACCTACGTGCCCGACTTCCTGCTCCCCTTCGGCTGGTCGGGCGTGATCGCACCGCTGTTCGCGGGGTCTCTGCTGGTGCTGCTGCGCCTGCGGGTCAGCGGCCCGCTGGTCGGGCTGGTGACCGTCTACCAGGGCCTGGGGATCATGAACGCGACGGGCGGGCACTGGGCCATCGCGCTCTTCTACGCCGTCACCGTCCTCACCACAGGGGTGATGGTCTACGCGCTGGTCAGGAGCGCTCGCATGGCGGGCGAGCTGGAGCAGGCCAGGGCGGAGCTGGCGGAGGCGGCGGTGCTGAAGGAGCGGCTGCGCATCTCCCGTGACCTGCACGACGGCCTCGGCCGCAGCCTCACCGCGATCGCCCTGAAGGGCGACCTGGCGGCCAGGCTGGTCGAGCGCGACCCCGCCTCGGCCAGGACCGAGGTCACCGAGCTCGTGCAGGTCGCCCGCGAGGCGGTCCAGGACGTACGGCACGTGGCGCGCGGCTACCGGGAGATGTCGCTGAAGGGTGAGACGGACAGGGCCGTGGCGCTGCTGGAGGTCTCAGGGGTCGACTGCCAGGTCAACCTCACGGCGGCGGCGCTGCCCCGCTCGTCGGAGGAGGCGCTGGCCTGGGGCGTGCGCGAGGGCGTGACGAACGTCCTGCGGCACAGCCGCGCCACCACCTGCTCCATCACCACCTCGGTGCGGGCGGACGCGGCCCGCCTCGAGGTCGTCAACGACGGCACCCCTCAAAGCCCGGCGACCTCCGCGAACGGGGCGGCCGCGTCCTCGAGCCGGGGCGCTCCGGTGACGCCGGGCAACGGCCTGACCGGGCTCGGCGAGCGCGCCTCCCAGGTCGGCGGCACCGTCACCGCCGAGACGACCGCCGCGGGCGGCTTCCGGCTCATCATGGAGGTCCCCGCGTGATCAGGGTGCTGCTGGCCGAGGACATGCACATGATCAGGGCGGCCCTGGTCGCGCTGCTGCGCCTGGAGCCCGACATCGACGTGGTCGCCCAGGTGACCAGGGGCGACGAGATCGTCCCCACCGCGATGGAGGTCAGGCCTGACGTGGCGATCGTGGACATCGACCTGCCCGTCGTCGACGGCATCACCGCCGCCGCCGAACTGCGCACCCGCCTGCCGTCCTGCCGGATCCTGGTGCTGACCGCGATGGGCCAGCCGGGCCAGGTACGGCGGGCCCTGTCGGTCGGCATCGAGGCGTTCCTGGTGAAGGACGCGCCGGGCGACCGCCTGGCCGACGCCATCAGGCGCACCGCCGCCGGGCTGAGGGTGCTCGACGCCGACCTGGTGGCCTCGGCCATGGAGTACGGCGAGAGCCCCCTCACCCAGCGCGAGCGGACAGTCCTGGACGAGGCGGCGAGGGGCGCGACGGCCGAGGAGATCGCCGCGCGGCTGCACCTGTCGGCCGGAACCGTGCGCAACTACCTGACCGGCGCGATCACCAAGACGGGCGCCAAGAACAAGATCGACGCCATCCGCATCGCCCAGGACGCGGGCTGGCTCTGAGCCGGCGTGGGGAGGGCGCCGCGATCAGATGTCGGTGAGGCGGACTCCCGCGTGCGCCTTGTAGCGCCGGTTGATCGAGATGAGGTTGGCCGTCAGCGCCTCGACCTGGTGGGCGTTGCGCAGGCGCCCGCCGTACACCCCGCGCACCCCCGGGATCGCCGAGGCGAGGGCCTGGACGGTGTCGGTCGCCTCACGGTCGTCGCCCAGGACGAGCACGTCCAGGTCCACCTTGTCCACCGCGGGATCGAGCAGCAACACCGCGGAGACGTGGTGGAAGGCCGCCACCACACGGCTGTCGGTCAGCACCGCCGCGGCCTGCTGGGCGGCCGAGCCCTCCTCGACCGGCAGCGCGTAGGCGCCCTGCTTGTCGAAGCCCAGCGGGTTGACGCAGTCGACCACGATCTTGCTGGCCAGCGGTTCGCGCAGCGCGGAGAGGGTGGCCTTGTGGCCGTCCCACGGCACGGCGACGATCACGATGTCGGCCTCGGCGGCGACCGCGGCGTTCTCCGCGCCCCTCGCGCCGTTGCCGATGGAGTCGGCGGCCTCCTGGGCGCGTCCCGCGTCACGGGAGCCGATGAGCACGGGGTGTCCCGCCAGGGCGAAGCGCCGGGCCAGCCCCTTGCCCTGGTCGCCCGTTCCGCCCAGGATGCCGATGGTCAAGCCGCTCACTTCGGGAAGGTCAGTCATACGGCGAATCATGCCAGGGCGGAGTTCACGGGCCGAACCCAGCCCCGCCGGGCGGGCGGTGGTCGGCCGACGCGGCAAACGGGCAGCAGAGCAGGCACTGGTCAGGCACCATGGACGAATGGACGCAGGGTCGGTGGCTTTCCTTCGCGAGGTTCTGGCCGAAACCGGCTGGCTGGAGCGCACCAGGGAGCTGGGAACGGCACTGAGGGCCACCCGCTCCCCCGGCGGCCTGCTCCTGGTCGGCACGCCCGGCGACGAGCCGTGGCACCTCACCGCCCACCTGGGCGACGAGGCACGCCTGGCGGGGCTGCCCCAGCTGGCGCCGACGCTGGTGCGGTGGAGCCCGCCCGCGCAGGCCCCCGCCCATCTGAGGGTCGGCCTCGACCGCATCGAGCGCGCCGGCAGGGGCGAGACCCTGTTCGTGGTGGCCGAGCGGCAGGCGCCCGTGCCGCTGCTCGAGCGCGTCGACGACGCCAGGCGCACCGGCGCGACGATCCTGGCGCTGGAGAGCGGCGATCCCGAGCTGGCCGGGCTGGCCCACGACGCGCTGGCGATCCCCTCCGACGGGCCCGTCAGCTTCGACGGCGCCCAGCACCTGGTGAGCGCCGCGGCGGCCGAGCTGCCCCGGCGCCCGGGGCTACGCGACAGGCTCGCCAGGCTCCTTGAGCGGGTCAGCGGCCCGCAGGTGGTCGACTAGCGCCTCCTCGATCGCCGCGATGACCACGGCCTGCACGGGGTCGGGCTCCCCCGACCGCGTACGGCTGACGCGGGTGACGGCGTCGAGCCCCCGCGCGCCGATCTCCCCGATCTCGCTCACCCTCACGAACCCCTCCGGCACGTCGAGCAGGGCCAGCTCGGGCACGATCGCCACGCCGTGCCCCGCGGCCACCAGGGCGAGCGTGGGAGGGAACTCCTCGATGACGTGCACCCGTCTCGGCTCGAAGCCGTGCAGCGCGGCCAGCCGTTCGAGCGCCTGACCGCAGGCCTGCTCGGGCAGGCCCGCCACCCATGGGGCCCCTGCCAGGTCGGCGATGGTGCGGGGCATGGCGGGCCAGTCCGGCGGCACCACGATCCTGTACTCGTCGATGTGCAGCGTCCTCGACGTCAGCGAGGGCCTGGCGGGCGCGGGCAGGCCGGCGTCGCGCTCGGTGATCAGCACGTCCACCCCGCCCAGACGCAGCTCGCGCAGGGCGGAAACGCCGTACGTCTCCTGGATGACGGGGGTGATCTGCGGATGCCTGACGGCCAGCGACCGCAGGGCGGGCACGAGCAGATGCGTGATCACGGTGGAAAAGGCGGCGATCGTCACGGGCCCCGCGAGCCGTTCGGAGAAGTGGGTGAGCTCGCGCTTGGCCTCGGCCAGCTCCTCCTCCACCCGCTCGGCGTATCCGGCCAGCACGCGCCCCGCGGGAGTGAGGGAGACCCTGCGCTGGGAGCGGTCGATGAGGGCGAGGCCGACCTCGCGTTCGAGCTGCGCCAGTTGCTGGGAGACGGCCGAGGCCGTGAGGTGCAGCGCCTCGGCCGCGCGCATGACCCCGCCGCGGCGGGCCACCTCGTGCAGCACCCGTAGGCGACGGGGGTCGATCTCCATTAGCTCAGCTTACGTCAAAGTGTAGATTTCATTATTTGCGCTTGAGGAAGCGGGCTCACCACAATGTCCGTATGGATCTCCTTGTGGCCGCCGTCGGCTGGATCGGCGCGGGCCTGATGCTCTACGCCTACGCCAGGGTCTCGGCCGGTGCGATGGCGGGGGACGGCCTGCCGTACCAGCTGATCAACCTGGCGGGATCCCTCGCCCTCATGGTCAACACGGCCTACAACGCGGCCTGGCCCTCGGCGATCCTCAACGTGGTGTGGGCGGCGATCGGCGTCGTCTCCATCGTCAGACTGAAAGAGGCCATCCGATGATCATCGAGCTGAGTCACCGGATCACCGAAGGCATGACCACCTACCCCGGCATCCCGGGGCCCGTGCTCGGCACGCACCTGAGCAGGGAGGACTCCCGCGAGGTCTACGCGGAGGGCACCGAGTTCCACATCGGCACCATCACGCTGACCGCCAACACGGGGACGTACCTGGACACCCCGTATCACCGCTACGCCGAAGGGCCCGACCTCTCACAGCTGCCGATCGAGCGGATGGCCGACCTGCCCGGGCTCGTGGTGCGCGCGGAGGGCAGGCCGAGCGTGGGCCTCGACCTGCTGCGGGAGCTGGACGTGCGCGGCAGGGCCGTACTCCTGCACACCGGCTGGGACAGGCATTTCGGCACCGACGCCTACCTGCGCGACCACCCCTACCTCGAGCCGGAGGCCGCGGCCTGGCTGGCCGAGCAGGGCGCGGCGCTGGTCGGCATCGACTCGCTGAACATCGACGCGACCCCGCCCAAGGGCGAGCGCCCCGCGCACACGCTGCTGCTGGCGGCGGGGATCCCGCTGGTCGAGCATCTGACAGGACTGGCGCGCCTGCCGGTCAGCGGGTTCCGCTTCCACGCGGCGCCACCCATGATCGTCGGTCTCGGCACCTTCCCCGTGCGCGCCTACGCGGTGGTGCGGGCGGCCTAGCCAGTCGCCCCGCCGGTCATCCGGTCGGTCATCCGGTCAGTCATCGTCGTCCTGGTCCTGTTCGTCCCAGGCCTTGTTGCGGTCGGCGGCGCGCTGCAGCGCCCCGGCCGCTTCCTGCTCGGTCACGTAGGGGCCCATGCGGTCCTTGTTCGGGCAGCCCCGCTCGGGCTCGACGCGCATGTGCTTGAGACAGAACCACCATTGACCTTCGCTCACGGGGTGAATTGTGCCCCGTAAACTCGTTTTCATGACCACACTGCTCCAGCCAGGGCGGATCTCGCCCATGCGCAAGGTTCCCGCCCACATCCAGCGGCCGGAGTACGTCGGCAAGAAGCAGCCCAAGACCGGAGAGGCCGACGTCAAGACCCCCGAGCTCATCGAGCGGATGCGCGTCGCGGGCAGGATCGCCGCGCAGGCCCTCGAAGAGGTCGGCAAGCACGTCGCTCCAGGAGTGACGACCGACGAGCTCGACAGGATCGGACACGAGTTCCTTCTCGACCATGACGCCTACCCCAGCACGCTGGGCTACCGCGGCTATCCCAAGTCGCTGTGCACCTCGATCAACGAGGTCATCTGCCACGGCATCCCCGACGACACCGTGCTGCGCGACGGCGACATCGTCAACATCGACATCACCGCCTACATCGGCGGGGTCCACGGCGACACCGACGCCACCTACCTGGTGGGCGAGGTCGACGAGGAGTCGCGGCTGCTGGTGGAACGCACCCGCGAGGCGACGATGCGCGCCATCAAGGCCGTCGCGCCGGGACGCCAGCTCAACGTCGTCGGCAGGGTCATCGAGGCCTACGCCAAGCGTTTCGGCTACGGCGTGGTACGCGACTTCACCGGGCACGGCATCGGCACGACGTTCCACTCCGGCCTGATGGTGCCGCACTACGACGACCCCACGCTGCAGGTGGAGCTGGTGCCCGGCATGACGTTCACGATCGAGCCGATGCTGACGCTCGGCACGATCGACTACGAGATCTGGCCGGACAAGTGGACCGCCGTCACCAAGGACCGCAAGCGCACCGCCCAGTTCGAGCACACCATCCTCGTCACCGACACGGGGTCGGAGATCCTCACCCTCCCCTGATCCGGCGCGGCGAGCCAGGCCCACGCCGGGGCCCGGCTCGCCGTCCTCGCTCCGCCCTCAGCGTGGCCTGCGCGGGACCGCCGCCGAGACCGTCGTGCCCTCCCCCTGGACGCTGTTGACCGACAGGGTGCCGCCGACCTCGGCCATCCTCGCGCGCATCCTGGCGATGCCCCTGCGCTCGTGCGGCACGGCGAACCCGCCGCCGTCGTCGCTCACCGTCAGCCGCAGCCCACTGGCGCCCACGGTGACGGCGATGGACACCGTGCCCGCCCTGCTGTGCCGCTCGACGTTGAGCAGCGCCTCCTCGACCACGGCCATGACGCTGCCCGCGATCGTCGGGGGCACGTCGCTCCGGGGAAGCGCCCAGACCTCGACCGCGATCCCTGTGCGCTGCGACCACTCCGCGAGATGGCTGTCCAGAGCCTCGGCGAAGCTCTGCCCCCCACGCATGCGCGTCTCATCCACCAACTTGGCACTCGCCTTCCTGAGCACACACCGGGCGATCACCGCGGCCGTGTCCCTGGGCGCCTCCCCACGATGGCGCTGGCTGACGGCCGTACAAAGGTGATGCCCGTCACCCCCGCTCGCAAGGTTACCGGGCGGTTCGGAGACGCGTGGGGTGAAGATAGAAGGCCATGGCCTCGCGGCTACTCGACCTGGTCGCGTCTGTTCAGCTTGGCCAGGTAGTCGTTGTAGGAATCGAGCTCCGCGTCGCCGCTGCCGCCGGTGCGGGCGGCGACCGCGTCGGCCCTCCTGTCGGCCGTGCGCGCCCTCCTGTCGTCGTCGCGATACCACTGGAAGGCCAGTGCCAGCAGCACGATCAAGGTCGGGATCTCGCCGAAGCCCCAGGCGATGGCGCCGCCGTCCTGCTGGTCGAGCAGCGGCGAGACGCCCCACGTGCGGCCGAGCTGCTCGTACCAGTCGGAGGCGATCACGGTGCCCATCATCATCAGCGCGATGCCGAAGAAGGCGTGGAAGGGCATCGTGACGAAGAGCGTCAGCAGGCGGCCCACGTGCGGCAGCTTGTGCGGGGCCGGGTCCACGCCGATGATCACCCAGAAGAACAGCGAGCCGCTCAGCAGGAAGTGCAGCGTCATCACGATGTGCCCGAGATGCTCCTCCATCGCCGCGCCGAACAGCGGCGTGAAGTAGAGCGCGTAGGTCGAGACGATGAAGATCGTCGTGGCGACCGCCGGGTGGGTGAGCACCCGGACGAAGGCGCTGTGCAGCACGACGTTCAGCCACTCGCGCGGCCCCCTGTCGCCGCGTCGGGCGGCGGGCCTGAGCGCGCGCAGCGCCAGCGTGACGGGGGCGCCGAGGACCAGGAAGATCGGCACCAGCATCGCCAGCGTCATGTGCTCGATCATGTGCACGCTGAACAGCACCTGGGCGTAGCGGGCCATGCCGCTCTGCGTGGCCAGCACCAGGATCACCACGCCGACGAACCAGGCGGCGGTACGGCCCGCCGGCCAGGCGTCGCCCCTGCGGCGCAGCCTGATGACGCCTCCGGCGTACAGGCCGGCCAGCGCGGCGGCCAGCAGCGCGAAGAACAGGTCGAGCCACCACAGCGAGGCCAGGTTGCCGAGCGTGATCGGCGGCGGCATCGGGAAGCCGAGCAGCTCGAAGGCGCGGTCGGCGGGCAGGGTCACCGCAGGCGGCTGGGTGCGGGCCAGCGCGACGGCCAGGCCCATGGTCGCGAACATCAGGACGAGCTCGCCGACCGCCAGCCGGGTGAACGCGCCGGGCTTGCCCTTGGCCAGCTCGCCCATCGTGCGCTGGCGGTGCCACCAGCCGACGTAGCCGAGCAGGACGAAGGCGACGGTCTTGACGACGAGGAGCACGCCGTAGGGGGAGGTCCAGAGGTCGCTGATCGCGGTCAGCCTGGCCAGCACGCTGAAGACGCCCGACAGGCCGACGCCGACGTAGCACCACACGGCCATCCTGGAGAAGCGGGCCGCCGCCACCTCCAGCTGCGGCTGCTTGCGCATCCCGTGGGTCACGAGCACGGTCAGGCCGCCGACCCACAGCGCCAGCGAGATCAGGTGGACCGCGACGCCCGTGGTGGCCAGGTCGTGGTTGGGCGAGGAGGAGGCGTGACTGGTCAGGGCGGGCGGCAGCAGCGTGACCAGGGCGAGCGCCAGCAGCCCCGCCGACGCGCCGGCCGTGATGGCCCCCCGCGAGAACAGCGCGATGGACACGCCGAACAGGACCACCAGGGTCAGCGCGATGCCCTGGCCCACCTGGCTGGCGAAGCTGGTCAGCTCGTTGCCGCCGAGCACGTCCGCCACCGGCAGCCCGAGCGTCTCCGACAGGGTGAACACCATCGTGAGCGCGCCCGCCCCCGCCCAGACCAGCGCCGTCCAGGAGGCGGCCTTCACGTAGCCCAGGGCGGACGTGCCGAGCAGCCCCTTGTCGTTGGGCACGAAGGCGGTGGCGGTCAGCAGGAGGCCCACGGTGAGCAGGCCCGCGACGTCCATTGCCAGCTTCGAGACGGGCAGCGCCCATCTGGTCAGCGTGCCCTCGTCCGGCAGGCCGGGAATGATGCGCGGGAACGCCGCGCCTCCAGCGATCATGGCGGCGACCAGCGCGGCGAGCGCCGCGGCCGTCAACGCCAGTGCCAGACGGGCGGTCCTGGTCACGGCTTCTTCTTCCTCGCGCTCAGCAGGAAGCCGATGCCGACGCCGACAAGGGCGCCGATCACGATGATGAGCCAGATCGGGAAGCCGGGCGCGCTGTCCTGCTCGGCCGCCTGCTCGCTCGGCTGGGCGACGGGCGCGGCTGAGGCCGTCGCGCTGGGCTGGGCGCTCTCACTGACGGCGGCCGTGGGCGTGGGCTCCTCGGTCGGGGTCGCCTGCGGCGCGCCCTTGACCTTGAACGGGATCTCACCCTCGATGGGGTGCCCGTCGGAGGAGACGACCCTGTAGGCGATCGTGTAGGCGCCGTCGGACAGCGTGCCCTTGAGCTTCTGCGTCACGACGGGGCCGTCGATCTCGGGCTTGCCCAGCTGCTGCTCGGTGCCGTCGGCATCGCGCACGATCACGAAGGGCAGCTTCGGAGCCGCGGTGAACTCCAGCTCGACCTGGTCCACCTTCTTGACGGTGGCGTCCTTCTTCGGGTTGCTGCTCTTCAGGGCGTCGTGAGCCAGTGCGGGCGGCGCCAGGACGACGGCGGCGACCAGGGCGGCGAGCAGGGCGGTGAGGGCCGCGCGTGGGGATCTCTTCATGGCACCCCCAAGGCTACCCACCGCCCCGCCCGGTGCCGACTTCGCTACAGCCCGACGCAGGCGAGCGCCTGCTGGTACGCCTCGACGGCACGCTCCTCGTCGCCGAGTTCGTCGATGGTCTCGGCGAGGGCGTACCACTTGCCCGCGGCCTGGCGAGAGGCGGGCGACTGCTGCATGAACCGCAGCGCCTCGCGGGCGCTGGCCAGCCCCTGCTCCCTGTCGCCCAGCGCGCCCTGCGCCCTGGCGAGGATCATCCGTCCCTGGGCGTCGAGCTCGGGGGTCTCGGCGGCCAGGAGCCCGTCGGCCGCCCTGGCGTGCTCGATGGCAAGCTCGAGGTGGCCTGCCGTCAGCTCGACCTTGGCCAGCTCGAGCTCCGCGATGGCCTGGTCGGTCACGCCGGCCGAGCTCTCCGCCACGTCTCTGAGCGTCTGGCCGAACAGCTCCCTGAGCTTGTCGGTGTTCTGCGGGTTGAGCCGGGCGTGGTGGCCCGCCACGGCACCGCGCAGCCTGGCCAGGTTGCGGGGGGCGCCGGTCTCGGACTGGATGGCGTAGGCGCGCTCCACCAGGGCCAGCGCCTCCTCGCCCCTGCCCACGGACTCGGCGACCCGCGCGGCGTTCCAGCTGGCCGCCACGGTCGCGCGCGGCGTGCCGAGGAGCTCGGCCGCGGCCAGCAGCTCGGCGGAGAACTGACGGGCGCGCAGCAGGTCGCCGCGCACCCAGTAGGCCGCGAGCAGGGTGGCCCCCAGCTCGACCAGGCCGTCGGTCCACGCGGGACGGACGGCGCCGGACAGGATCCGCTCGCCGACCTCCACGGCCGCGACCAGGTCTCCCTTGTCGCGGTGGCAGCGGCACAGGGCCAGCGCGATCTCGACGTGACGGTCGGCGCTGAGCTCCTCGGCGTCGAGCCGCCTGAGGATCTCGATGGCCTGGCTGAGGTCGCCTGTCGCCTCCGTCGCCAGGGCCAGGCCGTACTCGGCCTCTTGACGAAGAGCGGTCAAACCCGCCAGGTTGTTGTCCGCAAGGAGCTCGGCGAACCTGGTCCGGGCCTCGTGGACCTCGCCGTTCTCCAGGGCGAGCCGCGCGTAGCCAAGGCCGAGCTCGATGTCGTTCATCTGCTCGGCGGTGACGCCGTTGACGAGGTAGCTGAGCGAGCAGTCCAGCTTCTGGGCCAGGAGCTCGAGCACCGCAGGTGTTGGAGTACGCTTGCCGCTCTCGATCAGAGAGACATAACTGTCAGACAACTCAGGGTGAGCGAGCTGGGCCTGTGAGAGCCCCCGCTGGCGGCGGACTGTCTTGATGCGCAGCCCGACCAGGTCAGATGTGGTCACAGCAATGTCTCCCTGGGATGATGAAGCCAAGCACCACCTGAGCGAGGGAGAACCCCCCATGCGCAAGCGTCTTGTCATGTCCGCACTCGCTGTCTTCATCGCGGCAATTGCCACAGTTGGAGGCAATGTTACGACCGCAGGTGCCGAAGTGTCTCCTGCTCGTTCGAGCTTCGACTACCTCTGCTGCTAGTGCGGTCATGTTCACTCGAACATGCCGCTCCCCACAAGCCCCCGAATGCTCATATTTCGGGGGCTTGCGGCTGTCAGCCTGACCGCAGGGCCAGGAAGAAGTCCACCCTGTCGGCCATCGTCGACAGATCCCTTCCGGTCAGCTCCTCGATCCGCCTGATCCGGTACCTGACGGTGTTCACGTGGACGTGCATCCGCTCGGCGCAGGCGTTCCACGACCCCGCCGTGTCCAGGAAGGTGCCGAGGGTGCGCACCAGCTCCGACTGGTGCCCCGCGTCGTAGTCGAACAGCGGCGCGAGCAGCCGGTGGGCGAACGAGCGGCGCACGTCGCCCGGCACGGTGGCCAGCAGGAGCGCGTGGGTGTAGATCTCGTCGCTGGTGACCACCCCGCCCGAGCGGGCCTCGGCCAGCCTGCGGGCGTGGCCGGCCTCCTCGACGCCACCCCTGATCGCCGCCGCGCCGGTGAGGGCGCCGCTCACGCCGATGGAGACCCTGGTGTCCCTGAGGACCGACAGCACCTCGAGACCTGAGCGCAGGCGGTCGGCCAGCACGGAGACCGGGCCCTGCAGTGCGACGAGGGCGACGGCGCCGTCCGCGCCCGCGGCGGCCACGACGCTGCGGCCCAGCAGCTCCTCCAGGACCTGGCCGCCCAGCGTGGCGGGGTCGGGCCCGCGGGTGGCGCCAGGGCGCGCGGCCGTCGCCGTCACCACCGAGTACGGCTCGGCCGCCCCCAGCCCGCACATCCGCAGCCTGGCGCTGAGCTCGGCGGGGTCGGCCTCGGCCGCGAAGGCCGCGCTCACGAGCTGCTCGACCAGGCGGCGCTCGACCCTTCTGCCCTCCTCCATCCTGGTGCGTTCGAGGGCGACGCAGGCGGCCAGCTCGAAGCCGAGGTCGGCGCGGCCGAGCAGGTCGCCCTCGCAGGCCAGCGCCCAGCCTGCCGCGCGGTGTCCCCTGCCGACGGCGAACAGGGTGTGGCCCTCGGCGACGCAGGGCAGCCTGGGAGCCGACAGGAACGCGCGGGCCAGTCGGAGCGGAAGGGCGGGCGCCTGCTCCGGCGCGGGATCGGTCACGGAGCCGACGACCAGCTCTCCCGTGGTGGAGAGGACGGCGCCGCTGACGCCGAGCTCGGCGGCGGTGAGCGCGAACAGGTCGGCGAGGTCGGCGCCCTCGGCCACGGCGTCGACGATCCTGCGCTGACGCCCGAGCGCGGCCCTGACGTCGCCGGACAGCCGGGGTGCCGCCACCTCGCCGACGACGCGGAAGGAGACGGCGGTCGGGATCTCCAGCAGCGGCAGACCCGCCTGCGCGCACGCCTCCACCAGGTCGTCAGGGACGTGACCGAGCCACGCCTGTCCCGCGCCGAGCGCCGCCACGCCCGAGGAGCGCAGCGCGGCGACGAAGCGGGCCGAGTCGGCGGGCTCGTGCCGCCACATCAGCCCGCTGAGCACCAGCTCCCCACCCGTCAGGTAGCGGCGGGGGTCGGGCAGGTCGGTGACGTGCACGGCGGTGAACTCGGTGTCCTCGTCCCCCACGAGCAGGGTGAGGCCGAGTTCGGAGGCGGCGAGCAGGTCCCTGATGCGCACTTGGAGGAATATACAAGTCCGGTCAAAGCGCGGCTTACCGCGATTTCACATCGCGCGCATAGGACGCCCAGGCCGTGGGTGCTGTACTCGGAGGATGACGCAGACGGCCAGCACAGGGACGGCCGGCCCGGAGACGGCCGGCAGAGTCCGCCAGGGGGTGGGCGAGAGCGCCGGCCGCCCCGACGCCACGCTGAAGGTGACGGGCGAGTTCGCCTACTCCTCCGATCTGTGGCTCGAGGGCATGGTGTGGGGCGTGACGCTGCGCAGCCCACACGCCTCGGCGTGGATCCGCTCGATCGACATCGGGCCGGCGCTGGCGATCCAGGGCGTGCTCGCCGTCCTCACCCACGAGGACGTGCCGGGCGAGAAGTTCTACGGCCTGGAGCACAAGGACCAGCCGGTGCTGGCCATCGACCAGGTCCGCTACCAGGGCGAGCCGGTGGCCCTCGTGGCCGCCGAGCACCCGGAGACCGCGCGCAGGGCCGCCGCGGCCATCGTGGTGGACTACGAGGTCCGCGAGGCCGTGACCGACCCGCGCCTGGCCACGGAGTTCGTCAGGAGGCAGCCCGTCAGGGTCGGCGACACCTTCGAGGCGGAGGTCGTGGTCACGGGCGAGTACGAGGTCGGCATGCAGGACCAGGCCTTCCTCGGCCCCGAGTCGGGCCTCGCCGTGCCCGCCGAGGACGGCGGCGTCGACCTCTATATCGCCACCCAGTGGCTGCACGTGGACCGCGACCAGCTGGCGCCGTGCCTGGGGCTGCCGCCCGAGAAGGTACGGCTGTCGCTGGCAGGGGTGGGCGGCGCCTTCGGCGCCCGCGAGGACCTGTCGATGCAGGTGCACGCCTGCATGCTGGCGCTGCGCCTGGACCGGCCCGTCAAGATCGTCTACGGCCGGGAGGAGTCGTTCTTCGGCCACGTGCACCGCCACCCCGCCTGGATGCGCTACGAGCACGGCGCGACCCGCGAGGGCGAGCTCGTCTACGTCAAGGCCGAGATCCTGCTCGACGGCGGCGCCTACTGCTCCTCCTCCCCCGCCGTCGTGGGGAACGCCGCCTCACTCGGCGTGGGCCCCTACGAGGTCCCGAACGTCGACATCGTGGCCACGGGCGTCTACACCAACAACCCGCCCTGCGGCGCCATGCGCGGCTTCGGCGCGGTGCAGGCCTGCTACGCCTACGAGTCGCAGATGGACAAGCTGGCCGCCGCCTGCGGCCTGTCGCCCGTCGAGATCCGGATCCGCAACGCCGTCTCCCAGGGCTCCGCCCTGGCCACCGGCCAGATCATCGACTCCCCCGCCCCGCTCGCCGACATGCTGCGCGAGCTGGCCGCCATGCCGATGCCGCCCGCCGCCACCTCTGACCTGCTCGACCTGCCGGGCGGCGTCTCCCAGACCACCCACGGCGAAGGCGTAAGGCGGGGCGTCGGCTACGGCGTGGGCATCAAGAACATCTGCTTCTCCGAGGGCTTCGACGACTACTCCACCGCCAGGGTGAGGGCCGAGCTCATCGGCGGCGAGCCGCACGTCACCGTGCACACCGCCGCAGCCGAGGTGGGCCAGGGCCTGGTGACGATCCAGGCCCAGATCGCCCGCACCGAGCTGGGCATCGAGAGGGTCACCGTCGCCACGGCCGACACGCAGGTCGGCTCGGCGGGCTCCTCGTCCGCCTCCCGCCAGTCCTACGTCACGGGCGGGGCGGTGAAGGCGGCCTGCGAGGCCGTGCGCGCGCGGTTCGACGGGCTGCCGCCCGCGCTGGCGCTGGAGAAGTTCGGCCCCATCGAGGAGACGAGGGAGTACAGGCACCGGCCCACCTACCCCATGGACCCGGTCACGGGACAGGCCGACTCGCACACCCAGCTGGCGCTGTGCGTGCACAGGGCGGTCGTGGACGTGGACGTGGAGCTGGGCCTGGTGAAGGTGGTGGAGCTGGCGGCCGTGCAGGACGTCGGCAGGATCCTCAACCCGCTCGCTCTCGAGGGGCAGATCCACGGCGGCTCGGCGCAGGGACTCGGTCTGGCGCTGATGGAGGAGATCCAGGTACGCGAGGGGAAGGTGCTGAACCCGTCCTTCACCGACTACCTGATCCCCACCATTCTCGACATGCCGCCCATGCGCCTTTCCATTCTGGAGAACCCCGACCCCGCCGCGCCGTACGGGCTGAGGGGCGCGGGCGAGCCGCCGACGCTGTCGTCCACCCCCGCGATCGTGGCGGCGGTCAGGGACGCCACGGGCGTTGCCCTGACCAGAGTGCCGGTACGTCCTGAACACCTTGTAGGGTGAGCGGTCCGTAAGGGTCGACTATCACCGGAGGAAGCAGCCCCCATGTCAGATGCGCGCGAGGCGGCCAAGGCCGAGTTCGAGAAGTTCGACACCGACCACGACGGCGTGCTCACTGCGGGCGAGATCAGGCAGGTGAACCAGGCCCTCGGCGGCCACGGTGTCACCGACGAGGAGATCGAGGCGTTCGTCGCCTCCGCCGACCGTGACGGTGACGGCGGCATCACGCTGGACGAGTTCGTCGCCCTGGTCGGCGGCGGCAAGCACGAGCAGCGGTAGCCGCACGGCAAAGCGGGTAAGAAGGCGATCATCCCCCTGAAGGCTAAGGGGGATGATCGTGCTCGAGAGGCTCTTCGAGCTGACCGCGCGTGGCGCGACGGTCGGCCGCGAGGTGCGTGGTGGCATCACGACCTTCATGGCCATGGCCTACATCATCCTGCTCAACCCGATCATCCTGGCAGGGGCGAAGGACGTCACAGGGGCCCAGCTCAGCATCGGGCAGCTGACCACGGCGACCGCGCTGGCCGGAGCGGTGAGCACGCTGCTGATGGCGTTCGTGGGCAACGCGCCCTTCGGCCTGGCGGCGGGGCTCGGACTGAACGCGGTGGTGGCCTACCAGGCGGCCCCGTTCATGACGTGGCCGCAGGCGATGGGCCTGGTGGTGCTCGAAGGCCTGGTGATCATCATTCTGGCGGTCTCGGGCGTCCGCAGGCTGATCATGGACTCGATCCCTCTGGCGCTGAAACACGCCATCAGCGTGGGCATCGGCATGTTCATCACGCTGATCGGCCTGGTCGACGCGGGCTTCGTCTCGGGCACCGGCGGCACCCCCCTGCAGCTGGGGACGGCGGGACACCTCACGGGCTGGCCCGTGACGGTCTTCTGCTTCGGACTGCTGCTGATGATCGTGTTGTTCATCCGCAAGACGCCCGGCGCCATCCTGCTCAGCATCGTGATCACCACGATCCTGGCGATCGTGGTGAACTCACTGGCCGTGATCGACCCGAAGACCTGGGGCGTCGTCGTGCCGAGAGTGCCCGACTCGATCGTCTCGACACCCGACTTCGGGCTGGTCGGGCAGTTCGACCTGTTCGGCGGCTTCGTGACGGCGGGCGCGCTCACGGCCACGATCGTGCTGTTCACGCTGGTGCTGTCGGGCTTCTTCGACGCGATGGGCACGATCATCGGCGTGGCCGACGAGGCGGGCCTGGTCGACACCAGGGGCAGGGTGCCGCGCCTGGGCCGGATCCTGACCGTCGACGGCGTCGCCGGCATGGTCGGCGGCTCGGTGAGCGCCTCGGCCAACACGGTCTTCGTGGAGTCGGCGGCCGGCGTGGGCGAGGGGGCGCGCACCGGCCTGGCCAGCGTGGTGACCGGAGCGCTGCTGGGTATGACGATGCTCTTCACACCGCTGGCGGAGGTCGTGCCCGCCGCGGCGGCCGCGCCCGCGCTGGTGCTGGTGGGCGCGCTGATGATGACGCAGAGCCGCAAGGTGCCGTGGGACGACCTCGAGCTGGCCGTGCCCGCGTTCCTGACGATCGCGCTGATGCCGTTCACCTACAGCATCACCAACGGCGTCGGCGCGGGCGTGATCTCCTACACGCTCATCAAGGCGGCTCGCGGCAAGTGGGACGAGATCCCCTGGCTGCTGTGGGTGGTCTCGCTGATCTTCCTGGTCTACTTCGCGATCGACGGGCTGTTCTAGCCGTCCTGGGGGTCGCAGGCGAAGCCGTCGCGGTCCTTGTCGGCGTACCAGTGATACTGCGGGTGCCTGCCCTTCTGGTACGGCCCGCCGTAGCCGGCCGCCTTGGCCTGCGCGCAGTCGGCGTACTTCTTCTCGCCTCCCGCGCTGAGGGAGGAGCCGGTGGACTGCGGGCCGCCGGTGGGGGCGCCGTTGTCCCTCCCCGTGCCCGTCGTTCCCGTCCCCGTGCCTGGCGGCGTGGCGCCCGTGCCCGGTGGCGTGCCGCCGCTGCCCGGGGTGGCGCCGGTGCCCGGCTGTGTGGTGCCCGTGCCCGGCGGGGTGGGACCGGTGCCCGGCTGTGTGGTGCCCGTGCCCGGCGGGGTGGGACCGGTGCCCGGCGGTGTCGTGCCGGTGCCGGGCTGGACGGTGCCCGTGCCGGGCTCGGTGGCCGGCGAGGAGGGCGCCGGCGACGTGGGGCCGGAGGCGCCCAGCATCGCCCGCACCAGCTCGTCGGCCTTCTCCTTGGTGAAGCCCGCGATGCTCAGGCTGTCGCCGCTCATGGTCTGGGCGACGGTCGGCGCGGCCAGCACGGTGGCGCTCTCGTTCTGACCCACCATGATGGCGATCTGCTGGTCGACCCGCTCCTTGAGCAGCGCGGCCAGCGCGTCGCGGAAGGCGGGCGCCACGGCGATCCTGACGCCGTAGCCGTCCTTCTCCTTCACCGTTTCGATCTCCTGGACCGCCGAGACCGCCACCGCGTCGGACAGGAAGTAGCAGACCGTCCTGTCGAGGGAGAGCGCCACCTTCTCTCCTGGGCAGGGGGCGGCCTTCTGGTCCTCGACGGGGGCGAAGTAGATCGGCTGCCCGAGCCTGGTGAGGGGCTTGCCGCCGAACAGCGGCGAGTCGGGGTTCCTGGTCATGAGCACCGCGACGGTGCCCAGCACGCCGGCCGTGAGCACGACCAGGACCAGGGAGACGATGAGGACGATGGTGGTGAGCCTGCTCGCCCTGGGTCCCGCGGGGCCCGCCGGTGGCGGGGGTGACGCGGGTGACGCGGTGGGCGGCGCCCCGGACGACTCCTCCGGCGGCGACGGTTTCTCCATCGGTGAACCCCATCCTGACTGTTGCTCCCGCAGAGCCTAGCGAGGACGGCAAAAAGCGGGTAATCCTCGACAGAGTGCAAGGAAGATTGGCACGGTCCATACAGAATGTCGGGCCGGGTGGAGGGAAGATGGATCGTATGAGAGTCGGAGTCCCCCGCGAGGTGAAGAACCACGAGTATCGCGTGGCCCTGACACCGGCGGGCGCACATGAACTGATCAGGCATGGACACGACGTCTTCGTCGAGCGCGACGCGGGCCGCGGTTCGGCCATTCCCGACGAGGATTTCATCTCGGTGGGCGCCGTCGTCCTCGACCACGCCGACGAGGTGTGGGCCACGGGCGACCTCATCCTGAAGGTGAAGGAGCCCATCGCCGAGGAGTACCACCGGATGCGCAAGGGGCAGGTGCTGTTCACCTACCTCCACCTGGCCGCCTCACGGCCGTGCACGGCGGCGATGCTCGACGCGGGCGTCACCGGCATCGCCTACGAGACCGTCCAGGCGGACAACGGCGCGCTGCCGCTGCTGGCGCCCATGTCGGAGGTCGCGGGACGGCTGGCGCCGCAGGTCGGCGCCTACCACCTGATGCGCCCTGAGGGCGGCAGAGGCGTGCTGATGGGCGGCGTCTCGGGTGTGCGGGCGGCCAACGTCGTGGTCATCGGCGCGGGAGTGTCGGGGATGAACGCCGCCGCGATCGCGCTCGGCATGCAGGCCGAGGTGCTGCTGCTCGACCGCAACATCGACAAGCTGCGCCAGGCCGACGTCATCTACCAGGGGCACTGCCAGACGATCGCGTCCAACACGCTGGAGATCGAGCAGGCCGTGCTCGAGGCCGACCTGGTGATCGGCGCCGTGCTGGTGCCGGGGGCCAAGGCGCCGATGCTGGTCAGCAACGAGCTGGTCAGCAGGATGAAGCCCGGCTCGGTGCTGGTGGACATCTCCATCGACCAGGGCGGCTGCTTCGAGGACTCCCGGCCGACCACGCACGCCGAGCCCACCTACCCGGTGCACAACTCGATCTTCTACTGCGTGGCGAACATGCCGGGGGCGGTGCCGTACACCTCGACCTACGCGCTCACCAACGTCACCCTGCCCTACGCGCTGGCCATCGCCGAGCAGGGGTGGCTGGGCGCCCTCCGACGCGACCGCGCCCTCGCCCGTGGCCTGAGCACCTACGAGGGGCGCCTGATCAGCGAGCCCGTGGCCGAGGCGCACGGGCTCGCGTCGACGCCCCTGGAAGAGGTGCTCGCCTAGCCCCTCCGGGCCAGGCCGCGAGATCCAGGACCGCGCGGCCCTGAACCGAGTTCCAGGACCGCCCGGCTCTGGACCGCTCGGGTCAGGACCGCTCGGGTCAGGACTTCGCGGGTGAGGGAGAGGTCGAGGGCGCGAGCGACTCGCTCGGCAGCGGCGTGGCCTCGCCCTTGGGCTCCGGCGGCAGCGGCTGCTGGTCGGCGGTCGCGGTGATCGCGTACTCACCGCCGCAGGTGGCGCCGAGCTCGGGGGTGTCGGGCCCGTTCTGGTACTTGGTGATGAACTTCGGCAGCTTCGGGTCGTCGGCGTTCTGGAAGGTCAGCTGGTGGCCCCACGAGCTGGCCACGATGGGCGCGGGCAGGTTCGGGTAGGGGCTGACGAGCATGTAGTTGGCGTCGCCCGTGGACCCGGCGATGCTCTTGATCTTGTCGATCTGAGCCTTGGGCAGGTCGGGACGGTAGGTGATCCAGATCGCGCCGTGCTCCAGCGAGTGGACCGCGTGCTCGTTGTGGATCGGCTTGTCGTAGATGTCGCACTGCTGCCAGTAGTTGTTGTGCTGGCCGCCGACCGGCGGGTTCTCCTTGTACTTCACCGCGGTCCAGACGTGCTCGCCACCGGCGTAGGAGACGCTGGAGACGGCGTCGAGCGAGGTCGCCTGGCGGTCCTTCACCACGTAGAAGCCGACCCCGCCGATGAGCAGGAGGATGACGAGTCCACCGACGCCCCACATCAGCATCGCGGTACGGCGCTCCTTGGCCTTCTGTTCGGCGCGCATCTTGTTGAGATGCTCGCGCCGGGCCTGCGCCTTCTCCTTCGTCATCGTTCCTCCACATGGGTGACCAACTGCGGGTCACCTTATGCCCTGCGGGCGTATGTAGCGAATAAGGACTGTGCCATGAGTAGTCTGGAAAAACGATGACCAGAAAGCCTTTCCAGCTGGCGGCGTTCGCCGTGCTCGCCGTCGCCGCTGTCCTCTTCTTCGTCCTCGGCAGGAGCGGCACGCCCACCGACTCCTCGCCTGAGGCGGGTTTCGCCCGCGACATGGGCAAGCACCACGCGCAGGCGGCCGAGATGTCGTTCATCGTGCGCGACAGGACCACCTCGCCCGACATCAGGAATCTGAGCGAGGACATCATCGTCACCCAGACGGCCCAGCGCGGCATGTTCATGGGATGGCTGCAGCAGTGGGGCCTCAGCCAGTCGAGCGAGCGTCCCGAGATGGCGTGGATGGTCGGCCACGCGGGCCACGGCGGCACCCAGGACAAGCCCGAGCCGATGCCCGGCGTGGCGAGCGACGAGGAGATGGCCAAGCTCAGGAGCCTGCGGGGCGCGCAGGCCGAGGTCTACTACCTGCAGCTGATGACCCGCCACCACGAGGGCGGCGTCGACATGTCGAAGGGGCTGCTGGAGCTGACCGACAGGGCCGAGGTGAAGGGCATGGCGCAGCAGATCGTCAACAGCCAGACCAGCGAGATCAAGCTGATGGGCGACCTGCTGGCCAAACGCGGCGCGGTGGCGCTGCCCTCGATTCTCCAGTAAGGGACGATGGCCGCATGGAAGAGCCCGAAAGCCGCCTGGAGGTCAGCATCACACCTGAGGTCGAGGCGGGACACTACGCCAACTTCGCCTCGGTGTGGCACACCCGCGACGGGTTCGTGCTCGACTTCGCGGTGATCACCCGCCCCCCGCAGCTGACCGAGGAGCCGGGGTCGGGACAGGCCGTCGTGCATGTCCCGACCAGGATCGTCAGCCGCGTGAGGATTCCGCCGAGCCAGGTCTTCGAGCTGATGAAGGCCCTGGAACAGCAGCTGTCGGCCTACGAGAAGGAGACCGGCGGCTCGCCGTGAAGCTCCTCGGCGATCGCGGCGGCGAAGGCGTCGACGTCGGCCTCCGTGGTGTCGAAGGCGCACATCCAGCGCACCTCCCCGATCGCCTCGTTCCAGGTGTAGAAGCGGAAGCGCTTCTGCAGGCGCGCGATGGCGTCCTTGGGCAGCCGGGCGAAGACCGCGTTGGCCTGCACGGGGCGCGGCACCTCCAGCCCAGGGATGTCCTTGACGGCCTCGGCCAGGCGCCTGCCCATGGCGTTGGCCTGCCTGGCGTTGCGCAGCCAGAGGTCGCCCGAGAGCAGCGCCTCGAACTGCGCGGAGACGAAGCGCATCTTCGACGACAGCTGCATGAACGTCTTGCGCAGGTAGTCGATGCCGCTGGCCGCCTCGGGGTTGAGCACCACGATGGCCTCGCCGTACAGCAGGCCGATCTTGGTGCCGCCGAAGGAGAGGACGTCCACGCCCGCGTCGGTGGTCAGCGCGCGCAGCGGCACGTCGAGCGCCGCGGCGGCGTTGGTCAGCCTGGAGCCGTCGAGGTGGACGGTCATGCCGAGCGCGTGGGCGTGCTCGCAGACGGCCGCGATCTCGTCAGGGGTGTAGAGCGTGCCGAGCTCGGTGGTGTTGGAGATCGAGACGACCTTGGGCTGGGCCCTGTGGACGTCGCCGAAGCCCCACGCCTGCGTGTCGATCAGCTCGGGGGTGAGCTTGCCGTCGGGCGTCGACACGGTGAGCAGCTTGATGCCGCCGGCGACCTCGGGTGCGCCGCCCTCGTCGGTGTGGATGTGCGCGGTGTCGGCGCAGACGACGGCCTCCCACTGCCGCGTCATGGAGCGCAGCGACACGACGTTGGCCGCGGTGCCGTTGAAGACCGGGAAGACCTGGGCCGTGTCGCCGAAGTGGCGCTTGAAGACGCCCTGGAGCGCCTCGGTGTAGACGTCCTCGCCGTAGGAGATCTGGTGTCCCTCGTTGGCCACGGCGATGGCCTGGAGGATCTCCGGATGCACGCCCGCGTAGTTGTCGCTGGCGAACGCCTTGAGGGCGGGGTCGTGGCGGGGGATCACTGGGTGAGGTCCAATCGCGTGCCGTTGATCTCGTGGGCGGGGCGCTCGTAGAGCCCCGCGACCGCCTCCGCCAGGGCGTCGACGTGGGTGTAGCCGGCGAACGCCGCCTCCGGCTTGGCCGCCTTCATGGCGTCGTTCACCAGGGCCTTGACCACCAGGATGGTCGCCGCCGAGCCGGTGTCCTTCAGCGCGTCGGCCAGCGACAGCGTCCAGGCCTCCGAGGCGGCCTTGGCGGCGGCGTAGCAGGCGCCTCCCGCGGTCGGCTGCTGCGCCGCCTTGGCCGACACGATCACGAACCGGCCGTTGTCCGACTTCCTGAGCAGCGGCTCGAAGGCCAGCGAGACGTGCTGGAGGGTGCGGACCAGCAGGTCGTGCAGGACGGTCCAGTCGTCGAGGGCGGTGTCGGCGAAGGTCTTGCTTCCGCGCCAGCCGCCGACCAGGTGCACCACGCCGTCGACGCGGCCGTGCTCACCTTCGATCCGCGCGGCGAGGTCCTGTACGGCCGCGCGGTCGAGCAGGTCGACGTCGTCCTTGTCCACGCCGATCACGGTGTGACCATTCCGCTGGAAGTATCCGGTGATGGCCTGGCCGGTCGGGCCCGCCGCACCCGTAACAAGAATGATCATGCTCCCGTGATCCCCTTCGTGGACTCGACGACGTCACCGAGCTTACGGCGCAGCGCCTCGTAGAACATGCTCAGGGGGAACTCGTCGGGCAGCACCGCGTCGACCATCGCCTTCTGCTCCTCGGGCAGCTCGCCTCGCTTCCACGCCGAGCGCGGGTGCGGCTCGACGTAGGCGGTGACCAGCTCGTAGGCGGCGATCCAGTGGGCCAGCTTGGCGCGGTCGATGCTGTCGCGGTAGAGCTTCTCCACCTCGGCGCGCAGGTCGGCCACGCCGCCCGCGACGCGGTTCCAGTCGATCGACAGCCTGTTGTCGGTCCACCTGATGATGTCGTTGCGGTGCAGGTAGGCGAAGAGCAACTGCCCGCCGAGCCCGTCGTAGTTGCGCACCCGCTCGCCGGTGATCGGGAAGCGGAACAGCCTGTCGAACAGGATCGCGACCTGCACGTAGCGGGCGTGCGGCACCCCCGCGGCCTCGAGCTTCACCGCCTCGCCGAAGGCGGTCAGGTCGCAGCGCAGCTCCTCGAGCGAGTACAGCCAGTACGGCATGCGCTGCTTGATCATGAAGGGGTCGAACGGCAGGTCGCCGTGGCTGTGCGTGCGGTCGTGGATGAGGTCCCACATGACGAAGGTGTCCTGGGCCAGCTCCTGCGACTCCAGCAGCCTGGCCGCGTCGGGCGGCAGGTCCAGCTTGAGCGTGGCGGCGGCGGCGCTGCTCACCCTGCGGAAGCGGGCGGCCTCCCTGTCGGCGAAGATGCCGCCCCAGGTGAAGCGCTCGGGCGCCTTCCTGACCGCGACCGTCTCGGGGAACAGCACGGCGGAGAAGGTGTCGTAGCCGGAGGTGAAGTCCTCGAAGGCGATGGGCACGAACAGCGGGTTGTCGTAGCCGTTCGCCTCGAGCTCGGCCAGCCACGACGGCCAGATGGTGCGGATCCAGACCGCTTCGAGGTTGCGGTTGGGGTTGCCGTTCTGGGTGTACATGGGGAACACCACCAGGTGCTCCAGGCCGTCGACACGCTGGGTGTCGGGGTGGAAGAGGTCGAGGGAGTCCAGGAAGTCCGGCACGCCGAGGTCCTGCTCGACCCACTTGGCGAGGTCGGCCTGGACGGCCCGCAGGTAGGCGGCGTCATGGGGGAAGTACCCCGAGAGCTCGCCGACCAGCTGGGAGACGCGGGCGACCAGCGCGGCGGCGGCCGGCTTGTCGTCGGGGACGGAGCCGTCCTTGACCTGCAGCGGGCGCAGCTCCTCCACGACGGCCTTGAGGTCGGCGAACAGCTCGGCCTTCGCGCCGTCCTGCGAGCCGGACGCGCGGACGGGGGCGGGCACCCTGGCCGCCCAGGTCACGACGTTGCTCCACAGCGTGCGGTGGTCGTAGTCGTCGATGGAGTCGTCGCCGAACAGGTCGGAGTCGGCGAACGCCACGACCTTGCCCTTGCCGTGCTCGACGGCGACGGCCAGCGGCGCGCCCGCCGGGTCGGCGGTGGCGGAGGTGGTGAACAGCACGGTGGCGTCGTCACCGGCGGTGAGGACGCCCGAGCGGTAGAAGCACGCGGTGCCGACGCCCGCGAGCAGCCCGCCACCGGCCGGGGTGCCGAGGACCCAGGTGGCCACGCCGCGGTGGGAGTTGCCGGGGTCGCGCACGGTGGTGTGGGTCACGCCGATGCCGAAGCGGGCCAGCAGGTCGGCCAGGTTGTTGCCGTACTTGTCCTGCTCCTCCTCGGCCAGCACGACCAAGCCGCCGCCGCCTGCCACGAAGGACTCGATCGCGTCCAGCTCCTCGGGGCTGAACACCGGGCTGCCCTGGCCCGTGGTGCGCTCCCAGCGCTGCTGCGACGGGTGGGCGATCACCAGGACATCCTGCTCACCCAGCGACTCCAGGCCGCCCGAGGTCACCTGATGTCCCAGGCGGCGCAGCAGCTCGGCCGCGCGGGCGTAGCTGTTGTCGTCGGGATGGGCGGGGTTCATGGCCTCGGCGGTCTCACGCCTGATCGTCCACGACTCGCTGTGCCCCTCGTCGAACAGCACCCTGGGGAACGCTCGCATGAAAATCTCCTGGATTAGACGCCTTATAACGGAAAATATACACACAGATAAGGCATGCACCGCCATACCCTCCCGAATCGCGAGACAGCCGTCCCCCTCCAGAGTGAGAGCGGGTCGACCGGCAGACGGACGACTCCGGCGCCGCGGATGCCTAGCGTGCCGGGCATGCTCAACAACCACGTCACCTTCCGCAGAGTCGTGTCAGGCGCGCTCCTCGTCGTCGCACCGCTGCTCCAGGCGCTGGCCGTCACCGTCGATCCGGGCACGTGGGGAGACGACAGGGAGGCGGTCAGCTTCGGCGTCAACCCGACGCTCGCCCAGGTGCAGTCGGCGCTCTACCACTGGAGCTGGCTGCTCATGGCGGTGGCCGTCCTCGGCCTCGTCCACCTCACCCGGCAGCGCAACACCAGGCTGGGGCACGTCTCCGGCGCCCTGACGGTCGTGGGCTACAGCTCGCTGTCGGGCATGCTGATCATCGACCCGGTCGAGTGGTGGCTCGGCAGGCACCACTCGCCCGAGCGGGCGCAGCAGATCATGGACGAGATGATGGACCTGCCGATCACGGTCGGCGCGTTCCAGATGCCGTGGATCTTCCTCGGCTTCGTCGGGCTGCCGCTGCTGATCGTCGCGGTGTGGCGGACCGGGTTCGTCGGCTGGTGGGCGCCGCTGGTGGTGACAGCCGGATACCTCGGGTCGTTCGCGGTGCCGTACGGGCCGCTGATCCTGCCGTTCTGGTACGCGCCCGTGGTGGCCCTCGGCTGGGTGGGCGTGAAGATCCTCAGGATGGGTGACGAGGCGTGGGCCTCGTACTACGCGATGGCGGCGCCGGGCCGTACGACGCCCGACTCGTACGCGAACACGACCGCCTGAGCGCGGTCGCGCAGGCCCAGCTTCATCAGCACGCGGGCCACGTGCGTCTTGACCGTGGCCTCGCCGACGAACAGCTCGCGGGCGATCTCGGCGTTGGTGAGGCCCCTGGCGAGCAGGCGCAGCACCTCGAGCTCGCGAGGGGTCAGCTCGGCCAGTTGCGGCGGCGGCGAGGGGTCGTGCCTGCCCGCGAAGGAGGCGATGACGCGGCTGGTCACCGCGGGGTCGAGCAGGGCGTCGCCGGAGTGCACCACCCTGATCGCCTCCACGAGCTGCTCGGGGGGCGAGACCTTGAGCAGGAAGCCGCTGGTGCCCGCCCGCAGCGCCGCGTAGAGGTTCTCGTCGGTGTCGAAGGTCGTCAGCATCACGACCTTGGGCGGCGCCGGATCCTCGAGGATCTGCTGCGCCGCGGCCAGGCCGTCCATGCGCGGCATGGAGATGTCCATCAGGACGATGTCGGGGCGGGTCCGCCTGACCACGGCCAGCGCCTCCAGGCCGTCGGCTGCCTCGCCGACGACGTCCATGCCCTCTTCGCTGTCGACGACCATGCGAAGGCCCACCCTGACCATGGCCTGGTCGTCCGCGATGACGATTCGAATGCCCACACGCGGAGAGTAGACGTTTCAGCCGCGCTTGCCCATGGGGGTACAGCGGCCTCCAAGTCAGGCTCAAGTCAGCGCGACGCTCTCCCTGATCTTCGCCAGCAGCGCGGGGTCGCAGGCGCTCTCCGCGCAGAAGTAGAGGACGAGCGCGGGCCTGGTGGGCGTCTCGACGAGGTAGCCGGTCACCCTGAGCTGACCCGTGCCCGTCGCGCTGCGCAGGTAGCCCTCGAACCTGGTGGCCGTACGGCCCGCGATCAGGTCGGCGGCGGGCTCGTCGGTGAAGGTGACCTTGCCTGGCAGCATGGTGTTGAGCGTCTCCTGCATGCTGTGCAGGTCCGCCTTGGGATCGAAGGTGTCGGCGAGCTGCACGTACAGGCCGGTGGCGTCGGTGGGGTCGAGCGTGTTGACCTCGCTCCAGTCGGCGTTGGCCGCCGCGACGAACAGCGATTCGAACTGCGCGGCGCTGGGTGAGGCGAGCGCGAACAGGTCCACGTGGGTCGTCGCGGTCCAGCCCTCGGGATAGGTGAACGTCATCGGCACGGCGGAGGTCGGCCGGTAGGTCAGCATGCCCTCGCCCCTGTTGGCCAGCACGAGCAGCACCGCCAGCGTGATCGCGGCGACGGCGGCCGTGACCCCGATCAGGACGGCGGGCAGCCTGCGCCTGCCCGTCGTGGCCGGCTTGGGCGCCCTGCCCGGCCTGGGCATCGGCTGCCGGGGCCTGGTCGGCGCCACCTCGCCGCTGATGGCGTCGCGCAGCGCGCCGACGAAGGCGGTGCAGGACGGGTAGCGCTGCTCGGGCGACTTGGCCAGCGCCTTCATCATCACGCCGTCCACCTCGAGCGGCAGCTCGGGGCGCAGGTGCGAGAGCGGGGCGGGCGACTCGGCCAGATGGGCCCACAACAGCGCGACGTCGTTGTCCCTCTCGAAGGGCATCCGTCCGGCCAGCGCCTCGTAGACGACGCAGGCGAGCGCGTACTGGTCGGCCCTGCCGTCGATGTGCTCCTTGTTGATCTGCTCGGGCGACATGTATCTCGGCGTGCCGATGAACTGGTCGGTCTGGGTGAGGCCGGAGATCGAGGTGCGGTGCTTGGTGATGCCGAAGTCGGTCAGGTAGACGTGCTGACTGGCGTCGTCGCCCGCGAGCAGGATGTTGGCGGGTTTCACGTCGCGGTGGATCAGGTCGTGGGCGTGGGCGGCGTCGAGCGCGGCGGCCACCTGGGCGGCGATGCTGTTGACCTGGCCGACGGGCATCGGGCCCCTGTCGTAGATGAGGCGGCGCAGGTCGAGCCCGTCCACGTAGCGCATGGCGATGTAGAGCACGCCGTGGTCGTCGGAGTTGGCCTCGTAGATCGGGATGATGTTGGGGTGCTCGATGCTGGAGGCGGTCCTCGACTCCAGGATGAAACGCTGGCGGAAGCGGTCGTCGACGCTGAGGATGGGGTTGAGGATCTTCAACGCCACCCTGCGGCTCAGCCTGGGGTCGAGGGCCAGGTAGACCACCGCCATGCCGCCCTTGCCGATGACGTCCTCGATGTAGTACCCGGCGACCTCCTGGCCGATCAGGGATCTCTCGTTCAAGTGCATCACGTTTCGATCGGGTGGCCGCAGTAGCCACAGAACCGGTGCGCGGGGCCCAGTTTCATGCCGCAGGCCGTACAGAACTTCACCTGTTGCTGTGCGGTCAGCACAGGTTGCGGCTGCGGTTGGTGCGGGGGGACGACAGGGAAGGCCTGGGAACGTCTGACCATCACGGTCGGGTTGGCGCCGTCGTCGGGAGGAGGCGACGGGATCTCGATGCGCGGCGGCGGCTCCTCCGTCGCGGCCCTTCGCCGCCACAGCAGGAACCCGCCGCCCAGGGCGATGACCAGCACGACGGCGGCCGCGACGATGAACGGCCACAGCGGGATCGTGGTGCCCCTCGGCTGCGCTGCCTTGCGCACCCCCGTGTCGGCGGCGCTGCCCTTCTTGGCCAGCGACTCCTTCAGGTGCGCGGCGGCCACGGGCTGACCGGGGTAGAGGTCGAGCACGCGCTGGAAGGCGGGGCCCGCGTCGGTGTAGTTCTTGGTGTGGAAGCGGGTGAGGGCGGCCTCGAAGGCGGCGTCGAGCGGCCCCCTGCGCGGCGGGGTCTTCGCCGCCGTCAGCGCGGAGGTGATCTCGCGGACGCCGATCATCTTGGCGTCCTTGCCGCCGCCGATGAGCAGCCCGATGACGTGGCCGTCCTTGTCGCCGATCACGGGGGCGCCGAGCATGCCCTGGTCGATGAGCTTGCCGAGCTTGGCCGGCTCGTCGACCTTCTTCTCCGGGTCGGCGAAGGGCCGTCCGCCCTCGCCCGCGCCGCCCTGGCCGAGGTGGGCGATGTCGAGCTTGACCGGTTTGTCGGCGGCGGGCCTGGCCAGGAATCCGGCGACCGAGGTGGGCGACCCTGGCTTGTCGGGCACCTTGTCGGCCAGTGGGGCGGTGGGCAGGCCCACGCCCCCGTCGGCGCGGGAGGTGGGCTTGAGCACGACGGGGCTGTCTGGCTTGTCGCCCAGCTTCACGACCTCGGCCTTGAACCCGCGACCGTCGGCGGGCGTGATGTTCGGGAAGATCGTGATGTCGGGCTTGATGTCGATGATGCAGGTCGACATCTTGCTCTTGAGGTCGTAGCAGAGCTCCAGGTGGTGGTTGAGCGTGTCGTCGGAGACCTCGTGCCTGGCGAAGTCGGCGGGGATCTTCGCCTTGTGGTGTTCGGCGAAGACCCTGTTGGCCGCGTAGACGGCCAGGTCCTTGTCGGTGCTGACCACCCGGGTGAGCGTGACCACGCCGCCCTCGGGGTTGACGACGATGCCGGTGCCCGTCCCGATCGGCACCTCGTAGGTGCGCTCGACGTGGAGCAGCTCGCCCACGTGGTCGAGCAGGGTGATGTCGATCTTCGCCGTGGCCTCGACGCGCACCACCGCGGGCGTGACGAGGTCGGTGATGCCGCTGGGGTGTTCGTGCGCCATGGCCAGGGGCGCGCTCACCAGGACGACGGCCACCGCCATCGCAGGCACTGTGAGACGTCTCATCGTGAGCTCCCTACGTGCGACAAGACCAGACTGCCTGCGGTCCACCGAAAGTCAATCGTGACAAGCGCTTGCTTGAGTCCTACGTTATCGGCGTGGGATACCAGTTGGGTGTCGATGTCGGCGGCACCTTCACCGACGTCGTGCTGCGCGCTCCTCATGGCGAGGTCTCGGCCGTCAAGTGCCTCAGCACACCCGACGACCCTCTCTTGGGCATCATGAGCGGTATCGCTCAGGCGCTCGGCGACGTTACTCCTTCACTGATCACCAGGGTCGTGCACGCCACCACGCTGGCCACCAACGCGGTGCTGGAGCGCACGGGCGCGAGGGTGGCGTTCGTGACGACGAAGGGCTTCCGCTCCCTGATACCGCTCGGCCGCTACGCACGCGTCGAGGAGGACCGCTACGACCTGCGCTTCACCCCGCCCGTCCCGCCCGTGGCCGCCGAGGACTGCTTCGAAGTGGAGGAGCGCGTCGGCGCGGACGGCTCGGTGCTGGTTCCCCTGTGTCCCGAGTCGGTACGGCGGGCGGGCCGCGAGATCGCCGCTCGCGGGATCACCTCGGCCGCCGTGTGCCTGCTGCACTCCTATGCCGACCCCTCGCACGAGCGCCAGGTGGCCGATCTGCTGCGGGAGTTCGTGCCCAGCGTGGTGATCTCCTCGGAGGTGTGGCCGGAGCTCAGGGAGTATGAACGAGCCACCACCACCATCATGTCCGGATATGTCGGGCCGCTCATGGCGTCGTACCTGACCAGGTTTCAGGACGAGCTGCGCTCCTTCGGCATCACCGCCCCCGTGCACGTCATGGAGTCGGGCGGTGGGGTCATGTCGGCCGCCCAGGCGGCGCGCAGGGCGGTGGCCACGATCGAGTCGGGGCCCGCGGCGGGCGTGCTGGCGGCCTCGCTCACCGGGCACCCGGACGTGATCTCCTTCGACATGGGCGGCACGACCGCCAAGACGTGCGTGATCAGGAACGGCCGGCCAGAGATCACCCACGAGTTCCACGTCGGCGGCAAGGGCAGCTTCGGCGGCCGTCGCGCGGGGACCGGCGTCCCCGTGAAGACCCCTGCCATCGACCTGGCCGAGGTGGGCGCGGGCGGCGGCAGCATCGCCTGGGTGGACGCCGCGGGCGCGCTGCGCGTGGGCCCCCGCTCGGCGGGCTCCTCCCCCGGGCCCGCCTGTTACGGGCTGGGCGGCTCCTCCCCCACCGTCACGGACGCCAACCTGGTTCTCGGCTACCTCTCTCCTGGCTCCTTCGCCGCCTTCCCGCTCTCCGCCGAGCTCGCGGAGAAGGCCGTGGACAGGGTGGCGGGCGCGCTCGGGGTGGCGAGGGAGGCGGCGGCGCATGCCGTGCACGAGATCGTCGGGGCGGCGATGGGCTCGGCGGTGCACGTGGTGACGGTGCAGCGCGGGATCGACCCTCGGGGGTTCGTCCTGGTCGCCTTCGGCGGCGCGGGCCCGATGCACGCCGCCAGGGTGGCAGGCAGGTTCGGCATCGGCACCGTCGTCGTGCCCGCCCTGTGCGGGGTCGCGTCGGCGGCGGGGCTGCTGGCCGGCGAGCTGTCCACCGAGCGGGTCCTGTCGGCCCTGTCGGCCCCCGATCCCGGAGCGGTCTTCGCCGCTCTGGAGGCCGCCGCCCTGGCCGACCTCGGGGTCACGGCAGGCGCGGCGGGCCTACGGGTCGAGCGCTCGGTCGACGTGCGCTTCCGCGGGCAGGCGCACGAGCTCACCGTGCCATGGGGCCCGTCCGTGGACTCCGCGTTCTTCCTCAAATACCACCAGGTGTACGGCATCGCCCAGGAAGGCGAGATCGAGATCGTCAGCTACCGCCTGCGCCTCACCATCCCGGCCGGGCGGCGGACGGCGGGCGACCCCGGCACCCGAGAGGGGCCCACCGGCCGGCCGCCCCGCAGCCGCCTCGCCTACTTCGCCGAGTGCGGCGGCTACGTCGACGTCCCTGTGCTCACCCGCGCCGCCGTGGGCTCCCTCCGGGGTCCCGCGATCATCGAGGACCCTGAGTCCACCATCGTCGTCCCGCCCGGCTGGAGCGCCGCCCTGTCGCCCGACGGCTCCGTCACCCTCACAGGGGAGGGCGGCGCGTGAACGACGCCCTGACCGCGGAGGTCCTGCGCAACGCCCTCGTCGTGACGGCCGAGGAGGCGAGCGTCGTCGTCGTCAGGTCCGCCTACTCCACCTTCATCGTCGAGGGCTCCGACGCCAGCGCCGCCGTCCTCGACGTCCGAGGACGCCTGATCGCCCAGTCCATGGCGACCACGCTCATGAACAGCATGGCGCTCAAGGTCGCCCTCCCCTTCCTGCTGGCCGACCACCCGCCTGGCACCATGGCGCCCGGCGACGCCTACGTCATGAACGACGCCTACAGAGGCGGGGTCCACACCAACGACCTGCTCGTCTACCGTCCCGTCTTCGTGGAGGGCGAGCCCGCCTACCTCACCGCCACCATGATCCACGTCTCGGACCTCGGCGGCCTGTCGGCGGGCGGCATGGCCCCTCTCGCCACCGACATCTTCCTCGAGGGCCTCCAGCTGCCCCCTGTGCGGCTGGCCACCGCCGAGGGGATCGTGCCCGCCGTCGAGGCGATCCTGCGCGCCAACTCACGCACGCCCGACAAGGTGATGGGCGACGTCCGCGCGCTCCTGGCCGGCACCGCCGTCGCCGCGGCCCGCCTCTCCTCCCTGGTCACGGAGTACGGCGCCGCCGGGCTGGCCGAGGGGATCGACGCCTACCTCGACTACACCGAGGCCCGCACCCGCGCCGCCCTCGCCGAGCTGCCCAGAGGCCGTTTCACCGCGTCGTACCCGATCGACGACGACGGCATCCACCCCGGCCGCCCGCACACCGTCCGTGTCACCGTCACCCTCCCCACCCACGGCACGGAGGCTCCGCACCCGGACACCAGGCAGTCGCGAGTTCGGGGGACGGCGGAACGCGGAGAGAACGGGGGCGGGGACGGGGCTCCGGCGGGCGCTCCCGTGGTGGTGGACTTCGAGGGGACCGGTCCTCAGGTGCCCGCCGCCATCAACTCCTCCGCCTCCCAGTCGATGGCGGCCGCCGTCTTCGCCGTGCGGTGCTTCCTCGACCCCACCATCCCCATGAACGACGGCTGCCTGCGCGCCATCGACGTGCGCCTGCCCGTCGGCTCGCTGCTCAACGCCACGCCCCCGCACCCCTGCGGCGGCCGCTTCGTACCGATCTACGCCGCCATGGAGGCCGTCTTCCAGGCCCTCTCCGAGGCGGTGCCCGAGCGGGCCATCGCCGCCAGCGGCATCCTGCAGCCGTTCTCCATCGCCGCCGTCGGGGCGCCGTACTGGATCCACCTGTCCTACGACTTCGGCGGGGTCGGCGCGCGCCGCGGCCTGGACGGGCCCGACGCCACGGGGGTGCACTTCGGCATCGGCCGCAACTCCGTGCCCCAGGCCGAGCCGGTGGAGACGCGCTGCCCGATGATCGTGGAGTCGGTCGAGACCATCCCCGACTCCGGAGGGCCCGGCACGTTCAGGGGCGGGCTCGGCTCCCGTACGGTGCTGAGGTTCCTGGCCCCCTGCCACGTCACCACCCGCGGCGACCGGCTGAGCCTGGCGCCGCAGGGCCGCGAGGGCGGGCTGCCCGGCAGGCTGGGCGGCTTCTACAGACGGCACCCGGACGGCACGCTGGAACGGCTGCCGTCGAAGGCCAACAACGTGCGGTTCGAGGAGGGCGAGGCGTTCGTCGTCGAGACGACGGGTGGAGGCGGTATCGGACCCCCGCTGTCGAGGGATCGCGCCCTCGTCGAGGCCGACCTCAGGGCGGGCCTGATCACCGCGCAGGGCGCCCGACGCGACTACGGACTGGTCATCCCCGCCGCTTCACCAGCTCGCCCGGGTCGAAGCTGACCTCGAACGGCGTGGACAGGGTGGCGAGCTCGCCCGCCTTGTGGACGACGGGCGGCTCGTAGGCGTCGCCGTCGAGCCGGTAGACGTAGAGCGCCGGCCCTTCGGACAGCTCGATCCGCCAGTAGACGGGGATGCCGGCGGCCGCGTAGGTCTCGGTGAACCCCCGGTCGCGCGCCTGGGTGCTGGGGCTGACGACCTCGACGGCCAGCAGCAGGTCGCCCGGAACGAACATCAGCTTGTCGTCCTCCATGGACTCGGCAGAGACGACGACGAGGTCGGGGATGTAGAAATCCTCGTCGCTCACCCGGAGGTTGACTGTGGGCAGCGGCTGCGTCTCGGGTGGAGCGGCGTCCTCCAGAATCCGTCCGAGACGGATGATCGCCAATTGGTGGAAGGAGGTGGGGGCAGGGCTCACGAGTAGGCTCCCGTTGAAGAGCTCGTAACGGTTCCCGTCGTCGGGGAACTTGAGCAGGTCGTCGACGGTGAACGGCGGCTCTCCTGGAAGAACCGTGCGCCTCGTGGTCGGTTCGGTCGTCGCCATCGCGGTCACCCATTCAGTATCGGGAGCCCAGCCCTTGCACAGAGGCTACTTCCCCGATTTCAGCTACTTTCCGTCACGGGGCCGCCACGAAAGCGCGCCCTGCCGTACCGCCGCGTGGACGGCGCGGGCGACGCGGGCGCCGTACGGCGAGCGGGGCCCGCCGAAGATCTCCTCGGGGCCCGAGGAGGGGACGGCGACGCAGACGGCGTCCGAAGCGGTTCCCGTACACGGATAGCCCGCCTCGACCAGCGCTTGCGTCTTGGCCTCCGTGGCGGTCATCACCACGTTGACCAGCGCCGCGTCGGTCATCGCGACAGGCACGGTCACCATGATGTTGATCGTGCCCACCCGCATGGGCGCCAGCTCGGCATCGACGTGTCCCTCAGGGGCGGCGGCCCAGGTGGGCACGCGGAGCCCGACCGTGGCGACGGCCTCGACGCCGCCGTCCGAGCCCGTCGTGCAGCGGTCCACCGAGGCGGCGGTCATCATGCCGACCCCCTCACCCGCGGGGCCGAGCGAGACCAGGTGCTCCACCGGGTCCATCCGTGAGTACCCCGCCGTGACCTGGGCGTTCAGCACCCAGTAGCGGGCTCCGATGCCCCCTCCGAGCATCGCCGAGGAGATCATCCGCCAGTCCGGGCCGAACTCCCACAGCAGCGCGCCGAGGCGCTCGCCCTCCTCCATGCGGTACGACAGGTTCAACGGCCCCTCACCAGGTGGACGACGGGCCGCCCGTCGGGGCCCGGCTCGATCTTGACGTGCGCGTCGAAGTGCTTGCCCACCAGCGCCTCGGTCAGCACCTGGGACGGCCTGCCCGAGGCTACCGCGCGGCCGTCGGCCAGGAGCAGGAGCCTGTCGGCGTACTGCCCCGCGAGGCTGAGGTCGTGCAGGGTGGTGACGACGGTGAGCCCGTCGGCGAGCCTGAGGTGGTCGACGAGTTCGAGCACCTGCTGCTGGTGGCCGAGGTCGAGGGCGGTGGTGGGCTCGTCGAGCAACAGGACGGGCGCCTCCTGGGCCAGCGCCCTCGCCAGCACGACCCGCTGCCGCTCGCCGCCTGAGAGGTTCTCCACCCGCCGCCCCGCCAGCGCCGTCAGATCGAGCCTGTCGAGCACCGAGGCGGTCACCTCCCTGTCCCTGCGGCTCTCGCGCCCGAGGTAGGGGATGTACGGCGTGCGTCCCAGCAGCGCGTAGTCGAAGACCGTCATGTCCGGCGGCAGTCCGGGCGTCTGCGGGGCGAAGGCGACCGTCCTGGCCCGCTCCCTCGGACGGCCCAGCGGCGCCGAGTCGAACAGGACCTCGCCCTCGCAGGGGATCAGCCCCATGATCGCCCGCAGCAGCGTCGACTTGCCCGCGCCGTTGGGTCCGATGACGGCCAGCCACTCGCCCCGCCGCACCGTCATGGCGACGTCGGAGAGGACAGGCCGCCCTCCCAGCGCGACCGACAGCCCCTCGATCTCGATCACATCTCCGCCTTCCTGGTCATGCGCAGGACGCCGACGAAGAAGGGGGCGCCGATGAAGGCGGTGACGACGCCGATGGGCAGCTCGGCGGGGGCGATGACGGTGCGCGCGGCGAGGTCGGCCAGCACCAGGAAGGCGCCGCCGCCGATCAGCGAGAGCGGCAGCACGACCCGGTAGGAGCCCCCTGCGAGGCGGCGCACGACGTGCGGGACGACGATGCCGACGAAGGCGATGAGCCCGCTGACCGCGACGGCCGCCGCGGTCGCCAGGCAGGCGGCGACGAGCACGACGAGCCTGACCCTCGCGGCCCTGACGCCGAGCGCGGTCGCTTCGTCGTCACCGACCGACAGCACGTCCAGCATCCGCCCGTGCAGCAGGAGCACGGCCGTCGAGAGCAGCGCGTAGGGGGCGATGAGCGCGATCTGGTCCCACCCGCCGTGCACGTCGCCGAGGATCCAGGAGTAGATGCGCTTGAGCTCCTCGACCTTGAGCTGCTGGATGAACGTCTGGATCGCGGTGAGGAAGGAGGTGACGGCCACGCCCGCCAGGACCAGGGTGACGGTGCCGCCGGACCGTCCCGCGGTGTTGCCGAGGGCGTAGGCGAGCAGGACGCCCCCGACCGCGCCCGCGAACGCGGCGGGAGGGATGGCGGCCCCGCCGCCGGGGAGGAGCACGATGACCATCGTGACCGTGAGGCCCGCGCCCGCGGCGGCGCCGAGCAGATAGGGGTCGGCCAGCGGGTTGCGGAAGACGCCCTGGTAGCCGCCGCCCGCGATGGCGAGCAGCCCGCCGACCGTGGCGGCGACCAGCACGCGCGGCAGCCTGATCTGCCACAGCAGGCCCTGCTCGATGGGGGCCAGCCCGGCGTCGATCTCGACGCCGGGCAGCCAGTCGAGCACCTGCAGCACGACCTGCCAGGGCGAGATGCCCGCCGCGCCGCCCAGCATCCCGGCGATCATGGAGAGCGCGAGGACCACGAGGGCGGCCACGATCCAGAGGGGCCTGGCCCTGGCGGGCGCGTGCGCGACCACTAGCGGCCGTTGGCCTTCTGCACGGCCTGGCCGATGGTCGTGGCCAGATCGACGATGCGCGGGCCCCAGCGGGAGGCGATGTCGTCGTCGAGCTGGACGACGCTGTCGTTCTTGATCGCCTTGAGCTCCTTCCAGCCCGGCCGCTCGGACAGCGTCTGCCTGCTCTGCTTGCAGCACTTCACGTCGGCCAGGAAGATCAGGTCGGGGTCGGCCTGTGCGACGAACTCGGCCGACAGCTTGGGATAGCCGCCCGCCGCGTCGGGGGCCTTGTCGGCCACGTTGACCAGCCCGAACATCGAGTAGATCTGGCCGATGAAGGTGTTGGAGGTCGCGGCGTAGGGCGTGGTGTCGAGCTCGTGGTAGTAGGTGAGCTTCTTGCCGTCCGTCGCCTGGGCGGCCAGCTTCTCCATCGCCGACTTCATGTCCGCGACGACCTTGTCGGCCTTGTCCTTGTTGCCCGTGGCGAGGCCGAGGTCGGCGATCTCGTCGTAGGCTTCGTCGATCTTGGTGGCGGCCGGCTCCACGAGGACGGGCACGTTGACCTTGGCCAGCTCGGCGGCGATCGTGTCGTCGGAGGCGACGACCAGGTCGGGCTTGTGGGCGATGATCGCCTCGACGTTCGGCTTGAAGCCCGACAGGTCGGTCCTGGGCGCCTCGGCCGGGTGGTTGGACAGCGCGTCCACCGCGACGACCTGGGGGCCCGCGCCGATCTCGAAGAGGGATTCGGTCGCGGTCGGCGAGATCGAGACGATGCGCTCGGGCCGCTTGGCGATCGTGATCTCGCCGTTGGCCGCCTGCACCTTGGCGGGGAAGGCGGCGTCCTGCGAGGCGGAGGGGGCGGAGGAGGGGGCGTTGGACGAGGGGGCGCCGGACGGGGTCGCGCTGGTCTGGCCGCAGCCTGCCAGCATGACCGTTCCCAGCAGCGCGCCCGCGAAGGCCGTGCGTACGGGCCTCACGAGGAGTCCTTTCTGTCGGAACCGAGAGACCCGCGAAAACGCGACGGATCACCCTTTTCCACGAGGGTTGATGACGTCAGCGCAGCGGCAGGCGACCTGGCTTTGACAGTTGCGGGACAGCGCCGGAATCACACCGGACTTCGCTGCGGCACTACGCGTCGGACAAACGTTATCAATTCTCCCCGTGGGCCCGAAGTCAAGGGGTGTTGAGCTGGGCCTCCGCCTCGGCGATGACTTCCTGCAGGTGGAGACCGCGCGCCGCGTCGAGCGGGTGGCCGCCGCCGCGGCGTACGGTCATGGCGAACTCCTCGGCCACGACGGAGAGCGGGTCGTCGTCGAAGTGGGGCAGGCGGGCGCTGCCGAGCCTGCCGTAGACCTCGACGCGCTGCGGCGGCAGGTCGCCGGCCGCGGCCATGGACAGCGACACCTCGCTGACCGCGCCGCTCTCGTGCTCCAGCAGCAGGCCGACCCACCTGAGCGGGTGGCCGTGCGCGCGGACGCCGACCACCCTGCCGAGCGCGGCGTCGAGCAGGTCGATGACGTGCGGGCCGACGTCGAGGAGCGCGCCGCGCTCGAGCCGCCAGGGCGTGGCGAAGGGCCCTCCGCTGGTGAGCGCGCCCGAGATGTTGGCCGCGTGGCCGCCGAACGCCTCGATCTGGGCGCACCTGGCCAGGAAGTCCTTGGTCTGCGGGGCGTAGCGGAGCGTGAGCAGCATCTGGGAGGCGACGCCTGTTTCGGCCACCGCGTCGGCCAGCCTGCGCGCGCCGTCGAGATCGGCCGCGAGGGGCTTCTCCAGCAGCAGCGCCTTGCCCGCCTTCGCGGCCTGCACGGCCAGCTCGGCCTGGACGGCGGGCGGCACGCAGAAGGCCACCGCCTCGACCGCGTCGAACAGCTCCTCGATCCGCTCGTGAACGGGGGCGCCCAGCCTGGCCGCGGCCTCGGGACGGCGCGCCCACACGCCGGCGAGCCTGGTGTGGGGCCCCTTGGCCAGCATGGGCGCGTGCGCCATCTCCGCCCAGGGTCCGGCGCCGATGAGTCCTACCGCGACAGGCTCCATGATCTTCACTCTAGGCCCTGCCAGGTATGGATGGCGTGCTCGGGCCGGTGCGCGGAGGTGCCCGAGTCGATGACCAGGCTCTGTCCCGTGACGCAGCGCGCCTCGTCGGAGGCGAGGAAGGCGACCAGCGCGGCCACGTCCTCCACCTCGCACGGCCACGGCAGCAGGCGCTCCGCGGCCTTGTCGGCCAGGCGGGAGGGGCCGAGCGCGAGCCTGGCGGCCTCGGTCATGACGAGGGCGGGGGCGACGGCGTTGCAGCGGACGCCGCGGGAGCCGTACATGGTCGCCACGTAGCGGACGAACCCGGTGAGCGCCGCCTTGGAGGTGCCGTAGGCGGCGTGGTCGACGTCGCCGAGGTAACCGGAGAGGGAGGAGGTGATCACGATCGCCGAGCCGCTGCCCATGGCGGGGACGGCGTGCTTGACCATGAGCATCGCGCCGCGCAGGTTGACCGCCATCGTCCTGTCCCACACCCGGACGTCGAGGTCGGCCAGGTCGCCGTCGCGGCCGTAGACGTCGGGGTCGAGGCAGGCGGCGTTGGAGTGCAGCACGTCCAGGCGACCGAAGCTGCCCACCAGGTCGGCCACCGCCGCCGCGACCTGCACCTCCTCGGAGACGTCGCAGGCGATGGCCATGGCGGTGCCGCCCCTCGCCCTGATCGCCGCCGCGGTGCTCTTGGCGGCGGCCGAGCGCAGGTCGGCCACGCCGACGCAGGCGCCCTCGGCGGCGAGCCTGGCCGCGCAGGCGGCGCCGATGCCCGAGCCCGCCCCCGTGACCAGCGCCACCTTGCCGTCGAAGCGGCTCACCACTGCACCAGCAGGGACGGCAGTCCGCGCCCGACGATCGACCTGCGGTAGGCGAGGGGCGCGCCGGGGACCGGCTTGAGCCCGGGAAGGCGGCGGCCGAGCACCTCCAGTGCGGTGCGCAGTTGCAGCCTGCCGAGCGCGGCGCCGACGCAGAAGTGGATGCCGTAGCCGAAGACCAGGTGCGCGTCGGCGTTGGCCCTGTCGATCACGAAGGTCTCGGGGTCGGGGAAGACGGTCTCGTCGTGGGCGGCGGAGTCGGTCGACAGCAGCACCAGCGCCCCGGCAGGTATGCGCACGCCGTGCAGCTCGACCTCGGCGGTGGTGTGGCGGAAGGAGCCGAGCGAGGCGCCGTCGATCCGCATGCACTCCTCGACCGCGTTCGGGATCCGCTCGGGCGGCACCGGCCAGAGGCCCTCGCGCAGCAGGCGCAGCACGCTGTTGCCGAGCTGGTTGGGCACGGTGTCGTTGCCGCCGAGCAGGATCGTGGAGATCAGCTCGACCACCTCGCGGTGGGTGAGCTCCTTGCCGATGAGGGAGGTCATCAGCGAGGTGAAGTCGTCGCGCGGCTCCTTGGCCCTGGCCGCGACCAGCCTGTCGACGTAGTCGAGGTAGGTGAGGAAGCTGTCGGCCAGCTCCAGCTGCCTGTCCGGCGGCTGGGGCGAGAGGAACAGCTGGAACCAGTCCTTGACCCGGTGCTGGACGAAGCTCTCGTCGGACTCCGGCACGCCGATGAAGGCGGCGGTGAGCTTGACCGAGGGCTCGTGCGCGATCTCCTGGACGAAGTCGGCCTCGCGACGCCCTGCCAGCCGGTCGAGCAAGTTCTCGTTGAGCTCGCGGAAGCGGCGCTCCATGGCGGCCACCGCGCGTGGGGTGAAGGCGCGCGAGACCGAGCGGCGCAGCCGGGTGTGGTCGGGCGGGTCCACGTTGGCCACGAAGCTGGACAGGAACGAGCCGTGCTCCCCGAGCCTCCTCCTGGTCTCCTCGGTGAGGCTGCGCGAGATCGTGAGCGAGCCCTTCGAGGAGAAGACGCGCGGGTCGCCGTAGGCCGCGCGCACGTCGGCGTACCTGGTCAGGACGTAGGCGCCCAGGTGCGCGCTGTGGAAGACCGGCTGCCGGTGCCGCAGCGTTCTCAGGAAGTCGTACGGCGAGGCGACGTGCCAGTCCTGGGTGACGTCGAAGTCCATCCGAGGATCCTCCGCGGGTTGTCGACGAGCATCTGGTGGATCTGCTCCTCGGTCACGCCACGCCTTCGCAGCTCGGGCAGGACGTCGGTGGGGATGTGGAGCAGGTGGTAGTTGGGGTGGCGGCGCCGTACGACGTCGGGGTCGAACCTGTCGTTGAAGCAGTAGGAGTCGTGGGACAGCACGAGCCTGCCCGCGTGGCCGCGCTCGCACAGGGCGGCCACCACCGCGCACCTGTCGTCGAAGGAGCTGATCGTCTCGATGCCGAAGCGGTCCATGCCGAGGAAGGAGCCGTTGGCGATGAGCTCCTCCAGGTAGGCCAGGTCGGTGGAGTCGCCGGCGTGGCCGATGACCACCTTGGTGAGGTCCACGCCCGCCTTGGCCAGGACGCGCTGCTGCTCCAGCCCTCCCGGCTGGGCGCTGTGGGTGGTGATGGGCGCGCCGGTGGCCACGTGCGCCTCGGCCACCGCCCTGAAGACCCGTTCGCAGCCCCGCGTCATGCCGAGGTGGTCGGAGGCGCACTTGAGCATCGCCGCCCGCACGCCCGTCCTCCCGATGCCCTCGGTGAGGTCCCTGACGAAGAACTCCGCCAGCCGGTCGGCGCCGCCGAACAGGCTCCCCGGGCCGCGGTTGCCGAAGTAGGGCGGCAGCGCGTCGTAGGTGTAGAGCCCGGTGGCCACCACGATGTTGACCTCGGTCAGCTCGGCGACCCGCTGGACGGCGGGGACGTAGCGGCCGAGGCCCACCACGGTGAGGTCCACGATGGTGTCGATGCCCGCCGCCTTCACCGCGTCGAGCTTGGCGGCGGCCTCACGCGCCCTGACCTCCAGGTCCCACCCCTCGGGGATGTCGGGCCAGTTCCAGAGGATCTCGGGGCTCAGGCCGAAGACGTGCTCGTGCATGAGCGTGGCGCCCAGGTCGCCGACCTCGCCCTTCACCGTCACAGGCACGGGAACCTCGGGTGGTCGAAGGGCTGGTTCACCGCGAGCCCCAGCCCGTCGGTCTGGCCGTACGGCATGCCGGTGTAGAGCGCGTCGGCGTCGAAGTAGGTGGCGGTGAACGACAGCCTCGGGCTGTCGCGCCGGTTGGCCGGCGCGCCGTGCACGGTCAGGGCGTGGTGCACGGTCGCGTCGCCCGCCCTGAGGTCGAGCGCCGGTGAGGTCTCCAGCTCCTTGAGCCATGGATGCTGGGTGAGCTGGTCGTCGCCCGCCCTGGTGAAGCTCCTGCCGAGCAGGCCGTGGCGGTGCGAGCCGCTGTAGAAGCGCAGCGAGCCCATGTCTGCGGGCACGTCGACCAGCGCGAGCCAGACGGTCAGCATGGCCGAGCGGTCCATGGGCATCCAGGGGAAGTCCTGGTGGAACTCGGTGGCGCCGTGCTCGCCCGGCTCCTTCACCAGCAGGTTGGTCACCTGCAGCCGGACGGAGGCGACACCGTGCAGCAGCCGCACGGCGTTGGGCGCCAGGGCGGCGCTCAGCTCGCCGAACAGCGGGTCGTCCGCCGCGACGTCGCGGGACTGTCCGAAGGCCTGGTCGACCAGCGTCGCGTGGACCCTGGACCTCTCGCCGATCCTGGCCAGGGCGCGTTCCCGCAGGACGGCCGCGCCTGCGGGGTCGAGCAGGCGCGGCAGCCGTACCCAGCCGTTGGTGTGGAAGAAGGCGACCTCGTCGTCGGTCGCGGGGCGCACGTCCATGCCCACAGTGTCTGAGCAAGCGCTTGGTAAAACAAGATTGAGTAGGGACCTACTCATGCGCCGGATTCGCGCGAGGCGGAGTCTCTGGGCATGACCAGCCTCGACACGACTCCCCGATCGGGAGCCGACACCTTCGTCCGCTACGCCATGCTCGCCTCGGCCGTCATCGCGCCCTTGACGCTCGGGCTCGCCCTGCTGCTCGCCCCCGGCGACATCACCGCCGAGGGCGCGGCCTACGTCGGAGGCTTCATCGCCGGGGCCGACTCCTACCCGGCCTCCGCATGGCTGTCGGCTCTCAGTGCGATCACCATCATCCCTGGCGCCCTGGCCGTGGCGAGGGTCGCCCGGGCGGGCAGGCCGGCTCTCGGCCTGGTCGCCATGATCCTCGCCTTCGTCATGATCGTGCCGGTGGGGGGCAACTCCGACGACGTCCTGTACGCGGGCGTCCAGGCCGGAGTGGACCCCGCCACCCTCACCAAGATCTACACCGCCTACGGGGAGAGCCTGCCCACCTCGATCTTCGGTATGTCGTTCTTCCTCGGTCTGCTCGGCTTCCTCCTGCTCGGCGTCGCCGCGCTGCTGGGCAGGACCGCCCCCCGGTGGGCGGCGATCACGTTGATCGTCGCTCCCGTGCTGGTGCCGGTCCCCTGGTTCGCGGGGCTTGGCGGCCTCGCGGCGGGCGGCGCCTGGCTGCTGATGGCGATCGGGATGGGCGGCGTCGCGCTGGGCCTGCTGAACGACCGGTGAGCTTCACCGGCGGCCCGCCCCGGCCTATGGTGTCTACCAAACGCTTGGTAGGGGGTCGGGATGCGGCGGTTCAGGTTCGCGGCGGTCATACGACAGGCGGAGTCGGGCAAGGCATGGGCGGACAAGGCCAGGCGCCTTGAGGCCACGGGCTTCGAGGTGCTCCTGGTGCCCGACCACCTCGTCGGCCCTCGCCTGGCGCCCTTCTCGGCCATGACGGCGGCCGCCTGCGCGACCTCCAGGCTGAGGGTCGGCACGCTGGTGGCCGCCAACGACTTCAGGCACCCCGCCGTGCTGGCCAAGGAGAGCGCCACCCTCGACCTGCTGTCCGACGGCCGCCTGGAGCTCGGGCTCGGCACCGGGTGGATGGCGGCCGACTACAGCGCGGCGGGGCTGCCGCTCGACCCTCCCGGCGTGCGGGTGGCCAGGCTGGCCGAGGCGGTGACCGTGCTCAAGGGGCTGTGGGGCGCCGGCCCCTTCTCCTTCTCCGGCGCGCACTACCGGATCGAGGCGCTGGACCAGCAGCCCAAGCCCGTCCAGCGCCCGCACCCCCGGCTCCTGCTGGGCGGCGGCGGCCCCCGCATGCTCACCCTGGCCGCCCGCGAGGCCGACGTGGTCAACCTCGGGATGCGGGTGCGCGCCGACGGCACGGGCCCCGACGGCGCGGACGCGGGGCTCGCGGCGTTCCTCTCCAAGCTCTCCCTGGTGCGCGAGGCCGCAGGGGAACGCTACGACCGGCTGGAGCTCGGGACCAGCATCCAGCAGGTGGGCACGGCCGGCCCGGTGGAGTCGTGGAGCGCGGCCGACCCCTCGGGACAGGGCGAGACTCCGCAGGTGCTGCTCGGCACGCGTCGCGACATGGTCGACAGGCTCCGCCACTGGAGGGACGGCTACGACCTGTCCTACTTCGTCCTCCACCACGAGCGCGACCTGGACGCCTTCGCCCCGATCGTCGAGGAGTTGTCCGGCCGCTGAGGGTCAGGGGATCAGGACGACCTTGCCCGTCGTGGCACGGCTCTCCAGCGCGGCGTGCGCGGCCGCGGCCTCGGCCAGCGGGAAGGCGTGGATCTCCGGTGACAGCCGGCCGGCGGCGGCGGCCTCGAGGGCGCGCTCCTCCAGACCGCGCAGGCCGCCGGGCCAGCCGAGGATCCGCTCGATGGCGTAGATCGAGGTGATGCCCCTGGCCTTCACCTCCTCGGGCGTGGGTCCCTCGGTCTCCTCGCGCGAGGCGTTGCCGTACACGATGTGCCTGCCGCCGGGGGCCAGCAGCGAGAACGCCTCGCGGCCCCTGCTGCCGCCCACCCCGTCGAAGACCAGGCTCACCTCCCCGACCTGCGCGCTCCAGCCCGGCACGTCGTAGTCGACGGCGGGCGCCTGCACCTTCGCCACCTTCGCCGGCCCTCCCGCCGCCCCCACGACCCTGGCGCCGAGGTTGCGCGCGTGCTGGACGAGCAGGCGGCCGATGCCACCGGCGGCCGAGTTGACCAGGATGACGTCGTCGGCGGTGGGCGCGGCCAGGTCGATCAGCGCCATGGTGGTGGTGCCCGTCACGATCATGGCAACCGCCTCCTCGAAGCCGAGCTCGCCGGGCACGGCGTGCAGCGACTCGACCGAGGCCACACTCAGCTCGGCGTACCCTCCTGGCCTGCTCCTGCCGGTCACGACCCTGCGGCCGATCCACGACCCGTCGACGCCTGGGCCGACGGCCTCCACCACGCCCGCCACCTCACCGCCGAAGACGGCAGGCAGCTCGGGCACCGGCGGGCCGATCGTCGCCCCGGTGCGCAGCAGCGTCTCGATGAGGTGCACCCCCGCGGCCTTCACCGCGATGCGCACCTCTCCTTCGCCGGGCACAGGGTCCTCGACGCTCTCGTAGGAAAGGTTCTCGGCGGGGCCGAAGGCGTGCAGGACGACGGCGTGCATCAGCTTCTCCATTCGTGGTGCTCGCCACCCACGATGCAACCTCAAGCCGAGTTGAGGTCAACCCGGCGGGAAGGCGAGCGGGCACGATCGGAGATGATGGTCCTGATATGGACGAGATGATGCTCTTGAGACATGGCGAGACCGAGTGGAGCAGGGCGGGCCGCCACACCGGCCGCACCGACCTGTCGCTGACCCCCCACGGCGAGGACCAGGCGAGGGCGCTGGCCCCGCTGGTGAAGGCGCGCTCCTTCGACCTGGTGCTGGTGAGCCCCGCGGCCAGGGCGCGCCGTACCGCCGACCTGGCGGGACTGACCGACTACGAGGTCGACCAGGACCTCTGGGAGTGGGACTACGGCGGCTACGAGGGCATCACCACGCCGACGATCCGCGAGAGCCGTCCTGGCTGGTACCTGTGGAGGGACGGCGTGGTCCCCGGCGACCACGACCATCCGGGCGAGAGCGCCGAGCAGGTGGCGGCCAGGGCCGACCGGGTGATCGCGCGGGCGAAGGGGGCCGAGGGCCAGGTGGCGCTGGTCGCGCACGGTCACTTCCTGCGCGTGCTCACCGCCAGATGGCTGGGCCTGCCGCCGCAGAACGGCAGGTTCTTCAGGCTCGACACCGGGACCTACTCCCGGCTGGGCTTCGAGCACGCCGAGCCGGTGATCCTCAACTGGAACGCGCCGGTGTAGGCGAGAGCCTGCTACCCGGGAACGGCACCAGAAGCGTCTCCCTCCAGGGCCCCGACAGGTAGTCGCGGGCCCGCTTGCCCCAGGTGAGCAGCCGCTCGTCGGGAACGGCCTCGTCGTCGAGCCCGAGGGCGGCGTCCCTGGCCCGCTGCGTGGCCAGGTGCGCGTCGAGGGTGGTGCCCCAGACCGTGACGACCTCGCTGTCGCAGAGCAGCACCTCGTAGAGGCCGACCAGCGTGTGGCCGTGGTCGGCCAGGATGGGCAGGCGTTCGGAGCGGACGGCCTCGAGGTAGTCGAGGGCGGCGCCCGGCCGTACGGAGGCGCTTTCGAAGACGAACAGCGGAGCGGGCCGCGCCGAGGACAGCGCGGGGCTGCCGTGGACGGCGCCGAGCGGCCTGGAGAAGGCCGAGAAGCGCAGGTCGTCGATGTCGGACAGGAACAGGCGCGAGTCGACGCCCGAGTAGATCTCCATCATCTGCCGCCATCCGCCCTCCCACCCGCCGTGGCAGTCCCACAGGGTGACGGCCTTGAACTGCTGGTGGCCGGTGATGCCGACGGCGTAGAAGGCGCCCACGAGGTCGATCTCGCGGGAGCGGATGGACATCCCCTCGGTCAGTTCGGGCGCGGCGCGCCCGGCGTCCTCCTGCTTGTAGCGCGTCAGCCAGGTGAGGTACTCCAGCGGCCTGCGGGAGTTCATCGGCCGGAAGTCGACCTCCTCGAGCAGGTGGATCCCTCGTCGCACACGGGCCTCCCGAGATCGAACCAAGCGATTGCTCGGGTTCGAGCGTATCTCAACGAGAGACGTGCACAAGTGGGGTCCAAGGTCGGTGATCGGCCGAACCGGCACGTCCGCTGGTGATCAGGCCACGACAGGCACGGGCTGGGGGCCGCGCCCCGTGAGCCACTCCAGCACCCTGCGGTGCCCAGAGGCGGCGTCCTCGAAGTGACCCCAGTGCCAGTAGCGGGGCTGGTCACGCACCCCCGTGACCCAGGTGCGGTAGGAGACCGTGCCGTCGGGGACGGCGGCGCCCACGCCGTAGGTGCGGATCACCACCTTGCCGCCTGGCGCGATGAGCACGTCGTCGGCGATCGGGTAGAGCGTCATCTGGTCGATCATGAGTGAATCCTGCAGGAGCCTCGAGACCGGACTATTACGCCTTCCGGCGCACCCCGTTAAGCGGGTGCGCCGGAGGTGAACACCGTGTTAAACCAGCAGGCCGTCGAACTCCCCGTCCTTCACCCCGAGCACCAGGGCCCGGATCTCGTCACGGGTGTAGATCAGCGCGGGGCCCTCGGGGAAGCGCGAGTTGCGGACCGCGATCCCGCCGTCTGGAAGCTCCGCGAGCTCCACGCAGTTGCCCTGCGAGTTGCTGTAGCGGCTCTTGCGCCAGGCGACCTCGGTGAGGTCGGTGGCGGGCATGCCGTTGTAGGTGTGCTCCATCTACATCTTTCTGAGAAGACCGTCGATGAGCTCCACGGTGCCGCCCGGCGTGGTGCTCTCCACGCACAGCTGCTCCATGGCGGTGAGGTACGGGTCGATGTCCTCACGCTTGTCCAGGTACAGGGCACCCCAGAGCTGTTCGACGTAGACGACGTCCGACAGGTCGGACTCGGGAAACCGCATGATGCTGAAGGCGCCCCCTTCGGCGGCGTGCATGCCGTACCTGAAGGGCATCACCTGAATGGTGATGTTGGGGAAGGTCGCCACGTGCAGCAGATGCTGAAGCTGTTCGGACATGACCTCTCCGCCGCCGATCGTCCTCCGCAGGGTCGCCTCGTCAATGACCGCCCACAGACGGGGGCCGTCCTTGCGGGTGAAGCGCTCCTGCCGCTGCATGCGCAGATGCACGCGCTGATCGATGTCCTCGGGAGTGGCGTCGGGGTTGCCGAGCTGGTAGACCGCCCTGGCGTAGTTCGCCGTCTGCAGCAGGCCGGGCACGAACTGCACCTCGTAGGTGCGGATCAGGCTCGCGGCCTCCTCCAGGCCCACATAGGTGGAGAACCACTGGGGAAGGACGGCAGAGTACTTGTGCCACCACCCGGGGGTGTTGGCTTCGCGGACCATTTCCAGCAGGGCCCGCCGCTCGGCGTCGTCGCTGACGCCGTACAGCGTGAGAAGGTCTTCCACATCACGTGTCTTGAAGCCGACGCGGCCGAGCTCCATGCGGCTGATCTTGGACTCGGAGGCCCTGATGTGGAATCCGGCCACATCACGGGTGAGTCCGCGCTCCTCGCGCAGGCGACGCAGGCTGGCGCCGAGCATGATGCGCCGAACGGTTGAGCCAGAACCCGGCGGATCCATGGACACGTGCTGCTCCTTGGTCGTTTCCGTACCAGACAGTCTGTCACCTCGCGCCCCAAAGATCATGGGTCGCGACAAGATCCCCCTTTGCCACCCGATTTACCGATACCTGGCAAACCGTAGCGGCTGGCCCCTACTTCTGCACGTGCATTCGCTCTTGCACCTGCACGAGACTCTGCACCAGAATGATCAATGTGCAGTCCACCAAACCCCTCGGCCTGTGGACCACCCTCGACTGGTGGCCCCCGGTCGGCTGGTGGCCTGAGGCGGCGCGCGACCTCCTCGTTCCCGGCACGGCGATCGGCGCCAGCGCCACCTTCGTCCTGCCGCCCTCGGCCGCCTCCGTCCACTCCGCCCGCAGCTTCACCCTCGGCACGCTCTCGGGCTGGGGGCTCGGCGAGCTCTCCGACAGCATGGAGCTCGTGGTCTCCGAGCTGGCCACCAACGCGCTGCGCCACGGCCTCACCCTGGCCGAGGCCAGGCACCACGAGCCGGTGCGCATGTCGCTGGTGCGCAGAGGCGCGCTCGTCACCTGCGCGTTCACCGATCCCGCCGCCTCCGTTCCCGTGCTGCGCTACCCGGGCCCGCTCGATGTCGGAGGGCTCGGACTGCACATCGTGGAGTCGCTGAGCCTGCGCTGGGGCTGGTCGGCGCTCTCGCCGTACGGGAAGATCGTCTGGGCCGTTCTCTCCTGAGTGCGAAGCCCGGACACCCGGGCAACGAGCGCGTATGCTGAGTTCTGCCTCGCATCACATGAGAAAAACGTGCGCCAGCCTCCGAGTCTGGGACGCACGTTTCTCATTGGTAGTGAGGGCCACGTGGATGGTCAAGGCTCAAGGCGAGTCCCCGCGCGCGACCCACTGAGAGTGCTGACAGATGGATGATCACCTGCTCGGCTGGCTGCGAACACTGGACGAAGCGAGGCTCGCGCGCGTCCTCTCCAACCGACCTGACGCCATAGCGGCACCGTGGCCGCGGCGGCTCGACACGCTCGCCCAGCGCCTGGGCAACGGCTTCGCCGTCATGGAGGCCATGCGGGCGCTCCCGCTGCCGTGTCTGGAGATCGCGCAGGCCTGCCTGGTGCTCGGCGACCGCACTCCGCCCGATCGCCTCGCCGCCTTCCTCGACGCGCCCGTCGCCACGCTGACCCCCTGGCTCGACGTCCTCTACGACCACGCGCTGGCCTGGCCCGACGACGAGGGCCGCGTCCACCTGGCCGAGGCGGTCTCCCGCTGGTGGGCGGCGCCTCTCGGCCTCGGCGAGCCGCTCGACCACTACCTCAACTCCTGGACCGTCAGCAACGACACCCTGCGCGCGCTGGCCCGCAACCTCGGCCTCCCGCCCCACGGCAACAAGCGGCGCACGATCGCCAGGGTGACCGAGGTGCTCTCCGACGGCGTACGGCTGGCGGCCCTGCTGCGCAACGCCCCCGAGGGCACCGAGCGGCTGCTGGCCGACTTCGCGTGGGACGGCCCCGTCCGCGACGTCGACGGCGGCAGGTTCGTGATGCTGGGCACGCCGGAGAAGTGGGCCGCCGACCACGGCCTGCTCTACCGCCCTCGATGGGAGGTCGCCGAGATGCCGCGCGAGGTCGCGCTGTCGGTGCGCGGGCCCGGCTACCACCCGCCCTTCTCCCCCGAGCCTCCCGAGATCGCGACGATCCCCGTCGACCCCGAAGAGGTCGACCACCTGATGACCCTGGCCGCCCCGCACGTCGTCGAGCGGTGCGCGGCGCTGCTCGACAACACCGCCAAGACCCCGCTGCCGCTGCTGAAGACCGGCGGGGTGGGCGTGCGCGAGGTGCGCAGGGTCGCCAAGGAGACCGGCTGCGACGAGGACGAGACCAGGCTGCTGCTGGAGATCTGCGCGGTCTCCAGGCTGCTGGCCTTCGACGAGAAGTCGGGCGGCATGGTCCCCACCGAGCGCTTCGACAGATGGCGGCTCGACGAGGGCTCGGCCAGGCTGCGGGTGCTGTTGTCGGCCTGGTGGCGCATGGAGCGCTCGTCGCTGCGCAAGATCGAGGGCAAGTACCCCACCGTCCTCGGCGACGACCAGAGCGGCGCGGCCGTCGCCAGGGTCCGCAGGGCCGTGCTGGGGGTGCTGTCGCACCTGCCCTCGGGCACCGCCTTCGCCGACAGGGGCAGCCTGGTCCGCAACGCCCACTGGCACGCGCCGCTGCTCGACCAGGCCCTGCTGACCGACTGCGCGGCGGCGGCGCTCGAGGAGGCCAGGCTGCTCGGCGTGCTGGCCAACGACGCGCTCACCGACCTCGGAAGGGCGCTGGCGGGGCTGGCCGCCCACGCGGGCGACGAGAACGACGACACCGTCCCGCTCGTCGAGCACGACCCCGTGCTGGTGGAGGCCTCGACCAGGGCGCTGGCCAGCGTGCGCAGGAGCGCGCTGTTCGGCCCCGACCTGACCGCGGTGGTCACGGGCCCGCCCTCCACCGAGCTGGCCGAGCTGCTCGACAGGGTGGCCGAGCGCGAGTCGCGGGGGGCCGCCTCGGTGTGGCGCTTCACCACCGAGAGCGTCCGCGGCGCGCTCGACGTGGGCTACGACGCCGACGAGCTGCTCGCCGAGCTGAGTGAGGTCGGCCAGATCCCCCAGCCGCTGGAGTACCTCGTGCGCGACGTCGCGCGCAGGCACGGCGAGGTGACGGTGACGACGGTGGCCTGCATCGTGCAGGCCACCGACCCCGCGCTGCTGGCCGAGATCGCCGCGCATCGCCGGCTGTCCAGGCTGGGGCTGCGGCTGCTGGCCCCCACCGTGCTGGTCAGCTCCACACCCGCCGAGCGCACCCTGGCAGCGCTGCGCGAGAACGGCTACGCCCCCGTGCCGATCGCCGACACGGGGGAGATCACCATCAGGCGCTCCAAAAGCGCGGGCTCCGACGCGCAGAACGGCAAGCTGATCCTGCTGCCCGGCGGCCAGGTGGCCGAACTCGACTCCCAGCTCCACCACGGGGTCTACACCCTGGCCGAGCCGCTGCCCGACCCGCACGAGCACGCCCGCCGCCTGCTGGAGTCGCAGGAGGACGCCGAGCAGAACGGCCGCACCTGGGCCATCATCGGCAGGAACGCCACCAGGCTGCCGACCGCCCAGCAGTCGCTGCTCGGCTTCGTCGTCGACCGCGGGGTGCGGGCGGGCATCACGCTGACCGACGGGCTGACCGCGACGATAAGCCACGGCGAGCTGCGCGGCGGCACGCTCGACGCCTGGTGCGAGGAGGCGGGTGACTACCTCGAGTTCCCGCTGGCCGAGATCGTCGAGGTCAGGGGAGCTTACTAGCCTTCCGCAGGTTGGCGACGAGCTCTTCCAGCTGGTCGGCCCACTTCTGGTAGCTGTAGGGAGTCTCCACCCACATCGGGTAGACCTGGCCCTTGGCGACCGCGGGAAGCTTGGCGAAGGTCGGCTTCTTCCTCATCTCCTCCAGGCCGAGCGCCTGGGTCCTGCTGTCGAACAGCACGACGTCCGCCTTGTACTTGTCGGCGTTCTCCCAGCTCAGCGGCTCGAAGTAGCCCTGGGCGTCGACCTTGGGCTTGACGATGTCGAGCCCCGCGTCGCTCAGCAGCTTGAAGTCGGGGACCATCTCGGGCGTCGAGACGTACATCGCGTCGGGGCTGCCGGAGACCAGCTCGATCGTCAGGCCCTTCGCCGCGAGCTTCTCGAGCTCGGCCAGCGCCGCCTCGTAGCGGGTCTTGGCCTGGGTGATCTCGGGGGCGTCGAGGTTCGCGCCGAGCTTGGCGGCCAGCTCGCCGTACTTGGTGATGACCTCGGTGGCGTTCCTGCCGGTGAGCATGACGCCCGCGGTGGGGGCGACCTTCTCGATCGTGTCCTTGGACTTGGCGGGCACGTACCAGAGGTCGTCCTTCAGGTACATGCTGCTGACCAGGAGCTCGGGCTGCAGGCCGATGTACTGCTCGACGTTGAACTCGTCCCACACGTTGCCCAGGCCCTGGACCTTGGTGATGTCCACGTTGCCGACCTGGGGATCGGTCTTGCCGTTCTCGAGCTTGTGAGGGCCGAAGACGGCGATGGGGCGCACGCCGAAGTCCCAGAGCGCGGCGGCCGAGCCGACCTGCGCGACGATCTTCGTGGGCGTCTTCGGCAGGTCGATCTTCTTGCCGCGGTCGTCGGTGTAGGAGAAGGGGGTGGCGGCGCTCGTCTGCGCGGCGTTCGCGGCGGAGGCGGCGGGCGCGGACGCCGGCTCCCCGCCGCAGGCGGCGAGGGCCAGGAGGGCGCCCAGGCCGGTGGCCGCCGCGACGAATCCCCTACGGGATACCGACATTTGGAACTCCTAAGGTGAGGGTTACCTAAAACGGACCGATGGTTAGCTTAGCCTTACCTTTGCCAGGTTCACCGCCAGCTCCTCCAGCAGCGCCGCATAGCCCTGATGGCTGAAGCGCATCTCGGCCCGCCACGGGTACACCTGAGCGCCCTTCGGCCAGGTCGGCTTCGCGATCACCTCCGAGGCCTTCATCGACTGCGCGCGAGCGTCGAGGAAGATCGCATCGGCGTCGTACTTGTCGACGTTCTCCCAGCTGAGCGTCTCGAAGTAGCCGTCGGGCCGGTCGGGGACGACGATGTCGAGCCCCTTGGACAGCAGGTACTTCAGGTCGGGGAACCTGCGCGGGTCACACACCCAGAACTGGTCGGGCGAGGCGGCACAGAACAGCACCTTCGGTCCCACCGCCTTGACGAGCGCCTTCTCCGCCGCCACGAACCTCTCCCTGGCCTGGGCCTGCGCCGCGCCGCCGAGCGCGACGGCCAGCTGCTCGTAGCGCCTGATCAGTTCGTCACCCGCCTTGTTCTCCTGCTGGATGCCGATGGTCGGGGCCACCTGCTCGATCGCGGCGCTGGACTTGGCGGGCACGTACCACAGCTCGTTCTTCAGATACATCCCCGCGATGAGCACCTCGGGCCTGAGCGCGATGTACCGCTCGACGTCGAACTCGTCCCACGCGTTGCCGATCGCCTGGACCTTGGTGATGTCGATGTCGCCCGCCTCCGGGTCCTTGGCGCCGCTCTCCAGGCGGTGCGGGCCGAAGACCGCCATCGGGCGCACACCGAAGTCCCACAGCGTGGCGGCGGCGCTGACCTGGGCGACCACCCGGGTCGGCCGCGCCGGCAGATCGATCTTCCTGCCACGGTCGTCGGTGAAGGACCACGCCTTCCCCGCCGCGACGGTCGGGGTCGGGCGCGACTCGGCTCCACAGGCCGTGGCCGCGAGCACGAGGCCCAGGAACCCCCTCCTGGATACCGACATATCGACTCCTAAGGCTAGGCTTACCTCATTCACGACTTGTTAGATTAGCCTTGCCTAACCCTTTACGACGAGAGGGAACATGACCGCGCCTCCCCTGGCGGGCACCGCGACGACGGAGCCCTCCGCCGCCAAACGGGGCCGCTCCGCCGTACTCGCTGCGGGATTGCTCGCCGCGCTCGGCCTGCTCGTGCTGGTCGCGTTGCTGAGCGTCGCGCTCGGCGCGCGCTCGGTGCCGCTGTCGACGGTTCTCACCGCCTTCACCGCGCCCGACGGCTCCAGCGACCACACCGTGATCCGCGAGCTGCGGGTGCCGCGCACCATCCTCGGCCTCGGCGTCGGAGCCGCGCTCGGTCTCGCGGGCGCGCTCATGCAGAGCCTGACGCGCAACCCGCTGGCCGATCCGGGGCTGCTCGGCATCAACCAGGGCGCGGCGCTCGGCGCGACGATCGCGATCGGGCTGCTCGGTCTCACCAACCCCGCCGTCTACGTGTGGTTCGCCTTCGCGGGCGCCGCGCTGGCCTCCGCGCTGGCCTACGCGCTCGGCTCGGCCGCGCGTTCGGGCGCCTCCCCCGTACGGCTGGCACTGGCAGGCGTGGCGCTCGGCATGGTCTTCACCGCCGTCGCCTCGGCGATCCTGCGCATGGACTCCCAGGCCTTCGACCGGATGCGGTTCTGGCTCACCGGCTCGCTCGCCGCGCAGACCTCCGACGTGATCATGCGCCTGGTGCCCTTCATGGCGGTAGGCATCGCGCTCGGCCTGCTGCTCGCCAAGCCGCTCAACGCCCTGGCTCTGGGTGAGGAGGCGGGCAGGGCGCTCGGCGTGGCCGTCGGACGCACCAGGGTGCTGACCGCCGTCGCCGTGACGCTGCTGTGCGGCGCGGCCACCGCGGGGGCTGGGCCGCTGTGGTTCGTCGGGCTGGCGGTGCCGCACGCGGTCAGGGCGGTCGTGGGGCCCGACCAGCGGTGGCTGCTGCCGTACGCGGCGGTGCTGGCGCCGGTGCTGCTGCTCGGCGCGGACATCGTGGGGCGCGTCATCGCGACCCCCGGAGAGGTGCAGGTGGGCATCATGTGCGCGGTGGTCGGCGCGCCCGTCTTCATCCTGCTGGCCAGGCGCAGGAGGTTGGCCGCGCTATGACGACTCCTGTCAGGGTCGGGCCCTACTCCCTGCGGCCCGCCCCCCGTGCTCTCGTGGTGAGCCTCGCGCTGGTGGCGGCCTCGGTCGCGCTGGCGCTGGTGGCGGTCTCCACGGGCGAGTTCACCGTGCCGGTCGCCGACATCGTCACCGCCCTGTTCGGGCAGGGCACGCCGGTGGCCGAGCTGATCGTGAGCCAGCTGCGCGCCCCTCGCGTGGTCACCGGGCTCGCCGTGGGCGCCGCCTTCGGGCTGAGCGGGGCCATCTTCCAGAGCCTCACCCGCAACCCGCTGGGCAGCCCCGACTTCATCGGGTTCACCGCGGGCGCCGCCACCGGCGGCGTGCTCGCCGTGGTGATGGGCGGTACGGCGGTGCAGATCGCCGCGGGCTCCATGCTCGGCTGCGTGATCTCGGCGATCCTGGTCTACGCGCTCGCCTTCCGCAGGGGCGTGCAGGGCTACCGGCTCGTCCTGGTCGGCATCGGCGTCAACGCCGTCCTGCTGGCCGCCGACAACTACCTGCTGACCAAAGCCAACATCAACGACGCGGCCAACGCGGGCGCCTGGCTCAACGGCAGCCTCAGCGGCCGCGGCTGGGATCACGCCCTTCCCGTCGCGATCGCGCTGGCCGTGCTGGTCCCCGTGTGCTGCGCGGTCTCCAGGCCGCTGCGGATGATGGAGATGGGCGACGACGCCGCGCGGGCGGTCGGCATCAGGGTCGAGCCCGTGCGGGCGGCGGCGATCGTGGCGGGCGTGCTGCTGTGCGGCGTCGCCACGGCCGCCGCGGGGCCCGTGATGTTCGTCGCCATGGCCGCGCCGCAGCTGGCCAGGCGGCTGACCCGCTCCCCCGGCGTGACACTCATCGCCTCCGCCCTCACCGGCGCGGTGCTGCTGACCGCGGCCGACCTGGCCGCCCAGCGGCTGCTCGCCCCCACCCAGCTGCCCGTCGGAGTGCTGACGGCCGCCATCGGCGGCACCTACCTGGCTCTGCTACTGAGAAAGGACCGCCGCTGATGGCTCGTCTGACCGGCTCCGACCTCACCCTCGCCTACGAGCAGCGGGTGGTGGCGTCGTCGTTGAACGTGGAGATCCCCGACGAGTCCTTCACGGTGATCATCGGCCCGAACGCGTGCGGGAAGTCCACGTTGCTGCGAGCGCTGGCCCGCATGCTCAGGCCCAGGACGGGCGCGGTCCACCTCGACGGAAGCGTGATCACCTCGCTGCCCTCCAAGGAGGTGGCGCGCAGGCTCGGGCTGCTTCCCCAGTCCTCCATCGTGCCCGACGGCATCACCGTGGCGGACCTGGTGGCCAGGGGGCGCTATCCGCACCAGCGGCTGATGCGGCAGTGGTCCAAGGCCGACGAGGTGGCCGTGGCCTCGGCGATGGCGGCCACCGACGTCACGTCGCTGTCGGAACGCATCGTGGACGAGCTGTCGGGCGGGCAGCGGCAGCGGGTGTGGCTGGCCATGGCGCTGGCACAGGAGACGCCCATCCTGCTGCTGGACGAGCCGACCACCTACCTGGACATCTCCCACCAGATCGAGGTGCTGGACCTCTGCGCCGACCTGCACGAGCAGGGAAGGACCATGGTGGCGGTGCTGCACGACCTCAACCAGGCCTGCAGGTACGCCACGCATCTGATCGTGATGCGTGACGGCGTGCTGGTGGCCGAGGGCGAACCCGCCGCGGTGATGACGCCCGACCTGGTCGAGCAGGTCTTCGACCTGCGGTGCGAGATCATCGCCGATCCGCAGTCGGGCACCCCGCTGATCGTCCCCGAGGCACGGAGGAGGGCGCGCACCCCTGTCGCGCACTAGAGGTGCGGCTGACCGTGGGGTGCGCCGCCGAACCGCACGCCCACGGGCCCAGGTGACGCAGCGAGGAACCCCGCGACGCCCCCACGCCCTCTGACGATCAACCAGGCGGACGGGCGCCGACCGGCCGTCACGTCGTGGGGCAGAGTGCGAGGGCGGTCGTGGCGAGGGCGGCCTTGGCGCGCTCCTCGCCGTACCTGTCCTTGAGCGCGGCGGCGCTCTCCCCGGCCAGGACGGCGAGGACGGCGTGCGACAGCACCTCGGCGTCCTCGCCCGGCAGGGCCTCGCCCAGCAGGATCGCCACGTGCCTGTGCCAGAAGCCGTAGGCGCCGATGCGGTAACGCGCCCCCGGGCTGGCGGTCTCCGACATCCGCACCAGGTCGAGGTGGGCGAACAGGTAGTCGAGGTAGGCCTGGACGAAGGCCGCCAGCCGTTCGGCCGGCGTCGCGGCGGGCCGTCCGGCCTCAGGTGAGGGGCCCAGCGGCGGCGGACCCGACAGGATCCGCTCCTGGAGGTCGCGCTCGCGGGCGTCGAGCAGCGCCACGGCCAGCCCCGACTTGTCGCCGAACCTGCGGAACAGCGTCCCCTTCCCCACGCCCGCCGCCGTGGCGATCGCGTCCATGGAGACCGCCTCGACGCCCTTGTCCGCGAACAGCGCGGCCGCGGCGGCCAGCACCTTCTCACGGTTGCGGGCCGCGTCGGCCCGTTCCTGGGGCGGGCGCGTGCGCAGGATCTCCAGTACCTCGCTTGACGAACCGGACTGCGGTCCGCTAATTTCGGTGCCATCCACAAAACGGACTGTAGTCCATTTATCTCGGAGGTCGCAATGACCGTGCACATCTCCCGCGACGATCTCAAGGCCGCGATCGAGGCAGGCGCCGTCACCGTCGTCGACGCCCTCGGCGGCGACTACTACGCGCAGCAGCACCTGCCCGGCGCCATCGCCCTGGTCGAGAGCGAGGTGGCCGAGCGCGCCGCCGCGCTGCTGCCCGACAGGGACGCGGCGATCGTCACCTACTGCTCCAACCCGTCCTGCCCCAACAGCAAGGCCGTGGCCAACCGCCTGACCGCGCTGGGCTACACCGACGTCCGCACCTATCGCGAGGGCATCCAGGACTGGGTCGAGGCGGGCCTGCCCGTCGAGTCCTCGGTGACCGTCTGACCTTCTTCACGGTTTCTGCACATTGACCCGGTAGGTTCCGCTCCATGATCCGGACCTTCCTCGCCTGGCTGGTGGTCGTGCCGTTCGCCGTGTGGGCGGTGCTGAGAGTGACGGGGGCCGACATCGCCGACCGGTGGATCCAGCTGGTCGCCTTCACCCCCTACGTGGCCGCCGCCTCGGTGGTGCCGGTGCTGCTGGCCGGCCTGCTGAGGCGGCGGGTCCCCATGGCGGTGGCCGTGGTGACGGCTGGAGCGCTGGCGCTGGCCGTCCTGCCCCGGTACTTCACCGACGCGCAGCCGCCCGCGAACGGCGCCACGTTCAGGGTGCTGGCGGCGAACCTGGCGGTGGGTGCGGGGGACACCACGGAGCTGGTGAAGCTGGTCGAACGGCTCAAGCCCGACGTGCTCGCCATCCAGGAGCTCACCCCCGAGGCCAGGAAGCGGCTCGACGCGCTCGGCCTGCGCAAGCGGATGCCGCACGTCGTGGACAGGTCCCAGGGCGGGGTCTGGGGGTCCGGCCTCTACTCCCTGCACCCGCTGACCGAGCGGCCGCTGATCGCGCTGGGCAGGTTCCGCCAGGCCAGAGCGGTGATCAAGCCGCCGAAAGGACCCGAGATCGAGGTGGTGTCGGTGCATCCGTGCGCGCCCAGCCATGCGGAGAAGATGGCGTGCTGGCGCTCCGGACTGGCCGCGCTGCCCAGGGCGGGCGAGCGGCTGACGGTGCTGGCGGGCGACTTCAACGCCACCCTCGACCACTGGCCGGTGCGGGCGCTGCTCGACTCGGGCTACAGGGACGCGGCCGACGTCACGGGGCAGGGGTTCACCGCGACCTGGCCGCAGCAGGGATGGCGGCCGCTGCCGGGGGTGACGATCGACCACGTGCTCGCCGACAGGCGGATGGGAGTGCGCGCGTTCAGCGTGCACGAACTCAGTGCCACCGACCACCGGCCGGTGTTCGCCGAACTCACGCTGCCGTGAGCCCAGGACCCGCCGGTCAGAGGGCGGTGACGCGCACGTCGTCGAAGCGGGCGGCGAAGCCCTTGCCGACCGGGGCCGCCGCCATCGCGCCGGCGAGCGCGGGCACCCCCTCGGGGAAGGCGGCGAGCCTGAGCATCTCCTCGGGCTCGGCTCCGTCCAGTCCGTAGCGGACGGTCACCGCGTCACCTCTGCGCTCCAGGTCGAAGGTGACGCTGCCGGTGGCGCGCCCGAGCGGCAGGACCGACCAGTCGGACACCTCGCGGGTCACGACGGTGCTGAGATGGAAGGCGCCGTCGACGTACTCGACCCCGGCCTTGATCCAGGTGGCCTCGTCGACCCGCAGCACCGCGCCCGCCTGGTCGTACTGCTCGGCGTAGTCGCCCGAGAACGTCAGCGTCAGCCGGAAGTCTCCCGAGACGATCCTCCCGAACAGGTGCGCGGTGTCGTAGGTGTAGCCGTAGTGGGTCTTCCGCCACATGTCCGTGCCGGGATCGCAGACCAGACTGAGCCCGTCGTCGGCGGTCCACTCGCGGGGAGGGTTGATCCATTGCCAGTCGGAGGAGCCAAAGGCCATGATCATGGCGGTCATCCTGCCATGCTCACCCGAAATATGTTGGAAGATCCCGCCATGGAGCGGCGCCCGTCCTGTCCGTCACGTGCACGACGGCGGCGTGCCGTACGGCCCTGCGCAGGGTCGGCTCCACCTGCCTGTGGGGCACGTCGTGGACCAGGTGACAGAAGCGGCCCCTGGCGAAGGCGCGGGCCCAGGCGGGCTCGCGCATGGAGCGGTAGGCCGACAGCGGGCCCTCGAAGGTGACCAGGAGGTCGGCGAGCGCCGCGTAGCCGGGATCGGGGTAGACGCCGGGGTTGAGGACGACCGTCCCGCGCACGCCGTCGACCAGGTCCGCGTAGTGCGGCAGGCGCTCCTCCGAGGCCGCGACCTGGTCGAGGAAGACGCCGCGCAGGCCGTACCAGTCCCGGTAGCGGCGCAGGTCCGCGCGGACCTCCTCGGATGGGCGCAGGCCGAAGTCGGTGTCGACGTAGCCGAGCACCTCGCAGCCCGCCGTCAGCAGGGCCGCCACGCACGGCACGTAGGCCGCCTGCCTGACGGCGCCGGGGCCGTGATCGACGGAGACGACGACCAGGCGCGGAGGAGCGGCCAACAGCCGCCGCCACTCCCCCGGGGCGGCGTCGGGAGCGAAGTAGGCGGGCACCAGCGCCGCCGTCCGCGCCCCGGCCGGCGGCTCGGGCCGCGGCCCCTTTCTGACGGGCCCGCCGGACAGGATCACGCGTGCCGCCTCAGGGAAGTCGCCGGTGGTTACCGGAACGTTATAGCCCACGGCCAGGCCGCCCGTTGGGAAATCGGCCGGTCAGGCGCCGCGTACACTGACGTTCGTGGCAGACCCCAAGTTCGAGATCCAGATGCTCCACGACCGGGTGATGATCCGGCTGGAGAAGGACGGCGAGGAGCGGCGCAGCGGCGCAGGCATCGTGATCCCCGCGACCGTCAAGATGGCCAACCGGCTGGCCTGGGGAGAGGTCTGCGGCGTCGGCGCCAACGTACGCTCGGTGAAGGTCGGCGACAAGGTGCTCCTCAACCCCGAGGACCAGTACGAAGTCGAGCTGCACACCCAGGTCTACCTGGTGATGAGAGAGCGCGACCTGCACGCCGTCGCCACCCAGGAAACCGACCACGGCACCGGCCTCTACCTCTAGCCGGCCCGGCTCCAGCCGGGGACCGTGCGCGGCGTCGACCCGGCGACCGGCCCCGGCGAGACGACGTCCTTGCGTATCGCCAGGGCCGAGCCGTCAGTCGATCAATCGGCGTCGGTGTAGCTCAGGTAGACCTCGTCCTTCTTCCACGCCGAAGAGCTGATGTCAGCCACGGTGCGCACCACGTTGCCCTTGAGGTCGACGACGACCATCTGGTAGCCGCTCCCACCCTTCACGGCGGCGAGCAGGTGCTTGTCGTCCCACCAGCCGTACGATCCCTCGACTGCGATGTCGACGCGATTGCGCAGCTTGCCTGTCGCCAGGTCCCAGGTGCAGAGGCTCTCGTAATAGCGGGCTGGGCAGAAGGTTCCCAGCAACTTTCCGGAGGGTGAGAACGCCGTCTCTCCGCCGATGTCCGAGCCGACGCCCGGCAGCGTTCTGACCACCTTGCCGTCCGGCCGGTGGAAGCGCACGCCGTCCCGGTAGCTGCTCATCAGGTGTCTGCCGTCGGGGGTCCACTGGAACACCGCGTCCTTGGAAAGGCCCTTCAACAGCACCACCTTGGCTGCCTTGGCCCTCACGTCGGCCGTGGCGAAGCCTACGGGCACCCACTTCTTACCGTCGGTCTTCTCGACGGTCAGCGCGAGCTTGCTGCCGCTGGCCGACCAGTAGGCGATCGTTGTCCTGAACGGCAGCTTCGAGGTGCGCACCGTCGTCGTCTGCTGGGCGGCCGCATCGATGATGGCGACCGAGTCGTACCTGCCCTTCGGGTTCTCGGGGAGCCCCGCCACTCGGTGTCCTTTCGGGGCGACGGCTACGTCGAAGTAGCCGGGCACCACCTCGAAGGTGTCGTCGGCGGTGCGCAGATGAGGCTTGGCGCCGACGATCGCGGTGACCTTCTTCGGGTCGCCGGGCCGCTCATGGAGCGTGACACCGAGACCCGTGTCGATCTCGTTCTCGTCGAGACGGGCAGCTGAGGCAGAGGCTGGGATTAATGGGAGAAGCGCACAGGAAGCGGCACACATGGCCACAGCGCGACGAAGATTCACAAAGGCGGAGCATAGAGCCTCAGCGGCGGGTGTAGCTCAGGTAGAGGTCATAGTCGCGCCAGGCGGTGCGGCTGATGGTGGCCAGGGGGCGCACGGGCTTGCCGTCGAGGTCGATCACGACGCTCGCGTAGCCCTTGCCGTGGCGTCCCACCGCGATCAGGTGCTCGCGGTCCCACCAGCCGTACGAGGCGACCGCGGGGACCTTCACCTTCTTGTCCAGCTTGCCGTTGTAGGGGTTCCAGGTGCACAGCGTCGCCTTGTGCTTCTTGGGGCACCACGTCGCCATGCGCCTGCCGTCGGGAGAGAAGGCGCTCTCGCCGCCGACCAGCCCGCCCGTACGCCAGAGGGTCCAGGCCACCCGCCCGTCGGTCAGGTAGAAGCGCACGCCGTCCCAGTGGTCGGAGACGACCCGCCTGCCGTCGGGCGACCACTGGAAGAGCGCGTCATGGTAGGCGCCCGGGACCTTGACCAGCCTGGCGCGCCTGGCGGCGACGTCCACGACGACGAAGCCGACGCTGCGCCAGCCGCCGCCTCGGCCGTCGCTCCTGGAGACCGTCAGCACCACCTTGCGCCCGTCGGGCGACCAGTACGGCGTGCCCGCCACCATGGGTGCCTTCACCGTGCGGATCTTGGTGACCCTGCCGGTGGCCCTGTTGACGATCGCGACCCTGTCGTAGCCCTTGGCGAACTTCCTCGGGATCGCGGCCACGAAGGCGCCGCCCGGCGAGACGGCGAGGTCGTTGTAGGAGCGCTGCCCCGCGAAGTAGCCGCCCGCCCTGAGGTAGGACGAGCTTCCTGTCGTGTAGGCGCTGACCTTTTTGGGGTCGCCGGGCTGCTCGTGCAGGGTGACGCCGAGACCTGGCAGTTTGACGTCGGCGCCGGATAAGACGAGCGCCGCGGCGAGAAGGAGCGTGCTTGGACTCACGGAGGCACCCTCTCACTTACGGGTGAAGCTCAGCCAGAGTTCCGCGCGCCAGGTGCGGGCGGGGATCTCGGCGAGCACCCGTTCGACGGAGCCCGAGGTGCCTGCGACCACGAGCCGGTAGTTGTTCCTGTACGGCACGACGGCGATCAGCGAGCGGTCGTTCCACCAGCCGACCACCGCCTCGGGCCTGAGCCTCGAGCGGGAGACGATCGCCCCCGTGGCGGGGTTCACGAGGCAGACGTGCTCGGCCAGCCTGGAGGGGCACCAGGTCGTCATGCGCTTGCCCGAGGGCGAGAACAAATCGGGTCCTGTGAGTGTGCCGACGCCCTTGAGCACCCTCGGCTTCGCGCCCGCCCTGTGGACCACCGCGTCGCCCCTGCGCTGGGCGATCACCGCGCCGTCAGGGGTCCACCAGAACGTGGCGGCGGGGTCGGCGCCCGCCACGACGGTCGTGTGGGAGGTGCCCGCGGCGACGTCGACCGTGACGTAGCCGATCGAGCGCCACTTGCCCGAGACCTTCTTCTCCAGTGTCAGCAGGACCTTCTTGCCGTCGCGCGACCACGAGGCGTAGGAGGCCATCAGCGGCCTGGCGACGGTGCGGATGCGCCTGGACCTGCCCGTGGCCCGGTCGGTGACGACGAGCGTGTCGTGGCCGCCCCGGTAGGCGGCGGGTACGGCGGCGGCCCTGCGCCCGTCGGGCGAGACGACCACCTCGGAGGCGCCGCGCTGCCTGACGAAGGCGGCCGGGCCTCGCAGGTAGGCGTGCTGGGTGCCCAGGCCGTAGGCGGTCAGCCGTACGGGGTCGGCCGGTCTCTCGTGGAGCACCACGGAGGCGCCGGGCAGGGGGATGAGGGCGAGCGCTACGAGGACGGAGAGCACGGCGGCAGCCTAGGGAGCGCCCACCTCGTCCGCTTGCGCGCAGACCGAACCGGTATGGAGGCTAGACGCCGAGCAGCTTGCGCCCCTCGGCGAACAGGTCGATGCCGAGGCTGAACTTCAGCGCCGCCCAGATGATCACGCCCATGGCGGCCAGCGTGACGAGCAGGACGATGATGCGCACCGTCCAGCCGCGCTGCTTGTACCACTCGGTCCAGGCCTGCAAAACGCTCTTGCCGAACTCCAGCACCTTGTGCGCCCAGTGGAACTCGGTGGCCAGCACCGCCAGCCCCGCGAAGACGACCAGCCAGCCCGGCCCGGGGAAGGGCACCATGATCAGGCCGCCCACGACCATCACGGTGCCGATCACACCAATGATGATCTTGAGTGTGAGGGCACCGGTCCGAGTGGACCGGATGCCGTCGAGCCAGCCGTGAATGCCGGAGCGGCGCGCCGCTTCGTCCTTCAGCTTGTCGGCGTCACCGGTTTCGGAGTCGATTGCCACCCATCCAGACTAATAGCCCGAATAGAGCTGCTCGGCAGAACGCCGCGCCCAAGCCATGACCAAGGGGCCGAAATGGGCATCCATGTACTGTCCGATGCCCCTCATTCCCCCTCCGGTACGGCAAGCCCCCGCACGGCCACCGGGGTCACCGGTGGCCGTCCGTCCATCACGCGTGCTCCAGCGGGACTCCGGTCCCCGCCGTCACGAAGCGGCGCAGCCGATCGGGGAAGGCACGCCGTTCGACCCTGTCCACGATCCGGTGAAGCCGAACGTCGCCGTCGCGCCCTGGGCCAGCGAGCCGTTCCACGCCACGTTCCCGACCGTCACGTCGGCCCCCTCCTGGGTGTGCGCGCCGTTCCAGAGCTGGGTGATCCGCTGGCCTGCGGGGAAGGCCCACGACACGGTCCACCCCTTGATCGCCTTGTCGGCCTTGACCGTGACCTCGCCCTGGAATCCGCCCTGCCACGAGTTGGTCACCTTGTAGGCGGCCGAGCACCCGCCGGTCCCCGGGGTGGGGGTGGGCGTGGGCGTGGGCGTCGGGGTGGGGGTGGGCGTCGGGGTGGGGGTGGGCGTCGGGGTCGGGTCGGAGCCCGAGCGCTCGGCGTACAGGATGCCGCGGCCGTTGGTGCCCAGGTAGACCCGCCCGTACACGCGGGGGTCGCCGGTGATCGCCTCGCCCATGTTCCCGTACTGGTGTCTGTCGTCGTTGATGCGGGTCCAGGTGGCGGCCGTGTCGTCGGATCTGTGGACGCCCGTCACGCCGTCGATCGTGGCGACCGCGTACAGCGCGGGGTAGGACGCGCCAGGGGCGGCCTTGCCGTACCCGATGTTGACCGCGCCGGTGACCCCCGGCAGCTTGGTGAAGGTGGCTCCGGAGTCGGTGGAGCGGAACAGACCGCCCTCACCTGCCAGCCAGAGGTGGCCCTCGCGGCCGGGTACCGCCTTGAACTTGCCCGCGCCGGGTGCGGCGGTCTCGGTGAAGGTGGCGCCGCCGTCGGTGGAGCGGTAGAACGTGCCGGCCGCCACGGCGTAGAACGTCGACGGGTTCACCCGGTCCGACTCGACGACCGCGCCGGAGGGCAGGCCGGCCGAGGCGGTCCATGAGGTGCCGAAGCCGACCGAGTAGTGCGGCGCGGCGCCCTGCGGCGACCACACGAAGCGCGAGCCGTCGGCCGCCGCCGCGATCGTGCCGCCTCCCGTCACACCCGAAGGCTCCGAGCCCTGGAACCAGTTCGCGCCGCCGTCGGTGGAGAAGGCCACGTTGCTGCCGTCGGCGTTGCCGGAGCGGGCCATCACGGCGGGGTTCTTCTCGGCGTAGTCGAGGCTGGTGGTCGAGGTGAAGCCTGGCGAGGTGAACATCATCGGCGGCACCGCGTCGAGCGAGGCGTGCCTGAACCCGCCGATGTCACCGAGACCGCTGACGAGCGGGGCTCCCGTGGGCGGGCTGACCAGGTCGAGCACGGCGGTCTCCTCCAGCCCCCTCACCATCGGCCTGATCGTGAACCGGCCCCCTGTGTCCCACTTGAGCAGGTCCTCTGTGCCGTAGATGGTGGCGCCGGTGCCGTACATCATCCTGTTGGAGTCGAAGGGGTCGATCTCCAGCGACTCGGTCATCCAGCCCAGCTTCGGCGTGACCTCGGGCGGCTGCGGGTTGCCGCCGAACGTCAGCCACGGAGCGGAGGAGACGTCCATCGTGTAGCGGAAGGACCTGTTGGGATAGGAGGCCCAGTCCCACACCCTCGTCCAGGTCGCGCCCGCGTCGGTGGACCTGAAGAAGATCACGTCGGGCCACCAGGAGATCTGGGTGGCGACCATGAGGGTCTGCGGGTCCTGCCTGTCGATGGTCAGGCCGCTGTAGCCGAAGTAGTCGTCCTCGCTGGTGGAGGGGATCGGGCTGATCCTGGTCCACTCGCCTGTGCGGGTGTCGAGGCGCCACACGTCGCCCTTGGCCCCGTCGTAGGGGCCGGCCGTGTCGCTGGTGGCCAGGTAGAGCAGGCTGTTGACGTGGTCGAGCACGCCCTTGTGCGGCAGATGGCCGGTCGGCTGGCCCGGCACGCGCTGCCAGGTCGCGCCGTTGTCGGTGGAGCGGTAGAGGATGTTCTCCTTGTCGGCGACGCCCGCGTAGATCGCCCTGGTCACCGGGTCGATCGTCACCCAGACCACGCCCGGCCTGTGGCTGGAGTAGCCGTTGGGGTCACTCGGGTCGGGCGCGTAGTCGCCAGGGTTGGGGAAGGAGGACACCTTCGCCCAGGTCGCACCGTAGTCGGAGCTCTTCCACAGGCCGTTGCCGTTGGGCGCGCCGAGATAGAGGGTCCTGTTGTCCCTGGGATCGACGGCCAGCCGCTCACCCATGCCCCTGCCCGGCATGTTGCCGCCCAGTTTGAACGGCAGCGGCGAGACCTGCCAGGTGGCGCCCTTGTCGGCCGAGCGCAGGATCGCGCCGTTGTTCGGGTCCCAGCTGTTGGTGTACATCCCGACCGCCGCGTACACCCTGTTGGGCTGCACCGGGTCGGTGGCCAGGCTGTCCACGCCGTTGTAGCCCCACCTGTCCCAACCCACCCAGTCGAGCAGCGGGGTCCACGTCCTGGTGGCCTGCTCCCATCGGTAGGCGCCGCCGATGTCGGTCCTGGCGTAGATCAGGTTCTTCTCGCTCTGGTTGAAGACGATCGCGGGGACGAAGCCGCCTCCGTCGATCCGCACGTTCTTCCACTCGTAGGTCTCCTGCGCCGGCGCGGAGAGCGCCGCGGCCTCCTGCAGCGCGGCCCCCTGCAGCGCGGGCGCGGAGACGACCGCCGCGGCCGCCGAGATCGTCAACAGCGCTGCGAGTATCCACCGAATCATGTACGGCCTGTCCCTTCGTCCAGGAGTCGCCCGGAGACCCTGACCGTCGACCGCGGCGCGCATGTCGCGTGGAGAGTCACCCGCCCGCCATCCGGCGGTCAAACACGGCCGGACTCTTCGCAGGTCAGCGCTGAAACATTCATCAGGTAAAGCTTTCGGCAGACATAAGGCGTTTACCGGCAAATACGGGTTAATGTCGTCCATGCCTGAGGCCCTTCTACGGACCGTCACCGGTCAGATCCGCGCCGACGCGATCACCGGCGCCGTCCTCCCCCATGAGCACCTGCGCTGCGACCTGCGCTGGGCGGTCGGTATCGACTCCGACCCCTACCGCTGGCTCGACGAGGAGCGCACCGTCACCCACGAGCTCCGCGAGCTGCGCCAGTCCGACGATCTCGGTCTCACCGTCGAGCTGTCCTGCATCGGCATGGGCAGGGACGCCACCTCCCTCGCCCGCGTCGCCGCGGGCAGCAGGGTGCCCGTCATCGCCTCGACGGGGCTGTTCACCGAGCCGTTCACCCAGGTCCGCGAGGACGACGTCGACACCCTCACCGCGCGGCTGATGGACGAGATCACCTCGGGCCTGGACGGCACGGGCGTGCTGCCAGGCGTCATCGGCGAGGTCGGCGCCTGGGGTCAGGAGCCGTCGCCGGTGGAGGAGCGCTGCCTGGTCGCCGCCGCCCGCGCCTCCCTGTCCAGCCGCCTGCCCGTCGCCACCCACGGACAGAACGGGCCCGCGCTGCTGGAGATCCTGCTGGGCGAGGGTCTGCCCGGCTCGCGGGTCAGCGTCTCCTTCACCGGCGACGACGTCGCCGTCGCCCGCAAGATCGCCGAGGCCGGGGCGTACGTCAGCCTCTCCTCCGTGGGCCTCGGCGCCCCGCAGGCGGCCAGGGTGGCCATGGAGCTGATCTCCGAGGGGCACGGCGAGCGCCTGCTGCTCGGCAGCGGCGTCTCCCGCGTCGCCCAGCTCCAGAGGTACGGCGGCGCGGGCTACTCCCACGTCTTCCGCACGCTGCTCCCCCTGCTGCGCGAGGGCGGGGTGGAGGAGGAGACGATCCAGGCGATCACCCGGGTGAACCCGATCCGCTGGCTGGCCAACGGCTGACGCGCCCCACCGACACCCCCGCCCGCCGGACCACCCTTCCCGGCGCACCCCTCGCTCGCAGGGCTCCCCCGCCTGCCGGGACCACCCCCTCCCGGCACACCCCCCGCCCCCTCGAGACCCCCTCCCCGCCCCAAGAGCACGCCAGCTCGGACCACGCGGCACACTAAAGGAGGACTTGATTCTTCCGCCGATGGTCAAGCAGAAGTGTGATTCAATTCGACATATCATGTTTCAGGCGGCGGAAGGAGCGGCGTTGTCTCCGGACATGCTGAACGAACCGGTCGGCACGGTCGCCGGAGCAGGCGCGCTGCTCGCGATCCTGAGAGACGGCCAGGCCCGCACGAGGGCCGAGCTCGTCCAGCTCACCGGTCTGGCCAGGTCCACGGTCTCGCAGCGCCTCGACGCCCTGCTCACCCACCAGTGGATCGTGCCCACCGAGGACGCCATCTCCTCCGGCGGCAGGCCCGCCGTGGCGTTCGCGTTCAACAGCTCCGCCCGCGTCGTCCTGTCCGCCGACCTCGGCGCCACCCACGCGAGGGTCGCGGTGACCGACCTGGCCACCACCGTCCTCGCCGAACGCACCTCCGACCTGGCCATCGACAAGGGCCCCGAGCCGACGCTGCAATGGCTCCTCGACACCTTCCTCGAGTTCCTCGACGAGACAGGGCACACCGTCGAGCAGGTGTGCGGCGTGGGCGTGGGCCTTCCGGGGCCCGTCGAGCACGCCTCAGGACGGCCGATCAACCCGCCGATAATGCCCGGCTGGGACGGCTTCCCCGTCCCCAAGTGGCTCGGGGAGCGGCTCGGCGCCGCCGTCCTGGTGGACAACGACGTGAACATCATGGCCCTCGGCGAGCACTGGGCCGCCAGGCCCGAGGCCGACCAGCTGGTGTTCGTCAAGATCGGCACCGGCATAGGGTGCGGCATCATCTCCGACCGCCGACTGCACAGGGGCGCGCAGGGCGCGGCGGGCGACATCGGCCATGTGCGGGTGTCCTCGGCGGCCGACGTGGTGTGCAGGTGCGGCAACACCGGCTGCCTGGAGGCGGTCGCGGGCGGCGCCTCCGTGGCCGCCAAGCTGGCCGCGGCCGGGGTGCCCGCCTCCAACAGCCGCGACGTGGTCAACCTCGTACGGCAGGGCAACACCCAGGCCGTCCAGCTCATCAGGCAGGCGGGGCGCGAGGTCGGCGACGTGCTGGCCTCCATCGTGAACTTCTTCAACCCCGCGGTGATAGTGATCGGCGGCGACATCGCCGAGGCGGGCGAGCACGTGCTGGCGGGGGTCCGCGAGGTCATCTACAGCAGGTCGCTCCCGCTGGCCACCCAGCACCTGAGCATCAGGACCAGTGAGCTGGGCGACAGGGCGGGCGTCGTGGGGGCGGCCGTGATGGTGATCGAGCACGTCCTGGCGCCAGGGACCGTCGACCGCGCCGTCCTGCGCTGAGCGCCCCCCCTTCCTGAGGCGGCACCCCGCCGGTCGGCGAACCGCTCCCCCTGAAAATGGCTAGGATCGGGGCGGAATGGTGACACGGGAACGACGCCCTGTCCGCCGCCTGTGGGAGTCCATGTCCGCGGCGGTGTCCCGTGCTGCCCGCCTGGGCGACATGCCCGCCGTGCTCGTGCTGGTGTGGGCGGGCTGGCTGGCCGTCCCGCTGTCGCTCAGCGGCCTGGCCCAGGCCCGCGCGGCGATCGCGGCGGGACACGAGACCCCGCAGGAGGCCGCGCAGACGGCCGCGGGCCATCGCGCGCAGACCCCGACGTTCACCGCCCCGCCGAAGCCCGGAAGGGGCTGGGTCGGGTTCGCCCACGGCGCCACAGCATCCGACGCCTGGCCAGGCCCCCAGCCCGCGGCCTACGCGGGCGACGGCGGCCTCCCCTGCCTCGCTGCCCGCGCCACCGGCGGGATCTCCGCACCGGCTCCCCACGCCACGGGCGGCTCCGGAGCCCACGTCGCGGGCCCGGCCTGGGGTTCGCCTGGCGCCGGCGAGGCATCCCACGCTGACGGCGCGGCGGTGGCGCGGGAGCTGGCGCGGGAGCGGGCCAGGATCGCCGGCGAGGTCCACGACGCGGCGGGACACGGCTTCTCGACCATCGCGATGCAGGCCGGACTCGCCCTGCTCGTGCTGGAGGAGAGCCCCGAGCAGGCGCGCGAGTCGCTGCGGGCGATCCGCGAGACCAGCCTCGGCGCGCTGGCCCAGCTACGGGCCGCTCTCGATCTCATCGACCCCGGCGAGCCGGTCGCGAGCCGCGACGACCTGCCTGCCCTGATCGACGGCGTGCGGGCGGCGGGGCTGCCCGTCGACATGGAGCCCGGCGAGCCCGCCGTCCCCTCGCACCTGCGCGGCACCGTCTACCGGGTGGTGCGCGAGTCGCTGACGAACGTGATCAGGCACGCGGGGCCGACCAGGGCGCTCGTCAGGGTGGCCGACGACCCCTGCGGGTTCGTGCTGGAGGTGGCCGACCGCGGCGTCGGCGTCACGGAGGCGGGCGAGGGCAGGGGGCTGGCGGGGATGCGCGAGCGGGTGCGGAACGCGGGGGGCCAGTTCACCGCGGGCCCGAGGGACGGCGGCGGCTTCCAGGTGATCGCCCGCTTCCCGCGGGAGACCGCGTGACCTCAGGGACGACCGCATGACCCCGGGCGGGAGGGTGCGGGCGTGGGAGGTGAAGGTGTGATCAGGGTCGGGGTGGCCGACGACCAGGCGGTCGTGCGGATGGGGCTCGGCGCGCTCATCGCCAGGGAGGCCGACCTCAAGCTGGTCGGTGAGGCGGCCGACGGCGGGCAGGCGGTGGCGCTGGTGCGCAGGGAGCGCCCCGACGTCCTGCTGCTCGACATCAGGATGCCCGGCATGGACGGCCTGGAGGTCCTGCGCGCCATCGCGGCCGACCCCTCCCTCCACGGCACCAGGATCGTGGTGGTGACGACGTTCGCCGTGGACGAGTACGTCTTCGCCGCCCTGCAGGCCGGGGCGAGCGGCTTCCTGCTCAAGGACAGCGCCCCCGACGAGCTGGTGAGCGCCATCAGGGTGGTGGCCGCGGGCGAGGCGCTGCTCTCCCCCGCGATCACCCGCAAGGTCATCGGGCTGTTCGGCAGGCACGGCGGCGCGCGGCCCGTGGACGGCGTCGACACCCTGACCCCTCGCGAGAGGGAGCTGGTGGCGTGGGTGGCGACAGGCCGGTCGAACGAGGAGATCGCCAAGGAGCTGGTGATCAGCCGCGACACCGTCCGCACGCACGTCAGCAGGGCCATGGTGAAGCTGCACGCCCGCGACAGGGCGCAGCTGGTGGTCTTCGCCATGCGCGCGGGCCTGGTCCTGCCCTCCTGACCGGAGCCGGCTACCTGAGCAGGCCCTCGTAGGCGCGCTGCTGGAGCTGGGCCTCGATCTGCTTCACCGTCTCCAGGCCCACCCCCACCATGATCAGCACACTCGTCCCCCCGAAGGGGAAGTTCTGCTGCGTGGAGGGGTCGCGCAGCAGCGCGAAGGCCACCAGCGGCACCAGGGCCAGCACACCCAGGTAGAGGGCCCCAGGCGCGGTCAGCCGCGACAGGACGAAGCCCAGGTACTCCGCGGTCGGCCGCCCGGGCCTGATCCCCGGCACGAAACCGCCGTAGCGCTTCATGTTGTCGGCCACCTCCATGGGATTGAAGGTGATCGAGACGTAGAAGTAGGCGAACCCGACGATCAGCAGGGAGTAGCCGAGCATGTAGAGCGGGTGGTCGCCGGCGAGGTACTGGCTGATCCACGGCACCTGGCCGCCGACCAGCGTGGGGATGGAGAGCAGCGACGAGGTGAAGATCACCGGGACGATGCCCGCCTGGTTGACCTTGAGCGGGATGTAGGTGTTGGTCCCTCCGTACATGCGGCGGCCGACCATCCGCTTGGCGTACTGCACGGGCACGCGCCGCTGGGCCTGCTCCATGAAGACCACAGCCGCCACCAGGAACAGGCCGGAGACGAGGATCACCACCGTCGCGAAGGGGCTCATCACGAAGAGGTTGGACATGTAGGAGGGGAAGACGGCGACGACCTGGGTGAGAATCAGGATGGACATGCCGGTGCCGATCCCCTTCTCGGTGATCTTCTCGCCCAGCCACATCACCATGCAGCTCCCCGCCACCAGCACGACCACCAGCACGCTCACCCCGAACAGGCTCGTGTCGTACAGCACCTGCCGCGAACAGCCGGGGAACAGCGCGCCTCCCCGCGCCAGCGCGACCACCGTGGTGGCGTTGAGCACGGCCAGGGCCACGGTGAGGTAGCGGGTGTACTGCGTGATCTTCGCCTGGCCGTTCTGCCCCTCCTTGCGCAGGGCTTCGAGGCGCGGGATGAGCACCGCCATCAGCTGCATGATGATGCTGGCCGTGATGTACGGCATGACCCCCAGCGCGAACACCGACAGCTTCAGCATGGCCCCGCCGCTGAACAGCTGCACCATGTCGACCAGCCCTCCGCGCGCGCCGCCGAGGCACTGCCGGACCGCCGCGGTGTCCACCCCGGGCGACGGCAGGATCTGCCCGAACCTGAACAGCACGATGACGCCCAGCGTGAAGAGCAGCTTCTTGCGCAGTTCCGGGATGCCGAAGGCGCGCACGACCATGGTGAGCATGCGCCGAGTCTGGCCGCGTACGGGCGGCGGGGCGTCCGTCCGTACGCGGCACCGGCGTACGCAGATCCCCGTACGCTCTGACCTTGTGGTTCCTGTGTGGGTGATCAGCGGCCCGCCTGGCGCGGGCAAGTCGACCGTCGCCGCCGCGCTGCTCGGGCGCCTCGACCCGGTCCCCGCGCTGCTCGACAAGGACACCGTCTACGGCGACTTCGTCACCGAGATGCTGAGCGCGTACGGCAGGCCGCAGGGCGAGCGCGAGGGCCCCTGGTACGACGAGCACGTGAAGCGGTACGAGTACGACGGCCTGACCAGGCTGGCCAGGACGATCAGGGGGCACGGCTGCCCCGTCATGCTCGACGGCCCCTTCACCTCCCAGGTGCACTCCGCGACGCTGTGGGAGAGGTGGGTCGAGCAGCTCGGGGGGCCGCCCGTCCACCTGGTGTGGCTCCGCTCCGACGGGCCCACGCTGCGCGAGCGCCTGACAGCCAGGGGCCTTGCCAGGGATGACGGCAAGCTGGCGGCCTTCGACGCCTATCTGAAGGCGATCAGGGTGGACGAGCCGCCGGCCGTACCTCATCTGGAGATCGACAACCGCAGGGGCGCGCCCGACCTGGAGTCGCAGCTCAGGGCGGCGGGTATGCCGCCGCGAACACGGCGGGAAGGCGCGGAACCAGCCGGGTGAAGGCGCCCGACTCGTAGGTGGCGCCCGGCTCGTTGGCCAGCTGCTGCGAGATCACGCCCGCGATCAGGCTCGCGGCCAGCGCGAGGCCCTCCTCGCCCGCCGCGTCGGGATGCACCTCGCCGCGCTCCACCGCCGCGCGGATCAGCGTGGCGAAGTGCCGGTGGATCTCCAGGGCGGGGGCGTAGGCCTCCCGCGAGGGCGTGAAGCCGGGGACGGGCCGCCAGAACAGCAGCTGGGCCAGCACCTGGTGGTCCATGATCCACCGTGCGCCCGCCTCCAGGGAGGCGCCCATCGCGGCCAGGCCCTCGTGTCCGCGCGCGGCCTGCCGTACGGCGTCGAGGTAGCCCTCCTGGCCGATCCTGAACAGCTCGTCGTAGACGGCCGCCCTCGAGGGGAAGTACTTGTACAGCGAAGGCGGCTGGATGCCGAGCCGCCTGGCCACGGTCGCCATGTTCAGCGCCGCGACCCCGTCTGCCGCCATGACCTCCAGCGCGATGCCGAGGATCTCCTCCTGCGTCTCGGCCCTTCGACGAGCCCTGCGATCTGACATAAGCTAATACTAGTAGCCAAAGCTATTGGGAGTGGCTAATGGACATCGTTCTCGCCGGACTTCGACAGAACAACCTCAAGAACGTCTCCCTCCGCCTGCCCAAGGAGCGGCTGACCGTCTTCACCGGCGTGTCGGGCTCGGGGAAGTCGTCAGTCGTCTTCGGCACTGTCGCCACCGAGGCGCAGCGGCAGATGAACGCCACCTACGGCGCCTTCATCAGGAACAGGCTGCCCAAGTTCGAGCGCCCGCTCGCCGAACGGCTGGCCCACCTGACCCCCGCGGTCGTCATCGACCAGAAGCGGGTGGGCGGCGGCGCCCGCTCGACCGTCGGCACCATGACCGAGATCCATCCCATCCTGCGCGTGCTGTTCTCCAGGTACGGCACGCCGTCGGCGGGCCCCGCGACCGCCTACTCCTTCAACGACCCCCAGGGCATGTGCCCCGAGTGCCACGGCCTGGGCAGGGCCGTGGCGCTCGACCTCGACCTGGCGATCGACAGGACGCTCTCGATCAACGAGGGCGCGATCAGGGTCTTCCCCGTCGGCTCCTACGCCTGGCGCCTGTACGCGGACTCCGGCCTGTTCGACCTGGACAAGCCGGTCGGCGAGTTCACCGAGCGGGAGTGGCGCCTGCTCCTGCACGGCGAGAAGTTCAAGCTGGAGCGCGGCACCTACGAAGGCGTGGTGGACCGCTTCAACCGCCTGCACCTCAAGCGCGACACCGAGGCGACCAGGCGAATGATCACCGAGGGCCCCTGCTCGGCCTGCGCGGGCGCGCGGCTCAACGCCGCGGCGCTCGCCTCGCGGATCGATGGGCTCAACCTCGCCGACCACTGCGCCATGGAGGTCAGCGACCTGGCCGAGACGCTCAGGGGGCTGGGCAACGGCGTCGCCGAGCCCGCGATCGAGGCGCTGAACAGGATCGAGGCGATCGGGCTCGGCTATCTCAGCCTCGACAGGGCCACCAGCTCGCTGTCGGGCGGCGAGGCGCAGCGGCTGAAGACCGTGCGGCAGCTGGGCTCGTCGCTGTCGGGGCTGACCTACATCTTCGACGAGCCGAGCGCCGGCCTGCACCCCCGCGACGTGCACATGCTCGGCGAGCTGCTGCTCGAACTGCGCGACGCGGGCAACACGGTGATCGTCGTCGAGCACGACCGCGACATCATCGCCATGGCCGACCACGTCGTCGACATGGGCCCGGGGGCTGGCGCGGGCGGAGGCGAGGTGGTCTTCGAGGGCACGGTGGCCGGGCTGAGCAGGTCGCGGACGCTCACCGGCCGCATGCTCAGGCGGATCACGGGCCTGAAGCCCGAGCTCCGCGAGCCGAAGGGCTGGCTGCCCATCGAGGGAGCGTCGCTGCACAACCTCAAGAAGGTGAGCGTCAGGGTGCCGCTCGGCGTGCTCACGGCGGTGACGGGGGTGGCGGGCTCGGGCAAGAGCACGCTCATGACGTACGCCGAGGGCATCGCGATAGATCAGTCGGCGATCGGCGGCTCCATCCGCTCCACCCCCGCCACCTACCTCGACGTCATGGACAGGATCCGCAGGCTCTTCGCCCAGGCGAACGGCGTGGACGCGAGCCTGTTCAGCTTCAACGCGGCTGGCGCCTGCCCCGCGTGCGGGGGGCGGGGCACGATCACGACGGATCTGGCGTTCATGGACCCGGTGACCACCGTCTGCGACACGTGCGAGGGCCGCCGCTACAGCTCCGAGGCGCTCTCGCACCGCTACGAGGGGCGGACGATCGCCGACGTGCTGGCCATGACCGCCGACGAGGCGCACGAGCTGTTCGGGCTCGAGGGGCTGGCGACGCTCGGCGAGCTCGGCCTCGGCTACCTGACGCTGGGCCAGCCGCTCACCACGCTGTCGGGCGGTGAGCGGCAGCGGCTGAAGCTGGCCCACCGGCTGCGTGAGAGCGGCCACGTCTATGTCTTCGACGAGCCGACGACAGGGCTGCACATGGCCGACGTCGACACGATGATGGCGCTGCTCGACCGCCTCGTCGACACGGGCAACACCGTCATCGTGGTGGAGCACGAGCTCGAGGTGGTCAAGCGCGCCGACTGGGTGATCGACATGGGGCCCGAGGCAGGCCGGCACGGCGGCGAGGTGGTCTTCGAGGGCACGCCTGCGCAGCTGGTCCACGCCTCCACGCACACCGCCAAGCACCTGGCTAGGTCTCTCGAAGGTCGGTGATCGCCATGTGGCCCGGCAGGTGGCCGATGGCGTACTCGACGCCGGAGGCCATCACGGCCTGCTGCGGGGTGACGCCGCAGGCCCAGAACAGGGGCACCTCGCCCGGCCGTACGGGGACGGGGTCGCCGAAGTCGGGACGCGACAGGTCGCCGATGCCGATCGCGGCGGGGTCGCCCACGTGCACCGGCGCGCCGTGCACCCGGGGGTAGCGGCCGCTGACCTCGATCGCGGTGGCCACCAGCGCCTCGGGCACCGGCCGCATCGAGACCACGAGCGGGCCGTGGAGCACCCCCGCGGGAGCGCAGGCCACGGCGGTGCGGTACATCGGCACGTTGACGCCCAGCTCGACGTGGCGCACGGGGACGCCCGCCCTCGCGAGCGCCGCCTCGAAGGTGAAGCTGCAGCCGATCAGGAAGGGGACGAGGTCGGCGCGCCAGTGCTCGACGACCTCGTCGAGGTCGGCGACCGGTCTGCCCTCGCGGTAGACGCGGTAGCCGGGCAGGTCGGTGCGCAGGTCGCCGTCGAAGATCGCGGTGCTGGTGGCTCCCGGTTCGCCGACGTCGAGCACGGGACAGGCCTGCGGGTTGCGCTCGGCGAACAGCTTGAGGTCGCCTGCCAGGCTCTCGGGGACCGCGATCAGGTTGGCCTGGGTCCAGCCGTCGCACCACCCCGCTGTCGGTCTGCGCTCCCCCGCCCTGAAGCGGCGCCGGGCCTGGTCGGGGGTCAAGGCACTCAGGGGGTCTGCCATGACCCCACGTTACGCCCGGCCTGCCGCCTTCTGGCTCCTGCGAGAGATCGAGTCGATGACCACCGCGGCCAGCAGCACCGCGCCGGTGACCATGAACTGGATGGAGTTGCTGACACCCTGCAACGCCATCCCTGAGGCGATCGACTGGATGACCAGCATGCCCAGCAGCGCCGAGTACGTGGTGCCGCGCCCGCCGAACAGCGAGGTGCCGCCGATCACCGCCGCCGCGATCGCCATCAGCAGCACGTTGCTCTGCCCCGTCGCCTGGCTGGCGCTGGAGATGCGGGAGGCGGCGAAGATGCCGCCGACCGCCGCGAACGAGCCCGAGATGACGAAGACCGAGATCCTGATGAACGGCACGTTGATGCCGGCCCGCCTGGCGGCCTCGATGTTGCCGCCGACCGCGAAGATGCTGCGCCCGTACCTGGTACGGCGCAGCACGAAGTCGGTGCCGACGACGACCACCAGGAAGATCAGCAGCGCGAGCGGGAGCCCCTGGTAGAGGTTGAGGATGTAGGCCGCGCCGAAGGCCACCACCGCGAGCACGACTGTGCGGAAGACGATGTCGCCCGTCGTCCTGTACGGGATCCCCGCCGCGCGGCGCCTGTTGTTGCCGATGAGCGACACCGCGAGGAAGCCCGCCACGCCCAGCGCCGCCAGGCCGTAGGCGGCGATCACGTAGATGAAGTAGGTGCTGGTCAGGCCGGCGACGAAGCCGTCGCTCGGCAGGTTGATGGTGCCGTTGGGCCCGAGGACCCACAGCTGGAAGCCGGTCCAGGCGAGAAAGCCCGCCAGCGTGACCACGAAGGAGGGCACCCCGATCTTGGCGAAGAAGAAGCCGTGGATCAGGCCGAGCACGGCGCCGACGGCGACGGCCAGCAGGATGGCCAGACCCGGGCTCATGCCCATGTTGACGTTGAGCACGGCCAGGACCGCCGCGCAGGCGCCGCTGACCGCGCCCGCCGCCAGGTCGATCTCCCCCAGCAGCAGCACGAACACGATGCCCACCGAGATCAACCCGGTCGGGACGATGTCGACGCTGAGGTTGGACAGGTTCTGCGCGGAAAGGAACTGGCTGTTCAGGCTCTGGAAGACGAGCCAGATGACGATCAGGCCGATGACCACCGGCAGCGGGCCGAGCTCGCCGCCCTTCACCTTCCGCCTGAACTCGCCCAGGTATCCAGTGAGACCCTGTTCGCTGACCACCAGCCGCGGGTCGACCGGGGATTCACTCACTGAGCCTCCTGCTCCTGCGGGACGCGGCGTTGTCGGTGGCGCCGGTGATCGCCGAGATGATCTCTTCCTGGGTGGTGGTCCTCGCGTCGAAGACCCCGTTGTTACGGCCGAGCCTGAGCACCGCGATGCGGTCGGCCACGGCCTTGACGTCGACCATGTTGTGGCTGATCAGGATGACGCCGTGCCCCTGGCCGCGCAGCCGTTCGACCAGGTCGAGGACCTGCGCGGTCTGCTCGACGCCGAGCGCGGCGGTCGGCTCGTCCAGCAGCACGATCTTGGGGTCGCCCAGCAGCGAGCGGGAGATGGCCACCGTCTGCCGCTGGCCTCCCGACAGCGACGCCACGGGGATCCGCACGCTGGGAATCTTGATCGACAGGGTCTCCAGCAGGTCCCGCGAGCGCTTCTCCATCGCGACCTCGTCGAGGACGCCCATCGTCGTCATCTCGTTGCCGAGGTAGAGGTTGCCGACCACGTCGAGGTTGTCGCAGAGCGCGAGGTCCTGGTAGACGGTCGCGATGCCGAGAGCCTGGGCGTCGGAGGGGGTGGCGATCGTGGCCTGCCTGCCCTCCCACATGATGCGGCCCTCGTCGGGAGGGCCCACCCCCGCGATCACCTTGATCAGCGTGGACTTGCCCGCGCCGTTGTCGCCGACCAGCGCCACGACCTCGCCCGCGTCGACCTCGAGCTCGACGTCCGTCAGCGCCTGGACGGCGCCGAACCGCTTGGAGATGCGCTCAAGGGCGAGGACCGGAGCCATCTCAGGAGATCCCAGCCGCTACGCAGGCCGGCTTCACTGCCGCGGTGCAGATCTCCTCGACCTTCCAGAACCCGTCCTTGATCACGGTGTCCTTGATGTTCTCCTTGGTGACCACGATCGGCGCGATGATCTGCGCGGGGATCGCGGAGTTGGCGCCGTTGTCGACGGTGGTGGTGCCGGTGACGCCCTGCCCCGTGGCCAGGCTGATCGCCAGTTGGGCGGCGTTCTTGGCCTCGGGCCTGATCGGCTTGTAGATCGTCATCGTCTGGGTGCCGAGCAGGATCCGCTGGATCGCGGCGAGCTCGGCGTCCTGGCCGGTCAGGGGGGTGCCCTTCTTGACGCCCGCGTTCTGCATGGCCCTGGCGATGCCGCCCGCCATGCCGTCGTTGGCCGCGTACACGCCGATCACCTTGTCGGCCCCCAGCGCGGTGAAGGCGCCCGCGGCCTCGGTGTTGGCCTGGTCGGGGCTCCAGTCAGGGGTGTCGTACTCCTTGCCGATCGTGACCTGGCCGTCGAGCACCGAGTGGGCGCCCTTCTTGAAGTCGGCGGCGTTCGGGTCGGTGGGCGAGCCGTTGACCATGACGACGGGGCCGCGCTTGGGGTCGCCCCCCGCCTTGATCGCGTCCAGCAGCGCCTGTCCCTGCGCCTTGCCGACCTGCAGGTTGTCGAAGGAGGTGTAGGCGTCCACGGGACCGCCCGCCAGCCGGTCGTAGGCGACCACCTTCGCGCCCTGGCTCTTGGCCTTGGCGACCGAGGAGGCGATGGCCTTGGCGTCCACCGCGTCGAGGATCAGGATCTTCACCCCGTTGGTCAGCATCGAGTCGACCTGTTGCTGCTGCTGGTTGGGATCCTGGTTGGCGTTGTTGTAGACGACCTCGCACTTGGGGCACTGGGCCTTGATGTCGGCGGTGATGTACGGCCTGTCGAACTTCTCGTACCTGGCCGTCTTCGACTCGGGCAGCAACAGGCCGATCTTGAAGCCCTCGGCGATCGAGCCGATGGCGTTCGGGCTGGCGGTGCCGCCCCTGGCGCCGCCTGTCTGGCCGGACTGTCCCGCCGTGCCGCAGCCGGCCAGCAGCCCCACAATGGCCAGCACACCGCCGATGACCTGTGCTTTCACCGCGTGCCCCCTGAATTGCCGTGTCAGGAGTGGCGGTACCCTCCCCTTTGGCAGGGGCGTGCGCACTTGTCACATTTTTGCCAGGTGATGCGGTGATTTTCCGGGGTAGCGAGCCGCATCGCGGGCGTGAACCTCTACGCGCTCGCGCTGGTCATGGAGGCCCTGCTGGGCTGGCCGCTGCCATCCTCTACAAGCGGGCTTTTCCTGGTCTACGGGGTGATCCTGATCGTGGCGGGGGTGTTCGGCACCCCCGTCAACCTCTGGACGGGCATCTCCATGGCGGTCGTGGGCGGCGTCTTCCTCGTGTGGTCCCGCATCCGGCCCATCTGACCACGTTGACAAAACCACTGTGCGTCAACCAGAGTTGACGTCAACATCAGTTGACGCACAGAGGTGGAACCACCATGGACGCGCTGGCCGTAGCCGTCACCGCCAACCTCCCTGTCATCCTGTGGGGCGCGCCGGGAACGGGGAAGACCTCCTCCGTCCTGGCGCTGGGAGCGAGCCTCGGGCTCCCCGTCGAGGTGGTCGTCGGCTCCATCAGGGAGCCCAGCGACTTCGCGGGCCTTCCCGTGATCAGAGAGGGCGGCACCTGGCTCGCGCCGCCCCGCTGGGCCGAGCGGCTGGCCAGGGCGGGGCGCGGCATCCTGTTCCTCGACGAGCTGACCACCGCGCCGCCCGCCGTCCAGGCCGCGATGCTCAGAGTCGTGCTCGAGAGGGCCGTGGGCGACCTGGCCCTTCCCGGTGAGGTGCGCATCGTCGCCGCGGCCAACCCGCCCGAGCAGGCCGCCGACGGGTGGGAGCTGTCCGCCCCGCTGGCCAACCGGCTGATCCACCTCGACTGGCGGGTGAGCGCGGTCTCGGTGGCCGAGGGCTTCACGGGCGGCTTCGCCGTACCGGAGCTGGGGGCATGGCCCGTGCCTTCGCCCGCGGCGGTGGGCCGGGCGAAGGCGCTGGTGGGTGCGTTCCTGCGGGTGCGGCCCGAGCTCGTGCTCGCCGTGCCCGACGGGCCTGCGAGGGCGTGGCCGAGCCCGCGCACGTGGGAGCTGGCCGCGACCGCGGTGGCCTGCGCGCACGGTGAGGTCGCGGCCGAGCTGGTGCGGGGCGCGGTGGGCGACGCGGCGGGCTTCGAACTGCTGTCGTGGCTGCGCGACCTCGACCTGCCCGACCCCGAGACGCTGCTGTCCGATCCCGGCGCGCCGCTGCCCGAGCGGCTCGACAGGGTGCACGCGGTCCTCGGCTCGGTGGTGGCCTACGTGGCCGCCGACGGCGGAGCGGAGACCTGGCAGCGGGCCTGGCCGCTCATCGCGAGGGTCGCCCGCCGTACGCCTGACGTGGCGGCGGGGGCGGCGCGGTCGCTGGCGGCCGCCCGCCCGTACGGCGCGCAGCTGCCCTCCGCGATGCTGGAGCTGGCCCCGATCCTGCGCGCGGCGGGACTGCTGCGATGAGCGGGGGCACGAGCGTGATGGAGCGCTTCGCGGCGGCGCGACTGCTGGCGGCCACCCGCGCGCCCTATCTGGCCTCCGCGCTGTTCGCGCTGACCCCCCTGGTCCACGAGGACGCCGAGGGCGCGTGCGCCGACGCCAACTGGAACCTGCACCTCGGCCCGGGACCCGTGCCCGTGGAGGAGCTGGCCTGGTCGCTGCTGCACCAGGTCGGGCACCTGCTGCGCCGGCACCTCGGCGTGGGAGAGGACGGCCCCCGCTGGAACACGGCGCACGACGCGGAGATCAACGACGACCTCGACGGCGCGCCCGCCACGGCGGTCACTCCCGACAGGCTGGGCCTGCCGAGCGGCCTGATGGCCGCCGAGTACCACCGACTGCTCGACCTCATCGACGTGCCGCCCGAGCTGGAGGCCTGCGCCGGCGCGCCGTTCACCGGGCCGGCCGTCATGTCCGCGCTTGAACGCGACCTGCTGGTCAGGGCGGTCGCCTCCCGGATCAGAGGCGAGGCGCCGTACGGCTGGCGGCGCTGGGCCGAGTCGATCCTGCGCCCGCAGGCCGACTGGCGGGTCGTGCTGGCCGCGCTCGTACGGCGTAGCCTCGCCCAGGCCTCCGGCAGGGTCGACTACAGCTACCGGCGCCCCTCCAGGCGCGACGTCCAGGGCGTCGTGCTGCCCTCGCTGGTACGGCCGCTGCCGCGCGTCGTCGTCCTGGTCGACACCTCGGGCAGCGTCACCGAGCCCGCGCTGCGGCGGGTGCTCGGCGAGATCGACGGCATCCTGCGCGCCTGCGGAACGGGGCAGGTCGAGGTCGTCTGCTGCGACGCGGCGGCCCATCCGGTCCAGCGGGTCACCAGGGCCGCGGACGTCGAGCTGGTGGGAGGCGGGGGCACCGATCTGCGGGCCGGGTTCGAGGCGGCGCGCGCTCTGAGGCCGGACGTGCTGATCGCCCTCACTGACGGCGACACCCCGTGGCCCGAACGCCGTCCGCGTGCGCAGGTGATCGTCTGCCTGCTGGAGGAGCGCCCCGCTCCCCCGTGGGCGCGCGTGCTGCGGGTGGCGGCATGACGAAGAGCGAGTGGGAGGGGTTCACGCAGGGGGAGATGCGGCGCTGGCGGCACGCGGGCTTCGAACCCGCGCACGCCTCCGCGTGGAGGGAGGCCGGCGTGGACGATCCCGGCGACGCCAGGCTCTGGCGCACGGCGGGGGCCACGCCCGAGACCGTCATCACCTGGCAGCGGGCGGGGATGACGCCCACCGAGGCGGTGCGCTGGCACGAGCTGGGCGTGGCTCCGCACGACGCGGCCAGGAGGCATCTGTGCGGCGAGCGGCCGAGGAGGGTGTCGTGGTTCTCCAAGGCCCCCGCCGTGCCCGCTGGCCCGATCAGGCAGCTCCTGCGCGCGGGGATCCCCGCCGACGTCGCGCGCGGGTACGCCGACGCCGGGTGGGACGGGCAGCAGGCCGAGCAGTGGGCCAGGCGCAGGATCGACCCCGGTGACGCGCGGCTGTTCGCCGCCCTGGGCTTCACCGCGGCGGAGGCCGCGCGCGCGGGCGTCGACGCGGTCTCGCTCGTCACCTCGTGGTGGGGGGCGGTGCCCGTCGAGGAGGTCGCCGCCTGGTGCGCGGCGGGCATGGACCCCGTCGAGGCGGCGGCCCAGCGGGCCCGAGGGGTCACCGCCGAGCAGGCCGCGGTGCTGAGGGCCCTGGGTCAGTAGTCGACCTCGAAGTCGTGGCGACCCAGCGTGAACCCGTCGCCGCTGGGCACCACCTGGCCTCTCTCCACGAGGGTGGCCAGGCTGGCCCGCGTCTGCTCCTCGGTCAGGCCCGTCATCCCGGCCACGCCCGGCAGCGACGCCGTCTCGCCGCCGACCGCGATCGCCGCGACGGCCTCGTAGACGGTCAGGTCGGTGCCGGACAGGGACTGGACGTCGTGGGGCCTGCTCACCTGGCCCTCGCCCCCTCCCTCAACCGTCCGGGGTCGATGTCGCGGTCGGGGTGGCGGCGCAGGTACTCGCTCTCCAGCTCGTTGGTGCGCGAGGTGTGCCGGGCCAGCGCGTCGTCAGGCCCGTGCATGAGCGCCTCCATCCTCGTCTGGTAGAGGTGTGCCAGCTCGCGCATCAGGTCGTCTTCCGAAAGGTCCTTTGGATCGATTCCCATGCCTCTTCACCTACCCGGAGAACCCTCCCCACAACATCCGTCAATTTTCCTGACATATGGGGATTGCGGGGACGTTGTGGCGGTTTTACGTTCCCGGTATGGACCTCGAGCTCCGGCACCTCAAGATCGTCCGAGCGGTCGCGGAGTCGGGCAGCGTCAGCAAGGCGGCGACCCGGCTCGGGGTGGCCCAGCCGGCGCTGACCGCCCAGCTCAAACGCATCGAGCGCGCGCTCGGTGGCACGCTCTTCGAGCGCGACCGCTACGGCGCGAGGCCCACGCCGCTCGGCGAGCTCGTGCTCTCGCGCGCCCGCGTGCTGCTTCCCGCCGCGCAGGAACTGCAGGACGAGGCGCTGCGCTTCGCCAACGCCACGGAGGGCGGCTACCGCATCGGCGCGACCAACGGGCCCGTCCTCGGTGGCCTGGTGGACCGGCTGGCAGCGGCCGGCCCCGTCAGCACCTACACCTCGTGGTCGGCGCGCGAGCTGGCCTCGATGATCGCCCAGGGCAGGCTCGACTACGTCCTGGCGGGCGCGTGCGGCGAGGGACCGCCCGCCGGCGACATCACCTGGATCACCATCGGGATCGACCCCGTCTTCGTCCTGCTCGCCGAGGACCACCGGCTGGCGGGAGCGAAGGAGCTGGCCTTATCCGACCTGGCGGACGAGCAGTGGGCCGTCACTCCCGGCGACGGCTGCTTCGGCGACTGCTTCGCCGCCGCCTGCACACGGGCGGGGTTCACCCCCTCCACCATGTACGAGACCGACGTGGCCACCTGCGTCCACCTGGCCCAGGTGGGCAGGGCGGTGGTGCTGTGCCAGGCCACCCACCCCTTCGCCCAGGGCCTGGTGATGGTGCCGCTCGCGGGCGCTCCGCTGCGGTGGCGTCAGGTCCTCGGCCACCATCCGGCCTCTCCCTGCGCGTCGTGGGTGGCCGAGCACGCCAAGGCCGCCCACGCCGACGCCGTACGGCGCAGCCCCGTCTACCACGACTGGCTGGTGCGCAACCCCGGCTGGGGCACCTCCCCATAACACCGCGATAGGGGTGAAGTGGTAGCTCCTCCGCCGCCTGGACGGCCGTTACGTTGACGGCACCCCCAGCAAGCGAAGGAGACCCCCATGCTTCGCACCCGCACGCTGATCGCCATCGCGATCGGCGCGTTAGCGCTGACCGCCACCCCCGCGGTCGCCTCGGCCCCGGCGGGCAACCCGCCCGACGGACTGGTCAAGGCCATGCAGCGCGACCTGAACCTCACAGAGGAGCAGGCCAAGAAGCGTCTGGTCAACGAGCAGAAGGCCGGCCGTACCGCACCAGGGCTCGCCAAGCGCCTGGGCGCCGACTACGCGGGCGCCTGGGTCGAGGGCCCCGAGAGCACGCTCGTCGTCGCCACCACCAACCCGTCGCAGCGCCGCGTCTCCGGCGCCGAGCTCAGGGTCGTCGCCCACTCCTTGGCCAAGCTCGACGCCGCCAAGGAGGCCCTCGACAAGGCGGCGGACAAGGCCCCCAAGACCGCGCCGGTCTGGTACGTCGACGTGCCCACCAACAGCGTCGTGATCCTCTCCTCCGCGCCCGCCGACGCCGAGGCGTTCATCGCGGCCAGCGGCGCCGACAAGGCGCTCATCAGGGTGGAGCAGTCGAACGAGCAGCCCGTGCCCTATGCCGACATCCGCGGCGGCGACGCCTACTACATCGGCAGCGGCTCGCGCTGCTCGGTCGGCTTCTCCGTCACCAAGCCCGGCACCAACGGCGGCTTCGTCACAGCAGGACACTGCGGGAGCGTCGGCGCCACCACCCGGGGCGCCAACCAGCAGGCCCAGGGCACCTTCCGCGGCTCCTCCTTCCCCGGCAACGACTACGCCTGGGTCGAGGTCAACACCAGCTGGACCCCCGTCGGCGTCGTGAACGGCTACAGCGCGGGCATCATCCCGGTCAACGGCTCCACCGTCGCGCCCGTCGGCTCCTCCATCTGCAGGGCCGGATCGACCACCGGCTGGCACTGCGGCACCGTGCAGCAGCTCAACACCAGCGTCACCTACCCCCAGGGCACCGTCAACGAGGTGACCAGGACCAGCGTGTGCGCCGAGCCAGGCGACTCCGGCGGCTCCTACATCTCGGGCAACCAGGCCCAGGGCGTCACCTCGGGCGGCTCGGGCAACTGCAGCTCCGGCGGCACCACCTACTTCCAGCCGGTCAACGAGATCCTCTCGGCGTACGGGCTCACCCTGGTCACCGGCGGCGGCAACCCGCCCACCGGCTGCCAGAACTACCGCGAGACCTACAACGGGTCGCTGGCCAGTGGCGCCAACCAGTACCAGCCGAACAACTCCTACTACCAGTCGACCGTGTCCGGCACCCACGCCGGCTGCCTGGACGGCCCCAGCGGCGTCGACTTCGACCTCTACCTGCAGAAGTGGAACGGCTCCTCGTGGGCCACGGTCGCCACGAGCGACAGCCCCAACCCTGACGAGTCGATCAGCTACAACGGCTCGGCGGGCTACTACCGCTACCGCGTGCACGCCTACAGCGGCTCAGGCTCCTACACCCTCGGAGTGAACCGCCCGTAAGCCCCTCCAGCCGGCGGCCGTCCCCCAGGGGGCGGCCGCCGCCTGCTGTCCGGCGAAGGCGAAGGCCGGAGCGGAAATGGAATAACCCTCCGTTTTCGCTGGTTGCCCGAGGAATGACCGATCAGATCAGGGGCCTCGCCCGAGGCGAGGCCGACGTCCCCCTGTCCATCCTCGACCTGGCCACCGTCAGCGAGGGCGGCACCGCCACCGACGCCCTGCGCACCAGCACCGAGCTCGTACGGCACGCCGAGCGATGGGGTTACCACCGCTACTGGGTGGCCGAGCACCACGGCATGCCGAGCGTGGCCAGCTCCTCCCCCGCGGTCCTGATCGCGCACCTCGCGGCCAACACCGAGAGCATCCGCCTCGGTTCCGGCGGCGTCATGCTGCCCAACCACCCGCCGCTCATCGTGGCCGAGCAGTTCGCCACCCTGCACGCCCTGCATCCCGGCCGCATCGACCTCGGACTCGGCCGCGCCCCCGGCACCGATCCCGCCACCGCGAGCGCCATGCGCAGGGGCGACGCCGACGCCTTCCCCGAGGAGGTCGCCGCCCTGGCCGCCTTCCTCGACGGCGAGGCGCCCGGCGGCCTGCAGTCCTACCCGCTCAACGCCGACCGCCCGCCCATCTGGCTGCTGGGCTCCAGCGGCTTCAGCGCCCAGCTCGCGGGGCTGCTCGGCCTGCCCTTCGCCTTCGCCCACCACTTCAGCGCGGAGAACACCGAGCCGGCGCTCGACCTCTACCGCTCGACGTTCCGCCCTTCGCGGTGGCTCGACAGGCCGTACGCGATGATCGGCGTGAGCGCCGTCGCCGCCGACAGCTCCGAGCAGGCGCTCCGCCTGGCGCGCACGCTCGCCCTCGCCATGCTCCGCCTGCGCCGCGGGCGGCCCTCGCCCATTCCCTCGCCCGAGGAGGCGGAGTCCTACCCGTACTCCGACGTCGAGCAGACCTTCGTCGACGGCTACCTCCGCAACGTCGTCAAGGGCACGGGCGCGGAGGTCCGCGCCGGGCTGGGCGCCCTGCGCGAGCGCACGCGGGCCGACGAGCTGATGATCACCACCGGTGTGTACGGCGGCGCCAACCGCATCCGCTCCTACGAGCTGATCGCCGAGGCGCACAAGCTCAAGGCATCCGGCGACGCCTGACGGAGCAGACCGACTTCCTCCAGATTCGGTCTGAACCGGAATCCAGGTCTTGACGGCACCAAGACCCGTTCTTAGGTTTCCGGTCATGACCTTAATTCGCAGGCTGATCGCGGCCGGGATGGCGGCCACCGCCGTGTTCACCGCGTTCCCCGCCTACGCCGCGCATCCGTCATCGAGGACCTCGGCGTTCCCCTGCAGGACGTGCTCCTCCTCGGCGGCGTCGTCGCGCCGGGCCCCGGCGGCAAGACCGTGATCTGGAGCGCCTCCTCGGGAGTCCCCGCCCACCTGAACGCCGTCGACCCCGCCACAGGGGCCGAGGTGGCCAGGTTCGACCTGCCGGACGCGGGCGGGGCGTGGGCGGTCGACGCCACCCCCGACGGCAGCGTCTACGCCGGCACCTACGGCAACAGCCACCTGTTCCGCTGGACGGAGAAGGACGGCGTCAAGGACCTCGGCAACCCCCTGCAGGGCGAGACCTTCGTCTGGACGCTGGCCGCGGGCGAGGGCGCCACCGTCTACGGCGGCACGTCGCCGGGCGGCAGGCTGTTCGGCTACGACCCGGCGACCGGCGTGCGCGACTACGGCAGGCTCTCCCCCTCGCATGCCTACGTCCGTAGCGTCTCCTCCGCCGACGGCAAGATCTACGCGGGAACGGAGGCCCCCGCCGCGCTCTTCGAGATCGACGCGGCCGGCGGCGCCGTCAGGCAGCTGCCCCTGCCGCCCGGCCTCGACCCCGCGGGCAAGTGGGCCTACGACGTGAACGTGGCGGCGGGCCATCTCTACGTGCGGTTCGGCGGCGCCTTCCCCGGCCCGCTGCACGTGTGGGACCTCGCCTCCGGCACGTGGATCGACACGGTGGACCCCGCGCACGGCCTGGACGTGTCACCCCCCGACGAGGAGGGCCGCGTCTATTTCGTCAAGGCGGGCGAGCTGGTGCGCTACGACCCGAGGACGAAGACCACCACGCCGACGGGCGTGCCGGTCACCGGCAGGGTCGCCAACACCCGGGGCATCGGCTGGGCCGAGCTCGGCCTGCCCGACTACCCCGGCAGGAGCCTCGTGGGCCTGCTGTGGCGGGGCATGATGTTCCGCTACAACCCGCAGACCGGCGCCAAGTCGTTCGTGCAGTCCGGCATCAGGGGCGAGCCGATCGACGTGACGGCGCTGTCGCAGGGCCCCGACGGGCGCATGTACGCGGGAGGCTTCCTCAACGGCGGCTTCGCCGCGATGAACGCCGAGACGGGCAAGGCCGAGGAGTTCCACACCTTCTCGCAGAGCGAGGACATGGTCAGCCACGACGGCAGGCTCTACGTCGGCGCCTACCCCGACGCCAGGGTCTACTCCTACGACCCGAAGCTGCCGTGGAACAGCACCGAGTACTCCCCGAGCCCCCAGCCAGGCCCCGTGCCCAACCCGGCCAGGCTGTTCGACCTCGCGGCCGACAAGCAGATCAGGCCGAGGGCCATGGTGTCCGCGGGCCGGTACCTGGCCGTCGGCACCATGCCGGACCTCGGGCACCTCGGCGGCGTGCTGGCCATCTGGGACCCGGTCGAGGGCAGGCTCAGGCACTCCCAGCGCAACGTGGTCACCGACCAGTCGATCGTCTCGCTCGCCTACCGCGACGGCGTCGTCTACGGCGGCACCTCCATCTACAGTGGCCAGTCGGCCACCCCGCCCACCCAGAAGGAGGCCAGGCTCTTCGCCTGGTCGGTGGCGGAGAACAGGATGCTGTGGGAGATCAGCCCAGCTCCCGGCAAGCCCGCCGTCCCGGCTCTGGCCTTCGACTCCCTGGGCAGGCTGTGGGGCATCGCGGGCGGCGAGGTCTTCGCCGTCAACACCCACCTGCGCAAGGTGGTCAAGCGGGTCGCGCTGTCCGACAGCAAGAGCTCCAGCGGGCAGCTCGCGTTCAACCCCCGTGATCGCCGGCTGTACGGCGCGCACGCGGGACGCTCGGTCTTCTCCCTCGACCCGTTGACCGGGCGGCACGCCGTCCTGAAGGAGGGACCCGTGCACCAGCTCGCGGTGCACGGGTCAGGAGACGTGTACTTCGCCGAGGGCCCCAAGCTGTTCAGGTATCACCAGGGGCGGTGACCGGCGTTCGCCAGGGCGACGACGCCACCGTCGCCCTGGCCTGCGCCCGACGGCCTACTCGGGCAGCTCGTCCGTCCACCCGGCGAGGAGTTTCGCGCTGCCGTCCGGCACCCAGGCCACCGCACCGTCCATGGTGACGAAGAAGTTGGCGTCGCGCACCTGCGCGCTCTCGGGATCGACGACCAGCCGCGCCTGCCTCACCTGGCTCGTCTCCGGCAAGGAGATGCGCAGGCCGTGCCCGCCCTCGACCGCGCCGAGGCTCTCGACGTTCGGGTAGGCGGCGATCGCGCGGAAGGCGGCGGCGCGCACCTCCGGAGGGGCCGGCAGCTGGCACACCAGCGAGATCAGCCCGTCGAAGACGAACTGCTCCCGCGTGGCGGCGTCCGGCCGTCCCGCGCTCGTCCTGACGTCACTGCGCTCCAGGTTGCCGGCGATCCACGCCTTCAGCGCCTCGGGCTCGACCGGCAGCCCTTCGAGCTGCTCGAAGGTCACGTCGGGCCCGCCCAGCCTGAACGGGACGGGCCGGTGGATCTCGACCACCTCGCCCTCCGTCTTCGCTCCCCTGAACCAGGCCCTGCCGTCGCGGCTGGTCCAGCTCTCGAAGGGCGAGCCCTCTCTCGTGTCCGTCCTGACGTGCCAGTAGGCGCCCGTGCCCTCGGGGACCCGCTCCGCCGTGGCGGCAACCGCGAGCAGGACGTCGCGGGCGGACAGCTGGGCGGCGGCGGGCGGGCTGTTCGGGGTGGCCGTGGGCGCGGTCGTCCCCGAGACGATCACCACCGCCGCCGCGGCCGCCGCGGCCGTCAGGCCGAGGCCGCTGATCAGCAGGCTCGGCCGCCTGGACGCGCGGACCGGTCCGCTGATCCTGCGCTGGAGCCGCCGCCTGCTGCGCTCGACCACCTCGGCTGACGGCTCCGGCTTGGCCAGCACGGTGGCGAGAGTCTGCAGGTCATCCATTGACTGCCTCCTGGTCGATGACGTCGTGGAGCTTCGCGCGGGCGCGGCTGAGCCTGGAGCCCACGGTGCCTGGGGAGATGCCGAGCGCCTCGGCCACCTCGTCGTAGCCGAGCTGTCCCAGGGCGACGAGCAGCACGACGTCGCGCTCGCCCCTCGACAGCGTGGCGAGCGCCTTGGCCAGCTGCGGCTGCATGCGCTGGGCGGCCACCGAGGTGACGACCCGGCTCTCGTGCCCCTCGGCCGCCGGTTCGGGGCCCAGACGGGACAGCGCCCGGTAGTGGCGGGCCTCCTTGCGCCGGTGACGCGCCACCAGGTTGGTGGCGATGCCGAACAGCCAGGGCCGCAGGCTGCCGCGTCCTGAATCGAAGCTGCCGCGCCTGCTGAAGGCGGTCAGGAACGTCTCGGCGGCGATGTCCTCTGCCGCCTGCGCGTCCAGCCGTCCGGCCACGTAGAGATAGATGTCGCGAAAGTGCCTGTCGTGCACGACGGTGAACAGCTCAGGGTCGCGCGCGAAGCCGGCCGCGAGCTCGGCGTCCGTCACCTGTTCGCCCACGTCGGCGGTCACGTCGCGGTCTCGGTCATGTGCGGGTGCCTCCGGGTGAAGGATCGACTGTCACCCACACTTCGCCGCACGCGCGAATCGTCTTCCGCCGCCCGCGGGCGAGGTCATCCCACGGGAACGGCCGCCCGTGGTCGGCGGAGGCTCAGCGCAGGCCGACGCCGATGAGGCAGGTGTCGTCGTCGGTGTCGGAGCGGTTGTTCGCGAGCAGGTGATCCAGCCGCTCCTCCAGGCTGGGGGCGCGCCGGCTGGCCGAGACGAGGAGCTGGCGCTGGGTGTCCTCCAGCGTCGTGTCCGTCCGCTCGATCAGGCCGTCGGTGTACATCAGCAGCGTGTCCTCGCGCTGCAGCTCGATGCGGCCCTCCTCGAAGTCGGCCTCGCTCACCGCGCCCAGCAGGATCCCGCCGATCATGGGCAGTTCGGCGGCCCTGTCCTCGCGGATCAGGATGGGCGGCAGATGCCCGGCCCTGGCCCAGCGCAGCACCCTGGTCTCGGGGTTGTAGAGCGCGCAGACCGCGGTCGCCGTGATGTTGTCGATCATCTGGTGCGTGACGAGGTTCAGCCAGGACATCAGCTGGGCCGGCCCCGCTCCGGTGACGGCCAGCCCCCGCAGGGCGTTGCGCAGGATGACCATGCCGGTGGCCGCCTCGATGCCGTGCCCTGCGACGTCGCCCACCGACAGCAGGATCTGCTTGGACGGCAGGACCATGGCGTCGTACCAGTCGCCGCCGACCAGGTGCTCCTTCTCCGCAGGGCGGTAGCGGACGGCGATCTGCAGGTCGAAGGCGTCCATGGGCCCCCGGGTGGGCGGCATGATCGCCTGCTGCAGCTGGAGCGCCAGGCGGTTCTGCTCGGCGGCCTGCTGCTCGGTCTGGACGAGCTGGTCCTGCGTGGCGGCCAGCGCCACCTCGGTCCAGTGCTGTGCGGAGATGTCCTGGAAGGCGCCGCGGATGGCCAGCAGCGTGGCACGGTCGTCGAAGACCGGCTCGGCGATGACGCGGATGTGACGGCTGATGCCGTCGGCCCGCTGGAGCCTGAAGGTGAGCGAGGCGGGGCGCCGGTGGTGCAGCAGCGCGCGCAGGAAGCGCCCCACCTCGGGGACGTCGTCGGGGTGGGCGTGCTCGGCCAGCCTGTCGATCGGGATGGGCGCGGCCGACCGCTCGAGGCCGTAGAGCTCGAACAGCTGCTCGTTCCAGGTGATCTCACCGAGGACGGCGTCCTCCTCGAAGCCGCCGATGCGGCCGAGGCGCTGGGCGTGCTGGAGCAGCCTGGCCAGACGGGTCGTCTCGTCGAGTATCGCCCAGACCACCAGCACGCCGCCGCCCTGGCGGCTGAGACTGAGGCGCATGACGACGCTCAGCGGCACCTGGTCGACGAGCGTGGTGAGCGCCATCCGGTCAGCGCGGAACGGCTCACCCGTGGCGTAGACGTGCTGGACCTTCTCGTATATGCCGCCGTCGCCCGCCAGCAGTGGATAGGTCTCCAGCAGCATCGTGCCGACGACCTCGCCCCTCGGACGGCCCGCGGGGTCGAGGAAGGGGCCGTTGGCGTGGCTGATGTGGAAGTCGACCAGATGGCCCTGGCCGTCGAGGTGGGGCGTCAGCACCAGCGCCGGATCGTGCAGGCCGTCGGCCAGGTCCACCAGCTCGGAGTAGGCGTCGCCGGCGGGGACGGGCAGCTCGCCCGCGGGCACTTCGAGGGTGTGGGCGACCAGCTCGGCCAGCGCCTCCACCTGCTTGCGGATCTGCGGCGACGGCGGTTCGAGGTCATGCGGCCAGGCGATCTCGAGCACGCCCAGCAACCGGCCCCCCGTGCCCGCGGGCACGGTGACGCGCCCTCCCGACAGCTGCCGGTGCCCGATCGTGGGCAGCCCGGCATGCTTGAGCGAGTCGAACCAGACCGTGCTGCGCTCGGTCAGCGCCTTGCGCGCCGCCGTGGTGACCCCCGGCGGCACGTAGTGCCACCGCCTGGCCTCCTCGCTGCTGAAGCCCGCGTAACCGGCCAGGCTGAGCGAGGCGTCAGGCCCGGCGGCCCACACGGCGACGGCCGTGGCGCCGAGCGGTCCCAGCGCGTGCTCCAGGAGCGAGACGGCCACCGCCTGGGTGTCGGGGGCGTGCACGATCCCGGTCTCGGCGGCGCGCAGCCGTACCGCGGAGCTGCGGGTCTCCGCCGGCGGGGCCTCGACCAGGAACTCGCTCGCCACTGCGGCCAGCCGGTCGCGCGCGGCCTGGTTGATGAGGTCGGCGGCCAGCTCCAGAGGCGAGACGCCGGCCTCCTCCGCCAGCGTGGCGAGCTGCTGGGCCGCCTGCGTCGGGCCGCACTGCAGCCGTTCGATCAGGATGCCCCTGGCGAGCTCGATCAGCGCACGACCGTCCGCGGCCTGCTGGGCCTCCTGCACCTCACGGCGCAGGCGTTCGATCGTGGCCGCGAGCCTGCCGATTCCGGCATGCTCGCCTCCAGGCGTGGACGAAGACTGCAATCTCTGACTCCTGTGCTGGTCGGGGCGGCTCAGGCGCTGATCCATCGCTGGATGAGGCGCAGGAGATGATCGGTCTCGACGGGCTTGGTGACGTAGTCACTCGACCCCGAGGCCAGGCTCTTCTCCTGGTCGCCAGGCATGGCCTTGGCGGTCACGGCGATGATCGGCAGATCCTTGTACTGCGGCATCGCCCTGATCGCGGAGGTCGCCGCGTAGCCGTCCATCTCCGGCATCATCACATCCATCAGCACGATGTCGATCTCAGGATGGGCCACCAGCGTGTCGATGCCCTTGCGGCCGTCCTCGGCGTGCAGCACCCGCATGCCGTGGATCTCCAGGATGCTGGTCAGCGCGAACAGGTTGCGGGTGTCGTCGTCGACGACCAGCACGGTTCGGCCGGCCAGCGTGCCGTCCTCCTCGCCGCGGCCGGCGGGCTCGCCGCTCTCCTTCTCCGAGCGCACCAGCGGCAGCACGTCGCCCGGCTGCTCGGCCGTCAGGTGCAGGGCGATGCGCTCACGCAGCTCGTCAAGGCTGGACAGCAGTTCCAGCGGCTGGGAGTCGGCGCGCGACTGCAGCGACTGCTCCTGCGCGGGATCCATCCGCCAGTTGTTGTAGGCCAGGACCGGCACGCCGCGCAGGGCGGCGTCGCCGTCGATGGCATCGAGCAGGCCGAAGGCCGCCCTGTCCGGCATGTCGAGGTCGAGGACGATGCAGTGGCAGGGGTCGGCGGCCAGTGTGGCGGCCGCCTCCTGCGCGCCCGCGGCGCTCACGATCTCCACGGCTCCGTGGGAGTTGCCGACGTCGCGGTTGGCCAGGTCCGTCAGGACGCTCTCCGCCACCAGCGACAGCAGGCCGCGCGGCCGTCCTTCGACCACGAGCAGCCTGCGCTGCTGCGAGGGCGGCTGGACGACGGCGGGCAGCTCCCGCCCGGCGCCGCGCTCCTCGGCCTCGCTGTGCGCCGTGAACGGCGCCGTGTCGGCGGGCTGCTCGGTGAAGTCGGGCCTGGCGACCGGCAGGAACAGCGTGAACGTGCTGCCCTGGCCAGGCGCGCTCTGCGCGGTGATCGCGCCGCCGAGCAGGTAGGCGATCTCGCGGCTGATGGACAGGCCGAGGCCCGTGCCGCCGTACTTGCGGCTGGTGGTGCCGTCGGCCTGCTGGAAGGCGCCGAAGATCACCTCCAGCTGCTGCTCGCCGATGCCGATGCCGGTGTCGATGACCCTGAAGGCGATCGCCGGGCCGTGGGGCCTGACGCTGGAGGGCAGCTGCGCCTTCGGCGCGGGTTCGATGCGCAGTTCGACGCTGCCCGTCTCGGTGAACTTCACCGCGTTGGACAGCAGGTTGCGCAGCACCTGGCGGAGCCTGGAGTCGTCGGTGATCAGGCTGTCGGGCACGCCCGGCGCCGTCGTGATGCGGAACTCGAGGCTCTTGTCCGTCGTCATCGGCCTGAAGGTGGCCTCGACGTAGTCGTGCAGCTGGCGCAGCGAGACCCGCTCGGGACTGATGTCCATCTTGCCCGCCTCGACCTTCGACAGGTCGAGGATGTCGTTGATGAGCTGGAGCAGGTCCGAGCCCGCCGAGTGGATGACGCTGGCGTACTCGACCTGCTTGGCGGTCAGGTTGCGCGTGGGGTTCTGGGCCAGCAGCTGGGCGAGGATGAGCAGCGAGTTGAGCGGCGTGCGCAGCTCGTGGCTCATGTTGGCCAGGAACTCGCTCTTGTACTTGGAGGCGAGCGACAGCTGCTGCGCGCGGTCCTCGAGCTCCTGCCTGGCCTGTTCGATCTCCAGGTTCTTGGTCTCGATGTCCTGGTTCTGCGAGGCGAGCAGCGCCGCCTTCTCCTCGAGCTCGGCGTTGGAGCGCCGCAGCTCCTCCTGCTGGTTCTGCAGCTCCTCCGAGCGGGTCTGGAGCTCGGCCGTCAGCCGCTGCGACTCCACCAGCAGCTCGTCGGTGCGGGCGTTGGCGACGATGGTGTTGACGTTGACACCGATCGTCTCCATCAGCTGGTCGAGGAAGGCGCGGTGCACGGGCGTGAAGGAGGAGAGCGAGGCCAGCTCGATGACGCCGAGCACCTGCTCCTCCACCACGATCGGCAGCAGGATCAGCGAGGTGGGCACCGTCTCGCCGAGGCCGGAGGAGACCGTGACGTAGTCGCGCGGGATCTGGTCCATGGCGATCGTCCGGCGGGTGCGGGCGGCCTGGCCGACCAGCGACTCGCCCATCCTGAACCTGGTGGCACTGTCGCCGGCGGGGAAGCCGTAGGCGCTGATGAGCTGCAACTCGGTGCCCGTGGGCGTCTCCTCCGCCAGGAAGAAGGCGCCGAACTGGGCCGACACGAGCGGCGCCAGCTCGTTCATCACCAGCTCCGCCACGGTGGCCAGGTCGCGGTGGCCCTGCATGAGCCCCGACATGCGGGCCAGGTTGGACTTGAGCCAGTCCTGGTCCTCGTTGGCCTTGGTGGTGTCGCGCAGCGACTTCACCATCGAGTTGATGTTGTCCTTGAGCTCGGCCACCTCGCCCGAGGCGTCGACGGTGATGGAGCGGGTCAGGTCTCCCGAGGTGACGGCGCTGGTCACCTCGGCGATGGCGCGCACCTGGCGGGTGAGGTTGCCCGCGAGCTCGTTGACGTTCTCCGTCAGCCGCTTCCAGGTGCCGGACACGCCCTCGACCTCGGCCTGGCCGCCCAGCCTTCCCTCGCTGCCGACCTCGCGGGCCACCCTGGTGACCTCCGCGGCGAAGGACGACAGCTGGTCGACCATCGTGTTGATGGTGGTCTTGAGCTCCAGGATCTCGCCGCGGGCGTCCACGTCGATCTTCCTGGTGAGGTCGCCCCTGGCCACGGCGGTGGTGACCTGGGCGATGCTGCGCACCTGGTTGGTCAGGTTGTCGGCCATGGAGTTGACGTTGTCGGTGAGGTCCTTCCAGGTCCCGGCGACGTTGGGCACGCGGGCCTGGCCGCCGAGCTGGCCCTCGGTGCCGACCTCGCGGGCCACGCGGGTCACCTCGTCGGCGAAGGCGCTGAGGGTGTCGACCATCGTGTTGATGGTCTGCGCGAGGGCCGCCACCTCGCCCTTGGCCTCGACGATGATCTTCTGCGACAGGTCACCCTTGGCCACCGCGGTCGCCACCTGGGCGATGCTGCGCACCTGGTTGGTCAGGTTGGAGGCCATGAAGTTGACGTTGTCGGTGAGGTCCTTCCAGGTGCCGGAGACGCCGCGCACGGTGGCCTGGCCGCCGAGCTGGCCCTCCGTGCCGACCTCGCGGGCCACGCGGGTCACCTCGTCGGCGAAGGCCGAGAGCTGGTCGACCATCGTGTTGATGGTCTCCTTCAGCTCGAGGATCTCGCCGCGGGCGTCGACCCTGATCTTCTGCGACAGGTCGCCCTTGGCGACGGCGGTGGTGACCTCGGCGATGCTGCGCACCTGGGCGGTGAGGTTGTCGGCCATGACGTTGACCGACTCGGTCAGCGCCTTCCAGGTGCCGGAGACGCCCTTGACGTCGGCCTGGCCGCCCAGCCTTCCCTCGGTGCCCACCTCGCGGGCCACGCGGGTCACCTCGTCGGCGAAGGACGACAGCTGGTCGACCATCGTGTTCAGGGTGTTCTTCAGCTCGAGGATCTCGCCGCGCGCCGAGACGGTGATCTTCTGCGACAGGTCGCCCCGCGCCACGGCGGTGGCCACCTGCGAGATGTTGCGGACCTGGGCGGTGAGGTTGCCCGCCATGTAGTTGACGGAGTCGGTGAGGTCGCGCCAGGTGCCTGCCACGCCCTTGACGTCGGCCTGGCCGCCGAGCTGCCCCTCGGTGCCCACCTCGCGGGCGACTCTGGTGACCTCGTCGGCGAAGGAGGACAGCTGGTCGACCATCGTGTTGACGGTGTTCTTCAGCTCGAGGATCTCGCCGCGGGCGTCGACCGTGATCTTCTGCGACAGATCGCCCTTGGCCACCGCCGTGGTGACCTCGGCGATGCTGCGCACCTGGTCGGTGAGGTTGCCCGCCATGGCGTTGACGGACTCGGTGAGGTCCTTCCACGTCCCCGACACCCCTGGCACGTCGGCCTGGCCGCCGAGCCTTCCGTCGGTGCCGACCTCGCGGGCCACGCGGGTCACCTCGGAGGTGAACAGCGACAGCTGGTCGACCATGCCGTTGAAGACCTGCGCGATCTCGCCGAGCAGCCCATCGGCGTCGCCGGGCAGGCGCGTGCCGAAGTCGCCGTCCCTGACCGCGGTCAGACCTGCCAGCAACTGTCGGAGTTCGAGCTCTCCGGCGTCGCCGACCTGCCGAGTTCCCGACCGGCTTCCACTCACCCTGTCGCCCATCCCCTCGCTATCCTTGCCATAGGGCAAATATACGGCCAGGAGATTAGTCCAGGTGATCGCTATTGGACAATTCGCTCCCGCAACGGTATTTGCTAGAGGCAACAACCTCCCATGTGACGAGGAAGAACGTGGCTATCCGCAATGGCCTGAGCGCCGTCTACGAGGCTCTCCACTCGGCCGCGCCGTACGCGCTGGCGGAGGTGGTCCGCGACGCGCTCGTCGCTCATACGCCCGCCCAGAGCGCGGAACTGCTGCTGGCCGACTACGCGCTGGTCGCGCTGAGGCCCGTGCTCGACACGCCCGTTCTCGGCGCCGACGAGATCCGTATCGACTCCAGCGACGCGGGCCGCGCCTTCGCCTCCCAGCAGGCGCAATGGGAGGAATCTCACAGCACGCTCCACCTGCCGGTCACGGCGTGCGGCGAGCGTTTCGGCGTGCTCAGCGTCCGCCTGCCCATCGCGCCCGAGCTCGGTGACGTCGGCGAGCTCCTGGAGATGGCCGAGGCCCTCGGCCACGGCCTGCGCGGCGCGGACCGTCTCACCGACCGCTACCAGCGGGCCCGCCGCATGGCCAGGATGACGCTGGCCGCCGAGATGCAGTGGGGGCTGCTGCCCGGCTACGGCCACACGGGCAAGGGCTACCGCCTCGCCGGTCAGCTCGAACCGGCCTACGCCGTCTACGGCGACAACTTCGACTGGAGCTGCGACCCCGACTCGCTCGGGCTCTCGATCACCAACGGCATGGGCGAGGGCATGCGGGCGGCGCTGCTGACCACGCTCGCCGTCACCGCCCTGCGCAACGCCCGCAGGTCGGGGGCGGACCTGGAAGAGCAGGCCGGCCTCGCCGACGAGGCGATCTACGCGCAGTACGGCGGGCGCGAGTACGTCTCGACCCTCCTGCTGCGCTTCGAGGCCGCCACCGGCCAGCTGTTCGCCGTGGACGCGGGATCGCCCAGGCTGATCCGCCTGCGCGGTCTCGACGTCGAGACCATCAAGCTCGACCAGCAACTGCCCCTCGGCATGTTCGGCAACACCACCTACGTCGAGCAGTCCGTGTCGCTCCAGCCCGGCGACAGGATGGTCGTCATCAGCGACGGGGTCTACGGGGCGCGCTCCTCGGCCGAGGAGCAGTTCGGCGAGTCGCTCCTCGAGTCCGTCGTCAGATCCACCCGGCTGCAACCGGCCGACGAGGCCGTCAGGACAATGATTCGTGGCATGCTGACGTTCAGGGAAGGCGTCGACGTCTTCGACGACGCCGTCGTGGTGTGCCTCGACTGGACCGCCGACCAGACCGTCGAAGCCCTTCCCCCCGCGAGGGGAGATGCTGTCTGAGGTGCCCCCGCACCCTGCCCGAACTGGAATCGCCGTATGAACGACCATCGTGAGCTCGGTCACCTCGATCCCGCGACCGGCGCCGCCGTCGAGAACGCCGCCGCCGCTCTGGTCGCTGTCTGGGCCTCCTCCCGACAGACCGCGGCCACCAAGGTCTCCTCCATCCAGATGCAGGCGCTCCTGACCATCGAACGCCACCAGGAGGTCAACCTGGCCAGGCTCGGTGAGGCCCTGGGCGCGCTGCCCTCCTCCACCAGCCGCCTGTGCGACCGGCTGGAGGCCACCGGATGGGTGCGCCGCTCGGTCTCCCCCGACGACCGGCGCGAGCTGACCATCGGCCTCACCCCGTCGGGGAAGGCCCTGCTGGAGGAGTTGCGCGCCCGGCGCCGCGACGACCTCGCCAGGGTCGTGGACGAGATGCCGCCCGAGGCCCGCAAGGCCCTGCTGCGCGGTCTGCGGGCCTTCACCGCGGCCGCGGACCAGGTCACCGCGCAGACGAGCGACCGCTCCGGCGACAACTGGACCATCATCGCCGGACGGTTCCTCGCCTGACGGTTCCCCTGCGTGAGGGCGGCCCTCCGGCTCCTTCCAGGCGGCCCCGGGCTGCTTCCGGGCGGCCATCTGGCTCCTTCCGAGCCGCACCCGGGCCCTTCCGAGCCGCCCCAGCCAGTTCCGGGCGGCCCCGGCTACTTTCGGGCGGTCACCAGGGCGAAGGAGAGGAACTCGCCCTGGTCGGCCTCGAGCATGGCGATGGTCTGCTCGGCGGCCTCCCTGCCGTCGGGGCGGTGCTCCAGGCAGGCGCGGGCCCACAGCAGCCAGTCGCTCCAGCCGGCGAGCTGCAGACGCGCCGACGTCACGGTGACCAGCTCGGTGATCTCCCACTGGAAGCGCCACCACTGCGGGGTGTGCCAGGCGATCGCCTCCCAGCCCACGAGCGCCTTGATGTGCGGCGGGATGGCGCCGAGATCGCGGATCTCGGTGGTCATGCCGGGAGTGGCGATCCCCAGCTGGCCGCCCGGCTTCAGGAAGCGCGTGATGTAGGCGAGGTAGCCGTCGGCGGTGCCGAAGTACTCGTAGGAGTCGATGCTGATGATCGCGTCGAAGGACTCGGGCTCGAAGGGCAGCGCGTGGGCCTCGGCGTTGACCGCCTGGACGCGATCGGCGACCCCCGCCTCGGCGAAGACGGCAGCGGCGGTGTCGGCCGCGATCCACAGGTCGGCCGCCACGACCTCCACGCCGAACTCACGGGCCAGGAACACCGAGGTCGCCCCCATGCCCGAGCCGAGGTCGAGCACCCGCATGCCCGGCTTCAGTTCGAGGTCCGCCGACAGGTCCTCCAGCAGCCACAGCGGGTTCGGCCCCATGTCCAGGCCCACCAGCCACGCGGGGTCGTACAGGGAGGAGCGGGGGTAGACGTCGGGACGGACGAGGTTGCTCAGCGCGGTCACAGCGCCGCATTCCACCACTTCGGCCCCGGCGCCCGCAATCCGATATCCCGTGGCCCCGCTCGCCCCGCCGTCGGCCTTTCCCCCCCTGGGCGACGCGCTAGGGTTCCGCCCTGATCGTTTCCCATGAGGAAGGCGGGAGCCCATGCACATCCAGAACCTGTCGGCCCGGCCGGACCTTCTCGAGCCCGCGCTGCGCCTCGGCGACATCGGCAGCGAGTTCATGCAGCACGACCCCGTGGCGATCCTGACCAGGGCCAGGCGCCTGGCCGAGCGCTGGCCCGAGTTCTTCCTGGTGGTGCTCGACGGTGACGTCCCCGTGGCGAGGGCGGTCAGCGTGCCGCTGGCGTTCCCGACGCCCGAGCGTGAGCACCTGCCCGACCACGGCTGGGACGGCGTCATCATCTGGGCGGTGGAGGACGCTCTCGACGGCAGGGCGCCGACCACGCTGAGCGCGCTGGACGTCCAGGTCGCCGCGGACCGCAGGGGTGCGGGCATAGCGGCCGTCGCGCTGAACGGGCTGCGCGAACAGGCCAGGGAAAGCGGCCTGGACAGGCTGGTGGTCCCGGTCCGCCCGACGGGCAAGACCCGCCACCCCATGCTGTCCATGGAGGAGTACCTCTCCAGGCGGCGCGAGGACGGCCTGTCCGAGGACCCGTGGCTGCGCGCGCACGAACGGCTCGGCGCCAGCTTCGTCAAGGTGGCGCCGTTCGCCATGACGATCACGGGAACGCTCGACCAGTGGCACGAGTGGACGGGCTCGGCCCTGAAGCCTGGCCCCAACGCGGTCGAGGGCGGCATCGCCCCCGTGCTGGCCTCCCCCGAGCAGAACCTCGGCGTGACGTCGAGGCCAATGTGTGGCTGGAGCATCCCCTGACGTGACGGCGGTCCGCCTTGCCGACGATCCGAGGCGCCTCAGAACGGCCGGCCGCGGTCACCCTGCTGGATCGGGGCTGGCCGCCCGAGATCGCGGACGACGTGCTGCGCGCCCAGGCCGAAGCGACCACCGGCCCCGCACGGGTCACCGCCACGGTCGAGCAGGTCACCGGCGTCGCGGCGCGCACGTTCCGTTCGTGGGTGGCAGAGCACGAGCACGCCTTCCGCGCCCCTCGCCCGTGAGGCCTGGGGGCGTCGCGGTTTCCATCGCCACGCCCCTTCCGGGGCCGGGCACGTCGTGACCCGCGACGATCCCGCGGTCGGCAGGGATCGTCGGCCCGGTCGACGCGCGTGAGCCGTTCAGCGACCCTGCCGGTCGCCGTGAAGCGCTCTGGACCGGCGGAGTTCGGCGTTGATGCGCAACGCCTCGGCCAGCTGGTCCTCAAGAATGATGATGCGGCACGCGGCCTCCAGGCCGGTGCCCTGGTCGACCAGCTCGCGCGCCCTGGCCGCCAGGCGCAGCTGGTAGCGCGAGTAGCGACGATGGCCGCCTTCGGAACGTCGCGGCTCGATCAGTTTGGCGGCGCCCAGCGCACGCAGGAAAGCAGGGGTGACACCCACCATCTCGGCGGCCGTGCCCATGCTGTAGGCGGGGTAGTCCTCGTCATCGAACCTGTCGTCGGACCTGGCGCCCGATGCCATGACCGCTTGATCCATAAAACCTTCCCACACGCCGACGGGGGCCCCGGCGCCATGCGCCGGGGCCCGATTGAGGTTCAACACCATCTGTCGGCCGGTTGGCCGAGTTTTCTTCTTCCGCATCATCCGCGCGGGGCGCGGGCGTGATGCGGGGATCGCGAATGTGTGACCGTAGACCACCGTCCTTACTGTGGAACTGCGGTACCCGTGCGGCCTGACTTCGCCTGCGACGGGCGATCCTGATGGCGTTCAACTCTCCCTTCTGTTCTTCTCTTCGATCCGTACGACGGCGCCGCGTCCACGCGTCGGGGGCCCTTACCACTGCCTTGCCCCTTGCACGTCCGGCGCGGCATATCCACGCTCGTCCGGGCAGGTCTCGTCGTCCTGCTGTGTCGTGCCTGCCCTCGTGGATCCGTTCCTTGCGATGCAAAAACACTATCGCGACGACGAGCCAATGTCTACTTCAGCCACTATAGATTTTCTTCACCACGGGAGTCCGGGCTGCGGTCCTCCTCCAGGACGTCGGCGGCCGTGCGGATGATGAGCGGGTCCGGCACGCCGACCACGTCGTGGTTCTTGCCGTCGTAGTCGAATCGGCTCAGAACGTGGCGGATCGCTTCGATGCGCGCGCGCTTCTTGTCGTTGCTCTTGATGACCACCCATGGGGCGTGGTCAGTGTCGGTGTGGAGGAACATGTCCTCCTTGGCCTCGGTGTACTCGTCCCACTTCTGGCGGGAGGCCAGATCCATGGGGGACAGCTTCCAGCGCCTGACCGGGTCGATGCCGCGGATGATGAAGCGGGTCAGCTGTTCGCCTCGGGAGACGGAGAACCAGAACTTGATCAGGTGGATGCCGTCCTCGACGAGCATCTGCTCCAGCATCGGCGCCTGCCGCAGGAACTGCAGATACTGGGCTGCGGTGCAGAACCCCATCACCCTCTCGACGCCCGCGCGGTTGTACCAGGAGCGGTCGAAGAAGACCATCTCTCCCTGCGCGGGCAGGTGGGCGATGTAGCGCTGGAAGTACCACTGGGCGCTCTCGCGCGAGCCCGGCTTGTCCAGCGCGACCACGGAGGCGCCACGCGGGTTGAGATGCTCCTGGAAGCGCTTGATCGTGCCGCCCTTGCCCGCGGCGTCGCGCCCCTCGAACAGGATCACCAGCCTGACGCCGTTGTCCTTGATCCAGTACTGCAGCTTCACCAGCTCGATCTGCAGTTGCCGCTTGATCCGCGCGTACTCGTCGCGGTCCATGCGGCTGTCGTAGGGGTAGTGCTCCCGCCAGGTGTCGACGGCGTTGCCGACCCGATCGACCAGGACGGGGTCGTCATCGTCGTCGTCGATCACCCGCAGCTGCGAAAGGTCCTTGAGCAGCTCACTCGAGGCCACCACCGCCTTGCCGAGCCGACCGGCGGCAAGCAGCCCGCCGTCGTCGGCCTTGTCCGTCTCATGCACCACATCGCCCACGGCGCCTGCCCTACCCCGAGCACCCCAAGCGACACGCGCCGGTCAAAGCGGACAGCCGTCCGCGATCAGCGGCCCCGCCAGTCGAGGCACATGACCAGCGCGTCGTCCTCGATGGTGGTGCGGCTCCATTCGGAGATCTCCCGCAGGATCGCGGGCGGCACCTCCGCCGCGGGAAGCATCCGGGTGGCGCTGATCGCCCTGTGGAGCGCCTGCCGACCGTAGATCTCGCCGTCCGGGGCGAGCACGGCGTGCACGCCGTCGCTGACGAAGATCAGGCGATCGCCCGGCAGGAGTGTGATCTCCTCGGTGAAGTACTCGGTCTGGTCGAACATGCCCAGCGGGAGCTGCTGCACGAAGTCGATGCTCTCGATGTGCTTGTCGCGCACCCGCAGCAGCCGAGGCGAGCCCGCGTCGATGACCTGGCCGCGGCCGGTGTCGAGGTCGACGTTCAGCAGCACCGTCTCGACGTGGAGGCGCCCCTTGTGCTGGGAGTAGATCGCCTGGTCGGCGAGAGCGGCCTGGTTGGGCAGCGAGATCCCCGCCCTGCGGGCGTTGCGCAGCGCGTTGACCGCCAGGTTGGTGAGCAGCGCGGCGTCGATGCCTTCGCCCATGCCGTTGGTCAGGGCCAGCGTCAGCGATCTCGCGTCGGTGCACCAGTCGAAGTTGTCACCGTAGATCGCGTAGGCGGGCTCCAGCTGAGCACCCAGGTCGAACTCCGGACGGCTGCAGGAGCGGCCGGGCAGCAGCTGCCACTGCATCTCGGCGGCGAGGGTGAGCCGCTCGGTACGGCGGGCCTGGAGGTAGACGTCGGTGTCGCGTTCGGCGACCACCAGCTCGCGGCCCAGCACGGTGGCGACCTCGCCCAGCTCCTCCACGACCTGAGGGGTGCAGCGCTCGTCGGGGAAGGTCACGGTGAGCACGCCGAGCCGGTCGCCGCGCACACTCACGGGCAGGTACACGCACGTCAGCCCGCTTCCGACGGATTCGGAGACCGTCTCCTGCGAGCCGAAGGCCCGCCCCGCCGTCCCGGTGTGCACCCCGACGGGCACCGCGGTGTACGGCACGGCGAGAACCGGTTGCAGCACGCTGAGGCCGTAGTCGGCCATGAGCAGCTCCACCGAAGCCGCCGCGTAGTGCTCCATGAGCGAGGCCCGTGCCGCCTCGACCACGGCGTGCGGAGCCGCCTCTCTCAGAGAGCGCTCCACCGCCAACAGTCCTTCTGACACCTAGTCACGTCCTTCATCTGCGAGGACGCACCGCTGCGCGTTCCCGACAAGAGGATACGGACACCTGGCGTCGGAACGATCCCGAGCTGACAACAGCTCCGCCGAGATGGCACAGTGGAGGCGTGGACCTCCGCCCTGCCTCACCCTCGCCGTCCGAGGCCGCCCTGCGCGCCTCCGGGGTCGTCGAGCTGCTCGAGGTGCTGTGGGGCTTCGGCCGCGACCTGTCGACCGGCCCGATCTCCCCCTCCCAGCTGCGGGTCCTGCTCGCCGTCGAGGGCACCCAGGGCATCAACCAGCGCTCACTGGCCGAGGTGCTCGACTCCTCGCCTCCCTCGGTGAGCCGCCTGTGCGACCGGCTGCAGGCCGTCGGCTTCCTGCAGCGCAGGGTCAACCCCGAACGCCGCCGCGAGGTGGAGCTCCACCTCACCGAGCACGGCAGGGTCTTCCTCGAGAGGCAACGCGAACAGCGCGAACGGGAGCTGGCGGCCGTCCTCGCCACGATGTCCCCCGCCCACCGCGCCGCGCTGATGACCGGGCTGACGGCCTTCCAGGCAGCCGCGGCCGGCCGTGAGGGGCCCTCCGCATCCGTCGCCCGCACCGCCTGAAAACCTTGCCATAGGACAATAATCGGGACACCGTCGCAGGTCAGAGGCGTTTGTTCGAGTCGATGCGGCCGGATCGGTGGCCTCGGACGATGATCCAGGCCTATAGTTGTCACACGACAACATTTGCGCACGGTCTCGACGGCCACAGCGCGAGGGGGGCGCGCATGACAGCGGGCGCACCAGAGCTGCAAGGGTCGGTGACCATCGCCGTGAGCGGCGAAGAGGACCTGATGGCCGCACGGCACGCCGTCCGATCGGCCTCCATGGCCAGCGGCTTCCCCCTCAGCGACCAGACCAGGATCGTCACCGCCGCGACCGAACTGGCGCGCAACGCCTACATCCACGACGGCGGCGGAACCGTCACCATCCAGGAGGTCCGCAGGCCTGGCGGCAAAGGGCTGCGCATCAGCGTCGCGGGCCAGGGCCAGGGAACCTCCGCCGCCGACGCCCTCATGAGTGACGAGCCCGGCCCGGGCCACGAACTGGGCGGCGTCCGAAGGCTCGTGGACGACTTCGAGTTCACCGCCGTCCCCGGCGAGGGCAGCACCGCCACGGTGATCCACTGGATCCAGGCGTGATCACCACAGTCACCTCGCTGGCCGTCCTCCGCCGCGACCTGCGAAGGCTCGCCTTCCGGTACGGCCTGCCGGTTGAGACCCGAGCCCGCCTGGTGCTCTCGGCCGTCGAGGTCGCCCGCCCGCGACTGGACGCGGGGCGGCCCCTGAACGTTCGCGCCGGCATCGAGTACGGCGGCGCCCACCCCCGCTTCCTCGCCGTCGAGCTGTCCGCCCCTTGGCCCGGCGCCACGCTGCCCCTGCCGTGCGAGCCAGGGCGGGAGGCCGGCGTCGTGTGGCGCATCGGGCTGCCTTCGCCGCTCCCGCTCGCCGACCCCTCCGACACCGTCGTCGCCGAGGAGGCCGTCGAGGAGGAGCTCGCGCTCGCTCTCGCCCGGGTCGACGCGCTGAGCACCCAGCAGGACGAGATGAGGAGCGAGCTCGCCGAGACCGATCGCGGCCTCGTGGCCCTGTACGTGGAGCTGGAGGAGCGCGACGAACGGCTCCGCCTCGCGCACAGCCTGATCTTCCGCGAGCTGGAGGCCGCGCTGCGCCCGCCGCCCCCACTCGTGGAGGGGGTCGAGCTGGCGGTGCACTACGTCCCCGCGGGCGACGACGCGCCTACGGGCGGCGACCTCTACGACTGGTTCACCCTGCCCGACGACACGCTGCAGATCACGGTGGTGGACGCCATCGGCCACGGCGTGGAGAGCACCCGCAGCGCGCTCAACGTCACGCATGCCGTACGGACGCTGGTTCTGGAGCGCCACCCGCTGGAGTCGATCGTGGCGCGCACGGCCGACACGCTCGTGCCCACCTTCCGCGGGCTGATGGCCACCCTCCAGCTGGCCCGCCTCGACACCCGCACGGGGGAGCTGCGGCTGGCCAACGGCGGCCACCCCTTTCCGCTGCTGGTGCGCGCCGACGGCACCGCCCGCTACCTGGAGGCCTGGGGCAGCGGCGTCGGTTTCCCCTTCCCCGGCAGCGACGCCGTCCTCCATGACCGGCTCGCCCCCGGCGACCTGCTGCTCCTCTACACCGACGGGCTGACCGAGAGCCGTCGCGACATCGACGAGGGCGAGCGGCTGCTGATGAGCTCGGCGCAGCGTCACGCCCATCTCCCGCTGCCCGAGCTGATCGCGGCGATCGTGGCCGACCTGCACAGCGTCATCCTGCACGCCGACGACACGCTCCTGCTCGGCATCCGCCTCCCCGCGGGAGAGCCTCACGCGGCGGACGGCTGAGACGCGGGCCGCAGCCACCGGGCCAGCCTGCGCCCGACGAGCAGGTAGGCCAGCACCGCGCCGGCGGCGTTGAGAAGGACGTCGTCGGCGTCGAAGGCTCTGCCGACCACGAACGCGCCCTGGGCCACCTCGATCGACAGCGAGAACAGGCCCACGACCAGAGCGAGGCGGATGGGGCCGCGCAGCCGTCTCGACAGCACCGGCAAGATCACGCCCAGCGGCATCATCAACGCCAGGTTGCCGCCGACCTGGACCAGCGCCGCCTTGACACTGGGCCGGTCCAGGTAGAACCGCAGGCTCGCCCCCGGCTCGACGTTGCCGGTGGCGTCGCCCGCCGCCTCGGGCACGGGGGTCAGCGTGAGCTTCGCCAGCACCGCCCCGAACACCGCCAGGCCGGCCAGTGCGAGCAGCGCCACCACGACCCGCCTGAGCACCGTGCCCGCTCGCGGAACGCGGTCGGGCTCCTGCTCGGGCTCCGTGGACGGGCGGGGACGACGACCTAGGATCGGCACGCGAAACTCCATGACTCGCTCGGTGAAGGGGTGGCGCTCACCCGTCCTATGCGGGGTGCTCGCCTGCGAACGGCGCTCTCGACCCGGTCGCCAGGCGGGCGGACTGGACGGTGTCGTACACAGGCAGGTACCTGGCGAGGCCGGTGATGTGCAGCAGCCTGGCGCACATCGGAGGAGCCTCGGCGTACGCGAGACCGGCTCCGGCGCCGGCGAGCAGGGTGTGGATTCCCAGCAGGGCGGCGATGCCGGTCGAGTCGAGGAAGGTGATCGCCGACAGGTCGATCACCGTGATCGGGGCCGGGGCGGGCGCGTAGCCCTCCAGCCAGGCTCGCAGGGTGCTCGCGGTCTGCCAGGTGAGCTCACCGCTGGGCCGGAGGATGAACGCGCCCTGCTCCAGCGCCGTGTCCAGCCGCAGTGTGTCGCTCATGAAGTCCTCCTGGCTCGGTACGACGCCTCACCTGCCCCAGCGGGACCACTTGACACCGAGCCCGTTCGGATTCCTGGGAGGGCCGTGCGGCCCTCGTCGAGCGCGCAGGCGCCGCCGCCGGCGTGAAGGCTCGGGCGGGGCCGGTGGCGGCTCGGCGGCGAGGTCGGTGACTGCCCCTCTGGTACTGGTGGCGGCCAGGGCGGTGGCGAGGAGGATCAGCTGGTTGGCGGCCTTGAGGAAGACGAGCATGACCGCGGCGGTGGCCACCAGCTGGTAGGCGGGGTTGTCCTCGGTGATGCGGAGGTAGACCTGGCCGAGGCTGTTGAGTATCTGCAGGCCGATGGTGATGAGCACGGCGGGGCCGAGCATCCTGCGCAGCGTGAGGCGCAGCCTGGGCGGCGCGCTGAGCAGGGCGAGGGCCAGCAGCAGGTTCACCAGGAGGCCGAGGGTGAAGGTGGCCGCGGTCAGCAGCCAGCGGGCCGGAGCGGCGTCGGTGCCCACGGTGTGGTCCACCACCCAGGTCAGCAGGGACTCGGTGGCGAAGGCGGCGGTCAGGCTGATCGCCAGCAGGAGACCGAGCCCTGCCAGGACGGCCAGGTCGATGAGCTGGCGCTGCCAGAAGGGGCCTGGGTACTCCTCCAGCTGCCAGATGGCCCTGCTGGCCGAGCGCAGCGCGTCCATCCAGAACAGCCCTGCGAGGGGGAATCCGATCAGCGCGATGATCCCGACCGTCTCCCTGGCCTGCCGTAACGCCATGACGTCGAGGCGGGGGAAGTTGTCGTTGAGGTAGCGCTGGACCGCGGCCAGCACCGCGGGGTCGTCCAGCACGTGCCCGAGCAACGAGAAGCCGAGAAGGACCAGAGCGAAGGTGGCGAAGAAGGCGTAGTAGGTCAACGCCGCCGACAGCCGGCCGCCGTCGACCCTGTCGTAACGCACCACCGCGCGCACGAGGTGGTCCAGCCATCCGTGCCTGCGGCGTGCTCCCTGCCATGCGCCCGGCGCCCGCGCCACCCATCTGCTCAGCCACATGGCGGGGCACTACCCCCCTGCGCGGCTTCGCTACCACTGTGCGGTGAAACCGATGATGCACGGTGTCCGGGGGAGAGAGGCCCGGCCAGGGCCGGAGAGCGGGGTGCCGACCGGGCCGTACCGTCAGGAACGATCCAAACCGGATGGCGGCGGGGTGCCCGACCACCCCGGCATGGCCATCTGGCCCCTGGAGCGCGAGCGGTCGAGCAGATCCTCGCCCGCCTGCTCGACGCTGTCGCGCCGCTCGAAGCGCGTGATCAGACCGGTCCTGCGCAGCATCCGCTGGAGCTGGCCGTCCACGCCGGTCAGGATAACCCTGCCGCGGTCGTGGTCGCGCAGCCTCCTGGCGATGCTCGCCAGCGCGGCCACCCCGTCGAAATCACAGAACGTCACCCCACTGAGGTCCAGGACCAACCGGGGGCCGTCGCTCCACTCCCAGGCGGCATCGACGTGCGCGGTGAAAACCGGAGCGCTGACGCGGTCCAGCGCCCCCCTGGCGCTGACCGTGGTGTAGTAACCGTGATCGGAAATACTGACCTGCAAGGTGAAACTCTGTTCGGCATCCTCCACTTGTGATCACCCTCTTTCACCTTGACCCCTTCCCCGGTGCCGTCCTGATACGCGCGTGCTCGGCCGGACGACGCCCGCGGCGCCGCTCCCGCGCGCGTGCGGCGCTGCCCTCAGGGCAGAGGCATGGCCATGAGAAGGTTCTTCAAGTTCGTGATGGCGCGCTGGCTGGCGCGCACGCCGATCGGCCTGGCCGTGCTGGCGCTCGGCTGGTTACTGGGCCGACGGCGCAGGCGTCGGGTGCAGCAGGAGGGTCAGCGGGGCAGCAGGCCCGTGCGCAGGCGCCCGCGTCGCAGGTGAGACGGCTGCTCACACAAGGACAGGCCCCATCCGGGGTGTTCCCGGGTGGGGCCTGTGGCCTTCGGATCTGAAAGGAGCGATCAGGTGTCGAACGGGCCGGTCAGCGGACGCCGCGCCTGCCGTACAGGCTCACGGTGACGATGACGCCGACGGCGGCGACGGCCACCTGGAGAAGCAGTTCGATCCAGTCGATGCCACCGGTCGCCGCGACGCCGAAGGCGCCGGCGATGGCGGTGCCGATGAAGGCGGCCACGATGCCGACCACGATGGTCAGCCAGATCGGGATGTTCTGCCGTCCGGGAACGACCAGACGGCCCAGAGCGCCGATGATGGCGCCGATGATGATGGCGGTGATGATGCCCGTGACTGTCATGTTCAGCTCCCTGCTCAGGTGTCTGCGTTTGGTGTGACCGACAACCGTGTGCCCGTAAGCCGACGGGAATCACATAACAAATAGATTCCGATGGAGAACTCTCGGTCACGCGGGCCCTCTGCGCAGGCGGTTTACCCAGGCCATTCCAGGACAGAGGTGCCTCGTCCGGATGTCGTGAAGGCTGGAGGAGAGACATCGTGAGCACAGGCGACAAGTTCGACAACAAGGCTCAGGAGATGGGTGGCAAGGTCAAGGAGGGTGTCGGCAAGGTCACCGACGACGAGCGGCTCGAGGCCGAAGGACAGGCCGACCAGAGCAAGAGCAAGGCGAAGCAGGCCGGCGAGAAGATCAAGGACGCCGCGAAGAACGCCAAGGACGCCATCACCGGCAACTAGTAGCACTCCCGGCGCAGGGCGGACACCGATCTGCCGTCCTGCGCCTGCCACCCGAAGGTCACCCGGCCCCGCGCGAGAGGCCGCCTCCCATGGTGCTCTCCCTGACGATCAGGTCATAGCCGGCCGTGAACTCCTGCGGCGGGCGGGCGGTGTCCCCGTCGATCCGCTGCTTGAGCAGGTCGACCGCGATGCGGGCGAGCTGGTTCTTGTCGGGGGCGATCGTGGTCAGGGTGGGAGTGCTGTAACGGCCGTCCTCGATGTCGTCCAGCCCCGCCAGCGCCACGTCCTCGGGCACGCGCAGCCCCGCCGCCAGCGCCGTGCGCATGGCGCCGAGCGCGAGCAGGTCGTTGAAGCAGAACACCGCGTCGGGCGGCTCGGGTGAGGCCAGGAGCCGAGCCATCGCCGCCGCGCCCTCGGCCCGCTGGTAGCGGTCGACCTTCACGACGGTCTCCGGCAGGCCGTGCGCGGCCAGCGCCTCGCGGTAGCCGGCCAGCCGCAGCGGCGCCGTACCGCTGGCGGTGTCGTCCTGGGCGCCCAGGGCGGCGATGCGCCGACGGCCCAGCCCGATCAGGTGCTCGGTGACGTCGTAAGCGGCCCTGACGTTGTCGATCGCGACGTGGTCGGCGGGCCCGTCGTAGATGCGCTCGCCGAGCAGCACCAGCGCGGTGTCGTCGGTACGGGCGGCCAGCTCCTCGGCCCCGACCGCCACAGGGCTGAGGATCAGCCCGTCGACATGGTGGTCGCGCACGCCGTCGAGGATGCGCCGCTCCCTCTCCAGTCCCCCGCCGGTCTGCTCGATGATCACCAGCCACCGGTGCTCGGCGGCCGCGTCGATCACACACCTGGACAGCTCCGCGAAGTAGGGCGCGTCGAGCTCGGGCAGGGCGAGGGCGATCATCCCCGTGCGGCCCTGCCGCAGGTTGCGGGCCGACAGGTTGGGCCGGTAGTCGAGCTGGGAGAGCGCCCCCTCCACTTTCGCGCGGGTCGCGGGCGACACGTGCGCGTACCCGTTGACCACGTTGGAGACGGTCTTCACCGACACCCCCGCCAGGCGCGCGACGTCACGCAGGCTCGTTCCCACCCGTGTCCCCCTTCTGGTGTACGGCTCGCATCGTAATCCAGCCGCACCTGTTTACAACGTTGAAACAACGTTGTAGAAAATGCCCTACCACGAAACGTCCCCGCAACGGAGAGGCCGGCTCTTGACTTCGACCGCTCGTCTCACGCTGGATCCCGCCTTCCTGATCGGCCCGGTCGAGCCCCGGCTGTTCGGCTCGTTCGTCGAACACATGGGGCGCTGCGTGTACACGGGGATCTTCGAGCCAGGGCATCCGCTGGCCGACGCCGACGGCTTCCGCACCGACGTGCTGGAGCTGACCCGCGAGCTCGGCGTGACCCTGGTCCGCTATCCGGGGGGCAACTTCGTCTCGAACTACCGCTGGGAGGACGGCGTCGGCCCTGTCGAGGAGCGGCCTGCCCGCCTCGACCTGGCCTGGCGCAGCCTGGAGGACAACAGCTTCGGGCTGAACGAGTTCATGGCATGGGCCGCGCGGGCGGGGATCGAGCCCATGATGGCGCTCAACCTCGGCACCCGCGGCGTGGCCGAGGCGCTGGAGCTGGTGGAGTACGCCAACTATCCGGGCGGCACCCGGCTGTCGGACCTGCGCCGCGCCCACGGCGTCGACAAGCCCCACGACATCCGCCTGTGGTGCCTCGGCAACGAGCTCGACGGCCCCTGGCAGATGGGCCACAAGACCGCCCGCGAGTACGGCAGGCTCGCCGCCGAGACCGCCAGGGCGCTGCGCCGCCTCGACCCGGGGGTGTCGCTGGTGGCCTGCGGCAGCTCCAACAGCGGCATGCCGACGTTCGGCCAGTGGGAGGCGGAGGTCCTGGAGTCGGCCTACGACCTGGTCGACTACATCTCGCTGCACGCCTACTACGACCCCGCCGACGGCGACGTCGACTCCTTCCTGGCCAGCGGCGCCGACATGGAGCACATGATCCGCTCGATCGCCGCCACCGCCGACCACGTGGGCGCGAAACTGCGCAGCCGCAGGAAGATCAAGCTCTCCTTCGACGAGTGGAACGTCTGGTACCAGAGCCGCTTCGGAGGTGAGGCGTCCCTGGAGTGGGCCGAGCATCCGCGGCTGATCGAGAACGTCTACGACGTGACCGACGCCGTGGTGGTCGGCAGCCTGCTCATCACGCTGCTGCGCAACGCCGACAGGGTCGGCGTCGCCTGCCAGGCCCAGCTCGCCAACGTGATCGCCCCGATCATGACAGAGCCCGGCGGCCCCGCCTGGCGGCAGAGCATCTTCCACCCGTTCGCGCTGACCGCCAGGCACGCCCGGGGGCAGGTGCTGCGCGTGGAGCCCGAGTGCGCCTCCGTCTCCACCGACAAGTACGGCGAGGCCCCCGCGATCTGGGCCACCGCCACGCTCGACGACACGGGCGAGATCACGCTGTTCGTGGTCAACCGCGACAGGCGGGGTCCGTGCGAGCTGCGCGTCGCCCTGCCGCAGGGGCTGCTGCCCGCCGAACACCTCGAGCTGGCCGACGACGACCTGTCGGCCGTCAACTCCGCCGCCGACCCCGGCAGGGTCGCCCCCCGCCCCGGCACCGGGCTGCGGATGGACGGCCGTGACGCCACCCTCACCCTCCCGCCCGTCTCATGGACCATGATCCGCTTCGCCCCCCAGGAGTAAGACATGACCACTCCCCTGTCCCGACGCTCGTTCCTCGGCCTGGCCGGCCTCACGGTCGCGGCGTCCGCGTGCGGCGGCGGCACCAAGCTCGGCTCCGGCTCCTCCGCCCCCGCGGCGCCCACGCCGACGTTCTCCGGCGGCGAGTACAGCGGCCCGAAAGTGACACTGGACTACTGGAACGGATTCACCGGCGGCGACGGCCCGCACATGCGCACGATGCTGGCGGCCTTCAACAAGGAGTTCGCCGGACGGATCGAGGTGCGCAACATCACCCGCCGCTGGGAGGACCTCTATCCCGCGATGCCCACCGCCATCGCCGCGGGCAAGGGGCCCGACGTCGCGGTCATCCACAACGACTGGATCGGCACGTTCGCCGCCAGGCAGGTGCTGATCGCGCTCGACGACGTGGTCGGCGCGCTGGAGCTGAGCGAGAGCGACTTCATCCCGGCCGTGTGGGGCGCTGGGGTCTTCGGCGACAAGCGTTACGGCATCCCGCTGGACGTGCACAGCCTGGGCGACTACTGGAACGCGGGGCACCTGGACAAGATCGGGCTCAAGGAGGCCCCCTCCGACAAAGCCTCCTACGAGGCCGCGCTGGCCGAGCTGAAGAAGGCGGGGGTGGCCAACCCGTTCTGGATGCCCAGCAAGTGGCCGGCGCACCTGATGTTCATGAGCCTGCTCTGGCAGCACGGCGGCGAGCTCTACAGCGAGGACGGCGCGAAGGCGCTGTGGGGCTCCGAGCAGGGGGTCGAGGCGCTGACGTGGATGGTCGAGCAGATCGACAGGGGATACAGCCCCGCCAAGGTGGCGATCGACACCCAGTACGCCGCGTTCAAGAACGACAAGGTCAGCTTCACCTGGGACGGCATCTGGCAGATCAACGACCTCAAGACCAACGCGCCCAACCTGAAGTGGGGCCTGTCCCCCGTGCCCACCATCGGCGCGAGCGCCGCCGTGTGGAGCGCCTCGCACAACTTCGTGCTGACCTCCCAGGCGGGCAAGGACCCGAACAAGGTGCAGGCGGCCAAGTTCTTCGTCGACCACATGAGCCGCCAGTCGACCGAGTGGGCCAAGGCCGGCATGATCCCGGCCCGTAACTCCGCCCGCCAGGACGCCGCGATCGCCGACCTCCCGCAGATCAGGCTGGCGGCCGACCTGGACGCCTTCCACTTCCTGCCCGCGCTGCCCGGTGTCGGCGACGTCCAGTCGAAGGCGCTGGAGCTGGCCGTGGCCAAGGCGGTGCTGAAGGAGGCCGGCCCGGCCGAGGCGCTGAAGGACGGTGTGGCGACCGCGGACAAGCTGCTGGCCGAGAACAAGCGGAAGTACACCAGGTGAGCCTGCTGACGAGGACCGAGGGGCCGGTACGGCGCGCCGTACCGGCGCCGTCCGTCGGCCGGATGCGCTGGTGGACGCCCTACGCGTTCCTCGCTCCCTACCTGGCGCTGTTCGCGGTCTTCATGGTGGTGCCCATCGGCTTCGGCTTCTGGACCAGCCTGCACGAGTGGGACATCAACCTGCCCGCCAAGCCCTTCGTGGGGCTGGGCAACTACGCGGACCTGTTCGATCCTGGCAGCGTGGACGGCTCGCGCTTCTGGACGGCGATGCGGGCCACCGGCATCTTCACGGTGGCCTCCGTGCCCATCCTCATCGTGCTGCCCCTGGCGGTCGCGCTGCTGATGAACGGCAGGTTCAGAGGGCGCAACGTCTACCGCGCGGTCTACTTCGCGCCGTACGTGCTGGGCGTGGCCGTCGTGGGGTTCGTCTGGAGGTACCTGCTCGACGGCAACATCGGCCTGGTCAACCACTATCTCGGCCTGGACGTGCAGTGGACCACGGACGTGCCGCCCGTATGGATCGCGCTGGTCGGCGTCACCGTCTGGTGGACCCTCGGGCTGAACGCGGTCATCTTCCTGGCCGGGCTCCAGGACATCCCCCGCGAACTGCACGAGGCCGCGATGGTCGACGGCGCGAGCGCCTGGCACCGCTTCACGGCGGTCACCCTGCCGGGACTGCGGCCCGTCACGGTGTTCGTGGTCAACGCGACCATCCTGGCCTCGGCCAACATGTTCGGTCAGTCCTACCTGATCACCGCGGGCGCGCCCGCCGACCAGACCAAGACCGCGATCTACCTGATCGCCGAGACCGGCCTGCGCCAGTTCGACATGGGAACCGCCTCGGCGATGAGCTTCGTCCTGGCCGCGTTCCTCATGCTGGCCAGCGCCCTGGTGTTCGGCGCCTTCAGAGACAGGCGGACGCCATGAGAACCGACCTGCGGCGCGTACGGCGGGCCCTGCTCCACCTCGTGCTCGCGGTGATGGCCGCGCTCTACCTGAGCCCGTTGGTCTACATGCTGTCGACCTCGTTCAAGACCCGCGAGATGGCAGGGTCCACGACACCTCAGTGGATCCCCGACCCCGCGACGACCGACGCCTACAGGGAGATCCTGGGCAGCGCGGACAGCCCCATCATGACCTGGTTCGCCAACAGCCTGATCGCCGCGACGGGGCACGCGACGCTCGTGCTGGCCACCGCCGCCCCCGCCGCCTACGCGCTGGCCAGGCTGCGCTTCCGCTTCCGCAACACGATCTTCACCGTGATCGTGGCGACGCTGTTCGTCCCGCCGGTGGTGCTGCTGATCCCCAACTTCCTGATCGTCAACGAGCTGGCGTGGGTGGACAGCCTGCCCGCCGTCATCGTCCCCGCCGCGGCGGGCGCCTTCGGGGTGTTCTTCCTTCGGCAGTTCTTCCTCACCCTGCCGGGTGAGCTGGAGGAGGCGGCCGAGCTCGACGGGTGCAACCGGTGGCAGATCTTCACCTCGATCGCGCTCCCGCTGGCCAGGCCCGCGCTGGTGACGCTGTTCCTGCTGTCCTTCCTCACCAACTGGAACGACTTCCTGTGGCCGATCTACGTGCTGCTGAGCCCCGAGGCCCTGACCCTTCCCGCGGGCCTGGGCAACTTCCAGGGCGCCAACAACATCCGCTACGACCTGCTCATGGCCGGAGCCGTGATCGCCAGCCTTCCGGTGATCGTGCTCTACCTGGTCGCCCAGCGCTGGGTCATCGAGGGCATCTCCCGCTCAGGTCTCAAGGGTTGATCCGCTCCGACGGCCGGTCCGCACGCCAGGCCGGCGGCGCGCGGTTCATCACGCTCCAGACCACTCCCACCAGCGGCCGGCGCCGCCGCGCCGGAGGGAGAGGCGGCCTTCCAGCGGCTGGTGGCGGCGGTGCGCCGGTGCGTGGACGCGGGCAGGTTCGAGCCGGTCGACCCGATGGGCCTGCTGGGCTGGTCGGTCCAGCTGTGGACGATGAGACACGGGCTGGTGAGTCTCGCCATCGCGGGCCTGCTGCCCCTTGAGCACGTTCCTCTGCACTTCGCCGACATGTCGACGCGGCTGTTCGTCGGCTACGGCGACAGCAGGGAGGCGGCGCGGCGCTCGGTGGAGCAGGGCATGCGCTGATCCGATGGCTCGTTGATCTGGTCTCCCGCGGGCTCCTCGACGATGATGTGATCACGGCATCTGGTGACAGGAGGCGGCTGTGCGTCTGGGATTGAGCATCGGCACTCTCGGCCCGGCGGCGGCCGACCCGAACGCCCAGCTCATGCTGGTGCAGGAGGCCGAGAGACTCGGCTACGACTCGGCGTGGGCCTCCGAGGGCTACGGCGTCGATCCCGCCACGACCCTGGCCTGGCTGGCGGCCGGCACCGAGCGCATCGCGCTGGGCACCGGCGTGATCCAGATGTCCAGCCGTACGGCGGTCGCCACCGCGATGGCCGCGGCCACCGTCGACAGGGTCTCCGGCGGCAGGTTCCTGCTCGGCCTCGGCGCCTCCGGCCCGCAGGTGTCGGAGGGCTGGCACGGTCAGCGCTACGAGCGCCCGCTGGCCCACCTGCGCGACTACGTCGCCGTCGTGCGGACCGCGCTCGAGCAGCGGCCCGTCGAGCACGAGGGCCCGAGCATCGTGCTGCCGTTACCCGACAGCAGGGGCAAGGCGCTGACGATGACGATCGGGCCCGTCAGGCAGCCGCTGCCCGTCCACCTGGCCGCGATGGGCCCGAAGGCGGTGGAACTGGCCGGCGAGGTCGCCGACGGCTGGCTGCCCATCCACTTCCCTCCCGAGCACCTGGCCGACACGCTCGCGCACCTGCGCGCGGGGGCGGCACGCGCGGGCCGCGACGCGTCGCGGGTGGAGGTGTCGCCGATGGTCATGGCCATGGTCGACGACGACGCCGACTACGCCCGCGACATGGTCAGACCGATGGTGGCGCTGTATCTCGGCGGCATGGGGACCAAGGGCGTCAACTTCTACAACAGGCTCGCGCACCGCCTCGGCTTCGGCTCGGCCGCCGCCAGGGTGCAGGACGCCTATCTTGACGGCGACATGGGTGAGGCCGTGGAGGAGCTGCCCGACGACCTGATCGACGCGCTGACCCTGTGCGGCACGCCCGACCGGGTGAGGGAGCTGATGGGCGCCTACCGCAAGGCGGGCGCCACCAGGCTGATCGTCGGGCTCAACGCCCCGACCATGGACGATCGGATCGAGCAGCTCGGCTGGCTGGCCGAGCTCAACTCCTGACGAATTCGGCTCCTGGGGCTCAGGCGCTGACGGGCGCCTCGGGCAGCGTGCGCATCTTGGGGATCGGCGACAGGGCGAGGACGGCCATCGGCACCAGCGCGCCGATCAGCGCCGCGACCAGCACGACGGGCCGCATCCCCACCGCCTGACCGAGCAGCCCCGCCACCAGGGCGCCCAGGGGCGCGGGCACCAGCCCCATCGCCCAGATCGTCGCGATGACCCTGCCGGTCAGCTCCCTCGGCGTCGAGGTCTGCAGCACGGTGATGTTGTTGACCATGAACACCTGCGCGCACAGCCCGACCAGCAACTGCGCCACACCCAGCATCGTCAGCGCCAGCCACAGGGGCCCTCCGGCCAGCGGCACCAGGAGCAGCGCGCTGTTGCCCACCACGGTTGACCACAGCATGGTCGGCCCTGGGCCGATGCCCTTCATCAGCCTGACCGACAGCCACGCCCCGATGAGCGCCCCGATGCCGCCGACGGCCAGCACCCCGCCCACCCACGCCGCGGGCACGCCGACGCCGTCGACGACGTAGGGGAAGTAGAGCGTCTGCAGGATGCCGATGTCGAAGAAGGAGTAGACGGCGGTGGCGATGGCCAGCGGCCTGACCTGGGGCTGGGTCATCACCCAGCTGAATCCCTGCCGGATGGCGCCGAGCATGGAGCCGCCGCCGTCGGGCTGCGGCGCCTCCTCCTTCTTCTTGATCGACAGCAGGCACAGGGCGGAGGCGACGTAGCTGGCCACGTCGATGAGGATGACCAGCGGCGCCGAGCGGGCCGCGACCAGCACGCCCGCGAGGCTCGGCCCGATCGCCTTGGAGAGGGAGTCGCTGAGCTGCAGCTTGCTGTTGCCCTCGCCGAGGTGCTCGGGCGGCACCAGCACCGGCAGGTAGGAGCGGTAGGCGATCTCGAACAGCACACCGAGGACGCCCATGACGAAGACCACGACGTACAGCCACCACAGCGTCAGCAGGTCCATCAGGAACAGCAGCGGCACGGTGGCGAGCATGAGCGCGCGCCCGGCGTCGCTCCAGATCAACACGGGACGGCGGCGCATCCTGTCGACCCAGACGCCGACGACGAAGAACAGCACCATCGGCAGCCTGGCCAGCGCGCCGAGCACGCCCATCTCCGCGACGGAGGCGTTCAGCAGCAGGAAGGCCACAATGGGCATCGCCAGCACGGTCACCTGGGTGCCGATCAGCGAGAAGCTCTCCCCCGCCCACAGCTTCATGAAGTCGGGGTTGCGCCACAGGGTGGCGGGCTCAGCCGTCGGTGAGGCCATGGTCGATGCTGCTCCTCAGTTCGGCGGCCGCGTCGGCGACCAGGGGCTCGTACAGAACGGTGAAGCGGTCGCCGAGGATCGGCGAGATGCGCAGCCTGCCGGTGATCACCGAGCTCCAGCCCATGTCGCCGGGGGCGGCGCCGTTCTCGGCCGGCGAGAACAGCAGCACGTCGCCGTCGTAGGGGTCGTGCCGGTAGTGGCCCACGGCGTGGGCGTTGGCGCGGAAGACCTTCACGAAGCGGCGGGCCTGGTTCAGGTCCGCGGTGTCGGGCTGCAGCGTGTCGGCGCGGGCCGCGGCGTCGATGACGGTGAGGAGCCGCTCCTCGGGGTCCATCCTGTGCAGGTCCTCCAGCTCGACCTGCACGGGCCCGCCGGCCAGGGCGTGCATGAGCAGGACCGCGTCGTCCTCCAGGGAGGCGCGCAGGACGGGCTCGTCGGCGTCGGAGTAGAAGAGCACCACCAGCGGCACCTGCTCGCCCATGGCCCGCAGCCGCCTTGCGCTCTCCAGGGCGATGTTGCCGCCGATGCAGAACCCGCCGAGCACGTAGGGGCCGTGGGGCCGGATCTTGAGCAGGTGCGCGACGTAGTCGTCGACCATCTCCTCCAGCGTCGCGTGCGGCTCCTCGCCCGAGGCGAGCCCCGCGGCCTGGATCGCGTAGACGGGCTGGTCGGCGCCCAGGTGCCGGGTGAGCGGCAGGTAGCGGAAGACCTGCCCGCCGAGAGCGTGGAACAGGAAGATCGGCGTACGGTCACCGGCGGGCCTCAGCGGCACGATCCGCTCGGGAGCACCGTCGTTGTCCTGCGGACGGCGCAGCTCGGCGGCCAGCAGCGCGACGGTGGGCGCGGTGAGCACGGACGACAGCGCCACGTCCCTGCCCAGCTCCTTGCGCAGCCGCATCGTCAGGCGCAGCGCCAGCAGCGAGTGGCCGCCGAGGGCGAAGAAGTCGTCGTGGACGCTGACGGCGCGCACCCCCAGCGTCTCCTCCCACAGCACGGCCAGGCGCGCCTCGAAGGGATCGCGCGGCGGAACGTACCGCTCTCTCTCCTGCTCCCCCGGGGCGGGCAGGGCGGCCCTGTCGAGCTTGCCGTTGGCCGTGACGGGCAGGCTCTCCAGCACCACCCATGCGCCCGGCACCATGTGCTCGGGCAGCCGCCCGCGCAGCCGTACGGCGAGCGCGGCCCCGTCGATCTCCGAGTCGGGGTCGAGGACCACGTAGCCGACCAGCCGCTCCTGCCTCAGCGTCACCACCGCCGCGCGGACCTCCGGCTGCGCGGCGAGGACGGCCTCGATCTCGCCCAGCTCGACGCGCTGGCCGCGGATCTTGACCTGGAAGTCGGATCTGCCGAGGTACTCCACCTCGCCGCCCGGCAGCCATCTGGCCACGTCGCCCGTGCGGTACAGGCGCGAGCCGGGCCGGCCGTAGGGGTCGGGCACGAACCGCTCGGCCGTCAGGGCGGGCCTGTTGACGTAGCCGCGGGCCAGCTGAACACCGCCCAGGCACAGCTCACCTGGCGTGCCGATCGGCACGCGCTCGCCGCGCGCGTCGAGGATCTCCATGCGGGTGTTGGTGATCGGCCCGCCGATGGGCACGGACGGCTCGCCCGGCGCGCAGGCGTGCCAGGAGACGTCCACGGCCGCCTCGGTCGGGCCGTACAGGTTGTGCAGCTCGGTCTGGGGGAGGCGCTCGAGGAAGCGGCCGGCCAGGTCGGCGCCGAGCGCCTCGCCCGAGCAGATCACCCGCCGCATCGTCTCGGGCAGCAGGGGCTCCTCCAGGAAGACGGCCAGCATCGAGGGGACGAAGTGCAGGGTGGTGATCCGCTGCGAGGTGATCAGCGAGGCCAGGTAGGCGCTGTCCTTGTGCCCGTCCGGCCGCGCCACGACCAGGCCCGCGCCGACCATCAGCGGCCAGAACAGCTCCCACACCGACACGTCGAAGCCGATGGGCGTCTTCTGGACGACCCTGTCGGCGTGGGTGAGCGGGAAGGTCTGCTGCATCCAGCGCAGGCGGTTGACGATCGCCCTGTGCGAGACCCCGACACCCTTCGGCCGTCCTGTCGAGCCCGAGGTGAAGATGACGTAGGCGAGGGCGTCGGGATGGACCTCGGGCAGCGGGCCCGCGGGGCCTGCGGCGGGGCCGTCCACGCGCAGCGCGACGCCGTCGGGCAGCAGGGCCGCGGTGCCGGCGTCCGCGAGCACCGTCCGCGCGCCCGCCTCCTCGATCATGTAGGCGAGCCGGTCGGCGGGCAGCGAGGGCTCGAGCGGCAGGTAGGCCGCGCCCGCCGCGAGGACGGCCAGCAGCGCGCGCAGCAGGTCGGGGCCGCGGTCCATGCACACGCCGACCACGTCGCCCTGGACCGTCCCCGCCGCGACCAGCAGGTCGGAGACGGCGCGGGCGCGGGCCGCCAGCTGCCGGTAGGTGAGCCAGACGCCGTCGTAACAGACGGCGGGCGCGGTGGGCGTGCGCAGCGCCTGCGCGGCGACGATCTCGTGCAGCGACGCGGCGTCGTACGGCAGGGCGGTGTCGTTCCACCGCTCGATCGAGGCCGCGTCCCGCTCCAGGTAGGGGCCAGAGGGCCGGGGATCGGCGCCGGTGTCGACGGCCTGGCGCAGCGCGGTCAGGTAGTGGTCCCTGATCGCGGCGACCTGCTCGGCGCCGAACTGGTTCCTGTCGTAGGCGAGCGCCAGCTCGAACCCCCCGTGCTCCCTCGCGCGGGTGAAGCTCGTCGCGAACGGCAGGTCGGTCTGCTCGAAGAACTCCTGGTCCACCACCTCGATGCCGGGCATCCCCCGGTAGACGTGGAAGTCGCGGAAGTCGAACAGCACGTCGAGCAGCGGCGAGCGGCCCGAGGCGCGCTGGATCTCGAACAGCGGGTAGCGCCGGTGCGGCATCAGCGCCACCTCGGCGTCGAACACCCTGCGCACCAGCGCCGCCCAGCTGGGCGCCGTGACGTCGATCCGCAGCGGCACGGTGTTCAGGAACAGCCCGAGCACCTCCTCGCCGGCCTCGCTCTCCGGACGGCCGTGGGTGACCAGCCCCGTCATCACCTCGGGCGCGCCGGTCACCAGCGCCAGCACGCGCAGGTGGACGGCCAGCAGCACGGTGCGCAGCGGCACCCGCAGGGACCTGGCCGCCTGCTCCAGCTCGGCCAGCAGCGCCGGGGGCACCGGCTCGCGCAACACCTCGACGAGGCTCTCGCCCTCCACGCCGTGGCCGCGCAGGCGGGGGATGCGGGTCTCCGGCGCGTCGGTCACCCGCTCGCGCCAGAACTCCTGCGACGCCTCCGAGGCGAGGGCCGCGCGTTCGGCCGCGACCAGCTCCCTGAAGCCGGCCGAGGGCGCCGTCACGGGGAGCGGATCGTGGGAGAGGTGAGCGTGGTAGCGGCGGAACAGCTCGGTGATCAGCGCCGCCACACTCCACCCGTCGAGGATGGCGTGGTGGAAGCTGAGGCTGAAGGCGAAGTGACCGTCGGCGAGCAGGTGCACATGGCACCTGGCCAGGGGCGGCGTCGACCAGTCGAACGGGCGTCGCTTCTCCCCCTCCGACCACTCCTTGACCCGCTCTCCCGCCTCGGGGTCGCAGGACAGATCGGTGACCTCCAGCGGGATGACCGCCGAGCGGTGCACCAGCTGCACAGGCTCGCTGAACCTGGTGAGATCCATCGAGGTGCGCAGCACCGGATGCCTGGCCGCCAGCTCGGCGAGCGCGGCCTCGAACGACTCCCTGTCGAAGTGTCCGCGAAGCGTGACGGTGGTCAGGTCGTGGTAGGTGAGCGCGCCGGGTTCGTAGGCGCTGTGGTAGAGCATCCCAGCCTGCAGCGTGGCCAGAGGGTAGGCGTCCTCCAGGCCGCTTGCCGCCCCCGTCGTGACCGTCATTCCGCCTCACCTTCCAGCATCAGCGCCAAGTCCTCGGGGTTGAGCAGCCCGAAGGCCGCGACCTGCGTCTCGGGTGGCGGCGCCGCCTCCGCCACGGTCAGGCGCGCGGCCAGTTCGCCGAGCGTCTGGTGGAGGAACAGCTGCTCCAGCCGTACGGCATAGCCCGCCGCCCGCAGGCGGGCGACCACTTTCAGGCTGCGGATGGAGTCGCCGCCGACGGCGAAGAAGTTGTCGTGGGCCGAGACCCGCTCGAGCCCGAGCACCTCGCCCCATGCGGCGGCGACGGCGAGCTCGGCGGGCCCCTCGGGTTCGGCGTGCGCGGCCGCCGCCTGGCTCAGCGGGCGGGGCAGCGCCTTCCTGTCGAGCTTGCCGCTGCGGGTGAGGGGCAGCGCGTCCATCAGCACCCAGCTGGTGGGGATCATGTGGTCGGGCAGCAGACGCGCCAGCCGCTCACGCCAGCCGTACGGGTCCGCCTCGCCCTCCGGCGCCACGTGACCGCCCTCCGGCACCGCGTGACCGCCCTCCGGCACCGCGTGACCGCCCTCCGGTGCCGGCTGGCCGGCCGCTTCCGGCACCACGTAGCCGACCAGGCGCAGGCCGGCGCCGTCCTCGACCGCGTGGGCCGCCGCCGCTCGCACGCCTGGCAGCCCCGCCATGGCCGCCTCGATCTCGCCCAGCTCCACCCGCATGCCGCGGATCTTGACCTGGAAGTCGGACCTGCCGAGGTACTCGATCTCGCCGTCGGGCCGCCACCTGGCCAGGTCGCCCGTGTCGTACAGGCGGGCGCCCTCCTGGCCGTAGGGGTCGGGGACGAACCGCTCGGCGGTCAGCCCCGGCCTGCCGGCGTAGCCTCGGGCGAGCTGGACGCCGCCGATCCACAGCGTGCCAGGCACGCCGACAGGCACGCGGTTCAGCCGGTCGTCGAGGATCTCCAGGCGGGTGTTGGCGATGGGGCGCCCGATGGGAACCACGCGTTCGCCAGGCCCGCAGGCGTGCCAGGAGACGTCCACCGCCGCCTCGGTCGGGCCGTACAGGTTGTGCAGCCCGGCGGAGGGCAGGCGGTCGTGGAAGCGGTCGGCCAGGTCGGCGCTCAGCGCCTCTCCCGAGCAGACGACCCTGCGCAGCGTCCCCGGCAGCCGCGGCTCCTCCAGGAAGGCGTCCAGCATGGACGGCACGAAGTGCGCGGTGGTGACTCCCTCGGCCTCGATGAGACCCGCCAGGTAGGCGGGGTCGGCGTGCCCGCCGGGCCTGGCGACGGCCAGGCCCGCGCCGGTCATGAAGGGCCAGAACAGCTCCCACACCGACACGTCGAAGGAGAAGGGCGTCTTGTGCAGCACGCGGTCGGCCCCGGTCAGCCCGAAGGTGTCCTGCATCCAGAGCAGCCTGTTGACGATCGCGCGGTGGGAGACGCCGACGCCCTTCGGCCTGCCCGTCGAGCCCGAGGTGTAGATCACGTAGGCGAGCGCGTCGGCGGGGACGGCGACGCCGGGCGGGGCGGGGTCCTCGGCGCCGATGACGTCGGCGTCGCGGTCGAGCAGCACGTGGACGACGTCGTCGGGCAGCGAGCCCGACGACCGGCCTGTCGAGATCACCAGCCGCGCGCCGGCGTCGGCCGTCATGAAGGCCAGCCGGTCGCGGGGATGGTCGGGCTCGAGCGGCAGGTAGGCCGCGCCCGCCGCGAGGACGGCGTGGACGGCGACCACCAGGTCGGTCCCGCGCTCCAGGCACACGCCGACGACCTGGTCGCACCCGGCCCCGAGCGCGCACAACCTCCTGGCCAGCCGGTTCACCCTGGCGGCGAACTCCTCGTAGGTGATCCACCCGGCCCCGTCGAAGCTCAGCGCGGGCGCGTGCGGGGCGCGCGCGACCTGGGCGGCCACGAGCTCGTGCAGGGCGGCGCGGGGCTGCTCGGCGGCCGTGTGGTTGGCCGACTCGATGGTGGCCAGCTCGCCCGGGGTGAGCAGGGCGGCGTCGGCGACGGGGGCCGCCGGGTCGGCGACCGCGGCCGCCAGCAGCGCGCGGAAGTGCTCGGCCAGGCGCCGCATCCTGTCGTCGTCGAACAGGTCGGTGGCGTAGTCGAGGACGCACAGCAGTGATCCGTCCGCCCGCTCCTCGACGACGAACCCGAGGTCGAACATGGCCGTGCCGGGGCGGACGTCGCGGCGCTCCAGCCTCAGGCCGTGGCCGTCGCCCGGCAGGTCGGGGGTGTTCTGGTAGGCGAGCATGACCTGGAACAGGGGGTTGCGCGACAGGTCCCGTCTGACGTCCAGCTCGTCCACCAGCACCTCGAAGGGCAGTCCCGCGTGCTCGAAGGCGCCGAGGACCGTGTCGCGGGTGCGGCGCAGCAGCTCGGTGAAGCTCGGCTCGCCCGACAGGTCGCCGCGCAGGACCAGCGTGTTGAGGAACAGGCCGACCGTCCCGTCGAGGGAGGGGTGCGGCCTGACCGACATGGGCGTGCCGAGCGGGATGTCCTGTCGTCCCGTGTAGCGGGACAGCAGCGCCTGCAGCCCCGCCACGAGCGCCATGAACGGGGTGGCCCGCTGCTCGGCGGCCAGCGCGCGCAGGCCGTCGGCGAGGTCGCGGTCCAGCTCGAACAGCAGCCGCGCCCCCTCGTGGGTCCGCAGCGGCGGCCTCGGCCTGTCGGCGGGCAGGTCGAGGACGTCGGGCAGGTCGGCGAGCGCCTCGCGCCAGTAGGCGAGGTCGTCGCCCGCGGGCTGCTCGCGCCGCCACTCGACGTAGTCGGCGTAGCCGACACCGGGCTCGGGCGGGCGCTGCCCCGCGTACAGCTCCAGCAGCTCGTTGAGCAGGATGGCCACCGACCAGCGGTCGGCGAGGAGGTGGTGGAGGGTCAGCACCAGCCGGTGCTCGTCCTCGGCCACCCTGACGAGCAGGGCGCGGACCAGCGGTCCCGTGGTCAGGTCGAAGCGGAAGGCCGCCTCCGCGAGCTCGACCTCGTCCGCCTCCCGCGCGGTCAGCTCGGTGACGGTCAGCCTGGGCCGTGAGGGGCCGGGGTGCTGCCAGGGCTCCCCGTCCAGGACCGTGACGACGTGGCCGAGGACGGGGTGCCTGTCCACCAGGGCGTCGAAGGCCGCGGCCATGGCGGCGGGGTCGAGCGGCCCCCTGATCCCGTACGCCCACGAGAGCGTGTAGGCGGGGTTGCCGGGGTCGAGGCTGTCGATGATCCACAGGCGGCGCTGGGCGTCCGACAGGGGCGCGGGCGCCGACGGGTCGGGCCTGCGCGGGATGGGCGGCGGCTCGAGCGGTTCGGCCTCGCCCGGGCCCAATTCGAGCACGGCCAGCGCCTGCGCCTCGACGGTGGTCGCCTCGAAGCAGCGGCGCAGCGGCAGATCCACGCCGAACTCCTCGAAGACACGGCCGACCAGGCGGACGGCCAGCAGCGAGTGTCCGCCCGAGGCGAAGAAGTCGTCGCGCACGCCCACGTGGTCCCTGCCGAGCAGCTCGGCCCAGATCGCGCACAGCCGCTTCTCGGCAGGGGTGCGCGGCTCGACCCGCTCGGCGCTCTCGACGGCCCGCGGCGGCGGGAGGGCCGCCCTGTCGAGCTTGCCGCTGGGCATCACGGGGAAGGCGTCCACCGCCACGAAGGCGGCGGGGATCATCGCCTCCGGCAGCCTGGAGCGCAGGTGCGCGCGCAGTTCGCCGGTCATGCCGGCGGGCCCCTCCTGGCCTGTCCAGTCGAGGTAGCCGACCAGGCCGCGCCCGCCGGGGGCGTCGTCGCGCACCGTCACCACCGCGCGCCGTACCGAGGGGTGCTCGGCGAGCACGGCAGCGATCTCGTCGGGCTCGATCCGCACGCCGCGGACCTTCACCTGGTCGTCCAGGCGGCCCAGGTACTCCAGCGTCCCTTCGGGCCGCCATCTGACGAGGTCGCCCGTGCGGTAGAGGCGGCCGCCCGCCGTGCCGAACGGGTCGGGCACGAACCGCTCGGCGGTCAGCCCGGGGCGGCCGTGGTAGCCGCGCGTCACGCCCGCGCCGCCGAGCAGCAGCTCGCCCGGCACGCCCACGGGCACGGGGCGCAGGTGGCCGTCGACCACGTAGGCGGTGGTGTTGGCCACCGGCCCTCCGATGAGCATGGTGGTCGCGTCGTGCGGCACCCGGTAGGCGGTCGACCAGATCGTGGTCTCGGTGGGGCCGTAGAAGTTCCACAGCTCCCCCGCGACCCGCAGCAGGCCGGCGGCCAGGTCGGCGGGCAGCGGTTCGCCTCCGCAGATGACGCGCGGCAGGCCGGGCGGCAGCTCGGGCAGCGCCAGCCCCGCCACCGAGGGGGTCAGCTGGACCAGGTCCACCTCGGCCGCCGCGGCCCTGACCTGCTTCGGTGTGCGCGCGGCGTCCTCCGGCGCGATCACCAGCGTGCCGCCGGACAGCAGCGGCGTGAAGATCTCCAGTGCGGCGATGTCGAACGACAGCGAGGTCATCAGCAGCGCGCTGCCGCCCCCGAGGGTGCGGACGACGTCGGTGACCAGGTTGACCACGCCGCGATGCGGCACCTCCACACCCTTGGGACGGCCCGTCGAGCCCGAGGTGTAGATCAGGTAGGCCAGGTGGTCCTGGGTGACGGTGGGCAGCGGCCCCTCGGGCGCGGGCGGGCGCCGGTCGAGCAGGAGCTCCTCAGGCCGCGTGCCGGGCAGGCGGTCGAGGAGGGAGGAGTGGGTCAGCAGCAGGGCGGCGCCCGAGTCCGACAGGAGGTAGGCGAGCCGTTCCGCGGGATAGGCGGGGTCGAGAGGCAGGTAGTGCGCGCCCGCCCGCAGCACGGCGAGCAGCGCGACGATGAGGTCGGCGTCGCGCGGCAGGCACAGCGCGACGCACGACTCGACGCCCACGCCACGCGCGGCCAGCAGCCTGGCGAGGTCCTCCGCCCTGGTGACCAGCTCGGCGTAGGTGAGCTCCTCGCCCTCCACGGTCTTCACGGCGATCGCGTCGGGTGTGCGCTTGGCCTGCTCGGCGACCAGATCGTGCAGCGGCAGCCCCGGGTACGGCGCGGCGGTCGCCGTCCATTCGTCGAGCATCCGCCCGCGCTGCTCGTCCGACATGAGCGGCAGCTCCGACAGCCGCAGCCCGGGATCGGCGGCCACGGCGGCGAGCAGGAGCCGGTAGGCGCCGGCCAGGCGCGCGACGCTCTCCTCGTCGAACAGCTCGGTGCTGTACTCGAGCCAGAGCCCGGCGCCCTCACTCGACCTGACGACGTCCATGCTCAGGTCGAGCTGGGCCGTGCCGTTGGGGAAGCGCCCCCTGACCTCCAGCGGCAACAGGTTGAAGCCCACCTGGAAGAGCGGGGTGCGGCTGGGGTCGCGTTCCGGCTGGAGCGCCTCGACCAGCCGGTCGAAGGGCGCCTCCGCGTGGTCGAGCGCCTCCAGCACGGTCGTCCTCACCCGCTCGAGCAGCTCGCCGAAGGAGGGGTCGCCGCCGAGATCGGTCCGCAGCACCAGCGTGTTGATGAACATGCCGATCAGCGGCTCGACCTCGGGCAGGTCCCTGCCCACCACCGGCGAGCCCACCGCGACGTCGTACTGGTCGGCGTGGCGGGCCAGCAGCGCCTTGAACCCCGCGAGCAGCACCATGAACAGCGTCGCGCCGCGCCGCCTGGCCAGCGCCTCCAGGTCGTCGACCAGCTCGGCGGGCAGGCTCAGGTGGTATTCGGCTCCCTCATGGCCGCGGACGGCGGGGCGGGGCCTGTCCGTGGGCAGGCCCAGATCCCGTGGCAGCCCCGCCAGCCTCTCTCGCCAGTAACCGATCTGCTCGGCCAGCACGCCCTGGGCCAGGTGCTCGCGCTGCCACACCGCGTAGTCGGCGTACTGGATGGCCAGGTCGGGCAGCCCGTGCGGCCGCCCTTGCGCCAGCGCGGCCTCGATCTCCAGCAGCTCGTTGACGAAGGTCGGCCCCGAGCTGGCGTCGAAGACCGCGTGGTGGACGACGAACACCAGGCGCTGGTCGCCCTCGGCCAGCCGGACCATGCGCGCCCGCCACAGCGGCGCCTGGTCCAGCTGGAAGGGCAGCCTGGCGTCCGCGCCCGCCAGCGCGTCGAACTCCCTCTCGGCCTGCTCGGAGGGCAGGCCGCTGAGGTCGGTGTGGGCGAGGGTGACCGGCAGTTCGGCCATGACCACCTGGACGAGGCTCCCGTCCTCGACGGCCAGGGCCGTGCGCAGCGTCTCGTGCCGCCTGGCCATCTCCCCCAGCGCCCTGGCGCACCTGTCGTGATCGGCGCCCTCCGGCAGGTCGATCACGATGTTGACGTGGTGCACAGGCACGTCGGGGTCGAACCTGGACAGGAACCACAGGCGTTCCTGCGCGTAGGAGGCGGGAAAGACGTAAGAGCCGCTCACCTGTCGTTCCTCCTACCGCCCCATGGCCTCACGCAGGCTGCGCGGCCGCATGTCGGTCCAGACCTGCTCGATGTGGTCCAGGCACTGCTGCTTGTCGCCGGCGAAGCCGGCCTCCCGCCAGCCGTCGGGCACCGGCCTGCCCGCGAACCAGATGGAGTACTGCTCCTCGTCGTTGACCACGACCTTGTACTCGCCGTCGCGCATGTCACGCCCTTTCCTGCCTGGGCAGCCTGGTCAGGGCCACCTGCTTGACCGGTTGCTGGCCGCGCAGCTCCTCCACCAGCGAGGCCATGCCCGCCACCGTCGGCACCTGGAAGAGGCTGCGCATGGGCAGCCTGACGCCGATCTTCTTCCTGATGAGCGCGATGAGCTGAACCGCGACGAGAGAGTTGCCGCCCAGCTCGAAGAAGTCCTGCTCGACGCTGACCTGCCTGGCGCCGAGCACCTCGCCCCACAGGCCCGCCAGCGTGCTCTCCAGCTCGTTGCGCGGCGCGACGTGGTCCTCGTCCAGCGCGTGGGCGCCGTCGGCGGCCGCCGCGCCGTCCAGCTCCTCGGCGACGGTGTCCTGGGTCAGCTCGCGCACCCCGGCGACGAACTCGGGCAGCGGGGTGGCGTTGACCACCACCTGGGTGCCGAGCCCGACGGCCAGCAGCCTGCGGAAGGCGTCGGCGCCGTCGGCGGGCGAGATGCCCGCCTTGGCCCCGTCGAGGTCGACCGCCATGCCGGCGGCGGCGGACTCCTCGGCGACGGCGCGGTCCTCGACGCTCTCCTTCGCGCCCTCGCCGACCGTCTGGGCGACCGAGTCCCTGTCGATCCTGCGGAGCACGAAGTCGGAGATCGTCAGGATCTTGCCGCCGTCGTCGTCGTAGAGGGTGAAGTCGACGGCGACGATCTCGGCGCTGCCCGTGTCGCGCTGGATGGCGTGGCTCCACACCCGTCCCGGGACGGGTGCGTGCACCACGATCCTGCCGTAGCCGATCGGCAGGAAGCTGTGGTCGTTCCTGGCGCCCAGGAACGCGGTCGCCTCGTCCAGCAGCGCGGGGTGGAAGCCGAACCCGTCGATCTCGGCCGCCACCTCGGGGCCCGCCTCCAGCCTGGCCAGCGCCTCGTTCTGCCCGAGGTAGACCGAGCGCAGGCTGGTCCACCTGGGGCCGAAGGACAGCAGGCCCGAGGCGGAGGCGAACACGTGGGCGATGTCGTCGCTGCTGGCGTGGGAGCAGCGGGCGCGCACCTCTGCCAGCTCGGCGGCGTGCTCCTGGCCGCCGCGGATCCAGCTCGCCGCTCCTCTGGCGTGCTGGCGCGATCGCCCGCCGACGACGCTGACCACCTCGAAGTCCATGCCGTCGCCGCTGGGCGTCAGGTGCACGCGCAGCTCGGCGGCGCCGCCGTCGGCCACGGGCATGGGCGCGACGAAGGCCACGTCGCGCAGCTCGACCTCGTAGCCGGGGCCGGGGCTCGGCACGGCGTCCTGGAAGGCGGCGCGGGCGGAGTCCAGGTAGACGGTGCCCGGCATGACGGGCACCTGCGCCATGCGGTGCTCGTCCAGCATCCAGTGGGTGTCTGGGGCGACGGTCCCGCCGTACCAGGGGGTGCGGCCAGGGGTCTCGTGCCTGTGGGACAGGACGGGATGGTCGAACGGGGTGACCCTGTCGCCTCGCTGCAGCGCGCGGAAGGCGACGGGGGCGGCGACCTCGGCCGCCATGCCGACCTCCAGCCAGGCCCCCCAGTTCACCGACAGCACCCGGCCAGGCCAGGTGTGGGCGTAGGCGTCCATGAAGTTGTTGGCGGCGCAGTAGTCCACCTGGCCGAAGCCGCCAGCGACGGCCGTCACCGACGAGCACAGCAACACGAAGTCCAGGTCGAGGTCGCCGAAGACCTCGCGCAGCGCGAGGGTGCCCGCCAGCTTGGGCGCCATGACGAGGTCGGCGGCCTCGCGCTCCTTCACCTCGGCCATGCCGCCGCCCGGCAGCCCCGCGGCGTGCACGATGCCGTCGACGCGGCCGAACCTGCCGAGGGCCGCCGTCCTGACCTCGCGCAGGCTCGCGGGGTCGGTGACGTCGGCGGCCATGACGAGCACCTCCGCGCCCGCCGACTCCATCCTGCGGACGGCGCGGACGGCGCGGCCCGTGCGGTCGTCTGCGCCTTCGAGCGCGTCCCATCCGTCGCGCGGCGGCAGCCCCGACCTGCTGATCAGCACGAGCCTGGCCCTGACCTTGGCGGCCAGGTCCTCGGCCAGGGTCAGGCCGATGCCGCCGAGCCCTCCGGTGATGACATAGACGCCCTCCTCGCGCAGGCCCGCTGGCTCGCCGTCGAGCGGGGCCACGGGCACCTGCTGGTAGCCGCGCACCCAGCGGCGCCCCGCCCGCAGGGCCACGGGGGACGGCGGCACGCCCTCCTCGGGCTCCTCGGGAGCGGCGGTCAGCTCGACCAGCAGGGGGGTGGGGTCGTAGACGACGTCCTCGAGGTCGATGTGGCGCACCGACAGCCAGCGCGCCTCCAGGGGGACGACCTTGGCGATGCCGGCCACCGTGGCGTGCTCGGGCCTGTGAAGGTCGTGGCCCGTGACGCTCTGCGTGCCCGCGGTGACGACGTCGAGGTGGACGTCGTGCTCGCGTTCGGCCTGGGCGAGGGCCTGGACCAGGTCGAGCAGGCTGTGGAAGCCCGCGTCCTGGGCGGCCAGCGTCTGCCGGACGCCGTCGGCGGGCTCGCCGTCGAGGGCCCAGGCGTGGACCACCCGTGCGGGGACCCCGGTCTCGGCCAGCAGCGCCTCGTAGTCCTCGCGCCGTCCCGGCCTGATCGTGATCGTGCCGTCGGCGGCCACGCCGTAGGTCTCGCCCCTGATCACGGACACCACGTCGGCGCCCGCCGTCCGCAGCGCGGCCACCATCGGCTCGGCGGCGGGGCCGGCGAAGACGAGGCAGCGCCCGCTCCACGCGGTGGTGGCCGCGGTGAGGGCGACAGGGGCCTGCCGCCACGCGGGGACCGAGTACCACTCCTCGGGGGCGAGCGCGCCCGCGCGCGGCGAGCGCGGGTAGACCAGCTCGGGGTCGATGGTCGTCTGGACCCAGTGGTGGGTGCGCTCGTAGGGGTAGCCGGGCAGCGGCACCCTGCGGGCGGGCTCGCCGAGGGCGTCGGCGTCGAGCTGGACGCCCGAGGTCCACAGCGTGCCCGCCGCGGCGTAGAGCACCTCGAGGTCCTGCTTGGGGTCGGCGGGGCCGGGCAGGCTGGCCAGCGGCGCGGGCCCGGTGCGCGGCAGCTGGGTCCTGGCGAGACCGGCCAGCTGCCTGCCGGGGCCGCACTCGACCAGCCGCCACTCCCCTTCGGCGGCGAGTGTGGCCACGCAGTCGCCGAACCTGACGGCCTCCCGCAGGTGGCGCGTCCAGTAGGCGGGGTCGACCGCCTCCTCGGCGGTGATCCAGGTGCCGGAGACGTTGGACAGGAAAGGCCTGCTCGGCGCGTGACGCGCCGCCCTGGCGACGACGTCGTGGAACTCGCCGAGAATGGGGTCCATCATCGGCGAGTGGAAGGCGTGGGAGGTGCGCAGCATGGTGCGCCCGACGCCCGCCTCCTCGAGACGGGCGGAGAACTCCTCGACCAGCGTGGTCGGCCCGGCCACCACGCAGCTGCCAGGCCCGTTGACGGTGGCGATGGACAGGCCGTCGGGCAGCTGCCCGCGCACCTCGTCCTCCTCCATCCTGACGGCGAGCATGGAGCCTTCCGGCATGCTCTGCATCAGCCTGCCCCTGGCCGCGACCAGGCGCAGGGCGTCGGGCAGGTCGAAGACGCCCGCGAAGGTGGCGGCGACGTACTCGCCGATGCTGTGGCCGACCATCGCGGCCGGTTCCACGCCCCACGAGCGCCACAGGCTCGCCAGCGCCCATTCGACGGTGAACAGCGCGGGCTGGGTGAGCGAGGTCTGACGCAGCCGCTCGTCGGCCCGCTCGCGCTCGCCGTCCTCGGGGAACAGCAGGGTCCTGATGTCCAGGCCCAGCTCGTCGCGCAGGATCTCGGCGCACTCGTCGACGGCGGCCGCGAAGACGGGCTCGGTGCGGTACAGCTGCGCGCCCATGCCCGCGTACTGCGCGCCCTGGCCCGAGAACAGCCACGCCACGCGCGGCTTGCCCGCCTTGCCCTTGACCAGGCGGCGTGGGTCGGTCAGCGCGGCGACGGCGTCGGCGGCGTCGGTGGCGACCACCGCGGCGCGATGGGTCATCTCGCGCCGCCCCTTGCGCAGCGTGAACGCCACGTCCGCCAGGTCGATCTCGGCCCCGTCGAGGCGGTCGGCCAGCCTGCGCACGGCGGCCTCCAGCGCGCTGGAGGTGCGGGCCGACACCTGCAGCAGGTGGGCGGGGCGCGGCTGCGTCGTGGGCACGGGGGCGGGCGGCGCCTGCTCCATCACGACGTGGGCGTTGGTCCCGCCGATGCCGAAGGAGCTGACGCCCGCGCGGCGGGGGAAGCCGTCGGTCTCCCACTTGGTCAGCGAGGAGGCGACGTAGAAGGGGTTGGTGCCGAAGTCGATGCGCGGGTTGGGCTTCTCGAAGTTGATCGTCGGCGGGATCATGCCGTGTTCGAGCGCCAGGACGGTCTTGATGAAGCCCGCGATGCCCGCGGCGGGGCCGAGGTGGCCGATGTTGGTCTTCACCGAGCCGATGCCGCACCAGCCGGCCTCGTCGGTGCCGCTGCCGAACACGTTGGACAGGGCGGCCACCTCGATCGGGTCGCCGAGGGAGGTGCCGGTGCCGTGGGCCTCCACGTAGGTGACGGTGCGCGGGTCGACCTGGGCGACGCCGAGCGCGAGCGAGACCGCGGCGGCCTGGCCCTCCGCGCTGGGCGCCGAGAAGCCCACCTTGGTCGCGCCGTCGTTGTTGATCGCGTTGCCCGCGACGACGGCGCGGATGTGGTCGCCGTCGGCGATGGCATCGGACAGCCGCTTGAGCACGGCGACGCCGCCGCCTCCGCCCCAGATCGTCCCCGCCGCTCCGGCGTCGAAGGCCCTGCAGTGCCCGTCGGCGGCGTAGATGCCGTCCTGGTGGTACTGGTATCCCCACTCGGCGGGCATCTCCAGCGAGACGCCGCCGGTCAGCGCCATGTCGCACTCACCCGCGCGCAGCGCCTCGCACGCCACGTGGATGGCGACAAGGGAGGAGGAGCAGGCCGTGTGCATCGTCACGCTGGGCCCGCGCAGATCGAGCTTGTAGGAGACGAGGGTCGCCAGGTAGTCGGGGTGGTTGCCGGTGAAGACCGCCAGGCTGCCCACGGAGGCGAACACCTTGCGGTTCGGCCTGATGTACATCCATTGGTACTCGTCCGAGCCGATGGTGCCGTAGACCCCGACCTCGCCCTGGTAGCGGGAGGGGTCGTAGCCCGCGTCCTCCAGAGCGGTGTTGGACAGCTCGAGGAACATCCGCTGCTGCGGATCGCGCAGCTCGGCCTCTCGCGGCGACATCCCGAAGAAGGCGGCGTCGAGCGCGCCGTAGTCCTCGGCCACCGAGGCCGCCCGCACGAAGGTCGGGTCGTCGAGCAGGTAGTCGGGGACGCCGAGCGCCTCCTGCTCCTCGCGGGTGTAGAACTTGACGGACTCCACTCCGTCGACCAGGTTGCGCCAGAACGCGGGCACGTCCTCGGCGCCTGGGAGGCGGCAAGCGATCCCGATGACCGCGATCGGCTCGACGGCCTGCTCTGGTTCGTGGTACGCCGGACCGGTCATTCCTTGTTCTCCTGTCTGGCCTGGTAAGGCCTGCGAGATGACGGTCGTGCCTGGCGCGCCGCGATGCGTCGGGCGGCACGCTCCGGTCCGGCCGTACGGCGCTCGCCATCGAGGTGGGCGGCGAGCGCGCGGACGGTCGGGAAGCGGAACAGATCGACGATGGAAACGTCCCTGCCGAGTGAGGCGGTGAGACGGGCCTGGACCTGGGCGGTGGCGAGCGAGTGCCCGCCGATCTCGAAGAAGTTCTCGCCGGCGGAGACCCTCGGCAGGCCGAGGACCTCCCGCCAGACGCCCGCGATCAGCCGTTCGGTGCCGGTGGCGGGCTCCTCTCCCCCGCGGGCCGCGGGCCGGGAAGCGGGGGCGGGCAGCGCGGCCCTGTCGACTTTCCCGTTGGGGGTCAGGGGTAGCGCGGGCAGCAGGATCAGGTCGGCGGGGAGCGCGTAGTCGGGCAGGCTGCTGCTCAGATGCCGCTGTAACTCGCCCGCGTGCGTGGCCGCGCTCTCCGGCACCGCGTACGCCCGAAGCGCGGGCCCCGCCCGCTGGTCGACGGCCACGGCGACGGCGGCCCGCACGCCGGGATGGGCCAGCAGCGCGTGCTCGATCTCGCCCAGCTCGACCCGGTAGCCGCGGATCTTGACCTGGCCGTCGCTCCTGCCCGCGAGCACCACGCCGCCGTCGGGCTCGTACCTGCCGAGGTCTCCCGTCCGGTAGCGGCCGGGGACGCCGTCGGCCTCCACGGCGAAGCGCTCCTCGGTGAGCCGCTCGTCGAGGTACCCCTCGGCCAGCCTGCGGCTCCTGATCACGACCTCGCCCAGCTCGCCGACCGCGGCGGGGGCGCCGTCCGCCCCGAGCACGAGCAGCTCGGCGCCGTCGACGCCGTGGCCGACGGGCACGGGGTCGCCGCTGTCGCCCCCGGGCTCGCCGACGAGGTGCATCGCCTGGGTCTGCGGCGTCTCGGTGGTGCCGTAGGAGTTGACCATCCTGGCTCGTGGCGCGACCTGCGCGAACCTGGCGACGTCGGCCCAGGTCAGCCTGTCCCCGCCGAACACCACCAGCCGCAGGTCGGGTAAGGCGACCCCGGCGGCGGCGATGAGCGTGGCCAGCTGCGGGGTCAGGTGGACGACGGTGACGGCGTGGTCGCGCAGCCACGCTGCGAGCTTGGCCGGGTCGCGGACGAGGTCGTGGCCTGGCACGCACAGGCGGGCGCCGAGGACGAGCGGGGTGAAGGCGTCACGCAGCAGCGGGTCGTGGGCGAGGCCTGCCAGCAGGGCGAAGGTGTCGTCCTCCGTCAGGCCGAGCGCGGTGGGGTACCAGGCGAGGAAGCGGGCCAGCGGCCGCTCTCCCGCGCGGACCGGCTTGGGCTCCCCCGTGGAGCCCGAGGTGAAGGACAGATACCCCTGCTGCTCGTACGGCACCGCCGCGCCGTCGTGGCCCTCGCCGCCTGGGCGGGGGAGCCAGGACAGCTCCTGCGGAACGGTGACTCCGGGACAGGCGATCAGGGCCTGGGCGCCGGCCGACCGCGCCTGGGCGGCCAGCCTCGCGGAGGGATGGGCGGCGTCGAGCACCGCCCAGCGGGCTCCGCCGGCCAGCACCCCCAGCAGCAGCGCGGGCAGCTCGCAGCGCCTGGCGGCCAGGACCGCGACCGTCTGCCCCTGCCGCACGGTCGCGGCCGTCGTCCTGACGATCTCGGCCAGGTCGGCGTAGGACAGCTCGCCTCCTTCGCCGCTCACCGCCACGCGTTCGGGATGGGCCTCCGCCCGCTCCAGGACGGTCTCGACGAGGCCGGGGCCGTCCCAGCCGGGAAGCGGCGCCCTCCCGTCGGGCAGGGCGGTGCCGGCGGGGCGGAGCGCGGCGTGCCGTACCGGGCGCTCGGGGGCGGCGACCAGGTCGCCGAGGAGGGTGAGGTAGCCCTCCAGCAGCGCCTCGATCCGTTCGGCGGCGAACAGCCTGGGGTTGTAGACGGCCTGCAGGACGTGCCTGCCCTGCCGCTCTCCGACGTACAGGGTGAGGTCGAACAGCGACCCCGGCAGGCCGGGCGGCAGCGGGGTGGCGCTCACCCCCGGCAGGCTCAGCCGCGGCTCGGTGAAGTCGTACATGTTGAACAGCACCTGGATCAGCGGGTTGCGCGACAGGTCGCGTCCAGGACCGAGCCTGTCCACCAGCCGTTCCAGGCGCACGTCGAGGTGGGCGAGCGCCTCGGACAGCGTCGACTGGCAGCTGGCGACGTGCGCGGCGAACGCCTCGTCGTCCTCGATCCGCAGCCGCACCGGCAGCATCTGCACCAGGCATCCGGCCATCGGCTCCAGCGCGGGGTCGCGGCGGTCGGCGACGGGGGTGCCGACGATCAGGTCGTGCCGGCCTGTCAGCCGCCGTAACGCCTGTCCGAAGGCCGCGAGCATGACCGCGTACGGCGTGGCCCCCAGGCGCGCGGCGAGCGCCCTGACGGCGGCGCTGGTCGAGAGGCCCGCCTCGGCCGTGACGCCCGCGCCCTCGAAGGTCTGCACGGCGGGGCGCGGATGGTCCCTCGGCAGGTCGAGCACGGTGGGGGCGCCGTCGAGCCGCGCGCTCCACCAGTCGAGGTCGGCGGCGGCCTCCTTCTCCGCGAGCCATGCGACGTAGCCGCCGAAGGAGGCGGGCAGCGCGGCGAGCGGCTCGCCCCGGTAGGCGCGGCCGAGGTCCTCGTAGAGCACCGACTGCGACCAGCCGTCGAAGACGAGGTGGTGGGCGGTGAGGGCCAGCACGTGCTCGTCGTCGGCGACGCGCAGCAGGAGCGCCCGCCAGAGCGGCCCCTTCGCCAGGTCGAACGGTGAGGCCGCCTCGGCCTGCAGCCTCTCGCGCAACCCCTCCTCGGTGACCTGCTCCACGGGAAGCGGCACCTCGCCCGGCGGGTCCACGGCGACGGCCGGGACCCCGCCCGACTGCGGCACGCGCCAGCGCAGCACCTCGTGGCGGCGGGCGACCTCGGCGAGGGCGGCGCGCAGCGCGTCGACGTCGAGCCTGCCCGACAGCCGCTGCGCCATCGCGATGTTGTGGACGGGTGTGCCCTGGGCCAGCCGTTCGACGAACCACATCCGCCGCTGGAGCGCCGACAAGGCGGCGGGCGCCACGGCGGGCGGGTCGAGCAGCGGCGCGGCGGCCGCGGCGCGGGCGGCGATGCCCGCCACCGTGCGCCCCGACAGGACGTCCTCGACGGCGATCTCCCTGCGCAGCCGCTCCCGCAGCCCCGCCGTGAGACGCATGGCCAGCAGGGAGTGGCCGCCCGCGGCGAAGAAGTCGTCGTCGGCGCCCGGCTCCCCCGTCTCGAACGTCGTGGCCCACACGGCCGCGACGGCCCTTTCCTCCACGCTCTCCGGCCGTCTGCCCGCCGCCTGCGCGGGGGACGCCTCGTGCGCGCGCAGCGCCGCCATGTCGATCTTCCCGCTCACCGTGATCGGCAGCACCGGCAGGCGGACCACCCTGGTGGGGACCATGTAGGAGGGAAGCGCCTGGAGGCAGTAGGCCCGCAGGTCCGCCACATCGGGGGCGTCCTCGGGCGCCAGGTAGGCGGTCAGCTCCTTCAGCCCGCCCGCGCCGGTGTCCAGGTCGACGACGGCGTGGCGGATCGCCGGGTGCGCGCGCAGCACGGACTCGATCTCGCCGATCTCCACCCGCTGCCCCTGGACCTTGACCTGGCGGTCCACCCTGCCGAGGAAGCCGATCGCGCCGTCGTCGCCGAGCACGACCCTGTCGCCCGTCCTGTACAGGCGGGCGCCGGGCGCTCCGTAGGGGTCGGGGACGAAGCGCTCGGCCGACAGGGCGGGCCTGTCCAGGTAGCCGCGGGCCAGCTGGGGGCCGCCGATGTAGAGCTCGCCAGGAACGCCGGGAGGGCAGGGCTCGAGCTCGTCGTCGAGGACGTGCGCGGTGCAGCCGGGAAGGGCGCGGCCGATCGGCAGCGGCCTGTCCCACTCGCCCTCGAGTTCCGTGCCGACCACGCACACGGTCGTCTCGGTCGGGCCGTACCAGTTGTGGAAGCGGCGCAGGCCCGGCCTGGACCAGCGGGCCACCTGCTCGGGACCCGCAGGCTCGCCCGCGGTGAGCAGGTCGGTGAGGGAGGGCAGCCTGCCGGGGTCCAGGAGCGGCAGCAGCGCGGGCGGGATGGTGCCCCAGGTGACCTCGTGACCTTCGAGGAAGCGCTGGAGGCGGGCGGGGTCCACCCTGTCCTCGTCGGGGACCAGCATGACCGACCCGCCCTCGGCCAGCGGGGCGAAGATGTCGAGCACGGACACGTCGAACCCGAGGGCGGCGAAGCCGATGGAGCGGCATCCCGCGCCGAGGTCGAACCGCCCTCCCGCCATCGTGACGAACGCGACCACCGACGCGTGGCTCACCACGACGCCCTTGGGCCGGCCCGTCGAGCCGGAGGTGTAGAGCACGTACGCCGCGCCGGCCTGATGGGTGTGGCACGCGGGCGGTTCGGGCTCCTCGCGCCCGTCCGGCAGCAGGAGCCTGACGGGCGCGGCTGCCAGCTTCTTCTCGCCGCTCTCGTCGGCGACGACCACGTCGATCCCGGCGTCCTCGATGATCGTGAGGAGCCGCGCCGTGGGGTGCGACGGGTCGAGCGGCACGTACGCGCCGCCTGCCAGCAGCACGCCGAGCACCGACACGAGCAGGCCGGGTGTGCGCCTGGCGCAGACGCCGACGCGGACCTCGGGCCCCACCCCCTCCTCGCGCAGGCGGTGGGCCAGCGCGTTGGCGGCGCCGACCAGCTCGCGGTAGGTCAGGCGCTCGTTCCACTGCCTGATCGCGACGGCGTCGGGGGTACGGCCGGCCTGGGCGGTGACCAGGTCGTGCAGCAGCGGACTCGCCTTCACTTCGATCACCTGGTCCGGTCCTTCAGCGTGAAGAGCGTGAGCCTCGCCCCGCCGTACGGCACGGCCACGGCTCCCCGAGCCTCGCCCCGCGAGGTGTGCAGCGGCAGGTGGAGCACCTGCCAGCCCTGGACCTGCCAGGGTCCTGGGTCGCCGAGGTCGGGGAAGGGCTCGATCGCGGCGCCATGGCCCGCGCCCGCGACCAGGGCTCGCCTGGCGGTCACGGCGCGCTGCGCCAGCCAGTGCCTGTCCTCCTCCGCCGCGTCCTCGATCTGGTCACGCTCGGTGACGTCGAGCACGGACAGGTCGACGGCCTCGGGCGTCGCGGCGGCCAGGCCCACGGCCACGCCCGCCGCGTGTGACGCGGTCACGGCGACCAGGGTCAGCCCGTCGGCCTCGCAGGCGCTCGCCCGCACGTCGCCGCCGTAGCGGCGCAGCACCTCCTCCGCGCCCGCCGCGCTCTCGCCCAGCCAGAGGTGGAGCTCGTCCTGCTCCGGCGCGCCGACCTCGCCGGCCAGGTCGGCGCTGATCAGGCGGGCCAGCTCCTCTGGTGTGTCCTTGACGAACAGGTGGCCGCCGCGCACGGTTCTCAGCCCGAAGTCACGGGCGGTGTGCCGGGCCCAGCCCAGCATGTCGGAAGGGCCCACCTCCCCGTCGTCGACGCCCGCGAAGGCGACGATGGAGGTGTCCAGCGGGGGCTCGGGCGTGTAGCGGTAGCGCTTGATCCAGGCGAGGTCCGACCGGAGCAGGGGCAGCATCAGCTCGCGGAGCTCGGGCTCCTCCCTCAGCTCGGCCATGGCGCCTGCTCGCCGTACCAGCTGGTCGATGAAGGCGTCGTCGGGCAGGTCGGCGGTGGCGGCCAGCGGCACCCTGAGGTGCGGCGGGTGCGCGCCTCCCACGTACAGGCGCGTGGGCTGCGGCAGTCCGCGGCGGCGCAGCTCCCTGACCACCTCGAAGGCCAGGCGCGCGCCCATGCTGTGGCCGTACAGGGCGTAGGGGGTGTCCGTGGCGGGAGCGATCTCGTCGGCGACCTCGTGGACGGTGAACGCGGGCGGCTCGGACAGGCGGTTCTCCCTGCCAGGCAGTTGCAGCGGCACCACCTCCAGGCTCGCGAGGTCGCGCTGCAGAGGGGTGTAGGCGCTTGCGCCCCCGCCGGCGAAGGGGAGGCAGAACAGGGTGCGGGTACGGCGCGCGGAGACCGGGTGGGGGTCGCGCGGAGCCGCGGTCAGCTGACCCGTGATGGCTGCGCACCTCCCCGGCCTGGGCGGGTGCCGTCCGCGGTCAGAAAGGACGTACAGGGCATAGGTCGCGCAAGACAGAGATGCTTCATCGCCATGGTGCGGGGGCTCCTCGGCAAAAGCTGCAAAGAACTCTTTGAATTGAATCCCGTACGACTTAGTACGTCTTGCCCAAGTATTGGCGGTTTGCGGTCAGACCTCTTATATCCAGTCCTTACGGGCGGCGTCAACGGTCATTACCGCAGTCCGCAACTCAGCTGACACGTCCGACTCAGGGGCTTCACAGAACCCCTTCGGGGTGATAGGGCGCCCAAGTATGCGTCGGGACCAAACCAGAGATTCGGACAGGCTGATACAGGACCCCTCTGTGCAGGCGAACAAGCGGAATTGCCCCCTCCGGCCTGCGGAGGCGAAATCGGCCCACCCAAGATCGTTGTCCTGGCGCCTTCGTCCGGCCGCGACATCGACTCCCGGAAATCACCGACTGTCAAGGAAGCGCCGCCGCGGGTCCGGCAGATCGTTTCGGTCTCTTTCCGCACGGTAGGACCACTTTCCACTGCGGACCGAAATCCATGTGCGAAAACAACCATGACTCCTTACCGAATTCATCTCGACATTCCACAGTCATGGCGCCGTCGAATGTTTCTTCTCCAAAAGGCGGCAATCAAGAATGGCGCCGGCGATCGGGGCGATCACCGCCGCCTACCGCGCCCCGCCACGTTTCAGCCCTGCCTAAAACGTTTGGCCGGGGCGTCGCCAGCTGATGGAGTCTCTCCTCATGAGCACACAACGTGACCGAGCACTGCTGTTCCGTTCGCTGCACGTCCCCGGGCGGCCGCTGCTGCTCGCCAACGCATGGGACGCCGCCAGCGCCATGGTCGTCGCCGCCGCCGGCGCGTCCGCCGTCGCCACGACCAGCGCGGGCGTCGCCTGGAGCCTCGGCTCGCCCGACGGCGACCGCCTGGGGGCCGCCGCCGCCCGCGACCTGGTCGCCAGGGTCGTCGCGGGCGTCACCGTGCCGGTCAGCGCCGACATCGAGGGCGGCTACGCGCAGGACGCCGAGGGGGTCGGGCGGACCGTGCGGGAGGTGCTGGCCGCCGGCGCCGTGGGCGTCAGCCTGGAGGACGCCGACCGCCCCGGCGCCGCCCCGCTGCGCACGATCGAGGAGCAGGCCGCACGGCTGGCCGCCGCCCGCGCCGCCGCCGACGAGGCCGGGATCCCGATGTTCCTCAACGCCCGCGTCGACACCTACCTCGGCGGGAGCGCCGACCTCGGTGAGACGCTGGAGCGCGCGACCGCCTACGTCGAGGCCGGAGCGGACGGCGTGTTCGTGCCCGGCCTGCTCGATCTTCCCGCCCTCGCGACCCTGGCGGACAAGGTCGGCGCGCCCCTCAACGTGCTCGCCGGCTTCGGCGCGCCTGACGTGGCGACGCTCGCCGCCCAGGGGGTGGCCAGGATCAGCCTCGGCTCAGCCGTCGCCGAGGCCGCCTACGGCGTCGCCAGGCGCGCGACCGAGGAGCTCCTCCGCTCCGGCACCTACACCGCGCTGGACGGCGCCGTCCCCTACCCGGAGCTCAACGCCCTCCTGGACGCGCGCGGCTGAGCCGCCACGGCCGGTCCTTCGAGCGCCTCCCTCGACATTCGGAGGGTACATAACGGACAATAGGGATGGTTGGAAGGGCTGCCCACCGCGTGACGCTGTTCCCGGATAGTGCCGGGACGGGAGGATTATGGAGAGCAGCTACCGGTCTCCTCTGCGTGTCGATCTCCTGGGCGGCTTCCGGCTCCAGGCAGGGGACGACCAGGTCACCCTGCCAAGTGGTTCGGAACGCCTCCTGGCGTTCGTCGCCCTGTGCCGCCAGAGCGTTCCCAGGAACCTCATCGCGGGAACCCTCTGGCCCGAGGCGTCGGAGCGGCGCGCGTACGCGAGCCTGCGATCGGCGCTGGCCCGCCTGAACGGGGCGGGGCGGCGCATGCTCGACGTCGGTGTGACCGAGATCCGGCTCTCGCCCGACACCGACGTGGACATCGATCACGCCCGCTCCCTGGCGTTGCGGATCCTCGACCGCACCGCGCCGACCCCTGACGAGGACCTGAGCCCCTCGGCCGTCTCCGTGCTGTCGTCGGGATTGCTGCCTGGCTGGTACGACGACTGGGTCCTCGCCACGGCGGAGGAGTGGCACGAGCAACGCCTGCACGCTTTGGAGGCGCTGGCCGCCGACTTCGTCAGGGCCCGCCGCCACGCCGACGCCGTCGCGGCCGCGAGCGCCGCCCTGCACGCCGAGCCGCTGCGCGAGAGCGCCTGCGCCGCGCTCATCCAGGCGCACCTCGCCGAAGGCAACCAGGTCGAGGCGCTGCGCCACTTCACACGCTACGCACAGCGCCTTCAGTGCGAGCTCGGGCTGCGGCCGACGCCACGGCTGCGCGAGCTGGTGGCGCAGCTCCAGCCCGCCGGCGGGTGAGGACGCCGGTCACGCCGGCGTCACGCGATCATGGCGGCCGCGTGACAGTCCGTTTCCGATGATGGCAGGGAACGTCGGAGCGCGAGCTCGCCGGCCGACCATCGCCACGGGCCGCCCCGGCAGAAGAAAGGAGAAGGGAATGCCTGGCACTCGACGTCTGCTGGTCGGCTCAGCACTCCTCACCGCTCTCGCCTTCGGACCGGTCGCTGCCGTGCAGGCGAGCACGGTGACCCAGGGCGCGGCGGGCTTCGGCACCACGGCCATCGCCCAGGCCGGATCGGAGACCACGACCGTCACGACGGCCCTGCCGCCGAAGCCCAAGAAGAAGAAGCAGTACAACAAGGGCTACAGCGCGGGGTTCACCGACGGAAGGGCCGACTGCAAGGCCAAGAAGCCCCACGACCTGAACGTCCACGGAAGCGGCGCCTGGTGGAACGGGTTCCGTGACGGCTACAACTCCGGCTTCCACAGCTGCAAGTAGGAGCCGGGGATTCTCCGGCCCCCGCGCCACAACCAGCCCGGCGTGACGTGCCTGGCCGGTGACCGGGCGGCCGGCACGACGAGAGCCCACGCCTCGCCCCCGGGTGGGCTCTTCGTCCGCTCCGCCCCCTCCGCCACGGCGGTCGAAACAGCGACCGGCGTGGTGGACGAGGGTCAGCGGCCCCGCTCGCGCGGGGTGACCAGGCCGGCCTCGTATGCGGCGATCACCGCCTGAGCCCTGTCACGGACTCCGAGCTTGGCGAAGACGTCGCTCACGCGGTTCTTCACCGTCGAGACCGAGAGACCGACCTCCTCGGCGATCTGCCCGTTGGACAGTCCGCGCGCGATGAGTTCGAGCACCTGCCTCTCGCGCTCGTTCAGCCCGGACAGCTCGGCGGGGACCTCGACCACACGGGGGCGGGTCGGGCGGACGAAGGTGCCGATCAGGCCGAGCAGCAGCCGGGGCGCCACCGTCGCCTCGCCCCTGTGCACGATCCTGATGCCCTCGATCAGCTCCTCGGGCGAGGCGTCCTTGGGCAGGAAGCCCGACGCGCCGGCCCTCAGCGCCGCCACCACGTGTTCCTCCAGGTCGAACGTGCTCAGCGCCAGCACCCTGACCTGCGGCAGCTCGGCGACGATCCGCTCCGTGGCGGCCACGCCGTCCATGCCGGGCAGGTGGAGGTCCATCAGCACCACGTCGGGGCGCAGGGCGTGGCTCTGCCGTACCGCGTCGAGCCCGTCGACGGCCTCGCCCACGGCGGTCAGTCCGTCCTCGGTCTCGAGCAGCAGGCGCAGCCCCGCCCTGACCAGCGCGTGGTCGTCCACGAGCAGTACCTTGATCACGTCTTCTCCTGCAGGGGGATCCGGGCGTGCACCACGAAGCCTCCCGCGGGCGAGGGGCCGGCGCGCAACCGGCCTCCGCACAGCGACACCCGTTCGGCCATCCCCGCGAGGCCGAGCCCCACGCCGCCGCTCTGGCGCGCCTGGCCGTCGTCGGCGACCTCCACTTCGACCAGGCCTGGCAGGTAGGTCAGCCGTACGCGGGAGCTGGCGCCCACCGCGTGCTTGCGCGTGTTGGTGAGCGCCTCCTGGACGATCCGGTAGACGGCGTGGTCCACGGTCGTCGGCAGCTCGACCGCCTCGCCGGTGACCTCCAGCGCCGCGTTGCCCGACTCCTCGACCAGCGCCGGCAGCCTCGCCACCCCGACGCCCGCCTGGTTCTCCACCGACTCGCCGTCGGTGCGCAGCACGTCGAGCAGGTGACGCATCTCGGTCATCGCCCTGCGCGCCGTCTCCTCCCCTGTGAGCAGGGCCCGCTGGGCGCGCTCCCCGTCGATCGGGATCGTCCTCCTGGCCACGCCCATGTAGAGGCCGACCACGCTGACGTGGTGGGCGATCACGTCGTGCAGTTCGCGCGCGATGCGCCGGCGCTCCTCGCGTACCGCGTGCTCGGCCGCCCGCTGCTCCCTTCGCACGGTCAGCTCCTTCCGCAGCCGGACGAGGTGCCCTGCCGCCACGGGCATCGCGGGCGACAGCGCCAGGGGCAGCGTCATCGACAGAGGCGCCCCCATGACCACCCCGTTGAGCGCCAGGCTGACCACCACGGCCGTCGCCGCCACGGCGAAGGAGGTGAGCGCCGGGGTGTGGCGGCCCGCGCTGTAGAGCGCGATCATCATGGCGCTGACCGGCGCGTCGTACCGGGGCGGCTGGGCGCCCACCACATAGAGCACGCCGACCAGCACGGCCACGACGACCGGGTAGCGGCGGCGCAGGAGCATCAGCCCCGCCCCGCCCACCGCGATCAGCACGACCCTGACGCTGAGACCTGATGAGACCGAGCCGAGCTCCGCCGCCAGCACCACCACGGCGAGCGCGGCGTCCCCCGCCCATGGACGGCTCACCCACCTGCGAAAGTCCGCGACCGACATGCCCCCACCCTGCATCACACCGAGCGGAGAGCGTACGGCCTGCGCCGATCATCATTGATCTTCGGTGTTCGGTACTTATCCTTGCCGAAGCCAGGAAACCACGACTTCATGGTGCACATTGGATACACCCTGATGTCCGAGCAGACTCCCCCCCGGCAGCTCGTGGACTACGCCGTCACCGCCGAGCAACTCGGCTTCGACTTCGCGGTGATCTCCGACCACTACTTCCCCTGGATCGAGGAGATGGGGCACTCGCCCTACGCGTGGTCGGTGCTCGGCGCGGTCGCGCACGCGACGCAGCGGATCCCGCTCATGACGTACGTCACCTGCCCGATCATGCGTTACCACCCTGCCGTGGTCGCGCAGAAGGCCGCCACGATGGGGGCGCTGAGCGGCGGCCGCTTCACGCTCGGCCTGGGCGCGGGTGAGAACCTGAACGAGCACGTGATCGGTGAGGGCTGGCCGCCCGCCGACACGCGGCACGAGATGTTCCGCGAGGCGATCGAGATCATCAAGGAGCTGTTCGGCGGGGACTACGTCACCTACCACGGCGAGTACTTCAACGTCGACTCCGCCAAGCTCTACGACCGGCCCGACGAGCAGGTCCCGATCGGCATCGCGGCCTCCGGCGGGCGCTCGGCCGCGATCGCCGCCGAACTCGGCGACCTGCTGGTGGTCAACGAGCCGATGCCCGAGGTGGTCCAGCAGTTCAACGCCGCGGGCGGTACGGGCAAGCCGGTCTACGGCCAGCTGCCCATCGCCTACGACACCGACGCCGACGCCGCCAAGGAGCGCGCCCACCGGCTGTGGCGCTGGTCGGGCGTGGGCGGGTGGAAGGTCATGGCGGAGCTGCCGGGCCCGGTGAACTTCGCGGCCGCGGCGAGCGCGGTACGGCCCGAGGACGTGGCCGAGAGCGTGCCCTGCGGGGACGACGTCGACACCGTCGTCCAGGCGGTGCGGAAGTTCGCCGACGCCGGGTACACGCATGTGGCGCTGGTGCAGATCGGAGCCGACCAGCAGCAGCCGTTCTTCGACTGGGCGAAGGGCTCGCTGCTTCCCGCGCTCAGGGAGATCTAGCCGCGCCTTAGGCCTGTCACGTCGGTGGATCAGTGGATAGCGTCCGGTTCATGGCCGACTTTGAGCGCTACCCGTTCGTACCCGGTCCACGGGGAGTCCCTGCGCAGACGTACGCCGAGCGGCGGGCCAAGGAGCCCCTCGGCAAGGTGCTGCTGCCCAGCGGGGACACGGCGTACCTCACCACGACCCACGAGGACGCCGTGGCCGTGTTGAGCGACCCGCGGTTCAGCCGCGACCTCAGCCGCCCCGGCGCGCCCCGGATGTTTCCCGGGTTCACCATCGCCGACTCCCCCGGGACCCTCACCAGCATGGACCCGCCCGACCACACCCGGCTGCGCAGGCTGCTGTCGGGGGTGTTCACGCCGCGTGTGGTCAACGGCTGGCGGCCCAGGCTGCGCGAGCTCACCACCGAGCTCATCGAGGGGCTTGAGGAGGAGTTCGAGTTCCTGCACGACTTCGCCTTCCCCCTGCCCATCCAGGTCATCTGCGACGTCATGGGCGTGCCGGGAATCGACTCCGTACGGGTTCGGGCCTGGTCGGACGCGATGCTGTCCACCTCCAGCCTGTCGGAGGAGGACAAGCTCACCGCGGCCATGGAGTTCTACGCCTACATGGCCGAGGTGATCGCCGAGCATCGGGAGGATCCGGGGGACGGCCTGCTGGCCGCGATGATCCACGCCCGCGACGGCGAGGACCGGCTGAACGAGGACGAGCTCGTGCGCAACGCGCTGGGACTGTTCCTCGCGGGGCACGAGACGACCGGATCGGTGCTGGGCAGGGCGGTGCTCAGGCTGCTCGACCCCCGCGACGGCTACGCCCGCCTGGCCGCCAGGCCCGAGCTGGTGCCCGGCGCGGTGGAGGAGCTGCTCAGGATGGAGCAGCCCGGCGACAGCCCGCTGCTCAGGGTGGCCACCGAGGACGTCGAGCTGCCTTCGGGCACGGTACGGAAGGGCGAGGGAGTGATCGCCTCCTTCGCGGGAGCCAACTTCGACCCCTCGGTCTTCCCCGACCCGCACACCATGGACCTGCGGCGCGAGACGGCCCAGCACCTCGCCTTCGGCCGCGGCCCGCACTACTGCCTGGGCGCGAACCTGGCGCGCATGGAGCTGCAGGAGATCCTCGGCGTCCTCGTCCGGCGGCTGCCCGGTCTCACGCTCGCGGGAGCGGCCGAGGAGGTGCGGTGGACGTCGGGCAGCATCATCATCCGCCCCGCTCGCCTGCCGGTGCGCAAGCGCTGACGCCCGCTACGTGACGCGCGTCAGCCCCGGGGCGCAAGGGGATGAGCCGGTCGGCGGAGACCGGCCGCCCCTCGTGCACCAGCAGGTCGGCGGAGCGCCCTGACCTTCGCCTCGGAGATCCTGACCGCATTCCCCTCGGCGTCCCACACCGTCAGTGGACCGAGCACCCCGAACCGCATGCGAGAACCGTACACACCGCGTGGTGGCGGGCCTTCAGCGCTCGCTCCTGTGGGCGAACGTCAGCCGGTAGGCGCCCACCAGCGCCGCGATGATGACGAGGTCGAAGACCATCTGCACGGTGACGAGGGCGCGGGCCAGCTGGCCGACGGCGTGCACGTCTCCGAATCCGACCGTGGCGATGGTCGCGACCGTGAAGTACAGCGCGTCGGTGCGGGTGTGCAGGTCCGCGAACTGGTCGCCGTCGATCCCTGCGACCGCGTAGTAGCTCAGGGCGAAGAAGGAGGTCGCGGTGTACAGCAGGTACAGCAGCACCCCCAGCCGAGCCTGCCTGTCCCTGCGCGCCACGGCGAGGGTGTGGCGGGCGAACACCCAGACCAGGACGGCCACGCCCAGGAGGAAGAGAGCCACTCCCAGGCCGACCCTCGGAAGGTCGGACCCGTCGCCGATCGGGATCAGGTAGTAGAGCACGATCAGCCCGGTCACGAGCGCCCCGTGCTCCAGCACGACCATGAACTTCCGCCGCTGTGCCACCTCAAGGATCATGCCATCGGGTCGCGGCGATTCCCGTCAGACAGGCCGGTCCTCCACCACGCACACGTTCTCGTGGAGGTTCCAGCCACCGGCCTCGCTCTCGGCCAGCCGCCGGTAACCAGGGCACTGGGTGAAGTCGTCGGCCTGGCACTGCATGATGTGCTCGATCAGCGCCTTGGACGCCGTGATCTCGTGCAGCCGCCGCTCCAGCTCGGCGTGGTGCCGCTGGAGGATCTCCCTGCGCTCTCTCTGCCCGGGGACGCCGAGGACCTCCCTGATCTGCTCCAGGCTCATCCCCGCCGACTTGGCGCGCAGGATGGTCATGACCCTGACGAAGTGGTCGCTGGTGTACTGGCGGCGACCGCTCACCCTCGTGGCGGGGGTGAGCAGGCCCATGGACTCCCAGTGGCGCAGCACGTGCGGCGCGAGACCGAACCGCTCGGCCAGCTCCCCGATGCGCATGGAACCACTTGACTTCATGTTGACATTAACTTGCAGACTCACTCTCATGTCAAGCAACGCATGCCTGTTCGATGTCGCCATCGTCGGCGCGGGCCCCGCGGGGATGTCGGCGGCCCTGACCCTGGGCAGGGCCCACCGCACGACGCTTCTGATCGACGCGGGCGAGGGCCGCAACGCCCCCGCCGAGGCGGTCCACAACTTCCTCACCCGCGACGGGACCCCACCCGCCGAGCTGCGCGAACTCGGCCGCGCCGAGCTGGCGGCCTACCCGGGCGTCCAGGTGCGCGAGGAAGCCGTCACCGCCGTGGACCTCGCCGATCGGGACGGTTTCCGCCTGTCTCTGTCCGGCGGCGACACGGCCGTCGCGCGGCGGCTCCTGCTCGCCACCGGACTGGCCGACGAGCTGCCAGGCCCGCGCGGAGCCGGCCCGCTGTGGGGCCGCTCCGCCTTCCACTGCCCCTACTGCCACGGCTACGAGTGCACCGGCAAGGCCGTCGCGGTGATGGGATCCGAGCCACCCCGTGTACGGCTGGCGCTGCAGCTGAGCCGCTTCGCCTCCGACGTCGCGCTCTGCACGGACGGCGGAGCGCTCGATCCGGCCTCGCGCGCGACGCTCGAATCGAACGGCGTCACGGTGCGATGCGAGCCCGTCGCCCGGCTGGAGGCGACGGGCGACCGCCTCGAGCAGATCGTGTTCGAGAGCGGCCCGCCGCTGGACAGGGAGGCCGTCTTCGTCGTCAACGCGCCACGCCAGCGCTCAGGCCTGGCCGCCCGGCTGGGCTGCAGGGCCTTCTCCGACGGCTGCGTGGAGGTGAACGAGTTCGGCCAGACCAGCGTGCCGGGCGTCTACGCGGCAGGCGACATGGCGCGAAGGGCGACCGTGCCGATGCCGATGGCCGCCGTCGTCGCCGCCGCGGCGGGCGGCACCGTCGCTGCGGCGGTCATCGACCAGGACCTGCTCAGCGCCGACTTCGCCCTGCCCCACCCGTTCGCCAGGGCCGGGGGTTGAGCGCCGTGTCCGCGCAGTCCGTCCAGACCGCATCCGACGCCCCGGCCGGCGCGAGCCGGGTTCCGCTGGCCACGGCCGGGCTCCTGATCGGCATGCTGCTGTCGGTCCTGGACCAGACGGTCGTGGCCATCGCGCTGCCCGACATCGCCGCCGACCTGGGCGGCATGGACGCCATCGGCTGGATCGTGACCTCCTACGTGCTGGCCTCGACCACCACCGGCGCGCTCTACGGCCGCTTCAGCGACAGATTCGGACGGCGCGCCGTCTTCGTCACCGCGGTCGCCGTCTTCATCGCGGGCTCCGTGCTGTGCGGCCTGGCGCAGTCGACCCCCCAGCTGATCGCCGCCAGGACGCTGCAGGGCATCGGCGCGGGCGCGCTGTTCGTCCTGCCCACGATCGCGCTGTCCGAGCTCTACCCGCAGCGCCTGCGCGGCAGGGTGCAGGGCCTCACCGGCGGTGTCTTCGCCGTCGCCAGCGTGGGCGGGCCGCTGGCCGGCGGGGCGATCACCGACGCCGTGGGCTGGCGCTGGATCTTCTACATCAACCTGCCGCTCGGCCTGCTCAGCATCGCCATGGTCGCGTTCGCGCTGCGGCTGCCGAGGGCAGGAGGGGGCGGCAGGGTCGACGTCGCGGGGTCCGTGCTGCTCGTCGGGGCGACGGTGAGCCTGCTGCTGGTGGCCGAGTGGGGCGGTCGCGCCCACGCGTGGACCTCCGCCGTGATCCTCGGGCTGGTCGGCGCCTTCGCCGTCCTCCTGACGGCTTTCGTGTGGTGGGAGCGGCGGGCGGTCAACCCGCTGCTTCCGCCGAGGCTGTTCGCCGACCCCGCGCTGCGGATCGCCCTGCCCGCCACCGTGCTCCTCGGTGCGCTGCTCGGCGGCTCGGTCGTCTACCTGCCCACCTATCTGCAGGGCGCGTACGGCATGGGCGCCACGCAGGCGGGCCTCGCGCTCAACCCGTACGTCGTCACCTTCATGGCGGTGTCGTTCCTCGCCGGCGCCCGCGTCGGCAGGAGCGGCAGGTACAAGTCCTCGCTCGTCGCCGGCTCGCTCGTCGTGGTGCTGGGCTTCGCGCTGGTCAGCCAGATCGGACCGGGGACCGCCTACGCCGTGCTCGCCCTCGAACTCGGCGTGCTGGGCGTCGGGTTCGGGCTCCTGATGCAGAACCTGGTGGTCGTCGCGCAGAACGCCGCCTCGCCCGCCGATCTCGCGGCCGTCACCTCAGCCACGCTGTCGGTGCGCGGCCTCGGCATGTCGCTCGGGGTCGCGAGCTTCGGCAGCCTGCTGACCAGGGAGCTGCGGGGCAGCGGCGCCCAGACCGCCGAGGCGACGGCCGCCGCCGTCCCCGAGGTGCTCTTCTGGGGGGTGCCGGTGGCCGCCGCGCTGGTCGTCCTGCTCGCACTGCTGCCGCGCTCGGTCAACCGCTCGTCGATCTAGCGCCGCCCGCGTGACCTACGTCGCGGTGGAGGCAGAGACCGCCTCTCCGCCCTGGCGGCGGTACCGGCCCGGCGCGAGACCGTACTCGCGCTTGAAGGCGTTGGCGAAGGCGAACTCGGAGGTGTAGCCGACGCGCGTGGCCACCTCGCCGAGCTGGGCGTCGGACTCTCGCAGCATCCGCGCCGCGACGGCCAGGCGCCACCAGGTCAGGTAGGTGAGGGGCGGCTGGCCTGCCAGGGCGGTAAAGCGCTTGGAGAAGGCGGCCCGCGACAGGCGCGCCCGATCGGCGAGGGTCTGGACCGTCCAGGGCCGGGCGGGGTCCTGGTGGATGGCGTGCAGGGCGGCGTTGACCGCCGGGTCGGCCAGGGCGGCCGACCAGCCGGCGGCCTGGCTCCCCGCGGGCCGGTCGGCGAACCAGGCGCGCAGGATGTACACCAGCAGCATGTCCAGCAGGGCGAGCACGAGGGTGTCGGCGCCCAGGCCTGGACGGTCGACCTCGGCGCCGAGCAGGTCGACCGCCGCGCGCAGCTCGGGGTGCCGGCCGACCCTGGCGGGCAGGTGGATGACCTCGGGCAGGTCGCGCAGGAGAGGGTGGGCCCTGGCGGGGTCGAGTTGGTAGCCGCCGCACAGTGTCACCGTGACGGGCCCGCTCCGCCCGACGAGGTCGGAGACGAACAGCTCGGCGTCCTCCATCGGGTCGCAGGCGGGCTCGGCCAGCGACGCCGCAGGGCTGTCGGCCAGACCGTAGCCGTGGCCGTGAGGGAAGAACACCACGTCGCCCACGCCGAGCGCGACAGGGTCGCCGGTCGGCGGGATGAGCCAGCAGGACCCCTGCAGGACGACCTGGAATCCGGCCGATCCCGGCACCGAGGGGAAGCGCTGCCCCCACGGACCGTGCCAGGCGACCCTTGCCGAGCGGGGCCGCCCGGAGCGCATGATGGCGATCACATCGCTGAGCACATCCATGCGGCGACGCTAGCAGAAGACGATGACGTATGAATTCGCGACTGTGAAGCATTCGTCATCTTCATCCTCCCTCCTACATTTGAGGATCAGTTATCCGCCACTGAAGGAGGACCCCATGGCCGACATGGCCACCACCACCGGCAGCGCCCGACTCGGACGCCGCCGGTCACGATCCGTCGCGGTGGCGGGCGCCGTCCTGGCCACCAGCCTGCTCTGGCTCCTCGCCCTGGCCTTGGGCATCGACCTCACGGTCGATCAGCGCGACGGCCGGCCGCCCATGGTCGTCGGCCTGCCGATGGTGGCCGGCTTCACGCTGATCCTGTCGCTGCTCGGCTGGGGGGCGCTCGCCGTACTGGAACGCCGCGCGCCGCGTCGCGCCGGGCTCGTCTGGACGGTGCTGGCCCTCGCGGTCCTGGTGCTGTCCTTCGTGCCGATCCTCGGCGTCGGTGCCACGACGGGGGCCAAGGTCATGCTGTCCCTCATGCATCTGGCGGTCGCGGCCGTGCTCGTTCCCGTGCTGGGCCGCGGCGCGCGTGCGTCCTCGGCCACCCGGCATCGACCCTGACCTCCGCGTCAGCCGCCGCCGCTGCTCGCGGGCGGCTGCGAGCTCGCGTCTGACCCGCCGCCGCGCTGCCGGTCCCGGCGCCCGTTCACAACAGGCCCGCGTCGTCCTGCCGATGGCCGCGGGCGTCCTGCGCGTGGTCCGCAAGGAGGTGCGCTGACCCTCGGTCGTCAGGAGAAGATCGCGTGCAGCTGGTCGACCGCTTCGGGGCCGTAACCGACCGCTCCCACCGGTACGGCGCCGCCCACCGCCTCGATCAAGCGCGCCGTCCAGGTCGGGCCGAAGGCCCCGCACAGCTCCACGAGCTGGGCGCCGTCGGCGACCAGCTTGACGGCCGCCTCCACGAGCTGGTCGTGCCGTCCGATCCCGACCAGAACGGTCCTGCTGGCGCCGGTCTCGATGATCGAGACGTCGCGATCGGGGTCGCAGCCGTCGGCCATGTAGATGAATCCCCAGTGAGAAAGTGCCATGTCAGGCAACCTAGGCGGGGCCGTCATCCCCGTCCACGAGGTGTCTCCTCATGACCGTGAGGCGGCGCCTCACGTGCCAGGTGGGCGGCCAGATCACGGAGGCGGCCAGCGTGCTCCCGCGCGGGATCCCAGACCAGCGCGTGCCGGACCGACGGGCCGCCGGACAGCGGGAGCCACGTCAGCCCGTCGCCCTCGCGCATGTCCCACCGGGGGCGAAGAGCCACCAGAGCTCCCCCGTGCGACAGTTCGGCCGCGAGCAGGCCGTGCCTGGCGGCGCCCTCCCGCACCCGGACGGGCGGCCAGCCCGCCTGGCGACACGCGCTCAGCACCGCCTCGTGGTAGCCGGGAGCCAGCCGCCTGTCGAACCACAACAGCTCCTGGCCGTCCAGGTCGGCCCAGCTCGCGCGGGGCCGAGCCGCCAAGGGGTGGTCGCGGGACACGAGCACGCCCAGCCGCGCCTCGCTGACCAGCGCGGAGCCGAGCCCTGAGGTGTCGGCGGGAAGCACGAGCAACCCGCCGTCCAGCTCCCCCGCGCGCAGCGAGGTGAGCTGGCGCGCCACGGAGAGGTCACGCGCCTCCACGTTCGCGCCCCGCCACAACGCCCGCACCGCCCATGGCGGACTGCCGGGCGTCACACCGATGCGCAGCGCCCGCTCCTCGTCCGCGGCGTCGCGCACGGCGCGCTCGGCCGACTCCGCCGCCTCCAGCACCCCTGTGGCGTGGGCGAGCAGCGCTCTCCCCGCCGCCGTGAGCTCCATCCCTGCGGGTGTCCGCCGAAACAGCGCGGCGCCGAGCTCGCGCTCCAACGCGATGATCTGCGAGCTGAGCGAGGTCGCGCGGATGCCGAGCCACTCCGCCGCCCTGGTGAGGTTGGCCTCCTCGGCCACCGCGCGGAAGTACCGCAACCGCCGCAGCTCCATAGGGACATCCAAGTCGGTGGCTTTCGGGGACGCCGCCCTTATTCGGCCACAAACCCCACCTACGAGATGTCCGTAATATACGGTGCTGCCTGACATATCTGGGACTAGGGAGTCAGCAGTGACGACGATCAGCCGCAGGAACCTTCTCGCAGCGAGCGTGGGAGCCGTACCCGCTCTCGCCCTCGGCCTGCGTCCGGCGGCGGCGGCGGCGGCGGCGGCGAGCGAGGTGACCACCACGGGCATCGTCCCCGCCCAGCTCGCCCGCCTCGACACCATGCTGAAGACCTTCATCCAGGCGCGCTCGATCAGCTGCGCCCAGCTCGCGGTCTCGAGGAACGGCAAGATCCTGCTGGCCCGCGGCTACGGGCACTACTCCTTCACCCGCGCTCCCTCGCCCAGTCCGTCTCCGACGCCGACGCCCACCGCGACCCCGAGCCCCAGCGTCAGCCCGAGCCCCAGCCCGAGCGCCTCCCCCACCGCTGGGCCTCTCATCTGGCGGGGGAACACCGCCGGCCTCGCACTGGTGCAGCCCACCTCGCTGTTCCGGATCGCCAGCCTGAGCAAGCACATCACCAGCGCCGCGATCATGCGACTCGTCCAGGACGGCAAGCTCTCGCTCGGCGCCTCCGTGACCACGCTGCTCGGCCTGTCGGCCGCGGCCGACGCGCGCCTCGCCAAGGTGACCGTCCTGCGCCTGATGCAGAACCTCGGCGGCTGGGACAAGGAGGTGTCCAAGCGCGACTACCTGTTCTCCGACCACGCCATCTCGGCGACCCTGGACGTGCCGCTGCCCATCACGCACGCGCACATCCTCGCGTACGCCACCCAGCGGCCGCTCGACTTCGCCCCCGGCACCCGCATGTCGTACAACAACTACAACTTCCTGCTGCTGGGCCGGATCATCGAGAAGGTCTCGGGCCAGAGCTACGAGTCGTACGTCAAGCAGAAGGTGCTCGCCCCTGTCGGCATCACCAGGATGCGCCTGAGCAGGAGCGTCGAGGAGGGCCTGCCCTACCACTCGAAGTACACGGCCAAGACGGTCCTGGACGACTCGGGCGCCGTGGTCCCCCACCCGTACGGCGGCGCCAACTACGCCAACCTCGACTCGGCGGGCGGCTGGCTGGCCTCGGCGGTCGACCTGGTCAGACTCTCCACGATCTTCACGGGCGGGGGCGGCGTGCTGAGCTCCGCCTCGGTCGCCAAACTCCTGGCCAAGCCCGAGACCGGCCTCAACCAGCACGGCTCGTGGTACGCGGGCGGCTGGTGGGTGCGCACCATGGGCTCGGGCCTCAACACCTGGCACAACGGCTCGCTGCCCGGCACGTTCGCGATCCTGTCCCGCATGCACAACGGAGTCACCTACTGCGCGACGTTCAACCGGCGGGAGGAGGAGGGCGCCGCCGACTACGACGCGCTGCTGGACGAGCTGTACGACGCCGCCATGGGCATCACGTCGTGGCCGACGACGGACCTCACTCCCCGCTACTTCTGAGCCTGCCTCAGAGGTGACGCCAGCACATGCCGTAGCCGCCGCCCTCCCAGTCGAAGCACCAGTCCCACACCCACTCCATGTCCTGCGCCTGGGCCGGAGCGGCGGTGGCGCCGCCGATCACGCCGGCGGCGAGGACGCCGAGCACGACGGCCGTGAGCCGCCTGCCTAGCCTGGAAGAACGCGACATCGCATGACTCCTTCTCTTTCGTCGGGACACGAAAGAGTTCACCGCGACCGAACTGCGGATCACTTGGGACCGCTTGCGGATCAGTTGTGCCGGAGCCCCGCGGCCTCGGCGTGCCAGCAGTGGGTCCACCGGCCGTCGCCGAGCTCGGTGCGGTCCGGCACCCGCGTGGAGCAGATCGGCAGCGCGACGGGGCTCGCCGAGCGTGAGGTGCAGGAGCGTGGCGCGCTGCCCCTCCAGCACGTGCTGCGCGAGTACGGCTCCCGCCGTCAGGTCCATGTCTCCCGCGTGGGCCCCGATGGCCAGGACATGGGTCATGCCGTCCACCTCATGACGTGGAAGCGGCGGGTGACCTGGTATCCCGCCCTGGTGTACAGGTGTCCTGCGGGGCTGGCCTCCCCGGTCCAGAGGAACCACGAGGAGTGCAGACCCTCGGCCCGCATCCTCGTCATCGTGAGGTGGAGCAGGATCTTGCCGAGCCCGGTGCCCCGCTCGCCCTCGTCCACGCCGAAGGGGCCGAACCGCTCGGGGATGCCGCGGTAGGCGGCATACAGCGCGAACCCCACCAGCCGGTCCCGCTTCTTGGCGATGACCATGCGGGTGGGGTCCCTGTGGTGGCGGATCGCCTCCCCCCAGTCGGGGTTGAACTCGTCGGCCGCGAACCTGATCAGCTCGGGCAGTTCGCCGTCGGCCGGGCTGCGGAAGCCGTACCCCTCGCTCTCCCGCTTGGCGCGCAGCTCGTGCACGTCCTGCGGTGTCAGGTAGCCGACCAGCGTGCGGTCCATCGCGACCGGCGAGTAGAGGGTGGCGAACCCGAGACCGGTCAGCAGGGCGAACCCGTCCGGGTAGAGCTCGGGATCGGCGCCGGGCAGCACGTAGTTGGGCGTGTAGGAGGCGAAGTCGACCCGCGTCCTGCCCCTGGCCCGCAGGAACTCCAGCGCCTCGGTGAGCAGGCGCCGTCCGAGCCCGCCACCCCGGTGGTCCGGCGCGACGAAGAAGAACGGGATCCAGCCGGCCTCGGGCTCCAGGTCCGTGCCCGGCGCGAGCGGCGTCAACCGGCGGACGGCGTAGGCGCACCCCACCACGTGGCCCTCCGCCACGGCCACGCGCAGGCCTTCAGGGTCGAAGTTGGGGTCGAGCAGGACGCAGTCGCGAAACCACGCCGCGGTCGTGGGGTCGGCCGGCAGGCTCCGGTTCCAGGATTCGATCAGAGAGCGCTCGTCACCGGGGGCGAACGCGCGGACAGTGACCGTCATGCCCAAGAGCTTTGCGATGGGTCAGGCCCAAGGTCAATAAGTTCGGGGAAGAAATTTTCCCTAGCGGATACCCTCTAGAAACTTTCCTTCGTCTCGGGTAACCGTGGAACGCTGGCTTACCAGATCCCCTTCAACGCCTCATCGCGGAGGTGATGCCATGGCGCACGAGACGATCAACGTGACGAGGTCGCGCATCGGCGTCAGCAGCTGCGGGTAGTCCGCGGCGTTGAGGGCGTACAGGCGCTGGGTGCCGCTGCGCCGTACCGTCACGAGCCTCGCGTCGCGCAGGATCTTCAGGTGGTGGGAGGCCGCGGGCTGGGACAGGTTCAGGTGGGCGGCGATCTCTCCGACGCTGCGCGGATCGGTGGACTCCAGGAGGAAGACGATGATCTCCTGCCTGCGCTCGTCGCCCAGCGCGGTGAACAGCGGCCTGGTCTGCGAGAAGAGGGCGAGAACGTCCCGAGCCGCCACCGGGCCGCTCACGCCGGCGCTCCTTCGGGAAGGGAGCCGCGAAGGGCGGCGAGGTGGGTCACGGGGAGCGCGCGGGCGGCGCCATCGGCGATCCAGCCGTCCAGCATCAGCCGGGTCTGCGCGCCGACCTTGGTGAAGTGCGCTTCCAGGTAGCGCTGCAGGTCGAAGGGGGTCAGCAGCGGCAGCGCGCGCAGGGCCAGTCCCACGGCCCAGGCCGGCACGGACAACGGAGGGCGCCCTCCGTGCTGAGCCGCCGTCACGGCGACCGCCTCGCGGCTGGCCGCCGCCGCACCCCCCAACCGCCTCCGTACGGCCCGCAAGGACCAGCCCGCGCTCTCGATCGCGGCGATGTAGGGAACCATCCTGGCGGCGGCGACCTCGCCGGACCCGGCCTTGCGCACCCGCCTCACCCGCGCGCCGCCGCGCCGCAGCGCGTCGATGACCTGCGGGGCGCGCGCCCCCGCGGCCCCCATCGCCGAGCCGGGCGGCACCCAGTAGGCCACGCCCTGGCCTGGCACCTCCGCCTCCAGAGGCGCCTGGTAGGCGAGCAGCGTCGGCGTCACCTGGACGATCGACTCCCGCGGCCAGACCCCGGCCAGGGTGTCCAGGTCGTGCGGGTCCTGGCCGATGGTGACCACGGTCGCCGCACCGGCCGCCGCGCGCAGCTCACGCGTCCAGTCTCCGCGCAGCGCGGGAGAGTCGACGCAGAGCCACACCATGTCCCACGCTTCTCGCGGCGGCCGGCTGATCACCTGGTGCGGCACCAGCCGCCTCCCGACCGCCGGCCGGCCCTTCCTCAGCCGGAACAGCTCCACCCCGTCCTCGGCCCAGCCCTCCCTGCCCTGCCGCACCAGGAAGCTGACCTCGGCTCCCCCCTCGGCCAGCCAGGAGCCGAAGACCTGCCCGAGCGCCCCCGCCCCGACCACCAGCACCTTGGACATCACACCTCCATACATCCATCTAAATATTTGGATATATCGATGCTAGCAGCCGCGACCGTCGCTTCCGTGGGGTGCGCGGGATGGCGGTCAGGCGGTGCTGGCGGCGGGGTGGAGGGTGAAGATCTGGTCGAGGCCGATGACGGTCAGGATACGCAAGGTGTTGGCGGGAACGGCGGCCAGAGCGATGTCGGCGCCGGCGGCCAGGGCGTGCTGGCGGGCCGCGAGCAGTGCGGTGATACCGCTGGAGTCGCAGAACCTCAGGCCGGCCAGGTCGATGACCAGGCACTGGCCCGGTCGGAGCGTGAGGCGCTCGACCTGTCGGCGCAGGGCGGCGGCGTGGGTGTAGTCGAGGTCGCCGGTGACCTCCACGACGGGTCCGGCGGCGGCGTCTCTGTCGGTGATGGTCAGCGAGTTCATCGGTCGTGTTTCGTTGCCGGGAGAGGGTGCGGAGGAGCGGCGGGAACGCCGAGGGCGAGCAGGGCGGTGTCGTCGTCGAGACCGTCGCCGAAGCTGTCCAGCAACTCGCTCAGCGCTCCGATCGCCTCCTGGGGTGTGCAGGGAGCATGCGCGGTGACGAAGGCGTGCAGGGCGTCCTCGCCGTACAGGCTGTTGTGGGTGGGCCCGGTGCGGGCCTCGGTCAGGCCGTCGGTGTAGAGCAGAAGGGTGTCACCGGGCTCGAGGACGGTCTCGGCGGTGGTGGCGGGCGCGCTGGGCAGGATACCGACGAGCAGGCCGCCGGGGGTGGGCAGGAATTCGGCGTGGCCGCCTGCCCGCAGGATCAGGGCCGAGGGATGCCCGCCGGAAGCGAGGCGGACAGTGGCGTGGCCAGGGCGGGAGCCGGTGTCGACGATGCCGAAGATGGCGGTGCAGTAGCGGACGTCGCCGTTGGCGGCGTACCGCTCGTGCAGGACGGCGTTCAGCGTGGCCAGGGCGGTGGCCGGCTCAGGGTCGTGGAGGGCGGCGGCGCGCAGGGTGTAGCGGACCAGGGAGGTCAGGGCCGCGGCCTCGGGCCCCTTGCCGCACACGTCGCCGAGGAAGAAGCCCCAGCGGGCGCCGTCGACGGGGAACAGGTCGTAGAAGTCGCCGCCCAGCCGGTCGGGGGAGGCCGTGTGGTAGTAGACGGCCGTTTCCAGCCCCGGCGCGGCCGGCAGCGATGCCGGCAGCAGCGACTGCTGCAGCACGGCCAGGGCGTCGGACAGCCGGGCGCGGTCGGCCTCGGCCTGCCGGCGCGCCTCTTCCGCCTCCGCGCGTGCCTGCTCGGCTTCCGCCCTGGCCTGTTCGGCCTCCCGCTTGCGATGCAGGAGTTCCTCTTCGTAGGTGCGGCGGTCGGAGGCGTCGAAGACGGTGGTGCGGATCAGCAGCGGCTCGCCTTCACCGCTGTGCTTGACGGTGGAGGAGACCAGCACGGGCAGCCGGCCGCCGTCGGCGGTCTTCATCTCCAGGGCGATGCCGCTGAGCTCGCCCTTCATCCGCAGCAGCGGCGCGAAGTGGGTCTCGTGGTACAGCTTGCCGCCGACAGTGAGCAGGTCGGTGAAACGTCTACGCCCCACGACCGCCTCGCGCTCCATGCCGAGCCAGCGCAACAGCGTGGCATTGATCTTGGCGATGGTGCCGTCCATCAGCGTGGACAGATACCCGCAGGGCGCCGACTCGTACAGTTCCTCGGAACTGTCCTCCAGCAGCGCGATGAACACCGCGTCCGTGTCGGCCTCGTCCTCGGTCTCGGACGATTCGGGGTCCTGCTCCGTCCGGCACATCACAGGGACTCCAGGAAGTCCAGGACGGCCCGCGCGGTGGCCTCCGGCGCGCTCAGCTGCGGGCAGTGACCCGTGGCGTCCAAGGTGACCAGGCGGGAGGAGGGGATCGCGGCGTGCACGAACGCGCCGACCTCACGCGGGGCGATGACGTCCTGGACGCATTCCAGCACCAGCGTCGGCACGTGCACGCTCTTCAGGTCCTGACGGCTGTCGGACAGGAACGTCGTGCGGGCGAAGACCCGCGCGATGTCGGGATCGGTCGCGCAGAAACTGTTGGTCAGCTCCTCCCCCAGCTCGGGGCGCTCGGGGTTGCCCATGATGACCGGGGCCATCGTGGATGACCAGCCCAGGTAGTTCGCTTCCAGCGCGGCCAGCAGCTCGTCGATGTCCTGCGCGGTGAACCCGCCGAGGTAGCCGTCGTCGTCGATGTAGCACGGCGAGGGCGTCACCATCACCAGCGCCCCGATCCGCTCCGGGGCCGCCTGCGCGGCCAGCACACCGATCATGGCGCTGACCGAGTGCCCCACGAACACGGCCCGCTCAAGATCCAGCTCGTCGCAGACATCCACCACGTCCTGGGCGTAGCCGTCCAGCGACGCGTAGCGGTCCTCGCTCCACGCCGACAGCTCCGAACCGCCGGAGCCCACGTAGTCGAAGAGCACCACCCGGTAGCGCTCGGTCAAGGCGGGGACGATCAGGCGCCACATGTTCTGGTCACAGCCGAATCCGTGTGCCAGCACGACCACCGGCCCGTCGGAGCGACCGGTCACCGTTACGTTGTTCCTGCGGCAGATGTCCATGACTACCCAGTTTTCCATCTTCGCTGAGCCCACCCGGACGGCGGGCCGTCATGGGGCGCGTCGGCGCCTGCGCGGGATCGTGCAGCACAAGGGCGACCTGGGCCGAAACGATCGCGAAGTACGCGGACGGCGGCACCGCTGGGCGCGCCCGGCATCCCGCGACCGAATGCCGGGCGCGCTCCCGTCATGGAGAGATGAACACATGCGGCTACGTCGCGAACGCGAGCCCTTCGCGGTAGGAGGGGTAAGCCGGCGCCCATCCCAGCTCGTGCTTCGCCCGCTCGGAGCTCAGCCGGATGCGCGTGCCCACCATCAGCGCGTACATGTACGGCATCGGGCGCAGCAGGGCGCTGGGCAACCGCAGCGGCGCGGGCGCGCCGGCCGCCGCCGCGAGGGCCCTGACGTAGTCGTCGAAGCGGACGGGATGGTCGTCGGCGACGTTGTACGCCCGGCCTGCCACGCCGCGTTCGAGGGCGGCCACCGTGGCGGAGGCGGCGTCCTCGATGTGGATGAGCGAGACGGTGCCCGCAGGGTCAGGAACGGGAAGCATCCGCTTCCTGGTCATGTCCATGAGCTTCCTGGTCGACGCCTCGGGACCGTAGAACATCCCGTAGCGCAGGGAGATCCCCTCGATGCCCGGTGCGCCGAACACCTGCTCCTCGTTGGCGCGCATCGAGCGCATGTGGGGGTCGAAGGCGCCCTGGCCGAGCTCGGCGAAGGGGCGCTCCTCGGTGACGGGGGCCTCGCCGTGGTCGCGGTAGCCGTACCCAAGGAAGAACGACTGGGTGACGAACCTGTGCGCGCCCACCAGCTTCGCCGCCTCGAGGAGGTGGGCGGTGCCGCGGTCGCGCAGGGCGTCGGTGGCGTAGAGGGCGCGGTGGAACAGCGGCAGGCCGGTGATCGCGGTGGCCTCGTGGACGACCGCGTCCGCCTGCCGGCCGTCGAGCGCGGCCAGCAGCGCCTCGCGGTCCATCATGTCCGCCACCACCGGTACGGCGCCCGCCTCGGCGAGCCGCCGGGCGCCGCCGGCGGACCTCGTGAGTCCCAGCACCGTATGACCGGCGGCGAGCAGGTCGCGGACCAGGACCGAACCCAGCGTGCCGGTGGCCCCCGCGAGCAGGACGTTCACGCGCTCGCCCCTTCCTTGGCGTTCCTGCGGATGTGAAGCGTGCGCAGCCTGACGGCGAGCCCCGCCGCGGCCACCACCGAGACCGCCAGCAACGCCCACGGGTCGCTGGCGTTGCCGCCACCGAGCTCGAGGTCGACCGCGTGGTTGAACGCGTGGAAGGTGTTGGCGAACACGAAGCCCGCCAGCACCACCACCACGACGTCGCGCCACCACAGCGCGCACAGCAGCATCAGACCGATGGCGATCTGGAACACACCCGCGTCGTGCAGGAAGTGCACGTGGTTCGGCCAGTTGGCCCACTCGGCGAAGCTCGCGGGATCGACCCGCGCCCACACCCCGGTGATCAGCATGGACATCGCGGCCAGCACCGTGACGACCTTGACGAAACGACCCGCTGTCATGATCCGTCCTTTCTTCCGCCTTCGCGTTTCAGACGGATCGAGGAAGGACGGCTGTGACACGCGGGGTTGTGATCTGACGCACACCTGTCACAGCGCGCTGGACGCGCCCCGGGCCGCGAGGGAGCGCGGCCGCCCTCGAGAGGTGCCACGGCTTCGGCCCGCCGTCGCGGGCCGCGCGCCAGTGCTCGGCGGAGCGGGAAGGGTCGCCGGCGCGGTCACGCATTCGGCTGGTTCAGCATGTCCACGATGCGCGGCCAGGCCGACGCCCCCAGGGCGGCATCGGCTTCGGGCGATCCGCCGTACAGATAGGACTGCGATGGCGGAGGCGGAGCCTCGCCGGGAAGGAGCGGGCGGTGCCCCGCCGACGGGTGGCTGACGATGCGAACCTCACGACGCCCGGCCAGTGCGTTGGCGAAGGCGAGCGACGGCCACATGAGGTCGTCGCCGCCCGCCACCAGGAGGACCTCCGCCCGAGTGCGTTCCAGCGGAATGGCCGCCTCGGGAGGCGCGGCTGCCAGGCCGCGTTCGTAGAACGCGCGGAAGGAGGTGGGCGGCCCCTCCGTCGGCCACTGCGCGGGGTAGGGGGCGAAGGGAACGGGTCGCCCGCGCCATGTCCACGATGAGCGGTACGGCACGGTGACGCCGTCCGGCCCTGGCCCGACGTTGGCCCAGACGACCGATGAGGGCGAAAGGGCGACCACCGCCTGGACCCGCGGCTCGACGCACGCCAGCATCAGGGCCGCCTCCGCGCCCTTGGACAGCCCGAGCACGGCCAGCCGCGACACTCCCGTCGCGGCCAGCAGGTCGAGCGCGGACACGAAGGTCTCCAGCGGCACCTCGCAGATGCCGGGCGGCTGACCCGGTCCGCCGAACCAGCGGATGGACATCGCGGTCATCCCGTGCGCGGACAGCAGCGCGCAGCGACCCGCCTCGACGCGGCCGCTGGATCCGCCCAGGACGAGCACTCCGACCTCGGCGTTGTCGGAGGTGGTCAGGCAGCTTTCCATATGAGGATTATCGACGTTTCGCCGGGACAGGCCTGCCGCCCAGCCGCGGCCACCGCACTACGAAGACCTTCCGCCCCGGAACTCTCGGCCACGTGTTCCGCAGGCGGCCCTCCCTCAAAATCTGCCAAAGGCATAGATAACCTTGCGTATCCTTCGTTTCCGGTGCGAACCGGTCGAAAGCTGGACAAAAGCGGCAACCATCGGTCAAGCTCCAGCCATACCCCTCAACTGATGGAGATGTGTGTGTTCAAGGCAATTCGCAGACGATCAGCGGTGCTCGCCGCCCTCATGGCCGCCGGCCTCGCGCTGGCTCCTGCCGCCACCGCTGCCGTCACCGCCGCCGCCCCCGGCGCGGGCCGTCCCGCCATCATCGGTGGAAGGGCCGTGACGGAGCCCTACTCGTTCATGGTCTCCTTCCAGCTGCGGAGGGAGCCCGGCCATCACTGCGGCGGCTCCCTCATCGCCTCGGACTGGGTCGTCACCGCCGCCCACTGCAAGGGGCTCATGAAGCCCGGCAGGACCCAGGTGCGGGTCGGCTCCCTCGAGAAGGGCAAGGGCGGAGAGGTCGCCAGCGTCAAGCGGGTCGTCACCCATCCCGGCTGGCGACAGCGCGGCGGGGATGACGACCACAGGAGCGACATCCTGCTGGTCCAGCTGGACCGGAAGGTCTCCCTCCAGCCCATCCGCATCGCCGCCGACCCGGGAAAGGTGGGCCAGCCGACCCGCGTCATCGGCTGGGGCCTGGTCTGCGAGGACGGTGAGGACCCCGCCTGCGAGCCTCGGCAGCTGCAGGAGCTCGACACCGTGCGCGTGCCCGACGGCAGATGCTCCGACCTCGCGCGAGGCGCCGAGCTGTGCACCGGCGACAGCCGCGGGCGGGCCGCCAGCGCCTGCAACGGTGACTCCGGCGGTCCGCAGATCCGCATGATCGCCGGCAGGTGGGAGCTGATCGGGGCGACCTCGAGGGACGGCGACGACTACGAGGACCGGAGGGACGGCGGCGCGGGCTGCTCCACCAACCCCGACGGCGGTCCCGGCGTCGGCATCTGGACCGACGTGACCCACTACCGCAGCTGGATCGACGGCATCGTGGGGGCGGAGCTGCGCAACGCCTCCTGAGCCCGCTGGAACACCGGCGCCCAGCGGTTCCACGAACCGCTGGGCGCACGCCCTCCGGCGAAGGCACGCCACACCCTGCGATCATGAGGCATGGGCGTGCTAGTGCCACGTCAGGCAACGTTTGCCCTGTCCGCTACCGGCACCTCGGGGCGATGTCCCCCGTCGATATGTCCGCGCGTTCGGGGGCACGGCCAGCGCGGCCAACGCGACTCCGAGCCGTCGTTCCGTCGCGAGGGAGCGGCCAACGTGCCAGGATAAATCACGTCAAGCCGTAACTCGCGTGGGCCGGTATCGCAGGGCGACCGCCCCCGACCGGAACTCACGGCGGTCCACGGGCTCGAGCTGGATGCGCTCGCGCAGACCGGCGAGCAACGTCGGCCCGTGTCCGGCAAGGACCGGCTGTACAAGGAACTCGTACTCGTCGATCAGTCCCAGATCTGCCAACGCCAGGGGGAGCGTCACGCCACCCACCCACAGGCCCTCGCCTGACTCCTGCTTGAGCCGCTGAACCGCTTGCCCGAAGTCGCCTCGCACCAGCTCGGCATTCCAATCGACCGCGCTCAGCGTGCTCGACACAACGTACTTCTTCGCCCGGTCGATGGTCTCGGCGAACGGGATCTGCCACTCATCCATCCAGTCAGGCCACGTGTCCGTGGCCGGCTTCCGCCACGCCGACTCCATCATCTCGTAGGTCACCCGGCCGAATAGCAGGGCATCGGCTCGCTCCATCTCCGCGGTCCAGTAACGCATCGACTCCTCGTCCGGGGGGAGCCCTGCCTCGTGATGGCAGCAGCCGTCGAGCGTGACGTTGATCGAGTATCGAAGTGGTCTCATCTCGTTGCTCTCCCTTGATGCGCGCAGCGCGTTTTCACCGGACGTCTACTTAGACGACTGTCGGCGCCATTTCTCATCGGCGCCCGATCCCACCTACTCAACACCGTCGTGATGCGAACCAGACCGCAGACCGAGCGCGCGACCGATTCGGCGCTCGGGGCGTTCAGGTTCGCAACGGGACGGCGCCCATAACGCTCGACTTCGATGCACGGTGCCACGTCACCTACCGTCGGCTCAGGGTCAACGACGAACGTCGCAAACGTTGCCTGACGCGGCACTAGCTCTGGTGCGGCAGGCGCAGGGCGAACCCGTGGAGCCCGGCCCACCCCGCCACGTAGAGGCGGGTGCCGCCGGGCGTCCACGCGCACGCGTACAGCCCGGCCTCCAGGTGGATCGCCGCGATGCACTCACCCGCCTGCACGTCCCACACCCGCACCGCGTCGTCGAAGCACACCGTGGCCAGCCACGACCCGAACGGGCCCACCGCCAGGTGGCTGGCCGCCGCCGCCGCCTCGAGCTCGGCCAGGAGCCTGCCCTCGGGGTCCCACCGCAGGATCGCGCCCTGCCCGGTGGTGGCGGCGACCCAGTCGCCGCGTGGCGAGACGACCAGTCCCGTGATCTCCTCGCCCGCGTCCAACGCCGGGCCCAGCCGCCGCCCTCGCGCGTCGAAGAGCAGCACGTGGTCGGAGCGGGCGGCGGCCAGCCAGCTGCCGTCGGGCGCCATGGCCAGGTACTCCGCCCCCGCGACGGGCACCTCGGTCCGTAGCCGGCCGTCGGCCTCCCAGAATCCGAGGTCGTTCTCCGTCGCCACGGCGGCCCAGGAGCCGTCGGGCGCGAGGGCCAGCGCGGTGCCCGGCTCGCTGAGCCGTACCCGATGGCGAATCCCGCCGTCGCGATCCAGCAGCCACAGCAGGCCGTCCTCGGCGTTGACGGCGGCGAGCGCGGAGCCGTCGGCGCTGATGGCCACCGCGTCGATCCGTTCCTCGTCGTGGACGGACCGCAGCGCGCGGCCCTCCGTGTCGCGGAAGGTCAGCCCGCGATAGGCCGCGGTGACCAGCACGCTGCCGTCGCCCGCGACGGCGAGCAAGCGGACGGGTTCGCGGCGCAGGTGCTCGTCGGGCTCGGGCAGGCCGCCGCCGGCGTCCCAGAGGCGGACGGTGGCGTCGTCGCTGACGCTGGCCAGCCAGGTGCCGTCCGGGCTGAAGGCGACGTCGCTCGGGGGCATGCTGTGCCCGGTGAGGCGCGAGTCGGTGACCGGTTCCAGGGCCCGCAGCAGGACGTCGCTGCCGGACCCCTCTCCCGCGACCATGGATCCGTCGGGCGCCGCGGTCAGGGCGCCGAAGATGAACCCGTCCGGCTCGATCGCGCCCAGCGGCACGCCGTCCGGGCTCCACAGCCGCATCCAGCCGTCCCAGTGTTCTGCGATCAGCAGGTCGCGGACCGGGTGCGCGGCGACATCATGGGCACCATCCTCGCCACCGGCCAGCTCGGCGCGCAGGCTGCCCTCGCGCGTCCACACCAGCACGCTCTCGCGTTCCTCGTCCACGAAGGCGACCCAGGAGCTGTCGGCACCGATGACCGGCCTGGAGTCCGACATGACCGTCATGTCCACCTGCCACAGCAGAGTCCCGTCCGCCGACCAGGCCCGCAGGTCGGCGGCGCACGAGACGAGCCAGCTGCCGTCCGGTGCGATCACCACGCGCCGCACGGCGCCCTCGTGCCCGTGCAGGACGGCCCGCTCCGTCCCGTCGTCGTCCCAGAGCCGCACGGTCTCGTCGTCGCCCGCGGTGGCCAGCCACGTGCCGTCCGGCGCGATCGCCACGTCGTTGACGTCGTCGTCGTGCCCGGAGAGCGTGGCTTCGACGCTGCCGTCAAGGTTCCAGATCCTGACCCTGCCGTTGCCGCCCGCCGTCGCCAGCCAGGACCCGTCGGGACTGATCGCCACCCCGCTCAGCGGCTCGGCACGGCCCATGACCCGGCGCAGCGCCGGATGGGGAAGGTCGGGCGGGGCCCAGAGGCACTCCAGCCAGGCGGCGCCGAGCCGGCTGAGCAGCATCTTCACCTCGTCAGCCGTCTCGGGGATCCCGTACAGGCGGCAGGCGAGCGTGGCCGCCAGCGTCGGCAGCGGGGGCGCCACCAGCTCCGGCCGCTCCAGCACGGTCATGCTCTGGGCGAGCGTGCGGCGCAGCCGCTCGGCCAGCGGTGTCCCTGCCCGCATGAGGTCCTGCTCCACGGCCGCGATGCCGAAACGGTTCAGCTTGCGGGCGAGCCACGCCCCGTCGCAGACGATGTCGGACACCTCGTCACCGGCCTGTGCCGCATGGTCGGGCAGATAGAAAAGGAAATACCTGGCGTCCTCCGCGGAGAACGCCGTGTGGGGGGCCTCGACGACGGCCTCCATCAGGGCGCGGTGGACCTCGCCGGATCCGGCGGCCGCCAGCTCCGCTCGCAGGTGGCCGCGGATCACGTCGGGGATCATCACCACCTCGCGGTCGGGCGCGCGGGAGAGCACGCCGAGCGCGCTCAGCCCGGTCAGCGTGAGCTCGCAGTCGAGCGGTTCCAGCTCGGCGGTGCGCTTCCACAGCAGCCGCACCAGCCCCGCGGGGATGTTGGCCTCGTCGGCGAAGACGCCGAGCTCTGTCAGGCGGGCCACGCTGCCCGGCAGTTTCAGTCCGGCCAGCCCTGCGCTCAGCACCTCGCGCACGGCCGCCGCACGCGAGCGTGGGTCATTCAGGTCGGGCTCCTGCGCGGGGCGGACGCCGAGTTCGCCCGACAGCCGCTCCAGCAGCGGCCAGCGCGGTACGGGCAGAGCGATGACCGGGATGTCGTCGGGCAGCACGCGGGCGGATCTGGCGGTGACCAGCACGCTGACGTGGTCGGCGATGACCAGTGCCCCGAGGGGCAGGTGGGGATCGCGCACCCCGTCCAGCACCAGCAGTCCGTCTCCCGGCGGGCCTGGCCACTCGCCGCCGTCCATGAGCCGGCCGGTCGCGACGGCCTCGAGCCAGTCCGTGTCGGAGTCGCTCTCGCCGTTCACCTCGAGAGCTCGATCGACCATCTGATCCGTCAGCATCTCCGGCCGGTCGGCGCCCACGCTCAACCAGGCGACGCCGTTGGGGAAGCGCTTCACGACCCGCGGATCGGCGCAGGCCGCGGCCGCGACCGTGGTGACGCCCGCGCCCTCGAGCCCGTCGATCTCGGGCACGAGGGCGACGATCCGGCTTTCGCCCTCCGTCAACGCCTTGATCAGTTCTTCCATGCGTCGAGGGTCGCAGCTGGATGTCGCGACTGTCACGGGGCCATCGACGTGAGGCGGATCAGAACCGCGGTTCGTGGTTTTCCGGCAGGCGGAGGGCCCGATGGACCATCTGGTGCATGTTGGCCCTGAAGCGGTGCAGCGCCCGCGGGTCGGAGAATCCGTTGCGTCCGCTGTCGGGCACCCCGCCCTGCCCGAAGCCGTGCACGCACCACATCAGCGAGTGCAGCACGTACTCCACATCGACATCCGAGCCGATGTATCCCGCGGCCACCCCTGGCTGCAGCGTCTCGAGGATCGCCGTGTAGAGCGGCCGGGCGTAACGAGACTCGAGCTCCTCGACGTCAATGGCGTCGGACAGCCACCGATGCATCCACAGTGCGTGGATGTAGGGGTGCTCAGCCGCGAAGTCGATGTAGCCGTCGATGAGAAAGTGAATGGAGCGCGCGAAGGCCGCGGGGTCGGCGTAGGAGATCTGGGCCAGGTCCTTGTCCAGCGAGGCCCGCTCGGTCTGGTGACAGCGCTCCATGACGGCCAGGTAGAGCTCCCGCTTTCCGCCGAAGGCGCGCCTGAGATCGGCCACGCCCACACCTGCCGCCTCCGCGATCTGTTCGATCGGCGTCCCGTCGTAGCCCATCGCGGCGAACAGCCGGGTCGCCGTGTCGAGCAGCTGCGAGTCCTCCGGTGGAACCATGGATGAACACTACGACGGCGACGCGCACCAGGCCGGGACGGCCACGGCAAGAACACCGTCAAGCCTTGCCCGACGCCGTGCGGGTCAGCGGGGCCCCTTCAGCCGCTCGGAGGCCGCGGCGGCTCCTCGGTCGGGAACAGGATCGTGCTCAGCAGATGGGGGCTGCGGTCCGGCGCGGGCTTGTTGTGCATCTTCGACACGATGGCGCCGGTGATGTCGCCGATCAGCTCCGCGAGTTCGGCCTGGTTGAGCCAGAGCGGAAACTGCCGGTAGGACACCGAGTCAGCGGTCGGGTCCGCGCGCTCCCTGTCGAGGTAGGCGTCGAACTCGGCCAGCAGCGCGGCCATGGCGGCGGTGAACCCGTGGCGGTGGTCGTCCAGGGACATCGACGCGGCCGCGTCACGGTCGATCACCGCCTGCTCCCTGCGCAGGCGGTAGCGCCGTTCGACGGCGCCGTGCACCCGCTGCTCGCTCTCCACCTCCAGCACTCCCGCGTCGGCCAGCAGGCCGACGTGCCGGTACACGGTGGTCTTGGGGACGTCGGGCAGGCGCGCGCACAGGTCGGACGTGGTGCGGGTGCGCTCTCCCGACATGGCGTGCACGATGCGCAGCCGCACCGGGTGCAGGAGCAGGCCAAGCATGTCCATCGTCACATGGTCCCACATCTGGTACCGTTCCCAAAAATGGGAAAGCAAGGAGCCGTCTGTGAACGCTAAGGCTGTGACGACATCCGCCAGGCTGAGTGACGAGGCGGTGATACCGCTGTCCACGCTCGATCCGGCCGCGCCGCTGGACGATCTCGAATGGCTGGACCTGGCGATCGGCGACGCGCGGGTGGTGGCGATCGGAGAGAGCGCGCACTACAACCGCGAGTTCTACGAACTCCGCCACCGCCTGCTGCGCTATCTGGTCGAACGGCACGGCTTCAGCGCCTATGCGACCGAGTCGGGCTTCGTCGAGGGACGCCTGCCCGACACCTGGGTCAGGGGCGGCGAGGAGCGGCTCGGCCATGTCATGGCGAACGGCATGACATCGCTGATGGGGCTGTGGAAGCAGCTGCGCGCCCACCTGGAGTGGATGCGGCGGCACAACCGCACCGCCGCGCACCCCGTCGGCTTCCACGGGATCGACATGCCGGGCTCCATGGTGTCCCTCCTGCCCGGCCTGGACGCGGTGACCGCCTACCTCGCGCAGGCCGATCCCGGATTCCAGGTCGATCCGGGCATCCGGGAGACGGCCGCCGCCTTCGCGGCGACGTCGGCGTTCTCCGCGCCCGCGACCTTCTCCGCCTACGGGCAGCTGGCGCCCGCGACGAGGGACGCGCTGACGGCGGGCCTGGCCGATCTCAGGGCCCGCATGACGGCCAGGCGCCTCGACTACGTCAGGGGGACGGCGGCCGACGCCTACGAGCGCGCGCTCCGTTCGCTGAGCATCACGATCACCCTCGACGCGATGCTGCGGGACCTGGCTCGCGGCGACCAGCACGGGATGATGCTCGACCGCGAGGCCACGATCGCGGACACGGTCGAGTGGATCCTGGACAGGGAGGGCCGGATCGTCCTCGCCGCCCACAACGGCCACGTCCAACGCTGGCCCCATACCGTGCCCGGCATGTCCCCTTCGCCGTCGATGGGCATGCACCTGGCCGATCGGCTGGGCGAGGACTACCTGGTCATCGGCACGACCTCGGCGAGCGGCCAGACGCTCAACACCTCGCCCGACTTCTATGCCGGCACGCTGTTCACGGAGCTGGAGGAGGCGCCCCAGCCCGGCAGCCTCGACGCGCTCATGGCCGCCTGCCACGACGGACCCTTCGCGACCGACCTGCGGCGCCTGTCGCCGGCCGACGCCGCAGCAGTCCGGGCCGTCTCCCGGCAGCGTCACGGCACGTACTACAGCGGCGTGAGCCCCCTCGATGCCTACGACATCGTCGTCCACCTCCCCCGCGTCACTCCGGCCGAACCCGACCAGGCCGCCCTCGCCCACGCGCCTCATGAGGTGCAGGCGGCCTTCTCCCTGTGGAAGCCGGAGTGAGGCCCGCGCCGTCCGACGCCAGACCCGTGCCACCCCCGCCTTCGCCGACGAGCCGACGGGGAGCGGGAACTCCGTCGGCGGTGACAAGGAAGACCAGTGCCGCCGCTTCTGACCGATGACCGCCGACCGGGGTTCACCGCTGTGGCTCGCGGCGCGAGGGGGCGTGGGCGCGCAGGGCGAGGAGCTCGGGCGCGAGGACCGCGACGGCGCGGCGGGTGACCTCGACCAATCCGTCGCGGCGCAGCGCTGAGAGTGCGCGGTTGACCGTCACCCGGGTCGTCCCCAGCAGGTCGGCGAGCTCCTGTTGGGTTTGCGGCAGCTCGACCCGCGCGTGGGGCGACGCCGCGGCCCGCGCCAGCAGCCAGCTCGCCAGCCTGGCCTCCACGGGCAGCATGGCGGCGTCGGCGAACCGCTCCTGTTGCCGCCTGGCCTGGTCGGCGAGGAGGCGCAGGACGTGCCGGCGTACCGAGGGCACGTCGTCGACCAGCTCCTCGAGCCGGGCTCGGGGCAGGCTGCGCACGCTGCAGGCGGTGATCGCCGTGAGTGTGGCCGTGTGGCCGCGGCCGTCGATCACGGCGACCTTGTCCAGCGCACACGGCCCTGCCCACTCGCCGAAGCGGACGACCCTGCCGGCGGCCGTGCCGGCGGTGGCGCAGACCCTGCCGCGCAACAGCACGAGCAGGTGCTCGGCCGGATCGCCGATGCCGCGCAGCACCTCTCCCGCGTGGTGGCGGCGCGGCAGCGAGTCGCGCCACAGCGCACGAAGACGGTCTTCAGGCAGCGTCGCCAGCAGAGGGACGGCGCCCAGCGCCCGCCATGGCGCCGGTGTATCGGCTGATACTGAACTCGCCATCGTCCGACCATACTCTCGGCCGCATGATGATCCTTGAGCTGGCTTTCACTGCCACCCCCGAACGGCTTGCCGCCCGTCCCGCACACCGGTCGTTCCTCGCTCGGCTCCACGAGGAGGGGCGCCTGCTCGCGGCGGGGCCGTGGGCGGACGACTCGGGCGCGCTCCTGGTCTTCACCGGCGAGCGCGCGGAGGTCGAGCGCGTGCTCGAGGCCGATCCGTACTACCGCACGCCCGGTGTGGAGGTGACCCGCGTCAGGGAGTGGGCGCCGGTGGTGGGCCCGGCCCGCTGACGGGGTCCGCCCAGGCCGCGTCGAGGCGCCGCTGACGCCTCCGCGCCGATCGCTCGCCGCCGCGGAGGCCGGTACGGCCGGCGCTTAGCCTGCCAGCAGCTTGTCGGCCGGGATGACCTGGCGCGGGATGCTCGGGCTCGACCAGCGCAGTTCGGCGATGGCGTCGTAGCCCCTGTCGTAGAACTCCATCCTGATGTCGTGCGGCCCCGCGCTCAGCGCGATCTGGCCGGTGTCGTCACGCTTGGAGTGGTCGGTCCAGTTGTCGATGAGCACCTTGCCGTCCACCCACAGCCGCACCCCGTCGTCGGTGGTGGTGATGAAGGTGTAGGTCTCGGCCTTGTCGGCCACCACCTTCCCCGTCCACCGCACGCTGAAGGTGTCGGGGCCGATGGCCGGGTGAGGGGCGCCCTGCCCCCAGTCGAAGTTCACGGTGGAGTCGATCCTGGTGGCCGTGGCCCCGGTGAGGTCGACGTTGTCGTAGTAGGTCGCCGAGAGGCCCTGCTGGTCGATCACCAGCGTCGTCACCGAGCCCGGCGGCAGCGCGACGGTGGCTTTGCCGCCGGTGATGGTGGCGGTTCCCGTCCTGTGCGGGGCCCAGGCGTCCTGGGTGCTCCGCCAGACGGCGGCGGTCCCCGCCGTCACTCCTGTGAGCGTCAGACCCGCCTCGACCTGGTCGGCGCCGACGTTGACCAGGACCACGTTCTTGGCGTGGTCGGAGGCGAACACGTGCAGCTTGTCGGTGTCCGCGCTCGCCTGCACGACGGTCTTGCCGAAGGGTCTGAACAGCCCCTCGCCCGTGTACATGCCGATGCCGTGGTAGATGGGCAGCGGCTCGCTGCGCGGGATGCCGCCCTCGCCCTTGGTGCTGGTCAGGCCGAGCTGGCCGTTCTTGTCGCCGTACTGGAAGGCGCCGGCGCCGGCGTGCAGCATCTGCCCGAGCGCCGCCGCGCCCCACAGCGTGTTGAAGTGCGTCAGCGTACGGTGACCGTCGGGGTCGTCGAAGTCGGAGTTGAACTCGCCGATCTGGAGCTCGACCTTCCTGCCGAGAACGGACTCGGCCAGGGCGCTCACCTCCTTGATGTCGGTCTCGTACTGACGGATCACGCTGCCGAGGAGCGCCTCGTCGGTGATGGGCTCGGAGCCGTTGCCGTAGTCGTGGTAGTCGAGGAAGTCGACCCGGTCGCGGGAGCCCTCGAGGAAGGTCCTGATGTAGCCGAGGTCGTTCCACGCCGTGGCGGGGCCGCCCACCTTCACCGCGGGGTTCTCCGCCCGCAGCGCGTCGGCGATCAGGTTGAAGCGCCTGCTGTACTCGCCGGCCGGCATCTCGGGCTTTTCCGGAGTGCACGCGCAGTTGAGCTCGTTGCCGAGGATGAAGCGCTGGACCGGCTTGCCGGTGGCGGCGAAGTGCCGGTAGAGGGCCACCGCGTCGCCGCGGTTCACCTCGGCGCTCTGTCGCCCGTCCACCTGGAGGATGACGACGGGCTCGGCGCCCAGGTCGCGGATGGCGGTGATCCAGGCGTCGCCCGAGACCTCGGTGGCGCACTTGTAGCCGCCGCAGATGATCGGGCTGTCGTGGTTTCCTGGCTCCTGGTAGTGGAGCTCCACCCGCATGCGGCCCACACCCAGCTTGCGCAGGTGCTCGCGGTGCTTGGCGTCGTTGGTGATGTACGAGCCTTCGCCGTACCCGGTGATCGAGACGCCGATGTCGGCGGGCGAGATGGCCCGGATCGGCTTGGTGAAGTCCACCAGGACGGCGGCGGCCACGGCCGCCTCCGCCGGCGCGCCCGCCGGGCCGATCACCACGGCGGCGGTCAGACCGCCCGCGAGTACGGCGCGCAGCGTGCGACGTGCTAATGCGATCATTCTTCTCCAGTCAACAATGCCCACAAGATCCTGTGGATCATGACATAAGCGGATGACCGGGGAGTTACACGAAGCCGACCTCTCCGCTCGCGCGACCGCGGGGCGTGTGGCCGTCATCACGAGGGATCGGCAGGCGAAGAGCGCCGTGCCCGCCCCTCACGGCTTGTCGATGCGGCCGTCGGCCCGCCAGTCGCGGTAGGTGGTGATGAAGTCGGACCTGTAGATGCCGCTGTCGCCGGTGGGGACGCACCAGGTGAGCCTGAAGCGCCGCGGCCTGCCGTCCGGATCGGTGGAGAGGCTGTAGGTGAGGTACGAACGAGGGCTCGTCCGCTCGACGTCCCCGCCCGCCCAGGAGTTGAGGAGATCGCGGAGGAGCCCGCTCGTCTGGTCGATGGCCATGGTTCCCGTGTAGGTGTGTCCCTTCCTCCTCATCCGCGTGGAGTTGGCCACCACCTCGCGGATGATCGACGGTCCGGCGGTGCCCGCGATCATCAGGGTGACCCATTCGGGGCTCTCGGGCCGCAGGACCGACACCCGCTCGGCGCCGGGGTGGAGGGTGCCGCCGTCGAGGACGACGTAGCGGGCCCTCGGCCTGTCGTCGCCCGCCTCGACCAGCATGTCGAGGTCGCTCCCTCCGTGTTCGGTGGTCACCGTACGGCCGGTCGCCGTCGCGGAGGCGCTGCTCTGGGTGAAGCCTCCCTCGAAGGAGAAGCTCGCCGCGGGGGTGGCCTCCAGCGCCAGGTCGAGGACGGCGGCCAGCTCGGTGGGCGTCCGCGGCGGCTCTGACTGCGCCGGAGTGGAAGGTGACGCCGAGGTGGGCTCCGAGGACGGGGTGGGCTCCGACGAGGAGGTGTCGGGCGACGGGGGTGTGGAGTCGCTCGCGGACGTCGGCGGCCTGGAGGCCATCGCGGTGGCGGTGGGGGTGGCGCGCGCCGACGGCTCGGCCTCCGGCAGGAGCCGGAGGGCGGCGGCCGCCCCCACGCCCAGGACGAGCACGGCCGCCACGTACGCCATCGCGGTCCGGCGACCGCCGCCCCTGGGGCCGGGCCATGGGACGTCCTCGACGGGAAGCACCCACGTGCGGTCCAGCCGCGCCGTCAGCTCGTCGGCCCCGCCGATCCGCCACGCCCCCGACACGGCTTCCAGGACCTCCTGCGTGGAGGGCCGGGATAACGGCTCCTTGGCCAGCGACCTGTCGACCAGCTCGCGCAGGGACGCGGGGACCGCCGAGGTGTCCACCGGGTCGTTGAGAACCCTCATCGCGAGGACCTCGGGCCGGCCCGTGCCGTACGGCGGCCTGCCCGTCGCCGCGTACACGGCGAGCATCCCCCAGCCGTAGACGTCGGCGGCCGTCGCGGCCGGCGTGCTGCGGTACTCCTCAGGGCTCACCCATCCAGGGGACCCGATCAGGGTCCCCGACCGGGTCACCGACGTCCCGTCGAGGGCTCGCGCGATGCCGAAGTCCACGAGTCTGGGGCCGCTCGGCGAGAGGATCACGTTGGAGGGCTTGATGTCGCGGTGGACGACGCCCACGGCGTGAACGGCGGCCAGCGCCTCCGCCAGCCCGGCCACGAGGCCGAACCACCGGTCGCCCTGGAGCGGGCCGTTCGCCTGGACGTACTCCTCCAGCGTCGGCCCCGGCACGTACTCGGCGGCCAGCCATGGGCGGGCCGCGTTCGCGTCGGATGCGAGGATCCGCGCGGTGCACACGCCTCGCACGCGCCCCAGAACGGAGATCTCGCGCGCGAACCTCGCCCGGAACTCGGGGTCCGCCGCGAAGGAGGCGTGGATGAGCTTGACCGCGATCCGCACTCCGTCCGGGCCGAGCCCGGCGTACACGACGCCCATTCCGCCCGCTCCCAGCCGGCCCACGATGTGGTACGGGCCGATCTGCCGAGGGTCGTCGCCGTTGATCGGGATCACTCGGAGTTTCTATCCCATTCCCGCGGCGGTGGAAACGAGAAGGCCGCTCGGAACGCGCCCAGTTCCGCATAACGCGCTAGCATTCCACAAAGCGGAACATGAGGAGAATGCAGTGGCTGAGGCCCAGTCCCCCGTCGGCAGCGTCGATCGCGCCCTGCTCATCCTGCAGGAGATCGGAAAACACAGCAGGGGCGTTACGCTCGACGAGCTCGCCACCCGGCTCGGCCTCCCCAAGAGCTCGCTCCACCGGCTGCTCGGCGCGCTCAAGCACCGCGGCTTCGCCGCCCAGCCCGAGCCCAGCGGCCCCTACTTCCTCGGCACCGAGATGCTGGCCACGGCCTTCAGGTTCTACGAGACGATGGACCTGCGCACGCTCGTACGGCCGCTGCTGCTGCGGCTGAGCGAGGAGTTCACCGAGACCGTGCACATGGCGATGCTCGACGGCAGCGAGGTCGTCTATCTCGACAAGGTCGAGGCGGTCCGCTCGATCACGATGACCTCGGTGGTGGGCGGCCGCAACGCGGCCCACTGCACGGGCGTCGGCAAGGCGCTGCTGGCCTGGACGTATCCGACCGACGAGGCGATCAGGGCGTGGGCCGAGAGGTACGGCCCGCTGTCGACCAGGACCCGTAACACGATCACCCATCCGGGCAAGCTCGCCACCCACCTCGACCAGGTACGGCAGCGCGGCTACGCGCTCGATCTGGAGGAGAACGAGTACGGCGTGCGGTGCGTGGCCGCCCCCGTCTTCATGGGCAGGACCGCGCCCGTCGCCGCGGTGAGCGTGACCGCGATCAAGGACCGCATGTCCCCCGCCCGAATGGAAGAGGTGGGCAACGTCCTGAAGCGGGCGGTGGCCGAGAAGATCTGACGCTCGGGCGGAGTGCGCGCCGCTCCCCGCCTGAGCCGTCAGCCCTTGACCGCGCCGGTCAGCGCCTGGACGAAGCGGCGCTGGCCGAACAGGAAGACCGCCAGCACCGGCAGCGTCGTCATCACCGTGCCCGCCATGATCGCCGGCCAGTCGGCGCGGTGCTGCCCCTGGAAGGTCGTCAGACCCACCTGGACCGTGTAGTTGTCCTCCGAGTTGATCGCCACCAGCGGCCAGAACAGGTCGTTCCACGCCGTGATGAACGTGATGACGGCCAGCGCCGCCAGTGCGGGCCTGGCCACCGGCAGGACCACCCGGTAGAACACCGCGACGCGCGAGCAGCCGTCGATGCGCGCCGCCTCCTCCAGCTCCTTGGGGAAGGACTGGAAGAAGGAGGTCATCAGGTAGATGCCCACCGCCGAGCTGAGCTGCGGCACGATCAGCGCGCCGAGCGTGTCGGTGAGCCCCATCCGGTTGAACATCAGGAAGGTCGGGATCACCGTGAGCTGGAACGGGATCAAGGCCGTGGCGATGACCAGCACCAGGACCAGCTTGGAGCCGACGAACCTGATCCTGGCGAAGGCGTAGCCCGCCATGCTGCACAGCACGACCTGGGCCAGCACGATGGCTCCCGACACGATGACGCTGTTGAGGAACCAGCGCAGGAAGTTCGAGCGCTCGACGACCGTGCGGTAGCCGCCCAGGTCGACGCCCTCCGGCCAGATCGCCGGAGGGAACCTGTTGAGCTCGGCCTGGGTCATCACGGAGCTGAGCACCAGCCAGACGAACGGCAGCAGGACCACCGCCGACATCGGCGCCAGCACCAGGTGCCACTTGCTGGGCAGGCGGAGGCGTCTCATGTCGTGACCCCCCTCCGCCGCGCCACCAGCAGGCCCACGACGATCAACAGCAGGGTCCCTGCGAACAGCACGTACGCCACGGCGGCGCCGTAGCCCGCGGTGGAGTAGGTGAAGGCGAGCTGCCAGACGTAGTAGACGATGGTCACCGTCGCGTTGGCTGGGCCGCCCTTCGTCGTGGTCATGACCAGGTCGAAGAACTGTAGGGCGTCGATCACGCCCCAGACCGCCAGGAAGATCGTCATCGGGCGCACCGACGGCACGATGATGTGCCTGAAGGTGGTCCACCGTCCCGCGCCGTCGATCGAGGCGGCCTCCATCACCTCCCTGCTGATCTCCTGGATCGCGGCCAGGTAGATCACCACGGAGAACCCGAAGCGCGTCCAGAAGAAGATCAGGGTGAGGACGAACATCGCCTGCGAGGGACTACTGAGCAGCCCCTGGATCGGCAGGCCCAGCTTGGCGAGCAGCCCGTTGGCCAGGCCGAAGTCGCGGTCGAAGATGAACCCCATGAGCAGGCCCGTCGCGGTGGCCGAGACGATGTAGGGCACGAGGAAACAGGTCCGGTAGAACCCGATCCCGCGCACCTTCCTGTTCAGCAGCACCGCGACCAGCAGGCCCGCGACGAGCGACGCGGGGATGTAGAGCACCAGCAGCAGCCCGGTGTTCCGCAGCGCCTGGAAGAACACCGGGTCCTCGAGCAGCGCCCGGTAGTTGTCGAGCCCGACGTTGCGCCCCGGCGTCATCAGGTCGGAGTCGGTGAACGACAGCGCCAGCGCCCACGCCATGGGCACCAGCGAGAACCCCAGGATGACCAGCGTCGCCGGCCCCGCGAAGGACCAGCCGGCGATGTTGTCGCCGAGCCTCCTGCGGTCCTTCGAGCGCCTGTGCGCGGCGGTGGAGGCGCTGAGCGCGGTGCTGCTCATGATCCAGGTACGGCCAGAGCCGCGTCCGACTTGGCGACCGCCTCGTCGAGCGCCGTCTTCACATCGCTCCTGCCGAGCAGGGTCTGCGCGACGGCCTCGGCCACGAAGGCGGACACCCTCGGGTACCTGGTGGTCGCCGGCCTGACCCGCCTGGCGTTGGCCAGGTTGGCCGAGATCACGTCGATGCCCCGGTACTTGCCGAGGTAGTCCTGGTAGCCGGGCAGCTTGGTGATCGACTCCCTGATCGGCAGCGAACCCGTGTCACCCATCCACACCAGCTGCTGCTCGGCGGCCGTCAGCCAGGCCAGGAACGTGGCCGAGGCCTTGACCCTGCGCTCGTCGTGGTCGAAGACCACCCAGTTGTCGGGCCCCGAGATGGTCTCGTGGTTGCCGTTGGTGCCGGGCAGCGGCGAGACGCCGTAGTCGACCTTCGCCGCCTGCAGGTCGGGCAGGACCCACGGCCCCGACAGGAACAGGCCGAGCCTGCCGGACTCGAACAGCTTCTGCCCCTTCTCCGCGGGGCTGGAGTCGAGGTAGACGGACTTGTCGTCGACCGCCATGGCGCGCAGCCTGCCGAGCGCCTGCTGGCCCGCCGCGGAGTTGAAGACCGCCTTCTTGTGGTCGGGCGTGAGGATGTCGCCGCCGGCCTGCCAGATCATCGGCCACAGGCCCCAGACCGCCTCCTCGCCGCCGCTGATCGGCCAGGTGGTGCCGAAGACGCCGTCCTGGGCGTCGGTGGCCTGCTTGGCCATCGCCCTGAAGTCGTCCCAGGTCCAGCCCGCCTTGGGCGGCTGGAGGCCCGCCTTGGCCAGCACCTTCTTGTTGTAGAGGACGACCATGTTGTCGACCACTGCGGGGAAGCCGATGACCTTGCCCTCGACGGTGACGGCCTCGCGCTCGCTGGCCCAGAAGTCCTTCCACTGGACGGCTGGGTCCTTGACGAAAGCCGTGAGGTCGGCCGTCTTGGGGTTCCTGGCGATGTTGGGCGCCCATGAGCCGTAGAGGTAGGCGATGTCAGGGTAGGAGTCGGAGGTGAGCGCCGCGGTGATCTTGGGCAGCATGCCGTCCGCCGTGGCTCCACCCGACTCGGTGTTGACCTTGATGTCCGGGTGGCTCTGGTTGAACCGGTCGACCAGCTTCTCGATCGACTTCGCGGAGGCGTCCTCCTGGCCGTGCCAGATGGTGATCTCGACAGGACCGCTCGCCGCCTGCTTGTCCTGTGTGCCGCCGCCGCAGCCGGTCGCGACGAGGGTGAGGACCGCCGCGGCGGCCAGCGCCCGCCTCATCGGACACCCTCGGGAAGCAGCTCGCCGTGGGCCTCGATCATCTCGTCGACGAGGTCGTGGATCTGCTGGAGCGTGAGCGTGGCCGAGGCGTTGGGATCGAGCATGGCGGCGTGGTAGACGTGGTCGCGGCGGCCTTCGAGGGCCGCTCTCACGGTCAGTTCGCCCACGTTCAGGAACGTCCTGTTCAGCGCGGCCAGCTGGGGCGGCAGCTCGCCGATCCTGGTCGGGTGCATCCCCGACCTGTCGACCAGGCACGGCACCTCGACGCAGGCGTCGCCGGGCAGGTTGGCGATCAGGCCGTCGTTGCGCACGTTGCCGTGGACGACCCTCGACGTGCCGGTCTCGATGGAGTGGATGACCTCCGAGGCCAGCTCCATGGCCGGCTCGATCTCGACGCCCTCTCCCGCGGCGAGCCTGCGCCTGGTCTCCTCGTAGGTGTCGAGGTTCTCCTCCGACCAGCGCAGGTAGATCTCGACGGGGATGCGGAAGTGCTCGACCTGGTCGTCGTGGTGCAGGAACCAGGGCAGGTACTCCGAGCCGTGCTCGCTCGACTCGGTCGGGAAGTGGCCGAAGCGGCGGTACATCTCCACTCTGACGGTCCTGCGCAGCTCGGGGTCGCGGGCGATGACCTCGTCCAGCGCCGGGTAGAGGTTCTGGCCCTTGTGCTCGAACTTCAGCACGAACGCCTGGTGGTTGGCGCCCGCCGTGACGAAGGAGACCTCCTCCTCCGGCATGCCCACCAGCGAGGCCAGCCTGGCCTGGGTGTCGCGGACGGAGTGGCAGAGGCCGACGACGTTCTTGAAGGGCGTTCCCTGGTAGACGGCGCGGGGGATCATCGCCATCGGGTTGGTGTAGTTGAGGAGCAGCGCCTGCGGCGCCAGCTCGGCCAGGTCGTGGCCCAGGCCAACCATCACCGGAATCGTACGGAGCGCCCGGAAGATCCCACCGATGCCGAGGGTGTCGGCTATCGTCTGGCGCAGGCCGTAGCGACGGGGGATCTCGAAGTCGACACGGGTGGCGGCGTGCCCGCCTACGGCGATCTCGTTGATCACGTAGTCGGCGCCGTCCACGGCGGCTCGGCGGTCGAGGTGCGCCTCCACCTTGGCGCCGAGCCCGAGCTCCGTGACCATCCAGTTGGCCATGGCCTCGGCCGTGGCCAGCCGCTCGGGGTCGATGTCGTGCAGGACCAGGCTGGACTCTCCGAGCTCCGGAAATGTCAGGATGTCGGAGAGGACGTTCTTGGTGAACTCGACGCTGCCGGCGCCGACGAAGACTATGCGTGCCATGGGGTTCCCTCCACAGAGCACACGGTGAGCGTGACGGCCCACTGCGTGCGGCGAGTATAGCCATCCATCCGCGATACAGACTAGAGTTCCGCTATACGGAAAGATCTTGTTGAGGCGGAGGATTGGCGCTTTTCATCTGTTTTGCGGAAGTCTCGACGTCAAGAAGAAGGTTGACAACCTCCGATCATGCCCGATTTCCTTAGTGGCGGAATATCATTCCGCTATATGGAATAAAAGGAGAGTGCGTTGGTCAGTTTCCGATCCATCTCCACCCGCTTGACCGCGGTCGCGGCCTTACTGCCGGTCGCCGCGCTCGGCCTCACGGCGTCCGCCGAGGCCGCCGCGACAGCCGCCCCTGGCGTCGCCAAGGGCACGGAGGCGGCGGCGAGCGCGGCGATCTGGCGCCCTCCGGTGCAGAGTCGCTGGCAGTACCAGCTCCAGGGCAACAAGGCCTACGCCTCGACCGGCGGCATCAACGTCAACATCTGCGAGGTGCCGCAGACCGGCGGGGCGTGCGTGCGCCCGACCGTCTTCGACATCGACCTGTACGTCGACGCCGAGATCGCGGGCAACAACTCCACGCTCAACACCGCGGGTGTCAAGGCCATCCACGCCAAGGGCGCCAAGGCCGTCTGCTACATCGACGCGGGGTCGATCGAGGAGTTCAGGCCCGACTACCAGCAGTTCGTCGACTGGCACGAGAGCCACGGCAACTCCCTGCTGGGCAAACCGTTCAGCGAGGAGTTCCCGAACGAGCGCTGGGCGAACATCAACAACGACAAGGGCCAGCGTGACTTCCTCCTGAAGATGATGGAGCCCCGCGTCGACAAGTGCGTGCAGGCGGGGTTCGACGGGGTCGAGTTCGACGTCGTGCACGCCCACGAGGAGGGCAAGGAGGTCACCGGCTGGGACATCAGCCCGGAGACCCAGCTGATCTACAACAGGGCGCTGGCCGACCTTGCCCACAGGAAGGGCCTGTCCGTCGCGCTGAAGAACGACCTCAGCCAGATCGAGGACCTGGTGTCGGTCTTCGACTACGCGGTCAACGAGGAGTGCTTCCAGTACAAGGAGTGCGCCGACCTGTCGGCCTTCGTCAGGGCGGGCAAGCCGGTCTTCCAGGTGGAGTACAAGACCTCGCCGGGGAGCTTCTGCGCCAAGGCCAACCAGCTGAAGTTCAACTCCATCAAGAAGGCGAGCGACTACTCGCTGTACGACAAGCCGTACAAGCCGTGTAAGTGAGCGCGCGCGGTGGCCCCGCCGGGGGCGGGGCCACCCGCGTCCCAGCTCCGCGATGCGGGTGGCGACGTCGATGTGGAAGTTGGGATAGCGGTCGAGCATGCCGCGGAAGAACGCGACAGGGTCGGCGGTGTGCAGGGCGATCGGGACGCCCAGCTCCCCCGCCGCCGCCCACAGCGGCGCGAGCCGCTCGTCGTCGAGCATGACCAGCTCACCGCGATGGTCGCGGCGGCGCAGGCCGACGTCCTTCCACACCTTGAGCCCCTCGGCGGCGACACAGGCGCGCAGCTGCGCGGCCAGCCGCTCGCCGAAGCTGACCGGCACGGTGAGCTGGGAGATCGGGCGGTACTGGGAGAGGGGGATGTCCACGGCTGCCTCGGTTCAGGGGGTGAGCAGGGCCTTGACGGGAACGCTGTGGCCGTTCATCAGCGTGGTGAAGACCGCCGCCCCCTCGAGCAGCGGGAAGGTGCCGACCCAGCTGAGGTCCCATCCGCCGACCAGCCCGGCGGCCGTGGCGAAGTCGGCGTCGGTGTAGGCGAACGAGCCGAGCACCCGCTTCTCGCCGCGCACGAGCCCGGCGGCGTCGAAGCCCGCGACGGCCTCGGCCAGGCCCAGCCACACCGCGACCCCGCCGGGCCGTAGCAGCGCGAGCGACCGTTCGCGGGTGACGGCGGCGCCCACCGCGTCGAAGATCACGTCGTACTCGCCGGTCAGCTCGGTCACGGCCGCGTCCGCGCCGAGGCCGCGCGCGATCGCGCGCCGGCTCTCCGCGTGGTCGGCCACCTCGATGCCCGCGGCCCCGCCCGAGAGGGCGACCTGCAGGCAGGCGAGGCCGATCGCGCCCGCGCCGATGACGCCCACGCGCGCACCGGCGGGAGCCCCGGCCAACGACCACGCGTGCACCGCGTTCGCCGCGGGCTCCACGATGCCCGCCGCCGTCCAGTCCAGCTCGACGGGCGGCGCGGTGATCGCCCTGCGGGGTACGGCCACGCGCTCGGCGAAGCCGCCCGGCCGGTGCACGCCGACGATCTGCCGCTTCCTGCACACGTTCCGCAGACCCATCCCGCACACGTCGCAGGCGCCGCACGACAGGATCGGGTTGACGATCACCTGGGTCCCGTCGTCCGTACGGCCGGCGAACTCGTGCCCCATCACCAGCGGCGGCACCCTGAACCCCGGCGTCCTGACGCCGTGCAGCTCGCTCCCGCAGATGCCGGAGGTGACCACGTGGACCAGGACCTCGCCGTCACCGACCTCCGGCTCGGCCACCTCGCGGATCTCGACGACACCAGGGCCGGTGAACACCAACGCCCTCATCGCGGTCCTCCTCATTCCGTATCGCAGAACGACATTCCGAATCAGCGCAAGAACACCAGCATGCGATGCGGCTGTCAAGGGTCTTCGCCAGCCATCGCGCCGTTCCATATAACGGAACGCTGGTGCACTAGACGGAATGAATGTTAGTTTCGGGACATGTACGCCGATATCGACACTCCCGCGCTCGTCATCGACCTCGCCGCGGTCAAAGCCAACGTGACGGAGATGGCCAAGGTGGCCGCGCGCAACGGCGTCAGGCTGCGGCCGCACGTCAAGACGCACAAGATGCCCGAACTGGCCAGGATGCAGCTCGAGGCGGGTGCGACCGGCATCACCTGCGCCAAGCTGGGCGAGGCCGAGATCATGGCCGACGCGGGAATCGACGACATCCTGCTGGCCTTTCCGATCTGGGGCGAGCCGAAGCTCCGCCGCCTGGCCGCGCTGCGGGAGCGGGCCAGGGTGCGGGTCAGCCTCGACTCCCCCGAGGTCGCCGCGGGGCTCGGCCGCCTGGGCGGGCCGCCGGTCGAGGTCCTGGTGGAGGTCGACACCGGCCAGCACCGCCTGGGCCGTCCTCCCGGCCGGCCCACCGCCGACCTGGTGGCCGAGATCGCCGCGATCCCCGGCGTCGAGGTCGTCGGGCTGCTCACGCTCGCAGGCCACGCCTACCACTCCCGCACTCCCGAGGAGCTGGCCGAGACCTCCCGCCGCGAGGGCACCGACCTGGTGGCCACGGCCGAGCTGTGCGCCCGCGACGGCATCGAGCTGCGCGAGATCAGCGTCGGCTCCACGCCCACCGCCAGGTACGTCGCGGGGGTGGCGGGCGTGACCGAGATCAGGCCGGGGACCTACATCTTCAACGACGCCTCGATGATGCGCCTCGGCGTGGCGAGCGAGGCGACCACGGCCGCCCGCGTGCTGTCCACCGTCATCGCCAGGCCCACGCCCGAGCGCGTGGTCTTCGACGCCGGGACCAAGTGCCTCACCTCCGACGGCAGCGGCTCACCCGACTGGATCAGGGTCGCGGGCGTGCCGTACGCGCACATGGAGTTCCTGAACGAGGAGCACGCCGTCGCGCATCTGGAGCCTGGTCACCACGGCGAGCTGCCCGTGGGGACGCGGGCGGCGCTCATCCCGAGCCACGCCTGCTCCGTCGTCAACCTCTTCGACCTGGCCCACGGCGTCGAAGATGGACAGGTCATCACCGAGCTACGCGTCGCTGCCCGCGGCGCGGTGCGTTGAAAGCGGGGACGTCATGCGAGGACTGGCCGGCAAGCGAGTGCTGATCAGCGGCGGCAGCAGCGGCATCGGCGCCGCCACGGCCCGCAGGTTTCTCGAGGAGGGCTCCAGGGTCGTGCTCGGCGGGCTCGAGCAGGCCGAGGTCGCCGCGACCGTGGCCGAGCTGTCCCCGCTGGGCGAGGTGAGCGGCGTGGCGGGCGACGTCCGCGCGGAGGCCGACGTCGCCAGGCTGGTGGAGGGCGCGATCGCGGCGATGGGCGGGGTCGACGTCCTGATCAACAACGCCGGTACGGCATGGCGCGAGCCGTTCCTCGAGATCACCCCCGACCACTGGGACACGATCATCGCGGTGAACCTGCGCGGCATGTTCCTCGTCGCCCAGGCCGTGGCGCGCCACCTGGTGGAGCGCGGCGAGGGCGGCGTCATCCTCAACATGTCCTCGACCAACGGCCTCGGCGGCGAGGCGGACTACGCCCACTACAACGCCTCCAAGGGCGGCGTCCTGCTTCTCACCAGGACCATGGCCGTCGAGCTGGGCAAGCACGGCATCAGGGTGAACGCGCTGTGCCCCGGCTACATCAGGACGCCGCTCAACTCGGCGATCTCGGCCGGGCTCGACGGCGACTTCGTCTCGTCGTACGAGCGTGACCACATCCCGCTCGGGCGCGCCGGGTTCGCGGAGGAGGTCGCGGCGGGGTACGCCTTCCTGGCCTCCGACGACGCGGCGTTCGTCCACGGCACCGAGCTGGTCATCGACGGCGGCCAGCTGGCGATCATGTGATGGACCCGCGGCCCAGGCGTCGCCGGACGGTGCGATCGCCGGTCGCGACCGCCTCACCCTTGCCAAGTCATCGTCCGTAAGAGCTATCATCGCTCTATGGCGATCAATGAAGCCGGCCGGTGTGTGAGCGCCGACATCGCGGCAGGACTGCCGCCCGCAGCGGCGCTGTTCCACTCCCTGGCCGATGAGACCCGACTGCGCATCGTGGCCAGACTGGCCCGGGGCGAGGCGCGGGTGGTGGATCTGACCGGCGAGCTCGGGCTGGCGCAGTCCACCGTCTCCAAACACCTGGCCTGTCTTCGCGACTGCGGCCTCGTCGACTTCCGCGCCGAAGGACGGCAGTCGTTCTACTCGCTGACCCGGCCAGAGCTGATGGACCTGCTCGCCTCGGCCGAGCAGCTCCTGTCCGCCACCGGCCACGCGGTCGCCCTGTGCCCGATGCCCGGCCTGGCGGCGCAGCCGAGGCCGTCGTGACCGCGCTGAACACGCCGGGCCTCGGGCCGTCCGCCGACCGGCGCGAGGCGCTACGGCGCCGCATCCGCCTGCTGGTCGCCGCAACGATCACCTACAACGTGATCGAGGCCGCGGTGGCCATCACCGCGGGCACCGTCGCCTCCTCCGCCGCGCTGGTCGGCTTCGGCCTCGACTCGATCGTGGAGGTCGCCTCGGCCGCCGCGGTGGCATGGCAGTTCTCCGGCGCCGACCACGAAAAGCGTGAGAGGACGGCCCTGCGCGTCATCGCGCTGTCGTTCTTCGCCCTGGCCGCCTACGTCACCTTCGACGCCGTACGCGCCCTGCTCGGCACCGGCGAGGCCGACCACTCCACGCCCGGCCTGATTCTGGCCGGGCTCAGCCTGGTCGTCATGCCCTTCCTGTCGGCCGCCCAGCGGCGCGCCGGTCGCGAGCTCGGCTCCGCCTCGGCCGTGGCCGACTCCAAGCAGACGCTGCTGTGCACCTACCTGTCGGCGGTGCTCCTGGTCGGGCTTGCGCTCAACAGCCTGTTCGGCTGGTCATGGGCCGACCCCGTCGCCGCCCTCCTGATCGCCGCCGTGGCGGTCAAGGAGGGTCGTGAAGCCTGGCGCGGGGAGGCCTGCTGCGCCCCGCAGCCGCTCGCCACCGACCTCTCGGCCCCGGATTCGGCCGGGTGCGCCGACGGCTGCTGCCCGAACGAGCGGAAGGGCGACTGATGCCCTGCTGTCGAACTGAGACACCCCCGCCCGTCCGCCAGGCCGGGAGCTCTCTCCGGCCGAGCCGCACGGCTCGGCCGGAGAGCCTCCTCTACGCGAACAGGTCCCTGCTCCACCCGGATGCCCGGTGGCTTCGGCCACCGCCGCCCACCGCGTGGGCCGGTCGCCTGTCCCTGACGCGCTTGACCGCCAGAGCGGTGCACAGCAGCGCGACAAGCACGGCGGCCGAAGCGGTCGCGTCCTGAACCTGGGGCAGCTCGGAGGTCACACCGGCGAACGGCTGCCGGGCGGATACGGAGACGTGCTGCACCGCCGAGGCCTTCATCGGGGGCTCGGAAGCGCCGCCGACGGCCGCGCTCTCCACCTGCTCGGAGGCGCTCTCCACACGCGTGCCGAGGTTCTCCTGCACCTTCCTGGGGAGGCCGTAGCCGACGATCTTGCTCGGGTCGCGCTCCTTGCGCTTGAGCCAGACACGGTCGGCGTTGCCCTCGATCGTGAAGACCTTGGCTCCGTCCACCTTCTCGACGATTCCGACATGGTCGATGCCTTCGACGCTGTCCCCGCCGGACCAGTCGAAGAAGACGATGGCGCCCGGTTCGGGCTCCTCGCTCCACGCGTCCTGCTGTCTGAACCATTTCGCGTGGTCGACGGTGTAGGCGAACTCTCCGACGTACTCCTCGACACCGGCCTGGTGGGCCGCCCAGGTGACGAACATGTCGCACCAGGGCGCGGTCTTGAAGTAGGAGTCGCTCTTGTCCACGTTGGCGTAGTACCACTCGCCGAACTTGGTGTAGCCGTTGCTCTGTTCCCGGTAGCCGAGATCCCTTTGGGCAGCGTCGAGCAGCCCGTCCACGATGGATGGCATGAGGTTGGGGGAATGACCTTTCTCCTTGACCGCCTACCGGGTTAGCTGACGGGTTCGGGCCAGGAGTCGCCCTACCACCACGCATGGTGGATTCACCCCGGGCGTGGATCGCTCCACACCAAGTGGGTCCCCGGTTCCCATGACGGGACGTGCCCGTCACCGATGGGATTCGGCGGCCGACCGGCCGCCCTCGGGGGTGAAGGCAAGTCGCCGATCAGACGTTGCGATGTGGCAAGAAGGTAGCGATTACTTGAACAAACCGCACCATTCCGGTCAAAAGATTTACCTTGCGCTGGTTTGAACAGCCATCGAGCACACCTGGTTTTTGCCCTCGCCAGCCCTCCCCCCGCGAGATCGCGTCAGGCCGACTCGCGGCCATCGAGAGCGACCAGCCGCAGCTCAGAGCGGCTCCGGTCGTCCGCAGCGCGATCACCATGAGACCGGCTGCACGATCGCCTGCAGGGAGCCGGGCCCGTTGGGGAGATCGGAACACCGGATCTCCAGAACGCCGGCCTGGACGATCGCGAAGGAGGTGGCGTTTCTCGCCCGAGGTCGGGGCCCGCTGCGGCCCGAGGGGCGATCCGCGAGGGAGCGAGTCGTCGCTACGGGCTCGTCGGTCATGGAGCCGGCGATGACAGGGTCGCCGCGAGTAATGAGTTCTTTTCCTTTCACATGTTTCCACCGGGACACTTCCAGGGCTTTGCTGGAAGCGACCGATGGTTGTGAGTTTTTGTTGAATGAAGAGTTCTCCATGGGTGCGCCCCCGACCGCTGTCCGCGCTCGTCGTCAAGGTTCGCGACCGAGCGTGAAAGCCCTTTGAGGCGCCCATAGGGAGGGCAGTTCAGGAGGCCGTCATGGCTCGCTCACGTATCGTCTTCTCGCTCTCACTCGTCCTGGCCATCGCGCTGGTGGCGCTGGTGCTCGGGGTGGTGGGAGGCCGGGCGACGAGTTCGGCCAGCCAGGCGACCGGCGGAGGCTCGGGCGGGGCGGCGAGCGGCAAGAAGATCGACGTGGTCATCAAGGCGAGTGACTCCTCGTTCTGGCAGACCATGATCGCCGGAGCGAAGCAGGCAGGCGGCGACTTCGGCATCAAGGTGAGCACCTTCGGCCCCACGTCCGAGACCAACATCGACCAGCAGGTCCAACTGGTGGAGAACTCCATCTCCAGGGGCGTCGACGGGCTGGTCATCGCGCCCAACTCCTCCAGCGCCCTGAACTCGGCGATCGACAGGGCGCGCAAGGCGGGTCTCAAGGTCATCACCGTGGACAGCCGCGTGACCACCGCCTCTGAGGGGTTCATCGGCACCGACAACCTCAAGGCCGGGATGCAGGCAGGCAAGCGGATGTGCGAGCTGCTCAAGGCGCAGAACAAGACGAGCGGGAGCGTCATGATCGAGTCTTCCGTCGCCGGCATCCAGTCACTGGTCGACAGGGACGCCGGCTTCAAGCAGGGCCTCGCGCTGAACTGCCCGCAGGTCAAGGTGACGCTGCAGCGCTTCAACAACAACGACATCAACACCGCGGCGTCGCAGGTCAACGACGCGCTGACCGCCAACCCCGACCTGGCGGGGGTGTTCGCGGACAACAACACCTCAGGGGTCGGCGCGGCCAGGGCGATCCAGGACAACAACGCCAGCGAGACCGTCCCCGTCGTGGCGTTCGACTCCGACCCGCAGGAGAACGCCGCGCTCGCCGCGGGCACCATCGACGCGCTGGTGGTGCAGAACCCGTACTTCTTCGGCTACCAGGGGGTCCTGGCCGCGGGGATGGCCACGGTCAACCGCATCCCGCCGCGTGACATCGACCCTGGGGCGGTCGTGGCGGACAAGAAGAACATGAGCGAGCCCGACGTGAAGCAGCTGCTCAACCCGCCGACGATGAAGGCGGAGTGATGGTCCAGGCCGTGGTGGAACTGCAGGGCGTCTCCAAGGCCTTCGGCCCTGTCCAGGCGCTGAGCGACGTCTCGCTCAGCCTGGTCCCCGGTCAGGTGAACTGCCTGGCGGGGGAGAACGGCGCGGGCAAGTCGACCCTGATCCGGGTGCTGACGGGCGCGCTGCGCAGGGACAGCGGCAGCTACGAGATCGAGGGGCACCCCGTCACCGCGCCGACCCCCGCGTCGGTGCGCGCGGCCGGCGTGCAGGCCGTCTACCAGGAGCTCAGCCTGCTCCCCCACCTGTCGGTCGCGGAGAACCTGTTCATGGGCCGCCTCCCCTCGCGTACCGGGATCATCGCAAGGAACCGGCTGCGCACCCGGGCCAGGCAGGCCCTCGACGAGGTAGGGCTGACGGACCTCAGCCCGGACGCGATCGTGGAGCGGCTCCCCGCGGCCACGCGCCAGCTCGTGGAGATCGCCAAGGTGCTGACCGCGGACTCCGTCAAGGTGATCGTGTTCGACGAGCCGACCACGGCGCTCACCGAGGCGGAGTCGGCGCGGCTCCTCGAGCACATCCTGAGGCTGCGTGAGCGCGGCATAGCGATGCTCTACGTGACCCACCGCCTCGAGGAGATGTTCGAGATCGGCGACTGGGTGACCGTGCTGCGGGACGGGAGCCTGTCCGAGACGGGGCCGATCAGCAACTACGACGAGGACCGGCTGATCACCGCGATGGTCGGCAGGGAGATCAGCTCCCTCTATCCGGAGACCCACCGGCACGCGGGAACGCCCGCGCTGCGGGTCACGGGACTGCGCAGGTTCGAGAGCTCGCCGAGCATCGACCTCCACGTCGGAGCAGGGGAGATCCTCGGCATCGGCGGGTTGCTCGGCTCGGGGCGGAGCGGTCTGCTGCTGTCCGTCTTCGGGGCCGCTCCTGTCGTGGCCGGTGAGCTGGAGGTCGACGGCAAGCCCGTGAAACCGTCCGGTCCACGCGCGATGATGAACGCCGGGGTGGGACTGCTCACCGAGGACCGGAAGGTGCTGGGACTGCTGCCGGAGCTCTCGATCCGGGAGAACGTCACCATCGCCAGCCTGCGCAGCGGCTCCCGCCGCGGGCTGCTGCCCGGCCGCGAGCAGGTCGAGGAGGCGGACCGGCTGCTCGACAGCCTGCGGCTGCGGGCCGGTTCCTACGACCAGCCGGTGTCGACGCTGTCGGGCGGCAACCAGCAGAAGGTCCTGCTCGCCCGATGGCTGCTCACCAAGCCGAAGGTACTGATGTTCGACGAGCCCACGAAGGGCATCGATGTCGGGGCCAAGGGAGAGCTGTACACCGTCATCGGAGACCTGGCCGCGAAGGGGCTGGGGATCATCGTGGTGTCGTCGTACCTCCCTGAGCTGCTGGGTCTCGCCGATCGCATCCTGGTGCTGCGCGACGGGGCGGTGGCGGGCGAGCTTCCGGGATCGGCCACCGAGGAGGACGTGCTCCGCCTGGCCAGCGGCAGCGGAGGCGCCGAGGTCCCGGCCGCCGAGGACGCGACCGCGAAGCCCGCGGCCTCGGACGGAACCGCATCGCTCTCGGGTGAGGTCCGAGCGCCTGGGCGCACGACTCCACCGACGCCGGACGACCCAGGAGGGGGAAGCCGAGATGCCTAAGCTGATCTGGCGTGAGCCGATCGAGACCACGACGATCACCAACAAGCCGCCGGGCGGTGAGGGGCCGGGGCTGGAGACGGTGCCGAGGGCCAGGCTGTCGCCCGAGCAGCAGGCCGAGCCCAGGCGGCGAGTCATCACGCTGGGGGACATCGCGGGACGAGAGAGCGGCGGCCTCGTCGTCCTGCTCGTCGCGATCGGCGCCCTCACCCTTGCCAGCGACGAGTTCCTCACCGGCAACAACCTGTCCAACCTCGCCCGGCAGGTCGCGATCTTCGGGATCATCGCGGTCGGCCAGCTCCTGGTCATCCTGACCGCCGGGATCGATCTGTCGGTCGGGTCGATCCTCGGCCTGTCAGGCGCCTCCACCGCGCAGTTCCTGGTCGCAGGCATGCCGATCGTGCCGGCGATCCTGCTCGGCGTGGGGATCGGCACCGCGCTCGGGGTCGTCAACGGCCTGCTGGTGACCAGGGCCCTGCTGCCGCCGTTCATCGCGACCCTTGGCATGCTCGGCATCGCCCGCGGGATAGTCCTGGTCAGCACCGACGCCCAGACCATCCAGGGCGTGCCCGAGGCGTTCCAGGTCATCGCCAACGGCACGATCCTCGGCATTCCCAACCTGCTCCTCGTCGCCGCCGCGGTCACCGCCGTGATGTGGTTCGTGCTCACGCGGACGGTCTTCGGCCGCTACATCTACGCCGTCGGCTCCAATCCCGAGTCGGCCCGCCTCGCGGGTGTGCCCGTGCGGATGGTGACGATCTCGGTCTACATGATCTCTGGCCTGCTCGCCGGTCTCGGCGGGGTGCTGCTGGCCTCCCGGCTGGGAGCGGGCATCCCCACCGCCGGCACGGGCTTCGAGCTCAGCGCGATCGCCGCCTGTGTCATCGGCGGCGCGAGCCTGTTCGGCGCGAAGGGAAGCGCGATCGGCGCCGCCACCGGAGCCCTGATCATGGGGGTCCTCAACAACGGCGGCAACCTCCTGGCGATCAACGCCTTCTACCTGCAGATCGCCATCGGCGTGCTCATCCTTGTCGCGGTCGGGTTCGACCAGCTGAACACCAGACGGTCGGCCTCCAGCGGCGGTTGACACCGCTCTCCCCGGTGCCCGCGGCGCAACGCCGCGGCGGTCCCCCGTAACCCTCCGTCCGCGGCACACGACGCCCCGAGATCCGACAGGTCACAATTCCCACATATGCCGCAGTTGCCCCTTGAAAAGGTAACTGACGGGAGTCACGCTTCGTCCACATGGAGGTAAAGATCGTCTAGGAGCGTCTGTGACCCACACCCCCCGGCGCCGTCGAGCGGTCCTGTTAGGGATCCTCGCCGTGCTCTCCCTTCTCCTCCCCCACGGCCTGGCCCACGCAGCACCGGAACCGCAGAAGATCAGTGAAGCCGTCCGCGCCGACCTGGCCAAGGATGACAAGGCGACATTCTGGGTGCGGTTGAAGGGCGAGGCCAGCCTCACCGCCGCGCACCGGGCCACCACCAAGGACGACAAGGCCAAGCAGGTCTACACGGCCAAGTCCCAGCACGCCAGGTCCTCCCAGGCGAACCTCCGCAAGCTGCTCGACGCGCGCGACGCGGAGTTCACGCCGTTCTGGATCGTCAACGCGGTCACCGTCACAGCCGACGCCAAGCTCGCCGCCGAGATCGCCGAGTTGCCCGAGGTGACGGCCATCGAGCCGGTCAGGACGCTCTCCCTGCCCAAGCCCGTCCCCGGTACGGCGGAGGCGAAGGTCAACGCGGTCGAGTGGAACGTGGACCGGATCAACGCGCCCCGCGTCTGGAACGAGCTGGGCGCCAGGGGCGAGGGGATCGTCGTCGCGCACATCGACACCGGCGCGCAGTTCGACCACCCGGAGATCGCCGCGCAGTACCGGGGCAGGATCTCGGCAGGCGGCCACGACCACAACTACAACTGGTTCGACCCGGCGGGGATCTGCCCCAGCCCGGCCCCGTGTGACAACAACGGCCACGGCACCCACGTCATGGGCACCATGGTGGGCGCTTCCGGCATCGGCGTCGCGCCCGGCGCCACGTGGATCGCGGCCAAGGGCTGCGAGGGCCAGACCTGCACGGACGCCTCGCTGCTCGCGGCCGGTCAGTGGGTGCTGGCGCCGACGGACCTGACCGGCGCCAACCCGCGCCCCGACCTGGCTCCCGACATCGTCAACAACTCCTGGGGCGGGGCGGGCTTCGACCCCTGGTACAAGGCGACGGTCGACGCGTGGATCGCGGCAGGGATCTTCCCCATGTTCGCCAACGGCAACGAGGGGCCCGCCTGCCGTACCAGCGGCTCGCCAGGGCAGTACGTGGCCAGCTACAGCACCGGCGGGTTCGACGTGAACAACGTCGTCTACAACCGGTCCAGCAAGGGTGAGGGCGAGAACGGCGAGATCAAGCCCAACATCTCCGCTCCCGCCGTGAACGTCCGCTCGTCGGTGCCGGGCGGCGGATACAGCAGCTTCACCGGCACCTCGATGGCCTCGCCGCACGTCGCGGCCACGGTGGCGCTGATCTGGTCGGCCTCGCCGCGCCTGCAGGGGGACATCGCGGCGACGCGGCCGCTGCTCGACAGCACCGCGATCGACGTCAGCGACACCACCTGCGGCGGCACCGCGGCCGACAACAACGTGTGGGGCGAGGGCCGCCTCGACGCCTTCGCCGCCGTCAACGCCGCGCCACGCGAGGGGCTCGGCGAGCTGAAGGGCACGGTCAGCGCGGAGGGGGCGCCGCTCGCGGGCGCCACGGTCTCCGTGACGGGCCCGCTGAGCCGTACCGTGACCACGGCGCAGGACGGCGCCTACAGCCTGCCGCGCCTGGTGCCGGGCGACTACCGGATCACGGTGACCAAGTTCGGCTACGGCCAGGCCACCGCGACCGTCGCGGTCGTCGCCGAGCAGAGCACGACGACGGACGTGACGCTGACCCCGGCCGCCTCCGCGGTGGTGTCAGGCACGGTCACCACCGCCGGCGCGCCTGAGGCCGGCGCCACGGTGGCCGCCAGGGGCACGCCGGTCAGCGCGGTCACCGACGCCTCGGGCAGGTACCGGCTCACGCTGCCGCACGGCGCCTACGAGCTCACCGTCACGCCCGCCTCCCGCTGCTCCAGCAGCGCCACCGCCGAGGTCACCGTCGCGGGCGACGTGACCAAGGACATCGAGCTGCCGCTGCGCGGCGACAACTTCGGCTACACCTGCAGGAGCGGCTCCGACGCCTACGTGGCGGGCACCGACAGGCTCGCGCTCACGGGCGACGACGAGGCGACGCAGGTGACGCTGCCGTTCACCGTCCCCTACTACGGCACGGGACAGTCACGCGCCTGGGTGACCACCAACGGCTTCGCCACCTTCGCGGCCGACAGGGCGACCACGGGCAGCAACGCCACCCTCCCCTCGACCGGCGCCCCCAACCTGGCGGTCTACCCGTTCTGGGACGACCTGTCGGTGGACGCCCAGGCGGGCGTCTACACCGCGACGAGCGGCACCGCGCCACGCAGGACCTTCGTGATCGAGTGGCGGAACGTCACCTTCTACTCCGACACCACGCAGCGGATGTCGTTCTCCGTCCTGCTCGGCGAGGACGGCTCGATCGGCTACCGCTACAAGGACGTGGACAGCGAGCGGGAACGCGGCTCCAGCGCCACCGTCGGCATCGAGAACGCGGGCGGCACCGACGGCCTGCTGTACTCCTACAACACCGCGGCGCTGACCGACGGGCAGAGCCTGGCGGTGACGGCGAGCAGGCACGGCCTGGCGATCGGCACCGTCACCGACGCCAACGACGGCGACCCGCTCGCCGGGGCCCAGGTGAAGATCGGCGACGTGGCGACGTTCACCACCGGCGCGGACGGCGCCTTCTACGGGCAGGTGCCGTCGGGCGACTACACGGTGGAGGTCTCGAGGGAGCACTACGGCACCTTCTCCCAGCAGGTGACGATCGCGCCCGGCACGCTCACCAGGATCGACACCGCGCTGGTCACCGGCAGGGTGAGCGCCTCGGTGGCCGAGGTGACCGTGGTGATGCCCGCGGAGGCGAGCAGAGCCCGCACGGTGGAGCTCACCAACCTCGGTTCGCCCACCGCCTACACCGCGACGGCCGACGCGGCATGGCTCACCGTGGCCCCGGCCGCGGGTGAGCTGGCCAAAGGCCAGTCGGCGGCGCTGAAGATCTCCGTCTCCAGCGCCGGCCTCCAGCCGGGCGGCGTACGGGCGGGCACGCTGACCGTCCGCTCGGCCAGCGGTCGCCAGCCTGTCATCGAGATCAGGGTGACGGTCGCGGTGCCGGAGCTCCAGGTGGCCGTCGACGCGGGCGGCGCCAGGACCCTGACGGACGGCGAGGGCGACACCTGGACCGCAGACAGGAAGTACGCCCAGGGCGCACACGGCTACGTGGCGACCTCCACCTCGACGCACACCACGACGAGGACCATCAAGGGCACGACCGAGCAGGAGCTGTTCAGGCGGGTCAGGGAGAACATGCTGGAGTACCGCTTCGACAACGTCCCCTCCGGCACGTACACCGTCGAGCTGGGCTTCGCGGAGACCAGGTCGACGGGGATGGGCAGGCGCGTGTTCGACGTGATCGTCGAGGGCCAGCTGGCGATCCCGGCGCTCGACCTGGCGCTCGAGGCGGGCACCTACACCGCGGTGACCAGGCAGCACACGGTGAAGGTGACCGACGGGCAGCTCAACGTGCGCTTCGCGGCGCGTAAGGGCGCGCCGATCGTCAGCTTCGTCCGCATCTCGGAGCGGCCCGACAAGCCGTGACGTCCTCCCTCGCCCCCTCCACCCGGAGGGGGCGAGGCTCGGCTTCAGGCCGGCGACCCCCGCCGGTGCTCAGGCGAGCAGGCCGCGACGGTAGGCCTCGCCCACGGCGGCGGCCCGGTCGCGCACGCCGAGTTTGCCGTAGATGTGCAGCAGGTGCGTCTTGATGCTCGCCTCGCTGATGAACAGTTTGGCGGCGGCCTGACGGTTGGACGCGCCGTCGGCGACGAGCTGGAGCACCTGCAGCTCCCGGTCGGTGAGGACGGTCTTCGTGGGCTTGCGGATCTGGCCCATCAGCCGTCCGGCGACCGACGGCGACAGCACGGGCTCGCCTGCCGCGGCGGCGTGCACGGCCCGCAGGAGCTCCTCGGTCGGGGCGTCCTTGAGCATGTAACCGGTGGCCCCCGCCTCGATCGCGGGCAGCACGTCCGCGTCGCTGTCGAAGGTCGTCAGCACGAGCACCTTGATCTCAGGGTGGGCCTCGCGCATGGCGGCGATGGCGGTGACGCCGTCCATCTCCGGCATCCGCAGATCCATCAGGACGACGTCGACGGCGAGGGCTCCGGCTCGCTCGACGCCCTCGCGGCCGTTGGCCGCCTCGCCTGCCACCTCGATACCGGGCTCGGCCTCGAAGGCGGCGCGCAGGCCGCCACGCACGATCGGGTGGTCGTCGACGATCAGCAGCCTGATCATGCCGTGGCCACCTGCAGGGCCGGGACACCGACGCTGACGGCGGTCCCCTCGCCGGGGGTGCTCTCGATCTCCAGGGTGCCGCCGACCCCGCGGACGCGCTGCCTCATGCTGCTCAACCCGAATCCCCTCCCGCTCTCGGCGCCGATGCCTGCCCCATCGTCGCGGATGTCGAGCAGGACGACGTCGCCGGCGTACGAGAGCGTCAGGCCGACCCGTGAGGCGCCGGCGTGCTTGGCGACATTGGTCAGGGCCTCCTGGGCGACGCGGAACAGGGTGACCTCGATGGCCGGGCTGAGCGGCCGGCTCTCTCCGGTGACCTCGACGTGCAGGTCGATTCCCGAGCCGCCGGCCCAGTTCCGCGCCATGGCCGACAGGGCCTCCGGCAGGTGGGCCTCTTCCAGCTCGAGCGGGCTCAGCGCCTGGACGGACCGCCGGGCCTCGGCCAGGTTCTCCTGGGCGAGGGTGAGCGCGAGGTCGACGTGCGGGCGCATGTCCTCGACCCTCTTGGCCGCCCTGAGCTGCGTGATGATCCCGGTGAGGCCCTGGGCGAGGGTGTCGTGGATCTCCCTGGCCATCCGCTGCCGCTCGTCGAGCACGCCCGCCTCACGGGCCTGCGTCATCAGCTGGACCTGCAGCCCGGCGTTCTCCTCCATCATGGCCTCCAGGTCGGCGAGGGCCTTGCGGTATTTCAGCTGCCGCTCCTCGATCTTGATGCTCATGATGAGGCCGCCGCCGATGGAGAGCGTCTGCACGGCCACGATCGCGGCGTGGAAGAGGACTAACTGCACGTTCGCCTGCGACCAGTCCAGGACGGTGCCGTACAGGACGATGGAGGTGGCGGCGACCGCGGCGAACGTCCACCTCGACGGGGCGAACTGGGCGGCCAGGAAGAATCCGGAGATCGTATGGATGGCGAAGATCGGATCGTGGAGCGTCAGGATCGCCGCCGTGACGAGCACGCCGACGAAGTGGACGACGGTGACACCCGTTCGCTGCCGCCATCGGGCGGGCAGCAGCACGTGGGCGCAGAGGATCCAGGCCAGTGCCACTGCCGCCAGCCCCAGCGTCACCAGCCGCTTCTCCCAGGGCTGGTCAGGCGCCGAGAGACTGATGACCGCCGCGGCGCCCAGGCAGATGAAGGGAACCACCTCGACGAGGCGGTCGAAGCGTCGCTCCCACCGCGATGGGGGATACGGGTCCGTCATGATGCCGACCCTACGTCCCCGCCGGTTGGCGGACCGACCGGTCCTGCTGTTCCCCTTCGGCCGGCTGGTAGCGCCCCCGTCCCCGAGCCAGGATCCGGAACGACCGCTGATTCACTGACAGAAAGGTGATGGAGGGCGGCGGCGATGGCCGGATGGGACTCCGTCCCTGCGCGGACCACGGCCTCGATCGTCCGCCCCTTGCCCGGCAGGGTGATGAGGGCGAGTCCCCGCGGCGGCGTCCTGCACAGCATCATGGGCAGGATCGTCACCCCGAGTCCGGCGGCGACCAGCGCCAGCGCGGCGCGGAGGTCGCGGTAACTGTGCTCGATGACCGGGGTGAAGCCCGCGCTCTGGCAGGCGTGCGTCATCACGTCGCGGCACGCGCTCGGCGCCGGTGTGGTGATCCACGGCTGGTGCCGGAGCGCGGCCAGACCGTCGATCTCCCCCAGCTCCTCCGGTACGGCCAGCACGAGCGGATCGTCGAACAACGCCTGCGCGACCAGCCCCTCCGGCAGGGGCATGCCCAGGTGGGAGTAGCGGTAGGTCAGGGCCACGTCGAGAGTGCGCTGCCTGAGCAGCGGCAGCGCCTCCTCGGGCTCGGCCTCGACGATACGGACACGCAGCCCCGGATGCGCGCGCACCAGGCTCGATGCCAGCGGTGCGGCCAGCGTTTCCAGTCCACTGGGCAGGCAGCCGATCATCAGCTCGCCGCCCACCTCGCCGTCGAGCGCGCGAACGGCGCCTTTCGCGCGTTCGAGAGCCGCCAGCACCTGCTCGCACTCGGCGGCGAGCGTGGATCCCGCGGCGGTGAGCCGGACCATCCGTCCCTCTCTCCGCAGGAGAGCGGCGCCGGCCTCGGTTTCCAGGATCCGCAGTTGCTGCGACACCGCGGACGGCGTCACGCCGTGGAGCTCGGCGACGGCCGTGACGGTGCCGTACTCGGCGAAGTCCCTGAGCAGGACGAGCCGCTTCACATCAATCACAAGCACATCTTAAAAGGTTCTGAAGTTCAGGTAGCTGGACTTCACGATGGTGCTCCAGCGAAGCTGAGCTCATGAGAATTCTGCTGGTGGGAGCGACGGGAACGCTGGGCCGAGGCATCCATGAGGTGCTGCGGGAGCGCGGCCACGAGCTCGTGACGGCGTCCCGCAAGGGCTCCGACGTCACGGTCGACATCACCGACCCCGCATCGATCCGCGCGATGTACGAGCAGGTGGGCGAGGTGGACGCGGTCGCCTCAGCGGCGGGGAGCGTGCCATGGCTGCCGCTCGACAGGCTCGGCCACCAGGACGTGCTGGACGGCATCACGGGCAAGGTCACCAGCCAGGTCGAACTGGTGCGCCAGGGCGCCGCCACCGTCCGCGGATCGTTCACGCTGATCAGCGGCGTGCTGGCCCGCGACCCGCTGCGCACCGGCGCCGTGGCGTCCCTCGCCAACGGCGCGATCGAGGCCTTCGTCCGCGCCGCGGCCATCGAGCTGCCGCAACGGGTCAACGCGGTGAGCCCGACCGTCTTCACCGAATCGATGGACGCCTACGGCGAGCTCTTCGCCGGGTTCGAGCCGGTGCCGGTACGGCGGGCCGCCAACGCCTACCTGCGCTCGATCGAGGGACACCAGACCGGGCAGGTCTACGAGGTCGGCTGACCCCGGGTGATCCGTGACGGGCCTCGCCTGATGCTGTGACGGCGGCGCGGACGGCTCTCACAGCATCAGGCCAGGAGATGTCAGCCGAGGCGTTGCCGCTCGCCGGTCGTGGCGGAGCGCTTGATGGCGTCGATCAGCCGGTGCGTCCGGGCGGCGGTGAGGAAGTCCGGCTCGGACGAAATTCCGGCCGCCAGATTCCTGTAGACCTGACGAACATTCCGTACGGCGGGCGGAGTGTCCGAGGGCATCGGGACGTACCGATCGGGCACGGGGAGCACGACCGTTCCGCCGGTGCCGCCGGAGAACGACAGCGTGAACTCGGGGCCGACCAGCGAGTCGTCGGCCGAATCCAGCACCAGCCGTCCCGCCCGCCCGTGGACCTCGATCAGGAACCCCTCGCCCCGCGGCCCGCCGGTCATGATGTGCACCGAGGCTGCGGCGCCGGACTCCAGCAGGCCCACGGCCGCGATCTGGTCGGGAGAGGTGACAGTGATCTGCTCGCCTGTCTCCTGCAGGGTGATGCGCGGGATACGGGTCGCCAGCGTCGCCGAGATCTCGGTGAAGCGCCCGACGGCCGAGCCGAACATGTCCATCGAGTGCCCGCCCACCACGGCGAGGTGGTTGACCCCCTTCGTGTGGTCGAACAGGTCCGCGTACCGCACGGACCAGACCTCGGGCGAGGCCAGGGAGTAGGTCAGCGAGGCTGACATCACCTCGCCGACCTTGCCGCCGGCCACCAGGTCGCGCAGGTAGCCGATCGCCGGGTGGTGCCTGCTCTGCAGCCCGACGGCATGCCGTACCCCTGCCCGCTCGGCGAGGGCGTGCAGGCGCTCGGCGGCCTCGGCGGAGCGGGCCAGCGGCCACTCGCTGTAGACGTGCTTGCCCGCGCTGATCGCCGCCTCGACGAGCCCGTCCCTGCGGGGCAGCTGCACGGAGATCGTGACGAGGTCGACGTCGGGATGGGAGATCAGCTCCTGAGGGTCGGCGAAGGCGTGCTTGGCGCCCCACACGTCGGCCGCCTGGTGAGCGGACTCCCGGCTGGTGCCGGCGACCGCGGTGATCTCGTAGTCGGGAAGGGACAGCAGGGCGGGCAGGTGGACCGCGCGCGCCCAGCCGCGGGAAGCGTGCGCGCCGATGACTCCGACTCTCATACCGAGATCCTTTGCTTGGCGGGGGCGTCCCTGAGGACGACGTAGGTGATGATCAGAGCCGCGAACACGAACCCGGCGGCGGCCTGGAAGGCCAGGCTGTAGCCGTCACGCAGCGCGGTGAGGGCCTCTTCGCCCTGAGCGACGAGTGAGCCGCTCCGCGTGGTGGCGACCGTCGCCAGCACCGCCAGGCCGACTGCGGCGCCGGCCTGCTGTGCGGTGTTGTTCAGCCCGGAGGCGAGCCCGGCGTCGGTCGGCTCGGCGCCCGACATGGCCCGCATGATCACCGCGGGGATCGTCAGGCCCATGCCGAAGCCCTGGATGAGCAGCGAGGGGCCGACGTCGGTCCAGTAGTCGCCGCCGACCGGCGCCCGGCTGAGCAGGACCAGGCCCGCACCGAGGGCCAGCAGTCCGACCAGCAGGACGCGGCGGGTGCCGTAGCGCGCGGTGAGCCTGGCCGAGAAGAACAGCGACAGGGCGCCGATGACCAGAGGCGCCGGCAGGAAGGCCAGTCCTGTCTGCATCGAGTCGAAGCCGAGCACGCGCTGCAGGTACAGGGCGTTGAGGAACTGGAAGCCGAAGCCGGCGGCGAAGACGAGCACCACCACGAGGTTGGCGCCGATGATCTCCTTGCTGTGGAAGATGCGCAGCGCCAGCAGCGGCCTGGAGGCCTTGGCCTGACGTACGACGAACGCCGCGAGCAGGGCGATGGCGGCCCCGCCGTACCAGGGGTTCAGACCGGATTCGGAGATCTGGGCGATGGTGAACACCCCTAGGGACAGGCCCGTGGTGACCAGGACCGCCCCGAGGACGTCGGCGCCTGCGCGCAGTCCGAGCCCGTCATCCCGTCTGAGCATCCGCCCGCCGGCCAGCAGCGCGACTGCGCCGATCGGGAGGTTGACCAGGAAGAGCCAGTGCCAGCCGAGGGCCTCGGTGATGACCCCGCCGGCGATCAGTCCTGCCGAGGCGCCGCCGGCGGAGACGAAGCCGTAGACGCCCATGGCTCTGGCCTGCTCGCCGGGTTCGGGGAAGAGCCCCACGATCATGCCGAGCACGACGGCGGAGGCAAGCGCGGCCCCGACGCCTTGCAGGAACCGTCCGGCGATGAGCATCTCCTGGCTGGTCGCCACGCCGCACAGCAGCGAGGCGAGGGTGAAGACGGCGAGCCCGGACAGGAACACCTTCTTGCTCCCGGCCAGGTCGCCGAGGCGTCCGGCCAGCAGCAGCAGCAGACCGGCGAAGGCGATCAGGTAGGAGTTGACCACCCAGGACAGGCCCGCCTGGGAGAAGCCGAGGTCGTTCTGGATGGTGGGCAGGGCGACGGTGACGATCGTTCCATCCAGGACCGTCATCAACTGCATGGCGCCCAGCACGGTGAGCGCCGACCAGCGCGAGTTCATGGATCCCCTTCGTTATACGACACGTGTCGTGTCGTGTGGAGATTGTGTGGCCGCGCTCGGCCCCTGTCAACACGACACGTGTCGTTCCGGTAAGCTGGGCGGCGTGATGATGGCACCCAACGCGCAACGACGCAGCGAGAAGAGCCACCAGGCGATCCTGGCCGCGGCCATGGATCTCAGCGCGGAGCGCGGCTACGGCAACGTGACCGTGGAGGCCATCGCCGCCCGAGCCGGGGTGAGCAAGAAGACGATCTACCGCTGGTGGCCCACCAAGGGCGCCGTGATCCTCGAGGCGCTGGGCGAGCTGGCGCAGACCGCCACCGTCTTTCCCGACACCGGCGACCTCGTCGCCGACCTGCGCACGCAGACGGCGGCCGTGCTGGACTTCCTGGCCAGCCCGCGCACCGGATCGGCCTACCTCGGGCTCATCGCGGAGACCCAGCACGACGAGGCCCTGGCCCGCGACCTCGTCGAGCAACTGATCAAGCCACGTGTCGCGGTCGCGATGGACCGGCTCCGCGCCGCCCAGCGGCAGGGGCAGCTGTCCGCCGAGGCGGACCTGGAGCTGATCGTCGAGCTGCTGTACGGCCCGATCTACTACCGCCGCCTCCTGCACCTGGGTCCGCACACCGATGACCGCCTCCACGCTCTGATCGACCACGTCCTCAGCCAGTGGCGTTAGCGGGTCCCATGCGTCTTTGACCGGGTCGGCCCGGTTCGGCTGCGGCGGCCCTGTGGGCACCGGAGTCCCTGTGGCATGCGCTCGTCCAGGCGACGACGCTCTTCCAGATCTCCCGCACCGTGGTTGCGGCACTTCCTCGCCGGCCGGCTCCGCTCATTCGCAAATGAAAACCGTTTTCGTTATCATGCCAGGACCCGGCCAGACAGAGGAGCTGTGGCATTGGCCAGAAACGACGTAAGACCGGTGATCAAGCTGCGTTCGACGGCGGGCACCGGCTACACCTACGTGACCCGCAAGAACCGCCGCAACGATCCCGACCGCCTCACCCTCAGCAAGTACGACCCGATCATCCGGCGGCACGTGCTGTTCCGGGAGGACCGATGAGCAGGGGCATCCACCTCGGCTGCCACCCGGTCGCCTTCCGCGATCCGGCCTCGGGCCCCGCCTGCCCCTGCTACCGCGCACTCGACGCCGCCGGCCGGGTCGAGCGCTTCGACCAGCGTCACCGGAGGAACTGATGTCGGCCCATTGCCAGCTCACCGGCGCCAAGCCGGTGTTCGGCAACAACGTCTCCCACTCCCACCGGCGCACCCGCCGCCGGTGGAACCCCAACATCCAGCACCGGCGCTACTGGCTGCCGAGCGAGGGCCGACATGTCCGGCTGACGCTGAGCGCCCGAGCGATCAGGACCGTCGACAAGATCGGCGTCGAAGCCGCGGTGGCACGGATCCGCGCTCGCGGAGAGAGGGTCTGATGGCCAAGAAGAGCAAGATCGCAGCCAACCGGCGGCGCGAAGTCGTCGTCGCCCGCCACGCATCCAGGAGGGCGGAGCTGAAGGAGGCCATCCGCACCGGCACCCCCGCGGAGAGGGCGGCGGCCGTACGGGAGCTGGGCAGGCAGCCGCGCGACGCCAGCGCCACCCGCCTGCGCAACCGCGACACGGTCGACGGCCGCCCCCGCGGCCACCTGACCAGGTTCGGGCTCTCCCGGATCCGGTTCCGAGAGATGGCGCATCGGGGCGAGCTGCCCGGCATCACGAAGGCGAGCTGGTAGCCATGGCCGTCCCCAAGCGCAGGACCTCCCGCGCCAACACCCGTCATCGTCGCTCCCAGTGGAAGGCGTCCACCCCCGACCTGGTCCCGCTGGTCATCGGCGGCAACCGGCTGCTGGTGCCGCGCCGTCTGGTCCGCGCCTACCAGCGCGGCCTCATCACCCCCTGAGAGGAGCTGACATGTCCGTCCCCGTCGTCCTGGTCTCAGGACTGCACGCCGAAGCGCGTTCGACGCTCGTCGATCGTCTGCTCGCCGAGCATCCCGGGTCGGTGGCGGTCCACCACGATCTGGGTGAGGTGGGCGCCGGCCGGGTGGAGCGCATCGTCAGGGACGCCTCCGGCGTCCTCGACAGACACCACGTACGGCTCGCGCACGGCTGCGTCACCTGCACCGTACGCGAAGACCTGATCCCCGAGCTGCTGGCCAGGGCGGCGGGGAGCGCTCCCCTGCTCATCGCGGAGCTGTGGGACTCCGTCGAGCCCAGAGCCGTCGCCGAGGCGCTCGCCTGGCATGAGGACGCGGCGCACGCCCTGCGCGTGACGGGCGTGCTGACCGCGGTGGACGCCGAAGGGCTCACCGAGGACCTGTGCTGCGACGAGCGGCTCGCCACGCGTGGCAAGCGCGCGGCCGCCGACGACGAGCGCTACCTGGCCGAGGTCCTGACCAGGCAGATCGAGTACGCCACCGGCATCGTCGTGTCCGGCGCGGACCAGGAGGACATCGAGCTCGCCCTGACGGTGCTCGGCCACCTCGTTCCCACCACTCCGGCAGACGTCCTCGCGTTGCCGGAGGTCACCGGCCGGCGAGTCGACGTGGAGATGCTCGCCGCCCGCGTCGACCCCGCCACCGCCCAGCTGCCCTGCCAGGCGCGGACAGGGGAGATCTCGACCGTGGTCTGGCATCGGCTGCGCCCGCTGCACCCCCAGCGCCTGTTCGACGCCGTGGACGAGCTGGTCACCCAGACCGTCCGCAGCCGCGGCCGGTTCTGGCTGGCCAACAGGCACGACCGGCTGCTCGCCTGGGACGCCGTGGCAGGCGTCGTCTCGATCGAGGACGCAGGCCCATGGCTGGTGGCCCTGCCCGAGGCCGCCTGGGAGCTGGTCTCCCCCGCCCGGAGGATGGCCGCCACCCTGGACTGGAACGACATCCTCGGTGACCGCGTCCAGCATCTCGTCTTCACCGGCCCCGATCTCGACCAGGACCGCATCCTCTCGCTGCTGGACTCCTGCCTGCTCACCGAGCAGGAGTCGCTGGCCGGATCGGACGTCTGGGCGAACTACGCCGACCCGTTCGCCTTCGTACTCGACCTCAAGGAGAGCACCGCATGAGAACCGGCCGCCCACCGCGCAAGAAGGCGAATCCACTGCTGGGCGTCGACTCCATCGACTACAAGGACACCGACCTGCTGCGCAGGTTCATCTCCGACCGGGGCAAGATTCGTAGCCGCCGCGTCACAGGGGTCACCGTCCAGCAGCAGCGCCAGGTCGCCCGCGCCGTCAAGAACGCGCGCGAGATGGCCCTGCTCCCGTACAGCTCGCGGGCCCGCTGACGGGCGACATGCCGACTGTCCGTACAGAAGGTACGGACAGTCGCCCCAGACCACGCCCGGAACGGTGACCGGCCTCGGAACCACGGTGATCGCCGGGTCTTTCCTGATCGCCGCACTGGCACAATACGGGCATGCGATGCACCCAATGTGACAGCGCGGACCTCGAGCCCGGCTTCATCGAGGACTCCGGCGAGCATTCTCAAGGGTACGCCCGCTGGATCAAGGGCCCCCTGGAGCGCGGGCTGTTCGGCGGCGCCAGGCGGATGGGGAAGACGCGCTGGATCGTCGACGCCTTCCGCTGTGCCGAGTGCTCGCACCTCGAACTGTTCGCCCGCCCGAAAGACTGAACCGGCGCGAGCGCCCGCCCAGATCACGACGGCCACGGCGAGTCCCTCACCCGCCCGTCCCCAGACCGATGATCAGAGGCGCGCGCCTTGGCTAGGGTGGCCTGATGCTCTTCACCATTGCTCGGGCCACAGCCGACGACGGGGACGCGCTGGGCGAGATCCACGCAGAGGCATGGAAGGTCGCCTACGCCCCCTTCTTCGCGACGGACTTCGCCGAGCAGGGGGTACGGCGCCGCCGTACCCAGTGGCACGAGCGCCTGGCTCAGGGCAAGGACACGATCATGCTGGCGAGGGGCGACGAGCGTCCGCTGGCCATGTCCGCTTTCGGCGCCTCCCCGTCCAAGACCGGGATGGCGGAGATCTACAGCTTCTACGCCCACCCCGGCGGCTGGGGCACCGGGGCCGCCAGAGTCCTCATGACCGCCACCCTGGCCCAGCTGAAGGAGGACGGCTTCGACCACGTCCACCTGTGGACGCTGCACGACACTCCGCAGTCCCGGCGCTTCTACACCAAGTGCGGCTTCACCGAAACGGGCGCGCTGCGCGACCACGACTTCGGCGACGGCCGGCCGCTGGCACAGGTGGAGTTCGCCCTCCACCTCTGAATCAGCCCATGTGCCGCGACCGCGTCGCCGCCGCCATGCCAGTTCCGCCGATATCCCTCGCGAAGCCATGGCGACACCAGGCTCCGTGGCCGACGCTATTCTCCCTTCATGGGACGTGATGAACGCGGTGTGACCCCTCAAGGGGAGGACTTCTCTGCCTGGTACAACGAGCTGGTCGCCAAGGCTCAGCTCGTGGACAGGGGGCCGGCGAAGGGCACCATGGTCATCCGACCATACGGCTACCGCTTGTGGGAACTCCTCCAGGGAGAGCTCGACCGGCGGATCAAGGACACCGGCCACGAGAACGCCTACTTCCCGCTGCTGATCCCGGAAAGCTACCTGCGTCGCGAAGCGGAGCACGTCGAGGGCTTCTCCCCCGAACTCGCTGTCGTCACCCATGCGGGCGGCAAGGAGCTCGAGGAGCCGCTGATCGTCCGGCCCACCTCAGAGACGATCATCGGGGAGATGATGGCCAAGTGGGTCTCCTCCCACCGCGACCTGCCGCTCCTGCTGAACCAGTGGGCGAACGTGGTGCGCTGGGAGCTGCGGCCCCGGATGTTCCTGCGCACGACGGAGTTCCTCTGGCAGGAGGGCCATACCGCGCACGCCGACGAGGCTGACGCGATGCGGGAGACGATGCTCGCCCTCGACCTCTACACCGAGGTGGCCCGCGACATCGCGGCGCTTCCGGTCGTGCCTGGGGAGAAGACGGCCGGGGAGCGTTTCGCCGGGGCGGTGCGCACCTTCACCATCGAGGGCATGATGCGGGACGGCAAGGCGCTGCAAGCCGGCACCTCTCACTACATGGGCACGAACTTCGCCAAGGCCTTCGAGATCCAGTACACCTCCGAGGCAGGCCGCCTCGAACTGTGTCACACCACCTCCTGGGGGATGTCCACCCGGATGATCGGCGGGGTCATCATGACCCACGGCGATGACAAGGGCCTGGTACTGCCGCCCAGGCTCGCGCCGTACCAGGTCGTGATCGTTCCGATCGGACGCGGGGAGCAGGGTGAGCAGACCCTGGCCGCCGCTCGTGACCTCGCGGTGCGGCTCAAGGCCGTCGGCGTGCGCGCGCACGTCGACGACCGTCCACAGCTGTCGCCCGGTTTCCGGTTCAATGACTGGGAGCTGCGCGGCGTACCCGTTCGCCTCGAACTCGGGCCGCGCGATCTTGAATCGGGCAGCGTGGTCATGGTCAGACGACTCGGCGATGAGGGCAAGCAGACGATCTCGCTGGCCTCCGCCGCGGAGGACATGCCGGCTGTCCTGGAAGCCTTCCAGGCCTTCCTCCTCAAGCGGGCCACCGACTTCCGCCACGCTCACACAGCGACGGTCGACACGTGGGACTCCTTCACCGAAGCCGTGACCTCGGGCTGGGCTTCGGCCCTGCACTGCGGCGAGCCCGCGTGTGAGAACGACATCAAGGCCAAGAGCGCCGCCACCCCGCGTTGCGTTCCTCTCGACGCCGCGCGGGAGAGCGGATCATGCGTGCACTGCGGCGCGCCTTCCGCCTACGGCAAGCGCGTCATCTTCGGGCGGTCCTACTGAAGCCTGACGGCTTCGCGTGGTCATCACTTCACGGGGGCGAGCAGGCGTGCGCCCCCGCCTCGCCGGGTGTGGTCATTACGGTGTCCCCGCCCGCAGACGGCCGGCATCGAGGTGTTCTACTCTGTGCAACGCGGCCACCGCATGATCGGCACACGGTTCTGTTGTCGGGTCATCGCACGGGGCGAATTAGGCTTCACCAAATGCAACATTCATGACATACCTCTTTGAGGAGGCCTGACATGGCCCTCTGGTCCAAGAGCCGCCGCAGGAACACCATCAGCGTGCTCGCTCTGACCGCCATCCTGGGGCTGTCCGCCTGCGGCGGCTCAGGAGACAGCGGCACCACCACGACCGCCAGCCCTGGCGGCACGGGCGCGGCCGGCGCGCAGCTTGTCAACCCTGGCAAGCTCACCACCTGCACGAACATCCCTTACGAGCCGTTCCAGTTCAAGGACGCGAGCGGCAAGGTCGTCGGCTTCGATGTCGACATCGTCGACCTGGCGGCCAAGAAGCTCGGGGTGACGCAGGACATCGTCGACATCGACTTCGCGGTGATCAAGAGCGGCGCCGCCATGGCCGCGAAGAAGTGCGACCTGGCCGCCGCCGGTATGACGATCACCGACGAGCGCAAGCAGAACATCGACTTCTCCGTGCCGTACTTCGACGCCACGCAGGCGCTGCTGGCCAAGAAGGGCACCGGTGCCAAATCCCTCGAGGACGTCAAGGCCAAGGGTCTCAAGCTGGGCGCACAGGCCAGCACCACCGGCCTCGACTACGTCAAGAAGAAGGGGTTCGACCCGACCGAGTACGCCGACTCGCCCAAGGAGCTGCTGGCTCTGCAGTCGGGGCAGGCCGACGTGATCGTCCAGGACCTGCCCGTGGTCCTCACCTGGCTGAAGAAGCCGGAGATCGCCGCCAAGTTCGAGCTGCTGACCAGCCTCGACACCGGCGAGCAGTACGGCATCGGCCTCAAGAAGAACGCCGACCCTGTCCTGCTCAAGACGATCAACGACGCGATCACCCAGGCCAAGGCCGACGGCACCTACGACCAGATCTTCATGAAGTGGTTCGGCAAGAAGCCCGGCGAGCTGGGCTAGTCCATGTCGGATCAGCCTGTGGCGGCTGCGCCGGGCCGTGCCCGGCTCAGCCCTCGTAAGAAACAGAAGATCACTCGTGGCACCCAGTACGTCGTCCTGGGTGTCGTCCTTGGCGCACTGCTCCTGTACGTGGACTGGGCCAGCCTCGCCCAGAACTTCGCCAAGGGCGACGTGGCCGAGAAGGCGCTGCCCGAGCTGTTCACGATCGCGCTGCGGAACACGCTCATCTACACGATCGGCGGCTTCGTCCTCGCCTTCGTGCTCGGACTGATCTTCGCCCTCATGCGCATCTCACCGGTGCGTCCCTACCGGTGGATCGCGACGATCTACATCGAGATCTTCCGTGGCCTGCCGGCCCTCCTGATCTTCCTGTTGATCACCTTCCTGCCCCTGGCGCTGCCCGGCTTCGAGGTGCCCGGCGGCACCTACGGCCAGGGCATCCTGGGGCTCGGCCTCGTCGGCGCGGCCTACCAGGCCGAGGTCTTCCGTGCCGGGCTGCAGGCCGTACCGAAGGGACAGACCGAGGCGGCCAGGTCGCTGGGCATGTCGGCGGCCAGGGCGCAGTTCACCGTGGTGATCCCCCAGGCGATCAGGATCGTGATCCCACCCACCACGAACCAGTTCGTCAGCCTGCTCAAGGACTCCTCACTGGTGCTCTTCCTCGGAGTCTCCGGGCAGTACGTCGAGTTGGCCAAGTTCGGCAACGACCTGGCTTCCCAGTACGCCAACGCCACGCCCATCATGGTCGCGGGGCTGACGTATCTGATCGTCACCGTCCCGCTCGGCTATCTCGCGACCAGGCTGGAGAAGCGTAAGGGGAGTGGCCGATGACGCCCGCCATCGAGATCAAGGGGCTGCACAAGTACTTCGGCGCGAACGAGGTGCTCAAGGGCATCGACATCACGGTCGAAGCGGGCCAGGTCGTCTGCGTCGTCGGCCCCTCGGGCTCGGGCAAGTCCACGTTGCTGCGCTGCGTGAACCTGCTGGAGGAGCCGACCCAGGGCACCGTGCACGTCGAGGGGATCGAGATCACCGACCCCGACGCGGACATCGACTCGGTCAGGCGCCGCATCGGGATGGTGTTCCAGCAGTTCAACCTGTTCCCCCACATGACCGCGCTGCAGAACGTCATGATCTCGCAGCGCCGGGTGCTGAAGCGGAGCAGCAAAGAGGCCGAGATCGTCGCCAGGGACAACCTGAACAAGGTCGGCGTCTCAGACAAGTGCGACGCCTACCCCTCCCAGCTGTCCGGTGGACAGCAGCAGCGGGTGGCCATCGCCAGGGCCCTGGCCATGGACCCCGACCTGATGCTGTTCGACGAGCCCACCTCTGCGCTCGACCCCGAGCTGGTCGGCGACGTGCTCGCCGTCATGCGCAAGCTGGCGGAGGAGGGCATGACCATGCTCGTGGTCACGCACGAGATGGGCTTCGCCCGCGAGGTGGCCGACCGGGTGGTGTTCATGGACGGCGGCGTCATCGTCGAGGACGGCCCGCCCGCCCAGGTGATCGGCGACCCCCAGCACGAGCGCACCCGCTCCTTCCTCAAGCGCGTGCTGCATCCGGAGGGCTGAGTTCGGGAGGCCCCAGGTGGTGGCCGATCGACCGGTCGCCCCCCGAGGGCCTCCCGAACCAGGTGCGCAGGTCGTCAGGCGGCGGCGACCAGGCCGCCGTCGATGATCAGGTCCTGTCCGTTGACGTAGGACGCTTCGTCGGAAGCGAGGAAGGCGACCGCGTCGGCGACGTCCTCGGGGGTGCCGATCCGACCGGCGGCCACCTCGGCGACGACAGCGGCCTGCGCCTCGGCGGAGATGTTGGCGTGGAACATCGCGGTCTCGATGTAGCCGGGACTCACGGAGTTGACCCGAACCCCCCTGCCCCGCAGCTCGGCCGCGAGGGTGTGCGCCAGGTTGTGCACTGCCGCCTTGGTCGCCGCGTACAGGGAGGCGCCGGGCAGGCCGCGGTACAGCGTCCACGACGCGTTGATCACGATCGCCGCCCGGTCGGACAGCAGCGGGAGGCTCTTCTGGAGGGTGAAGAACACCCCCTTGAAGTTGATGCCCACGACGTGGTCGAACTCGGCCTCGGTGATCTCACCGCTCGGCTGGAACGAGGCGACGCCAGCGTTGGCGAAGACCACATCGAGCCGCCCGTACCGGTCCCGGATCCCTGCCATCAGCGCGTCCAGATCGGGGAGGCTCGCCACGTCGCCGCGCACCGCCAGGACGCGGTCCCCCCTGTCCAGATCCTTGACCGCGGCCTCCAGCCTGGCCTCGTCGCGCCCGGTGATGACCACCTGCGCGCCCTCGGCGAGCAACCTTCGCGCAGTGGCCAGGCCCATGCCGCTCGTCCCGCCGGTGATGAGTGCGATCTTGTCGTCGAATCGGGAAATGCTGTGCGTCATGACACTCAGCGTGCCGGGTGGCGCGCGGCACAAACAGTGCGCAGTCAACCTGGGAGCCGCACCACCACCCTGGGCGGGTGCTCAGGCCGGGGCGGCGAGCCGGACACCCAGCCGTTCGAGCCGATCCTCCGTCTCGGAGCCGGGCCGCGGGTTGTACAGCTCCAGATACCACTCCGGGCGGTCGACCACGGCCAGGGTCACCATGTCGAAGAACAGGTCACCGGCCTCGGGGTGGTGCACCGCCTTCACCGTCTGAACAGGGACACCCACGTCGTGGCGCGCCCACAACCGCGCGAACTCGGGACTCGCAGCGCTCAGATCGTCCACCACCCGGCCGAACTCCGGGTCGTCGGGAGCGTGGGCCGCGGCGGCGCGGAAGGCGGCGACGACGACCGGCGCGGCCGACGCCCAATGAACGTGCATGTCCCGGTATCGGGCATTGGTGAAGAACGAGATCAGACAGTTGTGGTCGGTGTCGCCGAACCCGAACACCGCCCGCGCCGCGTCGTTGATCGCGAGCAGATTCCAGTACCGGTCCCGCAGCACCGCGGGCCGCGGCGTCCATGCCTCGAGCAGGTGCCGCAGCTCAGGGCTGACCTCGGCGCCGCGCGCCCCGCCGGCCCTTGGCGGGTTGAGACCGGCAAGCACATACAGGTGCGTACGCTCGGGCTCGGTCAGGCGCAGCGCCCCGCTGATCGCGTCGAGCACCTCGACCGAGACGTTGATGTCACGACCCTGTTCGAGCCAGGTGTACCAGGACACGCCGACTCCGGCCAGCGCGGCGACCTCCTCGCGCCGCAGCCCCGGTGTCCGCCGCCTGCCCACCGCCACGATGCCGACGTCGCCGGGCGTGAGCCGCGCCCGGCGCGTGCGCAGGAAGTCGCGGAGCTGCTCACGGCGCCGCGTCACCGCAGGGGATTCGCTGGTCATATCCCATGGTAGCGACGACCGGCGCGGACCGGCCGCCTGATCCGGCGCGGACGCACCATGGGCCGCGCCGGACAGTCCCCTGTCACCTCCTCGCTTCGCCGGCGGGTCGCGGACATGCCGACCCGTTTGGCGGGTAGTCGTCAGGGAGCGGGTGGGCAGCTGTTCGACCAGGAGGCTGACGATGAGGGGTAGGAGGCATCGCCTTCGCGCCGTCCGCGCCGTGTTCTTCACCGCCCCCATCCCCCGCGTCTCGACGAGCTGATCCCCATGCGGTCGCCCCTTCTGCGCCGGATGCCCCACGGGAGGCGGCGCCTGATCACGGTCGTGCTCGCGCTGCTCCTCGTCCCCGTTCTCGCCTACGCCGGCGCCGCGGCCACCCTGGCGGGTGAGGTGCCACCCGGCACGGAGGTGGCGGGCGTCGACATCGGCGGCCTGCCGCCGGAGGACGCCGAGGCGAAGCTGGTCCGGGAGCTTTCCGGCAGAGCGACGGTCCCCGTCACGCTCGACGTCGGAGACGACGAGGTACGCGTCGAGCCGGACAAGCTCGGCTTGACCTTCGACGCGGAGGGCACCGTCGCGGCCGCGCAGGACGGCTCCCTGACTCCGGCCGGGGTCGCTCGCTCGCTGTTCGGTCATCGGGACATCGCCCCGGTGACCACGGTCGACGAGCGGCGTCTTGCGACGGCCATGGCAGGTGTCGCCGAGAAGGTCGACAGAGAACCCAGGGAAGGCGGCGTCTCCTATCGCGGACTGGTGCCCGAGCCGGTGCTCCCGAAGGCCGGGCGACGGCTGGACCAGGAAGGCGCCGCGCGTGCCGTACGGCGGGCCTATCCGGCCGCGAGCGGGGCGGTCACCGTGCCGGTGCGCGAGGTCGCCCCTCGGGTGAGCGCGGACAAGGTACGGCAGGCGGTGTCCACGAGTGCGCGCCGGGCTGTGGCCGCGCCGCTCACGCTCACCAGCGGAACGGGGAAGGCCGAGCTGTCACCCGAGCAGATCGCCGCGCGCCTGCGCTACGTTCCCGACAACAGGGGCGGGCTGCGTCCCCGGTTCGACGCGTCCGGCCTCGCCGCCGATCTCGACGCCAAGCTCGTGAGCGAGGACCGGCGACCGAGGAACGCCACGTTCAGGATCACCGCAGGGGTCCCCAAGGTGGTGCCCTCCCGGGCGGGCACGGGCGTGGACGCGGCCGCTCTGGGTGAGGCGATCTCGTCCGCCCTGGCGAGCGGCGGCCGCACCGTCGAGGCGCCCCTGCGCAGGACCGAACCGCGGCTCACCACGGAGAAGGCGGCACGCCTGGGCGTCAAGGAGAAGGTGAGCTCCTTCACCACCCGCCACCCCTGCTGCGCGCCGCGCGTGACCAACATCCACAGGATCGCCGACATCGTCGACGGGCACGTGGTGATGCCCGGCGAGACGTTCTCCCTCAACGAGGTCGTCGGCAGGCGCGACAGGGCACGCGGGTTCGTGGAAGCGCCCATGATCTTGAACAACCGGTTCGTCGACGACGTGGGCGGCGGGGTGTCGCAGTTCGCCACGACGATGTTCAACGCGGTCTTCTTCGGCGGCTTCGAGGACGTGCAGCACGTCCCGCACCAGTACTACATCTCCCGCTACCCCGCCGGACGCGAGTCCACCGTCTCCTATCCGCAACCGGACTTCCGCTGGCGCAACGACTCGCCGTACGGCGTGCTGATCAACACCTCTCACACCGGCACGTCCATCACCGTCCAGTTCTGGAGCACCAAACGCTTCGAGATCGAGTCGAAGAGCTCGCAACGCTACAACGTGCGCGGATTCCCCTCCCTGGAGGAGTCAGGGCCTGAGTGCATCCCCATGAGCGGCGTCGAAGGGTTCACCATCGACGTGTGGCGGATCTTCAAGAAGGACGGCGAGACGATCAAGAAGCAGAAGTTCCACACCGTCTACGCCCCCGAACCCAAGCTGGACTGCACCTAGCGCTCGGCGTCACAGCCCGAGCGAGGCGAGCTCCGCCCTGGTCGTGACACCCAGCTTGGGATAGGCCTTGTACAGGTGGTAGCCGACGGTGCGCGGGCTCACGAACAGCCGCTCGGCGATCTCCCTGTTGCTCAGCCCGGTGGCCGCCAGCCGTACGCTCTGCAGTTCCTGCGGTGTGAGCCGGTCGGCGAGGTCGGTCGCGTGGCCGCGCACCAGGCGGGTCTCCCCCGTGGCGCGCAGTTCGCCGCGGGCGCGCTCGGCCCAGGGACGCGCGCCGAGCCGCTCGAACGTCTCAGCGGCGCCGCGCAGATGCCCGCGCGCCTCGCTGGTCCGCCGGTCCCTCCGCAGGCGCTCGCCGTACAGCAGCTCCGTCCGCGCCTGCTCGAAGGGGTACGTCCTGATCTGGACGGCCTGCGCGAACGTGTCGACGTCGTCGGCGAGCAGCGCCCGGCAGCGCAGCGCGACGGCCGCGGCCCACGGCTGGCCGACCCGATCGGCCCAGGCCGTGAACAGCCGCACCGCGGAAGCGGCGCGGCGCGGCTGCCCCAGGCGCACCGCGGCCTCGATCAGGATCGGCAGATGGCCCATGACGCCCATCGGGCGCGATCCTGACACCACCGCCTCCATCCGGTCCAGGGCCGCCTCGTGCCGTCCCAGGCCCAGGTCGAGCAGGCTCAGCGCGACGGCCGCGTGCACCGCGCTCGGGGCCAGGTCTGTCTCGATCGCCTCGGCCGTCAACGCGCGGCAGCGCTCCTCGTCGCCTTCGATGGCGGCCAGTTCGGCCAGGGTCGCCGACAGCTCGACGCGCGGCATGCGCTGGCAGGTGTCGTCGGCGATCTGCAGCCCGTCGGCCAGGGTGGCGCGCGCGTCGGTGTGACGACCGGTGAAGAGCAGGGTCCTGCCCAGGATCGTCTGTACGGCAGGCAGCACGCCGAGCGCGCCCCGCGACCTGCACTCCCGCTCCAGGCTGCCGGCCAGGCGCATCGCGCCCTCGATGTCGCCGATGATCAGGTGCAACCGGGCGAACAGCAGGCGATCCTGCACATCTGACTGCGGCGGCAGGGCCAGCAGCTCCTTCAGCGTCTCGATGCCGCCGTCGTCCAGCCTGTTGGTGGCGAGCGCCGCCGTGGCCAGCCTGTGCACGTCCGACCCCTCGGTCACGCAGGCGGCGATCCGGTCGAGCGCCTTGAAGTCGTTGGCACGCCAGGCCGCCCGCGCGGCGCTGCGCAGCAGAGGCGGCAGCTCCGCCGGCGTGACGCTCGCGGCCGACTCGAACAGCAGCACGTGCGCTTCCTCCGTCCGCCCGAGCCCGTCGGCGATGACGGCCCTGAGCGCGGCCGCCTCGGCCGAGCTCCCCGCGTGCCTGACCAGGTGGTCTGCCCGCTCGAACTGGCCCGCGTCGGCGGCCGCGCGCGCCGCGGCGGGCCTGCGGCGCTCGCGCTCGCCAGGGTCGGGGGTGAGGGCGGCGGCACGTTCGTAGGCGGCGGCCACGGCCGTGTAGCCGCCACGGTCTCTGGCCCGCTGTGCCGTACGTTCCAGAGCTGCCGCGACCTGCTCGTCCGGGCCCGTCGCCGCTGCCGCCAGGTGCCAGGCACGCCGGTCGCCGTCCAGGATCTCCGCGAGCGCGCGGTGCGCCTCGATCCTGGGGTTCACCGTGGCCCCCTGGTAGGCGGCGCTCCTCATCAGCGGATGGCCGAAGACCAGGCGGTCGCCTTCGACCCGCAGCAACCCGGCGGCCTCCGCCGGGTCCAGGTCCTGCAGCCCCGCGCCCAACCGCTCGGCGGCCCGCAGGACGGTGCTCAGGTCACCGGTGTCGTCGGCCGCCGCGACCAGCAGCACGGTGCGGGTCGCGGCCGGCAATGCGCGGATCCTGTCGTCGAAGGTCTGCAGGATCCGGTTCTGCACCGGCAGGAGCCCCATCGAGAGCATGCCGGTGCCCTGCTCACGGCGCGCTTCGGCCAGCACCCGCAACGCCAGCGGGTTGCCGCGCGCCTCGACCAGCACCTCCTCGCGCACGTGCGGCGCCAGATCGCCGACCAGCGCGGCAGCCGCCTCGTCGGCCAGGCCGCCCAGGCGCAGCTCGGGCAGGCCCGTCGAGGGGAAGTCCGGCGCGTACGGCGCGCGGACCGCGAACATCATCACCACGCCCTCGGCCCGCAGCCGCCGCGCGGCGAACAGCAGGGCGTCGGCCGTGGCGGCGTCCAGCCACTGGGCGTCGTCGACCAGGCACAGCAGCGGGGCCTCCTCGGCCAGCAGGCCGAGCACCGCCAAGCCGATCAGGAAGGTGTCGCCGTCGGCCTCACCCAGCCCCAGCGCGCCTCTGAGCGCGTCGGCCTGCCGTACCGGGAGATCGTCGAGGCGGTCGAGGAGCCCGCCGACGAGCATGCTGAGCCCTGCGTAGGGCAGCTCGCTCTCCGCCTCGACACCGGTCGTGCGCAGCACGCGCATGCCGTCCGCCCGGCTCGCGGTGTGGTCGAGCAGCGCGGTCTTGCCGATACCCGCCTCGCCACGGATCACCAGCGCCCCGCTCCTGCCGCGACGAGCGGCGGCGAGCAGGGCGTCGATCGTCCCCGTCTCCTTCGTCCGCCCCCGCAGCATGTCCCAAAGGCTACCGCCAGTGATCGGCCGCCCATTGCCTGTAGGTCCTGGCCGGGCGTCCGGTGAGTTCCTCGACAGTGCCGGTGACCGGCTCGGGCTCAGGGACCCCGCCCGCCATCCTGCCGAGCAGACCCGCGGCCAGCTCGGGCCCGAAGACGGCCTCGTACTGCAGCCTGACCTCCTCCAGGGACGCCTCCTGGAAGCGCACCTCGCGCCCGATCACCTCGGAGACGGCGGCCACCCGCTCCGGCGCGGTCAGCGCCTGCGGCCCGGTCAGCACGTAGGTCGCCCCTTCGTGCCCTTCACCGGTCAGCACGCGCACGCCCGCCGCCGCCACGTCGGCCTCGTGGATGTGGGACCGGGCCCACCCGGCGAACGGCTCGCGCACCACGCCGTCGCGTTCGATGCCTTCCGCCCACTTGAGGTCGTTGGCCGCCAGCCCGGTGATCCGCAGGAAGGTCCAGTCGGCGCCCGACTCGCTGACCAGCCGCTCGATCTCCCCGTGGGAGGCGTTGATCGGATCGGCCGCCCCCGCCGTCGCGGCGGAGAAGTACACGACATGTCTGCCCGCCAGCCTCTTCACCGTCTCGGGTGCGGCGTGGTCGGCCTGGAGCGTCGGCCAGACGAGGAAGACCTTGTCCACGCCCTCCAGCGCCGCGTCCAGCGAGCCCGGCACGGCCAGATCGCCCTCGACGGCCTCGACCGGCAGCCGCGCCCGGCTCGCGTCGCGGGCCAGCGCTCGCACCTCGGTGACCCCTGCTTCCACCAGTTGCCTGACGACCTGACCACCGACCCGGCCGGTCGCCCCTGTCACCAGAATCATGAGATCTCCCCGTAGAACGTCTCTTCGGACTGCGCGCCGGACAGCGCGCGCCCGTTGATCTCGAACATCGGCACGCCTCTGACCCCGGACCTGCGCACCTGCTCCAGCTCCGCCCTGGTCTCCTCCGCGCCGTCGTCGGTCCACGCCACCCCGGCCTCGGTGGCCAGCTTCCGCAACGTGTCGCCGTCGGCGAGGTTGAGGCCATCGGCGAAGTAGGCGCGGAACAGCCGGTCCGCCATCTCCTCGGCCCGCCCCTGCGCGGCGGCGACCCTGATCAGCCGGTGAGCCTCGAACGTGTTGGCGAACAACGCCCTGCCGTAGTCGTAGACCATCCCCTCGCGTGCGCCCAGCGCGGTCATGCGGGCGGTCGACTCCCCCACCGACGGACCGAAGAACCGCTTGTGCACCTCTTCGAGGGGCTCGACCCGCGCCGGCTCGCTGGGCGCGTCGGGAGCGATCTGGAAGGGATGGAAGACCACCTCCGCCTCGCCGCCCTCGGCGCGCGACCGGGCCAGCGCCCTGCGCAACCGATCCCATCCGAGGTAGGAGGCGCCGCACGCGATGTCCAGAGTCATCTCAATCCGTGAAGTCATGCCCTCGACGGTAGGAGCGGCCCCGACCCCCAGCATCAGTCGATCGACTGGTCGTCCGCGGCCGCCGCGCACCAGTCGATCGACTGATGCTGGCGTCAAGGGCGCGACCGTAGCGTCGGCGTCATGAACGAGACGATTCTGGTGACCGGGGCCACCGGTCACACCGGTGGCCAGGTGGTACGGCAGCTGCACGAGCGCGGCGGGGTGACGGTCAAGGCGCTGAGCAGGGATCCGGGCCGGGTGACGTTCCCCGAAGGGGTGCGGGCGGTCAAGGGCGACCTGAGCGATCCCGGCTCCCTCGACGAGGCGCTGGAGGGAGTCGACAAGATCTTCCTCGTGTGGCCGACGATGTTCACCGAGCACTCGCGGAACGCGGTGATCCCCAAGCTGGCGGCACAGGCGCGCAGAATCGTCTATCTGTCGGCGGCGGGTGCGGAGACCCACGACGATCCCGACAACGCCTCCCACAACCGGATCGAGCGGCTGATCAGGGAACACGCCAAGGAGTGGACGTTCCTGCGGTCCGGCGGGCACATGAGCAACGACCTGGCGACTCCGGTGCCCGCGGACGGCGTGGTCCGCGGGCCGTTCCTGAGCTGGGCGCGATCGCAGATCCACCCCAAGGATCTGGCGGCGGTGGGAGTGCACGCGCTGCTCACCGACGACCTGCTGAACACGGCCACGCCCATGCTGACCGGCGAGGAACTCATGACAGGGGCCGAACGGATCAGGATCGTGGGCGAGCTGGTCGGCAGGCCGGTGACGAAGGTGGAGGAGGTCCCGCCGGAGCAGGCCAGGGAGTGGTTCCTGCAGTGGGTGCCGCCGCAGGACGTGGACGCCGTCCTGGAGACCATGAAGGAGATCGCCGCACGGCCCGAGCCGGTGGTCCCGGCGATCCGGGAGATCCTCGGGCGTCCGGCCACGTCCTATCGGGAGTGGATACTCGACCATCTGCCCGCGTTCGTGGAGCCGACGGCCGAAGGGGTGGGACTGGCCTTCGCCAGTCTGGCCAACAAGGGCGAGACCGACGCGATCACCCGGCACCTGCTGGCCGCCGGGCAGGTGAGCGGGCCTGTCGAGGGGCCGTACCTGCGGGCGGGCGGCGACCGCTTCGCCGTACGGTTCACCGCCGATTCCACGATCGGTGTCTACACGGTGCGCGACGGGCGGATCGTCAGTGAGGAGAGGTTCTCCTGAGCAACAGCACCGGCACATCCCCTGGTGCGCGTCCACGGCGCGCACCAGCGGGTTGACCAGCCCCGCGTCGAAGAATCCCGGCCGCGTTCGTTAGGCTCCGGCGATGGAGCTGATCTTCCCTCGCAAGCTGAACCAGGGCGACGTCATACGGGTGGTGGCGCCGGCCAGATCCCGTGCGATGGTGATGGAACACGACCACACCGACATCATCGGGGCTCGCTTCGCCGAACTGGGCCTGACGCTGTCGTATGGCCGCCATGTCGATGAACGGGACGCTCTCGACTCCTCCAGCGTCGCCTCCAGGATCGCCGATCTGCACGAAGCCTTCGCCGACCCCTCGGTGGCGGCGATCCTGACGGTCATCGGCGGCTACAACTGCAACGAGCTGCTGCCGTTCCTGGACTGGGAGCTGATCCGGGCCAATCCGAAGATCCTGTGCGGATACTCGGACATCACCGCACTGCAGAACGCCGTCCTGGCCCGAACAGGGCTGGTCACCTACTCGGGGCCGCACTGGTCGACGTTCGGCATGCGCGATCACTTCGAGCAGACCCTGGAGTGGTTCACCGAGGTCATGTTCGGCACCGCCCCGATCAGCCTGACCCCGGCGGCCCGCTGGAGCGACGATCTCTGGTTCCTCGACCAGGACAGGCGCGATCTGATCCCCAACGAGGGGTGGTGGCCTATCCAGCCGGGCACCGCCGAGGGAAGGATCGTGGGCGGCAATCTGTGCACTCTCAACCTGCTGCAGGGCACGCCCTACATGCCGTCTCTCGACGGCGCGATACTGATCGTCGAGGACGACTTCGAATCACACCCTGCCACCTTCGCCAGGGACCTGACATCACTGCTTCAACTTCCTGACGCCGCGGGAATCCGGGGACTGGCCATCGGACGGTTCCAGAACGCCAGCAACATGACCCGCGCGCTCCTGGAGCAGATCATCGGTTCGCAACCGGCGCTGACCGGCATCCCGATCCTGGCCAATATCGACGTCGGCCACACCTATCCCTTGGCCACCGTCCCGATCGGCGGCCACGCCGGCCTCACGGTCGCGGACGACGAGAGCCTGCTGACATTCCAACGTCACTGACACATCGCGCGATCCCTCCCGCCGGGGCACCAGGCACAATGGTCTCGGCGAGCTTCCTGGCCTCGTCGTTGGCGCCCTGCTCCTGCCCGGTCTTCGCCATCTCGATCGCGCCCTCGTGATGGGCGATCATCAGGCGCGGGGACCGTCGCGAGGCACGGCACCATGCCAACCAGCGCAACCAGAGGCGCGCCTCATCGGTGAAGGACTGACAGGAGCCCCCCTCTGTGACCAGCGCGTCCGCTCCCCCACCGCGCATCCGCGGCCGCCGTCCGCCCCAGGGCGACCCGGTCGTCGACCGGGCTCTCTCGCTCCTGAGCGCCTTCGACGCCGACCACGGGTCGCTGAGCCTGGGCGAGTTGAGCCGGCGCAGCGGCATCCCCGCCAGTTCGGCGTTGCGGCTCGCCAAGCGGATGGTGGCATGGGGCGCCCTCGAGCGCGGTGAGGACGGCCGGTTCACGATCGGCCTCCGGCTCTGGGAGGTGGCCTCTCTCGCCCCTCGCGGGCAAGGGCTGCGTCAGGTGGCCATGCCGTTCATGGGTGACCTGGCCCAGGTCACCCGGCAGCACGTGCTGCTCGCTGTACGGGACGGTTACGAGGCCCTGCTGATCGAACGGCTGTCGTCACATCAGGCGATGCCGGTGCTGTACCGCGTCGGCGGCCGGCTGCCCCTGCACTCGACCGGGGTGGGCCTGGTCCTGCTCGCCTTCGCCGAGCCCCAGGTACAGGAGGAAGTGCTCTCCCGTCCGATGGTGCGCGAACCAGAGAAGGAGATCGTCTCCCCCGTCGACCTGCGACGCATCCTCGCCAGGGTCCGGCTGGAGGGGTTGGCGCACCTGCACCGGCCGCACGCCCCTCGCGCGATCGTGTCGGTGGCTGCGCCGGTCTTCGGAGCCGACGACAGGATCGCCGCGGCGCTGTCGGTCCTCGTCCCACCGGAAGACGCCGACCCTCGGATGCTCGGACCGGCCGTCCGCACGATCGCCCGCGCCATCTCACGAGGGCTCGGCGCCCGGCGCTCCATCGGCCAGGTCGGGGACGCTTCGGCCGGCCGCTGACTCCTCCCGTCGACGGGGCGAGAGGTGTACCGGCCCGCGCAGCCGTACGACGAAAGGCCCGTACGGCTGGCCGCGCGCCCACCGGCTGCTCGTCCGTCAAGGCCGACCTCCGCGACACGCGTGGCCAGGCGCCACCGGCCACGGCACTGACGCCGGGGGCGATCTCCTCGGTGACGAAGCCCGCGGGGTGGTCGCAGACGATGCTTGCCGCTGAATGGCAACGGTATGGGGCGGGTGAAGGCCGCAGTGGATGCTGGTGGCGCGCGTCTCCCCGGTACGACGCCGGGTGGCGCGCCGTCCATCCGCCTGGACCTCGCGCGCGGGCTCGGGCGGCCTACCTCCAGGAGGATCACGTGACCTCACCCGGCGACGTGCGGGAGGAGCGGCTCGACGCTCTGCTGACCGCCGTCATCGATCAGCTGAACAGCACAGACCCGCGGCTCAACGACGTGATGGAGTCGCTGGTCCGCCATCTGCACGCCTTCGTTCGTGAGACGCGCCCGACCGAATCGGAGTGGCTGACCGGGATCGACTTCCTCGTCCGCACCGGCCAGACCTGCACCGAGCACCGCAACGAGTTCATCCTGCTGGCCGACACGCTCGAGCTGACCACCGCGGTGGACGACGTCAACCACGCCGGCCCTGCCGGCGCCACGCCGTCCTCGGTCGAGGGTCCTTTCCACTCCCCCGCGCCCGCGCGGGAGAACGGGGCATGGATCTCCACCGGCCCCGAACGGCAGCGCGGCGAGGTCATGGTCGTGCGCGGCAGGGTGACCGACACCAGCGGCAAGCCGATCGAGCGGGCCACCGTCGACATCTGGCAGGCCGACGACGCCGGGCGCTACGACACCCAGGACCCTGCGCAGGAGCCTGGAAACCTGCGCGGCCTGTTCACCACCGACGCCGACGGGGTCTACTGGTTCCGCAGCATCATCCCGTCCAGCTATCCGGTGCCCACCGACGGACCGGGTGGAGAACTGCTGACCGCGCTCGGCCGCCACCCGATGCGCCCGGCCCATGTCCACTACCGCGTGGAGGCTTTCGGGCATCGGCCGGTGACCACGCACGTCTTCGTGGCCGGTGACGAGTACCTCGACGCCGACGCGGCCTTCGCGGTCAAGGACGAGCTCGTCGTCGCCCCCGTCAGGGAGACCGATCCTGAGCGCGCCGTGGCCTTCGGCGTCGATGTCCCGTTCGCCGCCTTCGTCTTCGACGTCCGGCTGCTGCCGCTCGGCGAGGTGATCGCGTGAAGCTCGTCGGCATCCGCACCGGGCGGCGGGTGGACGTCGCCGTCCAGACCGGGAACGCCGTGACCGTGATCGCCGAGGTCGGCCATTTCTACACCGACCTGGAGCGATGGCTCGCAGTCGCGCGCCAGGCGACCGCGGGAGAGGTTCCGGTCGGCGAGGTGGAGCTGGCCCCGCCGGTGCCTGCCTCGGCCCGGGTCATCTGCATCGGCCTGAACTACCGGGCGCACGCCGCCGAGGGTGGTTTCGTCCCGCCTGAGCATCCGACCGTCTTCGGCCGCTGGGTCGCCTCTCTCACCGCGGGTGAGACGGCGGCGCCGGTGCCCGCCAACGAGCCTGGCCTGGACTGGGAGGGGGAGGTCGCCGCCGTCGTCGGGCGAAGGCTCACCGACGTCGACGCGGAGACGGCGGCCGGTGCGGTCCTCGGCTACGCGGCGTTCAACGATCTCACCGCCCGCACGGCGCAGAAGCTCACCACTCAGTGGACGCTCGGGAAGAACGGGGACCGCAGTGGCCCGATGGGCCCGCTGGTCACGGCCGACGAGGTCGGCGACCTCGCCGACGGTCTGCGGGTGCGAACCCGCGTCAACGGGCAGACCGTCCAGGACGGCAACACGCGAGACATGATCTTCGGCATCGGGGAGCTGCTGTCCAGGATCAGCCGCACCTTCACCCTGAACCCCGGCGACGTCATCGCCACAGGGACGCCGGAGGGCGTGGGATACGTCCGGACGCCGCCGTGGCTGCTGCGGCCAGGGGACGTGGTCGAGGTGGAGATCGACAGGCTCGGCGTGCTGCGCACCCCGATCGTCTCCTCGGAGGCGCGGCCGTGACGATCGTCCCTTCCCAGGTGCCCGTCCTCATCGCCGGTGGCGGGCCGAGCGGCCTGGCCGCCGCGATCGAGCTGGGCCGGCGCGGCGTCGAGGTATGCGTGGTCGAGCCGCGGACGACGCTCGACCCGCTGCGCCCTCGCGCGAAGACCACCAGCGTGCGGACGATGGAGCATCTGCGCCGCTGGGGACTGGCCGACCGGCTGCGGTCCCGTGCGGCGCTGCCGGTGGCGCACGCGCAGGACGTCGTCTTCTGCACCGGCCTGTTCGGACACGAGATCACTCGTTTCCCCGAGGCCTTCGGCCTGTGGACGGAGCCGCGCGAGATCGCCGCGGAAGCAGGGCAGCAGGTGGCGCAGCCGATCGTCGAAGAGCTCCTGCGTGAGGCGGCGGCGGCGCTGCCGTCCGTGACCCTGCTGGTCGGCTGGCGGGTCGACGCCGTCATCGACGGCCAGGACGGCGTAAAGGCCGAACTGGCCGGGCCCGACGGACGACGTCGCGAGGTCCATGCGGAGTATCTGCTCGGCTGCGACGGCATCGCCGGCGTCAGCCGGTCGGCGATCGGCAGCCACTATGCGGGTTCATCAGGCGCGCTGCCCAACCTGAGCATCACCTTCCGCTCCAGGGAACTCGACGAACGGCCGCTGTGCGCGCTCGGCGTGCACTACTGGGTCATCGGCGCCGAGCGTGGCGGGCTCATGGGACGGCTGGACCTCGACGGCACCTGGTGGGCGATCGTGCAGGGCATCGACGTACAGGCCGAGGAGGCCGATCCCGTCGCGCTCGTGCGCACGCTGGCCGGCGCCGAGATCGATGTCGAGGTGCTCGCCACGGACCCGTGGTCGGCGCGCATGCTGCTGGCCGACCGCTACCGCGGCGAGCGGGTGTTCCTCGTCGGCGACGCCGCGCACCTCAACCCGCCATGGGGCGGGCACGGGTTCAACACCTGCGTCGGCGACGCGGTGAACATCGGCTACAAGCTCGCGGCGGTGCTGCAGGGCTGGGCGCCCCCGTCGTCGCTGGACAGCTACGAGCTCGAGCGGCGGCCGGTCGCCGTGCGAACCATCGCCGCCGCCGGCGGCCAGGAGGCCTTCCTCGCCCCGTCCTTCGCGGCAGCCGACCTCGACGACGACGGGACGGCCGGCCAGGTGCTGCGGGCCCAGCTCGCCGATGCCCTGCGGGGCAAGGATCCTGAGTTCCACAGCCTCGGGCTGGTACTCGGCTACGACTACGCGGACTCCCCCGTCGTCGTTCCCGACGGTCGCGGCCGTCCAGAGCCCGAACTGACCCGCTACCGGCCGTCGGCTCATCCAGGGGCGCGGCTGCCACACGTCTGGCTGCCCGACGGCAGCTCGTTGTACGACCTCCTCTGCGACTGGTTCACCCTGCTCCGGCTGTCGTCTCGGGCCGACCCGACGCCATTCGTGACCGCCGCCACGGCCGCAGGTATCCCCTTGCACGTCGTGGACCTCGGCCGTCTTCCCCGCCTGCGCGCGGTCTGCGAGGCCGATCTCGTCCTGGTCCGTCCCGACCAGCATGTCGCCTGGCGCGGCGACGTGGCGGCGGACCCCGCCGAGGTGTGGACGCGCGTCATCGGCGGAGGCCAGGACAGGGACCCAGGAGGCGGATCCGGTTAGGAGCTGCTTGTCGGCCCTGACACGGGCCCTTCCACACTGGGGCAGCTCATCGCCGGCCGGCCTTCCTAGGCATGTCCGGGCGACGCGGTGACGATCCAGACGGAACCCGGAATGCGGACGCCGTCGGCGGTCTCGAACTCCGTGAGCGCGTCGTGCACGTCGGCACGGAGGCGAGCGACGGTCGCCGGATCGACATCGCGCAGGTTGTAGCGCGTCGGGCCCATGGCGAAGAGGAAGTCGACGGCGTCGTCCGCGTCGGCGCCGAAGGTCATGGGAGCCTCGACGGGGGCCACGTCGATGTCGACGAACCCTGCGGCGGCGAGCACCTGGCGGATGCGCGCGGGGTCGAGGAGCGACCCCATACCCCTGGCGGTGGGGGATGTCTCGCGCAGGAACGGCGAGAGCGCGGCGGTCGCACGGGTGTAGGGCCGGTCGGGACCTCCCGGTTGCGGGCCGAGGAACGCGAGCCGTCCGGTCGGCGCGAGCGCCTCCCTGAGGTGGGCGAAAGCCGCGATGTGGTCGGCGAAGAACATGACACCGCCACGGCTGAGGACGACGTCGAACCCCCGGTCGGGGAAGGGATGCACCTGGGCGTCGCCCTGTTCGAAGGTGACGTTGCGAAGGCCTTCCGCGGCGGCGTCCCGACGGGCGCGCTCCAACATGGGGGCCGACAGGTCGATTCCGACGGCGCTTCCGTCGCGGGCCTGCTGTGCGGCGAGACGGGTCGTCTGGCCGGTGCCGCAGCCGACGTCGAGAACCCGGTCGTGGGCCGTGATGCCCGCGGCGGCGAACAGGGGCGCGTTGAACGCTTCGAGCATGGCGTTGTAGCGCTCGGGATGTTCGGCCCAGTGGATGCCCTCCCAGTCGTTCCACGCCTCTGCCTGCTGGTGGTTGGCGATGCTCTTCATAGCTCGACCTCAGTTCACTAGAGTCAGTCTCTAAAGTACGACTCTAGATATAGGCTCTATCATTGTGTGAGTCAAGCCACGCGAGAAGCACCCGTCAGGGCTGGTGGCGACGCGCTCCGGCTGCTTAGCTGGATAGTGGGCAGCCTGCGGCCGCGCTCTCTACGAGCGGCACCTGTCGTCATCGGCCGCGGCCTGCCGAGACCGCTGCCTCGCAGCACGACCGATCCGGATCGGCCTCCGTCCGGGAAGGCTGCGAGGCGGACGGTCCTACCCGGCCCTGCGGCCTGCGTCCCCGCCGTCACCTCCCGGGCAGCCAGAGCCATGACGTTGGAGCTTCGTGATCGGTACGCTGCTCGTCATGGGAGACGGTGAGGCATCTCTGCGGCTCGAAGACGTCACGTCGGCGCTGGAGACGACTCTCACCGCCCTGAGGGCCGTGGGGGCCGACCTGCCGTACCGCGTGGGTGGCACCAGTGCCGCCCTGCTCCAAGGTGTTCGCCTTCCCGCCGGAGACGTCGACCTCCTGGCAGCTCGACGGGAGGACGTGGACACCGTCGCCGCCGCTCTCTCGTCCTTTCCCTGCCTGTATGCGGCATCGTGGCTCCCCGAGACTTCGCAGTATTTCGCCAGGTACGAGGTGAACGGGGTGGTTGTAGAGATCAGCACGGTCGAGCAGGAGGCCGACTCCGACGGGATGGAGTGCGTGGGCCGTGGCCCGTGGCAGCACTACGTCCTGATCACGTGTGGCCCGTATCGCGTTCCTGTGGTTCGCCTGGAACTACGGTTGGCCACAGAGCTCCTGCGTGATCGGCCCGATCGCTACGAACCTCTCCTCGACCACATGGCGGCGCAGGGGTTCGATGCCGATCTTCTGGACAGAGCCATGGCCGCTCGCGGTCTTTCGGCGGAACGACAGCGCCTGGTGCACGACCGCCTCAACCCTTCCTCTCCCCGCTCCCGCTAGCTGCCAAGGATCGGCGACTCGGGCCGCTCACTGCCTCAACAGGCCGCTCCACCCGCCACATCCCCGCTGTCACGCCTGGATGCGAGGGCGCGGTGTCGGCCCGTGCCGCATCCACGCGAGCAACCACGCGCCCTGGAACTCTCCTCCGGCCCACCCTTTGACCTACATACGTGTATGTACGTAGGCTGCTCGCCGTGAAGAGAAACACTGCTGACAGGAAGAGCGTTCGCGGCAAAGCCGCCGACTGGATCGCCGGTCGTCGTCGCGTTGCCGGACCGCCGCGACCTCCGATCGCTGGTCGCGGCGGAAGTGGAACGATCACGCCCCTGACAAAGCTCGCCGGGGGCGCGGCCATGCTCGGCCTAGGCGCCGCCGCGGCCATGCACGTCGTCTGGATCTTCTCCCCATGGCCGTTCGACGACCTCGAGGACTTCACCCGCACGATCGCCGGCGTGTCCGAAGCCGAGGCCCCCAGCGCCGCGGCCACCGGCTCCGTGGCCGTGGCCCTCGGGGCGGCGACCTATCTCGTCGCCGCCCAAGCGGACCTGGCCCCGCGCCTGCTAACCGGTCCGCTCACACGCCTGGGCACGGCAACCGTCGCAGGCGTGCTCCTGCTCCGCGGTGGCGCGGGCTTGGTCATCTCCGGGTTCGCCGGCAAGTCCACCACCTTCACCCGCTGGGACCTGGCCCTGTACTCCCCGCTTTGCCTGACCCTCGGCGCCCTCGCCGCCTACGTTGCCAAGAACACTGAGACGGCCGGGGCGGAGCAGGAGGGTTGAGGAACACCTCTACGAGATCGTGCGCTGAGCGGTGGAAGGGCACCCTGTTGAGTACTCAGCGAAGATCTCGGTGAGGACGCGCCGTGCGTTCAGCGCCGACTCGTCGGCATCGCCCAGGGTGTAAGAGCAGGTGGCCATCGTCTTCCAGAGAGCCCAGCCACGCCCGCGCGCCCAGTGTGCATCGTCAACGGACAGTCGCTCGCGGAAGGCCTGGCGGCTGTGAGCGGTCAGCAACGTCCACGCGATCGCCAGGTCGCAGGCAGGGTCGCCGACGCCACACGTGCCGAAGTCGACGACAGCTGCCAGTTGTCCGTCTTTGAGCAGGAGATTCCCCTGGGCGAGGTCACCGTGGAACCACCTGTCCACACCGTCCCAGGGAGCGTCCAGTGCGGTCTTCCAGATCTCGCGCGCCAGGCTGACGTCGACGTGGCCGTCCAGTTTCTCCAGCGCGCTCTCGAGTTGCCCCTCATAGGTGCGCAGTGTGGCGCCCCGGAACCAGTTGTGCTTTCCCGGCCGGGGGCCGTCGGCGGTGTCGATGCTCTGCAGGGCCGCGACGAAGCCGGCCAAGTCGACCGCGAATCGGACCGGATCAGCGATTCGGCCGGCGCTCGCGGGCTCGCCGTCAAGCCACTGGTAGATCGACCACGAGAAGGGGTAGCCCGCACCTGGCTCGCCCTTCGCCAGCGGGGCGGGAATGGGCAGCGGAAGCCGGGAGGCGAGCGGCGGGAGCCACCGGTGTTCCTTTTCCACCGCCAAGGCGTACTCGGATGCGCTGGGCAAACGCACCAGCATTCCGTCGCCGAGGTGAAAGGTCCAGTTGTCCCAGCCACCGTCAGCCACGGGCTCGACAGGAAGGTCCGCCCACTGAGGAAACTGCTCGTCGATGAGCCGATGGACCTGCTCCGCGTTGACGGTGATGCGCCGGGGCAGTGGACCAAGATCGGGTATACCGCTCAACGAGACCTCCCTTTCTGAAAGGCTGCTCGCCACATGACAGTCCAGCCCGAAGGACCTCGGGAACTCCCCCGAGGTCCTTCGTCATGTAGCGAGAATGCCGATGCCGACCTGCGGAAACGCGCCAAGATTCATTCCGCGTATATTCCGCGACCACTGGCATACGGCTGCCGCCGCATGGGTGGCGCGCACTGGATGAGGCAGAAACCCCAGCTCAGTGCGGGATTCCTGGTCAATCTGAGTAGGGCGGGTGGGACTTGAACCCACGACCCACGGATTATGAGTCCGATGCTCTGACCGGCTGAGCTACCGCCCCCTGCGAGAGTGCAGTCTCCCATAAATTCGCGCGCTTGCCAGCATAGATCGCCCTCGTCCCCAACCGCCTTCACTCACCGCGAAACGCCGACCGCGGCCCGTTCCCGTCACCCAGGAACCACTCTAAGGTCGTTCAAGTGGCGATCAAGCTGATCTACGAGACCCACTCGATCACCGTCGACAACGAGGCCGGCATCGCGACCGGCTGGCTGCCTGGCGAGCTGTCCGAGGCCGGCAGGGTGGAGGCGGCCAGGCTGGGCGAGCGCAGGCGTTCGGGCTTCGACGTGGTCTACAGCTCCGATCTGCGCAGGGCTGTGCAGACCGCGCGGATCGCCTTCCCCGACCGTGAGATCAGGTTGGACGCGCGGCTGCGGGAGTGCGACTACGGGCTCGGCAACGGCAGGCCCGTCGCGGAGCTGGCGCCGCTGAGGAGGGCGCACATCCGCGAGCCGTGGCCCGAGGGGCAGAGCTACGAGCAGGTCGTGGCGGCGACGGAGGAGTTCCTGGGCGAGTTGCGGGCGGAGTGGGAGGGGCGGACCGTCCTGGTCGTCTCACACTCGGCCAACCGGTGGGCGTTGCAGCATCTGCTGGAGGGCGCGCCGCTGGAGGAGCTGGTGGACGCGCCCTTCGCCTGGCAACCCGGGTGGGAGTACACGCTCTCGTGAGGCGCTGGTCATGCTCTTCCCGGCCGCGCCGAGGCGAGGTTCCGGTGGAGATGAGCGGGAATGGATGCCGCCCGAAGGTGGTTACATCCTTCGTGGCCGGTGTGCCCAGTGTCCCCGGGCCTCACCTATTGCCTTCACGGAATACCGTTCGGCTGGAGCCGTGTTGTGCCCTTCGCCGAGAGGCGACACGCACACCGGTTCGCACACGTGGAAGACGCCCGTCCGATCTGCTGATCGGGCGGGCGTCTTCTCGTCGGCGGTCAGCCCGTGTCGCTGGCGTTCCAGGTCATCGACTGCCACCGCACGGGATCCAGGAAGCGCCGGGATTTCGTCCACACCTCGAAGGGGGTCTCCTTCGCGAGATCCTCCCGAGCTCTCCTGTAGGCCTCACATCTGGCTTCGAGCTCCCGCTCCTCCTCTGTCATGCCCGGCATCCTGACCGAGGAGCGTGGCCGTCATCCCCGACTTGGCACAACCTCGACCGTTCCTCGCTCGCCGTCGACCCTGACGCGGTCGCCGTCCGGTCGCGGAAGGGGGCGACGAACTCTCGGTAGGCGTCGGTGGTGATGTGGAAGCCGTCGGGCACCGGCAGCCCCGCCCTGGCCAGGCGGGCGAGGGACGCGCCCTTGCCGCCCACGGTCTCCAGTGCGGCCGCGGTGTCGTCGAGTGGAAGAACCCTCACGTCGGATACTCCTTGGAGCCGAGCGAGGCGCGCAGTTCGGCCTGCGCGACCCTCCTCGGCGGCGTCGAGGAATGTACCTGTCTGGTCATTCAACTGCTACTGCCTCGCGGTGGGGCGGCGTACCTTGGACGGGTGGCAAAGGCGTTCTGGATCGACCAGGAACTCGACAGGGACAGGGACGGCCGTTACGGCGCCCACGTCCGCAAGCACGTCGAGGAGTTCGCCGACTCCTTCGGCGACATCGCCCCCGTGACGTTCGCCTGCATCGCCTGGCGGATGGCGGTGCCGCCGTCGATCTCGCCGGGTCACGTCCGATGGGACCGGCGCGTCCTTGAGGCGAGCTGCGTGCGCAACACCTGGGACGGCACGCTCACCGCGGAGGTGCGCATGGTCTCCCCTCTGCCCGAGCAGCTGACCAGTTCGCGCGAGTGGTGGAGGGACAGGGGCTGGCGCGGCTGGCAGGAGATCTTCGGCCAGTACGTCGACCCCACCCAGGAGGACCTCACCCGCGGCCCGTTCATGCGCGCCTCCCTCCTGGTGCAGGCGCCCATCCCGCTGGAGGAGCTCCCGCCTGCCCCTCAGGGTCCGCACGACGGGGTGGAGGAGGCGGCGCACCGGGCGCTCGCGGTGCTCGTCAAGGAGCTCAACGCGCTGCTCGCGCCCGTTCTCGACCGCTTCTAGCCGCCCTTCACCCCGTCGACCAGCTCCCTCACGATGTCCAGGTGGCCGTTGTGCCTGGAGGTCTCCTCGATGAGGTGGCCGATCACCCAGCGCAGCGTGAAGTGGTCCCCGTGGCGGCCCTTGCCTGCCGACAGCGCGTCGAGGTCGTGGCCGGCGATCTTCTCGTCGATCTCGGCGCAGGCGCGCGTGTAGTCGGCGACCACCTCGGCGAGGCTCAAGGAGGGGTCGGGCTCGAAGTCCTTGTCGGGGCTCTCCTCCGTCCACGGCGCCCGCTCCGCCTCCCCGAGGAAGACGACCTCGAACCACCAGTGCTCCACCCATCGCAGGTGACCGATCAGCCCCGCGACGGACATCAGCGGAGAGTCCGGCAGCGGCGCCCTGCGCGCCGCCTCGTCGCTCATGCCCTCGCACTTGGCCGCCGCCGTCGCCCTGGCGTAGGCGAGGAACGTGTGCATGGTGGCCCGCTCGTCCCAGGTGGGGGGAACATCTGTTCTCTTCATTCCCATAGCTTCCCACCTGTCATTTTGGGTAGCTCCCGGCTATGAGAGCAGTCCTCCTTCTCTTCGCGCTGACGTTCGTCGCAGGATGTGCGGTCGACACGGGACCCCCGGCCCGTACGGCCGAGCGGTTCGCCACAGCGGTGACCGCGGGACAGGGTGACGCGGCCTGTGCGCTGCTGGCCGCCAGGACGGCGGCGCGGCTGCCCGGCAGGGGACAGACCTGCGGGCAGGCGCTGAACGAGCTGAGACTGACGGGCGGCCCTGTGCTGTCGGTGTCACTGTGGGGTGACGAGGCGCAGGTCAGGCTCAACGGCGACACGCTCTTCCTGCACCGCTACGACGGCGGATGGCGGGTCAGGGCCGCGGGATGCACGCCCAAGGGTGAGAACCTCCCCTACGACTGCGAGGTGGACGACTGATGCGCACCGTCTTCGTCACCACCTTGGTCGTCATCGTCGTAGGTCTGAGCTGGTTCTTCGCCATGGGGCTGATGCACCGATGAAGAGATTCCTCAAAGAGAACTCCCTCTCCCTGTTCTTTCTGCTGATCTTCGCGCTCGCGCTGGTGGGGCAGGCGCTCGCCGGGCAGGCCAAGTTCAACGACCAGCAGCTCGTGGACGGCGGTCAGCCCATCTCGCTGGTGGAGTACGTCGCCACCTCCGACTTCGCGGTGGACGTGGCGGAGAACTGGCAGTCGGAGTACCTGCAGTTCCTGCTGTTCATCCTCGCGACGGTCTGGCTGGTGCAGCGGGGCTCCCCCGAGTCCAAAGAGCTCGGCAAGGAGGGCGGCGAGTCCGACGAGGACCAGCTCGTCGGTGAGCACGCCCGCCGCGACTCGCCCGCGTGGGCCACCGCGGGCGGGCTGCGCAAGGCGCTGCTCAGCAACTCGCTGGGCTGGGTCATGGGCCTGGTGTTCGCGCTGTCGTGGCTGGCGCAGTCGGTGGCGGGCCTGGCGGCGGGCAACGCCGAGCGGCTCGCCGAGCTGCGCGACCCCGAGAGCTGGGGCGGCTACGTGACAGGACCCGAGTTCTGGAGCAGGACGCTGCAGAACTGGCAGTCGGAGTTCCTGGCGGTGGCCTCGATGGTGGCGCTGTCGATCTACCTGCGTCAGCGGGGCTCGGCCGAGTCGAAGCCGGTCGGCTCGCCCCACGACGCGACGGGTGTCGAGGGCTGACCCGTCACCACGGCGACGACGCGGGAGCCGGGCGCGAAGGCGCCGCGCCCGGCCAGGTCGAGGATCCCGTAGATCATCTTGGCCACGTAGACCTGCTCGTAGGCCTGGTCGAGCGCGGGAGAGGGCTTGGCGTAGCCGCCGAAGTGGTAGTCGAGGTTGAGCTCCCAGTTGGTCATGACGCGGCCGTAGGCCTCCCGCTGCAGCCGCGCCACCTCCTCACGCAGGAAGCCCGCGCCCTTGAGCACGGCGAAGCCCAGCGCCCGCCTGCCGGGGGCCAGCCCCGCTGAGATCCCCGCGAGCGTGCCGCCGGTGCCCACGGGACAGCAGATCACGTCGTAGTCGAGGCCGATCTCTCCCGGCAGCTCCGCGCACCCGCGCACGGCTGCCGCGTTGCTGCCGCCCTCGGGCAGGATCGTCACGTCGCCGAACCTGGCGCGCAGCCGCTCCAGCACCTCAGGGGTGTGCTTGAGGCGGTAGGCGGCCCGATCGAGGTAGACCAGGCGCATCCCGCACGCCCTGGCGTAGGCCAGCGAGGGGTTGAGCGGCAGGTGCTCCTCACCGCGCACCACGCCGATCGTCTCGAAGCCCCGCTCCATGCCCGCCCTGGCCAGCGCGCGCAGGTGGCCGGAGTAGGCGCCCCCGAAGCTCAGCACGCGGGCCGGGCCGAGGTTGTACTTGAGCTTGCGGGCCTTGTTGTCGTCATGCTTGAGGAAGAGCCTCACCGTGCCGAGACGGGGATCCGACATCTCCTCCATGGCGCTAGTCTACGGACGAACCGTTGTTGAGGAGTGTTCGATTATGAGCGTTGTTGAAGCTTTCCGTCAGGCCTACTCCGCCGAGCCGACGACCGTGTGGCGCGCGCCGGGCCGCGTCAACCTCATCGGCGAGCACACCGACTACAACGACGGCTTCGTCCTGCCGTTCGCGGTGCCGTGGGGCATCACCGCCGCGCTCAGCCCGCGGCAGGACCGCACGATCCGCCTGCTCTCGCTCCAGTCCTCCGGCGAGCCCGTGGTCATCTCCGACTGGGACGCCGCCCAGGGCTGGACCCGCTACGTCGTCGGTGTCCCCGCCATGCTCGGCGAGCGCGTCCAGGGCGCCGACATCGCCATCGACGGCGACCTGCCCGCCGGCGCGGGCCTGAGCTCGAGCGCGGCGCTCGAGGTCGTCGTCGGCTCGGCGCTCAACGAGGTGTACGGCCTGGGCATGACCCCCATGGAGATCGCCCTCCTCGGCCAGAAGGCGGAGAACGACTTCGTCGGCATGCCCTGCGGCATCATGGACCAGGCCGCCTCGGCGCTGTGCGAGGAGGGCAGGGCGCTCTTCCTCGACTGCCGCTCGCTCGGCTCGAGGAACATCCCGCTCGACCTCGCCTCGCACGGGCTGCGCATCCTCATCATCGACACGGGCGTCCACCACGAGCTCGCCGACGGCCAGTACGCCAAGCGGCGCGCCGACTGCGAGTCGGCGGCACGCAGGCTCGGCGTCGACGCCCTGCGCGACGTCACCGACCTGGCGGGCGCGCTCTCGGTGCTCCAGGGCGACGAGCGCAAGCGCGTCCAGCACGTGGTGACCGAGAACCACCGCGTCGAGGCGGTCATCGGCCTGCTGCGCGCGGGCGCGATCGCGGAGATCGGCGCGCTGCTGAACGCCTCGCACCTGTCGCTGCGCGACCAGTACGAGGTGTCCTCACCCGAGCTGGACGTCGCGGTGGAGGCGGCGCTGCGCGGCGGCGCGCGGGGCGCCCGCATGACCGGCGGCGGGTTCGGCGGCTCGGCGATCGCGCTGGTGGCCGAGGAGCGGGTGCCCGCCGTCCAGGAGGCCGTGCTCGCGGCGTACGAGGAGCGCGGCTGGAAGGAGCCGCGCTTCCTTCCCGCCACCCCGGCGGCGGGAGCCCACAAGATCTAGCCTCAGAGGGCAGGGAAGTCGGGGGCGCGGCGCTCGAGGAAGCTCGCCACGCCCTCCGCGAAGTCGGCGCGCCCGAACGAGGCCATCATCTCGCGTACGGCGTTGGCGGCCGACTCCTCCAGCGTGTGGTCCCAGTCACCCCACACCTGGCGCTTGATGACGTCCATGGAGGCGGGCGAGCTGTAGCGGGCCAGCTCGCGGGCGTAGTCCTGCGCCTCCTGGAGCAGCGAATGCGCCGCGACGGCCCTGTTCACCAGGCCCATCTCGAACGCCTCACGCCCGGTGAACACCCGCCCCGACAGCAGGACGTCCATGGCGCGCTGCTGGCCCATGAGGCGGGGAAGCACCCAGGACAGGCCGTACTCGGCGATCAGGCCCCTGCGGGGGAAGGCGGTCGTCCACTTGGCCTCCTCGGCGGTGAACACCAGGTCGCACACCAGCGCGTGGACCATGCCGAGGCCCGCGCACGCCCCGTTGACCGCCGCGATGATCGGCTTGCGGATCGTGGTGGGGAAGGTGTTGGGCCTGGGATCGGGCTTCTCGGAGTAGCTGCCGGTCTGGATCGCCGACAGCGTCTGGAAGTCGGCGCCCGAGCAGAAGCCCCTGCCCGCGCCCGTCACCACGATCGCCCGCACCGAGGGATCCTTCTCCGCCTGTTCGAGCAGGTCGAAGTAGCGGCGTCCCATCGCGTCCGTCCACGCGTTCAGCCGATCGGGACGGTTGAACGTCAGCGTCAGCACGCCTTCGTCGACCGACGACAGCACCAGCTCCGACATCGCGCCCTCCCGGTGAGACCCGTTACAGAATAACGTTCTACACCACGGCCTCGCCGTTGGCCACACGCGGGAGGCGTCACGCTCCGGAGTGCTCCGATCACGGATTTTCCTGGTTTGGGGGACAAAGCGGGTTGCCGGAGGTAAAGATGTGATCTGCTGCGGACTCGACAAGGGCGGCGTGGTGAGGACGCCGCCGAAGGACCGCGTCACCGACCCGGAATCGGTCGCGCGATCCGTGAACCGGAATGCGCTGGTTGCTGCGTGCTTACGTGGATGAGATCTTTGCGTCCGTTCGATGTGCACACCGTCATGGACAAGACCGTCGACTTCCGCGAGGCGGAGAGGTTCATCCGCCTCTTCCACGCGGAGAACCCCGGCGCCGGGGACGTGCAGGCGCGACTGCGGGAGGTGGCCAGGGACGCCGCGAGGTTCGGCACCTACACCCACACCGCACAGGAGCTGGAGTTCGGCGCCAGGGTGGCCTGGCGTAACAGCAACCGCTGCATCGGCCGCCTGTACTGGCGCTCGCTGAGGATCAGGGACAGAAGGGACGTCTCCAGCGCCGAGGGCGTCGCCCTCGAGTGCGTGGAGCACCTGCGCGAGGCGACGGGCCACGGCCGGATCAGGCCGACGATCACGGTGTTCGCGCCCGACCACCCCGCCTGCCCCGGGCCGAGGATCCTGAACGAGCAGCTCATCCGCTACGCCGGGTACCGGCGGGCGGACGGCACTGTCGTCGGGGACCGGCGCTACGCCGCCTTCACCGAGCAGGTGCTGCGCATGGGGTGGAGAGGCGGCGCGGGCACCAGGTTCGACGTGCTGCCGCTGGTCATCCAGCCTGCCAAGGGCCACCCCCTGCTGTGCAACGTGCCCGGTGACGCGATCATGGAGGTGCCGATCGTCCATCCGGCCTACCGGTGGTTCGAGGAGCTGGGGCTGCGCTGGCACGCCGTACCCGCGATCTCCAACATGTGCCTGGAGATCGGCGGCGTCTGCTATCCGTGCGCGCCGTTCAACGGCTGGTACATGGGCACCGAGATCGGCGCGCGCAACCTGGCCGACCACGACCGCTACGACCAGCTTCCCGAGGTCGCCAGGCGGCTCGGGCTCGACACCTCCAGCGAGCGCACCCTCTGGCGCGACCACGCGCTGGTGGAGCTGAACGTGGCCGTGCTGCACTCCTTCGAGGCGGCCGGGGTGACGATGACCGACCACCACACCGAGGCGCGGCGGTTCCTGACCCACCTGGAGCGGGAGGAGCGCGCGGGGCGGGTCTGCCCCGCCGACTGGTCGTGGATCGTGCCACCGCTGTCCGGCGCGGCCACCCCCGTCTTCCACCGCTACTACGACAACCGCCGGCTCACCCCCACCTACTCCCCGCCCCATACCTGACGCTCCCCACGGCCTCTTCGTGGGCTCTCCTCGGGCTCTCCACGGCCGCGTGCACGGGCCCCGGCGGGACGGCGTCCCCCGCCGGCCCGTCAGGTCGTCGCGCGGCCGACCAGCCCCAGCTCCATGGCGAGCAACACCGCCGACGTCCGGTCCGACACCCCCAGCTTGGCGAACACCCTCAGCAGATGGGTCTTCACCGTCGCCTCGCCGATGAACAGCCGCCGCCCGATCTCGGCGTTCGTCAGCCCCGCGGCCACCAGTGACAGCACCTCCCGCTCCCGCGCCGACAACCTGACGCCTCCTTCCCCGTCGGTCGGGGCGGCGCCGATGCGGAGCGCGGGAGGAGAGAGGATCCCGCGGCCCTCGGCGACGGCGCGCACGGCGTCGGCCAGATCCCTGCGCGACACGTCCTTCAGCAGGCAGCCGACGGCGCCCGCCGCCACGGCTCTGCGCAGGTCCGCGTCGTTCTCGTACGTGGTCAGCACGATCACCCTGTAGGACCCGCCGAGCCGCAGGATGGCGCTCAGCCCGTCGCCCCCGGGCATCCGCAGGTCCATGAGGATGACGTCGGGCGCGATCCGCGCCGCCACCGCCACCGCCTCGTCGCCCGAGCCGGCCTCGCCGACCACCGTGATGTCCCGCTCGGCGGCGAGCATCCCGCGCAGGCCCTCCCGCACGATCGGGTGGTCGTCGACGATCATCACTCCGACCACGGCACCTCCACGGTGAGCGTGGCGCCCTCACCGCGAGAGCCCTCGACGCGGACCGTGCCGCCCAGCGGCTCGACCCGCCTTCTCATGAGTGCGAGGCCGTAGCCTTCGGCGTCGCCCGTCGGGCCGGCGCCGTCGTCGGCGACCGCCAGCCGTACCGCGCCGGTGTCGTAGGTCAGCTCCAGCCGGACCGAGCGGGCGGCGGCGTGCTTGCGAACGTTGGCCAGGCCCTCCTGGGCGGCCCGCAGCAGCGCCACCTCCAGCGCGGGGGGCAGCGGGGACGGCAGGCCGCGCACGACGACCTCCACGGGCAGCTCGAAGCCGTGAGCCAGGCGGCGCAGCGCCCGGTCGAGCGAGCGGCCGTCGAGCGCGGGCGGGGCCAGCGCCGCGATGAGCGCCCTGGTCTCGGCCAGGTTCTCCTGCGCCGTTCTCACGGCCAGCTCCAGGTGCCTGCCGCCGCCGCTCTCCGCCTCGGCGGCCCTCAGCAGGGTGATGATGCCGGTGAAGCCCTGCGCGAGCGTGTCGTGGATGTCGCCGGCCAGGCGCTCCCTCTCCGCCAGCACGCCCGCCTGCCTGCTGATCTCGGCGAGGTCGGCCCTGGTGCGATCGAGCTCGGCGATCAGGCGGGCGCGGTCGATGTTCTGCATGGCCAGGCGGTGGATGAAGGTTCCGAGCAGCGCGCTGCTCGACAGCGCGACCACCGCGACGACGGCGGCCACCAGCGGCTCCATGCCCGCGATCTGGAACAGGTTGACAGCGGGGATCGCGAACAGCACCGCGAGCAGCGCGATGGCCTGGTGGGTCCTGAAGGACATGAACAGCTGCGCGACGACCGCCGACAGCGCGAAGGCCGAGGCGGGCGCGACCAGGTCGGCGGCGGTGAACAGCACGACCGCGACCGCCGCGTACTGCCACGCCTGTCTGGTGGGCACCTCCTCCGAGCGGACGGCGGCTCTACCCACGAGCGCGTAGGCGAGGGCCAGCAGCAGCAACAGCCCGATCGCGGTCGCACCGGCGGCCGCGGTGCCGGTGTCGAGCGCGACGACGATGACCGTGGCGATCAGGACGACGGTGAAGTAGGCGTCCCATAAGGGGTACGAACGCAGCCACGCGTTCTCGGCCCGGGCCGCGGCGAGGTTGTCGGAAGGCATGTCTGTCCACCGATCGGGGGATACCACCGGCCTCGATCATCGGTGACCGTGTTGCTCATGAACAAGAGCCTTCTGCGGAACGGGTTGCTCGGGATCAGCTTCCTCTACGGCATCGCCATCGCCATCATGGCGATCCTCGGCCTCGACGGCATCGGCGTCTTCGCGGCTGTCGGCGGCATCGTCGTCGGGGCGCTGTGGGCCGTCTACGGCTACCTCGGCAGTGACAGGCGCCCGATGGACGCCTGAGCGCGGCCACGTCACGGCCGGAAAAGCCACGAGCCCGGGCCGTATGGCTCGGGCTCGTCAGTGTGGCTCCCGCGATAGGACTCGAACCTATAACCTGCCGGTTAACAGCCGGCTGCTCTGCCGATTGAGCTACACGGGATCGGACTTCCGCACCTCCGGGCCGGGCTGTTGGCCCCTTCCGTTCGGCGCAGGAATAGATTAGCGCACATCTGGAGTGCGTGTCGCATCGTCATCGGGGTAGGCCCGGAGACAGCGGAGGTGGAATATGCGATATCGGGTGATGTTCGCTGTCGGTGTGGCTGTCGGCTACGTGCTGGGCAGCAGGGCGGGCCGCGAACGCTACGAACAGATCAAGCGCACGGCGCACCGGGTCGCCGACAGCCCAAGGGTCCAGGAGGCCGCGGGGCTGGTGGGGGCGCAGATGTCGAAGGTGGCCGGGGTCGCGAGGCTGAAGGTCGGCGACACGCTCGTCGACAAAATCCCGTTCCTCGGCAAGAACGGGCGTGTCGAGGACCACCTCGACACAGGGACGGGCTGGCCCGAGTCCAAGAAGGACAAGGACACCACCAGGGTCGACGACACCGGCGTGCCGTACTAGGCGGGATCGTGTGTGAAAGGAGGTCCGGAGGAGTCCGGGCCTCCTTTCACACGCCCATGCTCCTTCGCAGGCCCTCGAGCGCCTGCTCGGCCTGGGCGCGCAGGCCCGGGTCCTCGGGGTCGAGGCCCTCGTCGAAGTGGAAGCTCCAGGTGAAGGTGTCGGCGCCGGGCGCCCTGCGGGCCACGAGGCGCACGCCTCCCCTGCCCGGCAGCTCGACGTACTTGTTGACCACGATCGTGGAGTTGACGCGCTCGCGTACCGCCTCTGGCAGGCGGTGGGGCGAGGCGACCCTGGCCGACAGGCGCCGCCCCTCCGAGGTGGTGAGTCTGAGCCCCTCGTCGTCCCATCCGGCCTGCTCCACCTGCTCCCACGGCACGCGCGTGCCGTCCGGGAGGAAGAGCGCCTGGTCGGTGGCGACCACGTAGCCGTCGGCGGCCTCGGCGAAGGTCAGCACCCGCTCCCCCCTCGAGGTGGCGAGACCCTTGCGGACGTCGGAGGGCAGGCGGCGGAAGATGCTCATGCAGCCAAGGTATCGGCGAGCAGATCCAGGGTGAGCGCCGCACTCCAGGAGAAGTCCCTGCACCCTCTGCCGCTGCCGTCGAAGGGGTCGAAGCACTCGCGGAAGCCTGCCTGCCGTACCAGCCTCAGGGTGCTCGAGGTGAGCAGCTGCACCAGGTGGGGCAGGTCGTGGACGGCGGCGGCGCGGCGCAGCAGCCAGTTGGTGTTGACCCACGAGGGGCCGCGCCAGTAGCGGGTGCGGTCGAACTGCGGCGCCCTGATCTCGCAGCTGGGCACGGGGTAGCCGGTGGCGCCCATGAAGCGGGCCGACTCCAGGATCTCCACCAGGGCGGTGACGGCGTGGCGGGGCAGCTCGGGGTCGAGCAGCGGGCCGAAGGCGGCGACGGTCGTGACCGGGATGAGCCGGTCGGTGCGCAGGTCGCGGGCGTGGAAGCAGCCGTCCCACAGCCGTTCCATCAGCGCGGCCCTGATCACGGCGGCCTGCTCGGCGTGCGGCGCGGGGTCGAAGCCTGCCACGGGGGCCAGGGCCGCCAGCGCCTGGCACGAGGCCAGCCACACGCCGTTGAACAGGGGGTCCTCGACGGCGAAGGGGTGCTCGTCGCGCAGGTACTCCGGGCGGTAGCCGGCGTCGCGGTAGCGCAGGGCGAGCCAGACGTAGCGGTCGTGGTCGCTGGCGGGGTGGCGCTCGTCGAGGCCGGGGGTGCGGTAGCCGTACCTGATCTCGGGGAGGGCGGCCAGCGGCTCGTCCCACGCCGGGCTGTCGTCCATGCCCGACTCCCACGGGTGGACGATCGCGGCCAGCCCGCCGCCGCCCAGGTCGCGGGCGGTGGCGAGGTAGGCGTGCTGGGCGGCGAGCGCGGGGAAGACCCGCCGGACGTACCCCACGTCGGCCGTGTGACGCCACAGCCGCCACACGGCCAGGGCGTGCAGCGGCGGCGTGGTCAGTCCCGAGGTGAGGATGGCAGGAGGGGCGTCGGCGTGCTCCGAGGAGCGCCAGACCGAGGGGCCGGGGAAGTACGCCTCGGAGGTGTGGAAGACGATGTGCGGGATCATCCCCGTCGCCCACTGGCCCCGGAACAGGCCGTCCAGCTCGGCCATCCCCCTGCCCGGCAAATGCCTGGCCAGGCCGATGGCGACGAAGGCGGAGTCCCAGCTCCACTGGTGCGGGTAGAGACCTGGCGCGGGCACGGTGGCCGACCCCATCCAGTTCGCCTCGAGCACGTGCAGGGCCTCGCGCCCGAGCGCGGCGTCATCGACCGCGGGCCGCGCTTCCATCTGCCCACTATGCGCCGGGCTGTCCTATCTGACCAGACTATGAACCCCTGCGCTCCTCGGACTTGACCCACTTGGCGACGAACGTCACCGCGAGAGCGACGCCACCGATGATGAGCGCCCACTTCAGGAGCTGGAATGCGAAGCCCAGGAGCGGGCCGAGGAGCATGAGACCGACGACGACCAGAGCGGCGATGAAGAGGATGCGTGCCATGTCCCCCACGCTAGGGTCGCGGGGCGCCGCGCGACATGGCCGCGGCCCCGGATCAGGGAGAAGTCAGGGAGACCCTCTCAGGGTCAGGAACCTCCCTGGACATGTGCGACGTTGACCCGGTAAATGAGGGTTCGGGGGTTTCCATTCGACGGGGGAGATGTTGACGCAACCAGCCGGACCGCCGATGAGTCGTGAAGGCGCCGACCACGCGCTGCGCACGCGTGTCGAGGAGCGGGACCGGATCTCCGGCGACCTGCTCGACCTCGAGTCGCACACCTCCTACCAGCTGCTCAAGGGGGCCGCGTTACGTGGGAGGACCCTCGCCGCGTGGAGTTCGGCCCAGCAGGCCATGGCGCTGATGTGGTCGCTCTACGACGCCTACAGGGCCGTGCTGCGCCAGGCCGAGAAGGTCAGGGCCCGAAGACCCCGTCCGGGCCAGGCCGAGCTCGAGGAGCTGACCTTCCTGCTCGCGGGCCCCTCCGTACGGCTGGCGGCCGAGGCCAAGCCGGTGGAGCAGCGTTCGTTACGCCCCGAGCGGGACGAGGCGCTCAGCCTGGACGAGACCGTCGCCAGGATGGACCAGGCCTTCGGCGCCGTCGGCCGCACGCTGACGGAGATCGACACCGCCTGGACCGCGCTGCTTCCCCGGCTGGAGTCGGCGGCCGCCTCCCAGCGGGAGATCGCACGACTCAGCGCCGACCTCGGGGAGAACCCCTCGGGGACGCGGCACCAGGCCGAGCTCGACCGCCTCCGCTCGGCCGTCACGTCCGACCCCCTCGACTCCGCTTCGGCGGCGTCCGCCCTCGACAGGCTCTGCGCCACGCTCGACTCGCTGCTGGCCGATCTGGCCCGCGCCGACACCCTCAGACGCTCGTACGGCCCGCGCCACGCCGCCCTCCTCGAGCTGGTCGGCAGCGTCCGCGACGCCGAGGCAGAGGCGCGAAGGACCCACACGGTGGTCGCCGCCAAGATCCTCTTACCTCCCTCCACCGCGCCGCGCGCCACCGCCGACCGCCTCGCCGGTGACAGCGCCGCCCTCGACCCGCCGGGCGCGGCGCCAGGGGCCGGCTGGGTGGAGCGGGCAAGACGCCTCGCCACGGTGGAGCGGGCCGCCGATGACGCGCTGCGAAAGGCGCGCGCCACGACCTCGGCCCTGCTCGGCCTGATGGCCCGAAGGGACGAACTGCGCGGCAGGCTGATGGCCACGCAGTCCAAGGCGATCCGCGTCGGACTGGCGGAGGACCCTGACGCCGCCGGCCGCTTCACGCGGGCCAGACAGCTGCTGTGGACCGCCCCCTGCGACCTCAACCAGGCGGCGGAAGCGGTGGAGCACTACCAGGACGCGATCCACGGAGGGCCCCGATGACGACGTGCACGCAGCAGGGCTGCGCGGGAACGATCGAGGACGGCTACTGCGACCTGTGCGGCCACCCGGAGAGCCCGCCGGTCGCGGCTTCGGTGGGCGCCGGCTCCTCGGGCCTGCCGACGGGCGGGCCGAGCGCCGCGATGACCGCTCCGAGCGGTTCCAGGCCGTCGTCGGGCAGGCGGTCCAGGGGCGTGCTCGGCCACGGCCTGGTGGACGTGCCGCCGACGCCGTACCGCGACCCCGCCGACGCGATCATGGACAACCCGGAGGTCCCCGAGGACCGGCGGTTCTGCTCCTCCTGCGGCAAGCCCGTGGGACGCAGCCGCGAGGGGGTGCAGGGCCGTACCGAGGGGTTCTGCCCGCACGACGGCACGCCGTACAGCTTCACGCCCAAGCTCGCGCCCGGCGCGATGGTGGCGGGGCAGTACAAGGTGCTCGGCTGCCTGGCGCACGGCGGCCTCGGCTGGGTCTACCTGGCCTCCGACGAGAACCTCGACGGCCGGTGGGTGGTGCTGAAGGGCCTGCTGAACGCCGCCGACGCCGAGGCGCTTGCCGTGGCGGAGGCCGAGCGCAAATTCCTCACCACCGTCGACCACCCCAACATCGTCAAGATCTTCAACTTCCAGCGGCACGAGGGCGCCGGCTACATCGTCATGGAGTACGTCGGCGGGCCCTCTCTGGAGGAGCTGCTCAAGCAGCGGCTGCGCGACGGTCACGCGCTGCCGCTGCGCCAGACGATCGCCTACGCGCTGGAGATCCTCAAGGCCTTCGCCTACCTGCACAAGAACAACCTGGTCTACTGCGACCTCAAGCCCGCCAACGTCATCCAGGCCGGGCAGCAGCTGAAGCTCATCGACCTGGGTGCGGTCCAGCGCATCGGGGCGGGGCTTGACAGCTCCTACGTGACGCCCGGCTACCACGCCCCTGAGGTCGTCTCCGGCCCGCCCTCGATCGCCTCCGACCTCTACACGGTGGCGCGGACGCTGGCCGTGCTGAGCCACCCCTTCAGCCCCGCGCGCGGCGGCGTGGAGACACCGCTGCCCGGCCTCGAGGCGTGGGGCAACGAGTCCTTTTACCGCTTCCTGCTGCGCGCCACCCACCCCGAACCCGGCTCGCGCTTCGCCGACGCGGACGAGATGGCCGAGCAGCTCACCGGCGTGCTGAGAGAGGTGCGCGCGGCCGAGGACGGCGTGCCCTACCCCGGGCAGTCGGGCGTCTTCGGGCCCGAGCGGGTGGGCGAGGGCGTCACGGAGGTTTTCGAGCCGCTGGAGCCCTCGGCCGCGGTGGCGGCGCTGCCCGTCCCTCTCATGGACCCCGCCGACCCCGCGGCGGGTGCGTTGTCAGGGCTGGTCGCCCTCGATCCGCACGACCTGCTTGCCGGCCTCGCGGCGCTGCCCGTCACCACCGAGACGCTGCTGACCAGGGCGAGAGTGGCGGCCGAGCACGACGTGGGCGAGAGCGCGCTCAAAGAGGCCGAGCGCCGTCTGCCCGGCGAGTGGCGGGTGACCTGGTACCGGGCGGTGCGCGCGCTGGCCTCGGGCAAGCCCGACCCCGCCCTGTTCGACCAGTGCTTCGGCCTGCTGCCAGGCGAGCCCGCGGTGAAGCTGGCACTGGGGTTCGCGCACGAGGCCGCGGGCGACCACGCGGGCGCCGCCCGCTGGTACGAGACGGTGTGGCGGACCGACCACAGCTACGTCAGCGCCGCGTTCGGGCTGGCAAGGGCCCGGCTGAGCGCGGGCGACCACCAGGGGGCCGCGGCCGCGCTCGGCCAGGTGCCCGCCTCCGCGAGCCAGTACGTGGCCGCGCAGGCGGCGCTGGTCGCGGTGACCGCCAGACGTCCCGCCGCCCAGGTCGGGCAGGCGGAGCTGGTGGCCGCCGGCGAGCGCCTCGACCGGCTCAAGCAGCTGGACGGCAGGCGCCGCGGCGAGCTGGCCGCCGAGCTGCTGGAGGCCGCGCTGGCCTGGATCGCCGCGCCGCCTTCACCGCCCTCCCCCTCCACGGTCCTGCTCGGCGCGCCGCTCACCGGCCACGGCGTGCGGACCAGGCTGGAGTCGGTCTACAGGGAGTTGGCCAGAGCCGCGCCCACCCGAGCGGAACGGCACGCGCTCGTCGATCGCGCCAACGCGGTCCGGCCGAGGACGTGGCTGTGAAGTGCCCGGCGTGCGGGGCCTCGGCCCTGCAGGGCCACGCCTTCTGCGAGCAGTGCGGCATCCGCCTCGAGGAGGCCTTACCCGCCTGCACGGCCTGCGGCGGCGACTTCGAGGAGGGCTACTGCGCCCAGTGCGGCCGTCGCGCGCCCGCCGCCTCCGACCACGTGGAGCTGGTGCTCGACTCGGGCATGGCGGGGGCCAGCGACAGGGGCCTGCGACACAGCCACAACCAGGACGCGATGGCGCTGGGCGAGGCCGAAGGGCTCCAGCTGGCGGTGGTCTGCGACGGCGTGACGCAGTCGCCTCGCCCCGAGTCCGCCTCGACGCTGGCCGCGCAGACCGGCGTGACGATCCTGGCCGAGGAGCTCAAGGCGGGCTCCACCCAGGAGAGCGCCACCAGGGCCGCCTGCGCGCGCGCCGCCCTGGCCGTCGCCTCCCTCGCCACCTCCCTCGACGACGCCCCCGCCTGCACCTACGTGTCGGCGGTCGCGGGGCCCGACCTGGTCACCGTCGGCTGGGTCGGCGACAGCCGCGCCTACTGGCTGCCCGACGACGGGCCGGCCGTCCTGCTGACCGACGACGACGTCGCCTCGGCCGGCGTGCTGACCGCCTGGCTGGGCGCCGACGCCAGAGACACCGGCTGCAGGGCGCTGGGCTTCGTGCCCGACTCCCCCGGGCTGCTCATGGTGTGCACCGACGGGCTCTGGGGCTACCTCGACGAACCCGTCACCTTCCGCGCCGCCGTCCCTCTGGAGGGGACGCGGGCGCTGGTCGACCACGCGCTCGCCTCGGGCGGGCGCGACAACGTCACTGTCGTACTGATACCGGTCAGGAGAGCGTGATGAGTGATTTCACCCTGCAGGTGGACCAGCACAAGTACCTGCCACTCGGGGGCAGGGAGGTGCACGCCATCCTGACGGTCACGGGCACGGTGGCGCAGGCGCCGCCCACGGAGGCCGCCGAAGTGATCATCATTGACACCTCGGGGTCGATGACCGGAGGCAAGATCAGGGAGGCCAGGCAGGCGGCGAAGGCCGCCGTGGACGCCCTGCGCGACGGCGTGGAGTTCGCGGTGATCGCGGGCGACACCTCGGCGCACATGGTCTACCCGAGGGGACGGAAGCTGGCCAAAGCCGGCCAGAGCACCAGGGACAACGCCAACAAGGCCATCGACTCCCTCGACGCCAACGGCGGCACCTCGATAGGACAGTGGCTGCTGCTGGCCTGCGACCTGCTGGAGAGCAGGCCGGGCGCGATCAGGCACGCGCTGCTCATGACCGACGGCCAGAACAACGAGGGCGAGGAGGCGTTCGCCAGGGCGCTGAAGAAGTGCGAGGGCAGGTTCGTCTGTGACAGCCTCGGCGTCGGCGACGACTGGGTGCCCGACGAACTGCGCAAGGTCTCCAACGCGCTGCTCGGCGCCTTCGACTTCGTGCGTGACCAGAAGGACCTGGCGGAGTTCTTCACCAAGATCACCGAGGCGTCGATGGGTAAGACCGTCGCCGAGCTGGCGCTGCGGGTCTGGATCCCGAAGGACGCCACGCTGAAGTACATCCGGCAGGTCTCCCCCACGCTGCTCGACCTGAGCGGCAAGCGCACCCCGTTCAATCCGCTGACGGGCGACTACCCGACAGGGTCGTGGGGCGCGGAGGAGCGGGAGTACCACCTGTGCGTCGAGGTGCCCACCGCCGCGCCGGGTCAGGAGATCAGAGCGGCGTGGGTCAAGCTCGTACGGCCGGACACCGGCGACGTCCACGCCAGCGGCAACGTCCTGGCGCACTGGACCGAGGACCTCGCCCTCTCGACGCGCATCAACAGGAAGGTCGCGCACTACACCGGCCAGGCCGAGCTGCACGAGCTGATCCAGGAGGGGCTGAGCGCGAGGGCGGCGGGAGACACGGCGACGGCGACCGCCCGCCTGGCCAAGGCCAAGCAGCTGGCGGACTCCTCGGGGCGCGAGGACACCGCCAGGCTGCTGGAGAAGGTGGTGGAGGTCGACCCGGGCACGGGCACGGCGCGGCTGCGCAGGAACGTGGAGAGGGCCGACGAGATCGAGCTGGACACCGGGTCGACCCGGACGAGCCAGCTGCGGCAGGAGGGCTGAGATGACGCTGACCTGCCCTCAGGGGCACTCCTCTGGCGACGACGAGTACTGCGACGTCTGCGGCACCCCCATGCCCCAGCCCCTCGCCACCTCCGGCCCCTCCCCCGGGCCCGAAGGATCGACCGACTCCCCGGGCTCCCAGAGCTCCCCGGGCTCCTCGGGGATGCCCGCCCCCTCCGGCGCGGCCGGCTCCTCCGGAACGTCGGGCTCGGGCGGGGCGGGTTCCTCCGGCTCCTCCGCGGACCCCGACGCCGCCGACGACGTCTGCCCGATCTGCCAGACCCCCCGATCCGGACGGTTCTGCGAGGTCGACGGGCACGACTTCGAGGCCCCTCCGCTCGACCCCGTCGCCCCGGCCCTGTGGGAAGCCGTGGTCGAGGCCGATCGCGCCTACTACGACGAGGTCATCGCCCAGGACGGGCCGGACGCCGGCGCCGTGGTCTTCCCTCCCTACTGCCCCGAGCGCTCCTTCCCGCTGGTCGGACGGCAGGTGCGCATCGGCAGGAGCAGCAGGTCCCGCAACTCCTACGCCGAGATCGACCTGGGCGGACCGCCCGCCGACCCGGGGATCTCGCACCTGCACGCCGTCCTCATGGCGCAGCGGGACGGCACGTGGTCGCTCGTCGACCCGGGCTCGGCCAACGGGACCATGCTCAACGGCAAGCCCCTCCAGGTGAACGTCCCCGTGCAGGTCCGTGGCGGCGACCGCATCCACCTCGGCGCGTGGACGGTCATCACGCTGCGCGAGAGCGCGCCATGATGTTCCTCGCCCGCCGTACGGTGCCGGGACGGATCAAGGTGATCTCCTCGGTCACCGTCGCCGCCCTCGGCCTGCTCTTCGCCACCCTCGCGTACGGCACCGCAGCCGCCCGCGAGGGCCTGCGGGTGATCGGACACGACGCGGGACCCCAGGTGGTGGCGACGGCGGGGCTGTATCTCGGCCTGAGCGACATGGACGCCCAGGTCGCCACCGCCCTGCTGCTCGGCGACCGGCGGCAGGACGCGCTGGCCCGCTACGAGAAGCGACGCGCCGAGGTGGGGAGCGCGCTCCTGCAAGCCCACACCCTGGCGGGCTCCGACGCCGCCGAGCGCCGCACGATCTCCTCCGTGCTGGAAGGGCTCGGCCGCTACGAACGCCTGGCCTCCGAAGCCCTGCTGCTCAGCGCCCTGCCCACCGCCGGCTCCCCTGGCCCCGCCTCCCCTTCAGGTGGGGTGGTCCCGGCATCCACCACGCCGATGACGATCGCGCCGGACGACAGGGCGCTGGCGTCCTATCGCCAGGCGACGGATCTCATGACCCGCGAACTGCTCCCCCAGGCCTACAACCTCACGCTGGAGAGCGGGACCATCGTCAGGCACGCCTACGAGGAGGGCCACTCCACGGTCGTCGCCGTACGGCTGGTCGCCCTGCTCTGCGGCGCGCTGGCGCTCGGCTGCCTGATCTGGTTGCAGATCTACCTGGCCCGCAGCTTCCGCAGGGTCTTCGGTCTGGCGCTCCTGGGCGCGAGCGTCGCCACCGCGGCGTGCGGCATCGCGGGAGCGGTCATCATGGAACGCGAGGCGGCGTCCCTCGCCACCGCCAAGCGCGACGGCTTCGACTCGGTGCTCACCCTGGCCAGGGCGCGGGCGATCAGCAACAGCCTGCACGCCGACCAGAGCCGCTACCTGCTCGACCCCGTGCGCGCCGACACCTACCAGCACACCTTCTTCGACAAGTCGCAGTCACTGGTCTATCTGCCCGCCAAGAACCTGTCCGACTACCAGCGCGCCGTCGCCTCTCTCAAGAACGACCGCTTCCTCGGCATGCTGGAGGGAAGGGACGTCGCGGCCGCCTGGCGGCGCTTCCAGGAGGCCGACCGTTCGCTGCGCGCCACGTCCGGCGCGTCGGCGACGTCCGCTCTGACCGGTCCCGTGCGTTCGGCCTTCGACGCCTACGACGCGACCCTCGTGAGGCTGGCCGAGCAGCACCAGGCCGCGTTCGCGAGGGCGATCGCGGCCGGCGAGGGCGGGCTGAGCGGCCTGTGGACGCTGATCCCCGCGGGGCTCGTCGTCATCACGGGCGGTGTGCTGGCCGGTGTGTGGCCCAGGCTGAAGGAGTACCGATGACGGGGCACGCTCTCACGAACAGGCGGGTCGCCAGAGTCTCCGGGAGAGGTCCGGCCTCCTCGCCGAAGGCGCCTCGCCAGGACCTCCAGGAGACGGTCCGGCGTTCTCGCGACGTCGCAAGGCGACGGGCTCGCTCGACCAGGAAGGAGTGCCCGTGACAGGCATGCGGAGCGACCGGTTCGCCGCGCCGTTCGTGATGGGGCTGGTGGCCTGCCTGATCGCTCTCCTGGCGACAGGCGGGTGCGGCGCGGGCGCGGCTTCCTCGATCGTCGGAAAGGAGACGCTGGTCATCGGCGTCAGGCCGGACCTGCCCGCCCTCGGTCTTCGCACGGGGGACGGCAGGTTCGAGGGCTTCGACGTGGACGTGGCCACCTACGTGGCGGGCAAGCTCGGCGCCACGGCCAGGTTCGTCCCCGCGCTGGCGGCCGACAGGGAGAAGCTGCTGCTGTCGGGGCAGGCCGACCTCGTGCTCGCCACCTTCTCCATCACCCAGGAGCGCAAGACCAGAGTGGCCTTCGCGGGCCCCTACCACCTGTCGTACCAGGACATCCTGGTGCGGGAGGGCACCTCGGGCATCGCGAACGTGCGCGATCTCAAGGGGCGGCGCATCTGCGAGGTGCAGGGGTCGAACGCCGCCCAGCGCGTGGTCGACGAGCGGCGGATCGACGCGTCGGTGGTGCCGGTGGCGACCTACGACGAGTGCATGTCGATGCTGAAGTCGGGCCGGATCGACGCGATCACCACCAACGACGTGATCCTCGCCGGGTTGGCCGCGCGTGAGCGTGGCGGCGTGCGCCTGGTGAACACCCAGTTCAACGAGCAGCGCACGGGGGTGGGCATGCGGCGCGGCGACGTGGAGGGGTGCGAGCGGGTCAACAGAGCGATCACCGACATGTACCAGGACGGCACGGCGGCCAGACTGCTCGCCAAGTGGTTCGGCAGGTCGGGCCTGACGCTCGGCAAGGTCACGGTGCCCCAGTTCGAGGGCTGCTCCTAGCTTCGAGTGCCGCTCCTTCGAGTGCCGCTCCTTCGAGGGCTGCTCCTGACTTCGAGGGCCGCTCCTGGCTTCGAGTGCCGCTCCTGGCTTCGAGGGCTGCTCCTAGCGGCGCGTGGCCGAGAGGTAGATCCGCCGCGTGGGGATCTCGTCGTCGTAGGCGCCACGGGTGGTGAGGTCGTCGACTTGGAACCCGGCCGCCTCGGCGGCCTGGCGAAGGTCGTGTTCGGTGAATTCCGCCCAGTAGACCCGGAGGTCGCTGCCCAGGGGATCGTCGATGACCCCGTCGCCGGTGCCCTCCTTCGCCACGACCAGGAGCTGACCTCCCGGACGGATCACCGCTGCCCACGAGGCGAGGGTGCCGGCCAGTCCCCTCTTCGGCTGGTCGTGGAGCGAGTAGTACGAGACCAGCCCGTCGAGCAGGTCGCCAGGCGTGCGCGGCCTGATGTCCCGCTGGTCCATCACCTCGAACCGGCACCCGGGCTGCTCACGTCCGGCCAGCTCGACACAGCGAGGAGACAGGTCGATCCCCAGGACGTCGAGACCGCGCTCCGCGAGCATCGCCGTCACGTGACCGCAGGGTCCGCAGCCGGCGTCGCAGACTCTGCCCCCGTCGCCGACCCGCCCGGCGAACTCGGCGAGGACCTCCTGGTCGAACGGCTTGCCGTCCAACTCGTGGCGGAAGAGCTCCAGGTAGCGATCGGCACGCGCGTCCCACACACGGACGACGTCGAGAGCGCTGCCGGGTTCGGGGGAGGGCAAGAGCGCGGGGGTCATTTTCGACATCGTAGTGCCGACGATCGTCTGCCTCTGATCCACGGACTCCCGTCCGGGGGAGCGCCTCCGGGCCGTACGGGCCCGCCGGTCTCGAGGATCCGCGGCGGCGCTGAGAGGGCGGGGGGGACAGGCCCCCTGACGACATCAGGGGGCCTGTCCCCGGTCAGTCCAGGTAGTCGCGCAGCATCTGCGCGCGGGTCGGGTGACGCAGCTTGGCGAGCGTCTTCGACTCGATCTGCCTGATCCGCTCCCTCGTCACCCCGAACTCCCTGCCGACCTCCTCCAGCGTGCGCGGGTGCCCGTCGGCCAGGCCGAAGCGCAGCTGGATGATGCGCTGCTCCCGTTCCGACAGCGTGGCGAGGATGTCGTCGAGCTGGTCCTGCAGCATGATGAACGCGGCCGCCTCCATGGGCACCACCGCGTCCGCGTCCTCGATGAAGTCACCGAGGTCGGAGTCCTCCTCGCCGATGGGCGACTGCAGGGACACCGGCTCCTGGGCGATCCGCTGGATCTCCACCACGCGGTCGACCGGGAGGTCCATCTCGAGCGCGATCTCCTCGGGCGCGGGCTCACGGCCCAGGTCCTGGTGGAGCTGGCGCTGCACCCGGACCAGTTTGTTGATCGTTTCGACCATGTGCACGGGAATGCGAATCGTGCGCGCCTGGTCGGCAATGGCACGAGTGATCGCCTGGCGAATCCACCACGTGGCATAGGTGGAGAACTTGTAACCCTTGGTGTAGTCGAATTTCTCAACCGCGCGGATGAGACCGAGATTGCCCTCCTGGATCAGGTCGAGGAACAGCATGCCGCGCCCGACATACCGTTTCGCTATCGAGACCACCAGCCGGAGGTTGGCCTCGATCAGGCGCTGCTTGGCCCTGGTGCCCTGCCAGACCAGCTCCCTGAACTCGGGGAAGGCGAGCCTGGACACCCCTGCGGCCAGCTTGTCCTCGGCGAACAGCCCTGCCTCGATGGACTTGGCGAGTTCGACCTCCTCCTCTGCCGTGAGCAGCGGTACCCGGCCGATCTCGCGTAGATAGATGCGGACCAGATCGCTGGTCGGCGCACGTTTGCCTACGTCCTCCTCATCGGGGCGGGCGGGCTCCTCGTCGCCCTGCGGCTCGAGAACCTCCACCCCGTTCTCGGCGAGCATCCGCACAACGCGCTCCAGCGCGTCGGACGGCAGCTCGGAGCGGTCAAGCGCGGCGGCTACGTCATCGACGGTTACGCTTCCGCGCTCTCTTCCTTTCGCGACGAGGTCCGCCACCTGGTCAACGGATGGCGGGCCACTTGGCAGCACCGATGCACCCACGGGACACAGTCTGCAGTATTGCTTCCATAAAATGGCAGACCCATTTTTGTCACTTGAGGTAAGACCTGCATCATTACCAAACCGAGATCTTTTATGTGTTTGGCCGGAGTTTGATCAGGAAAGAAAAGTCAATTACGCGATCGAGTTTGTCAGCGACGACGCCGAACGCGCCTTTTCGCTGCGCCTGACTTCCCGTCGCGCGCTCGCGCAGGACCCTGCGCTGCTGCTCGGGTGCCCCTGACTTCCGGCCGCGCTCGCGCAGGACCCTGGGCTGCTCGGGTGCGCCTAACTTCCCGCCGCGCGGTCGCGCAGGACCCTGCGCTGCTGCTCGAGCGCCACCAGCTCACCGAAGAGCTTGTTGTACTCGGCCTGCTCCTCCACCGGGTTGAGCCGCTGCATGCGCGTCTTGACCTGACTGATCGCCCTGTCGACCGAGACCGCCTCGATGGCGGCCAGCATGGCGGCGCCATAGCGCTGCTCGATCTCGGCGTCGGCCTGGATCGGCTCCACGGCGAACCTGGTGATCAGCCCGCGCGCCACCTCGTCGGGGGCGTGCTCGATGAGCCTGTCGACCCACTGCCTGCCGCCGTGGCCACCGGCGGAGGTGCCGCCCGCCGCCGCGATGACGGTGTGGACGGTGACGTGGTCGGGGGTGGTGAAGGCCCTGCTCTCCAGCGCGTCGAAGCGGGGGCCCAGCAGGGTGGGACGCTGCACGGCCAGCTTGAGCAGCTCGCCCTCCACCCTGACGTGGGGGTCGATCGGCGCCGCCTTGGGCGCGCGCCGAGGACGGCCCGCCTGTGCGCCCCCCACCTCGGCGATGCGCTGGATGACGAACCGCTCGTCCATGAAGCCGAGCCAGCGGTCGAGGTCGATCGCGTAGCGCTTGCGCAGGCCTGAGTCCTTGATGCCGGCCACGATCGGCGCCGCCGCGTCGAGCGCGGCGATCTTGCCCTCGTTGGTGCGCAGGTCGTAACGGGAGATCGTGCTGCGGATGGCGAACTGGAACAGCGGCTCGCGGCTGGCCACCAGGTCGCGCACCGCCGCGTCACCCTGCTTGACGCGCAGGTCGCACGGGTCGAGCCCGTCGGCCTGGACGGCGACGTAGGTCTGCGTGACGAACTTCTGCTCGTCGGCGAAGGCCCGCAGCGCCGCCTTCTGGCCCGCCGCGTCGCCGTCGAAGGTGAAGATCACCTCGCCGGTCGTCGAGGACTGGTCGAGCAGGAAGCGGCGGAGCATCTTGATGTGCTCCTCGCCGAAGGAGGTGCCGCAGGTCGCCACCGCCGTCGGCACGCCCGCCAGGTGGCAGGCCATGACGTCGGTGTAGCCCTCGACGATCACGGCCTGGGAGCGCTTGGAGATCTCGCGCTTGGCCAGGTCGATGCCGTAGAGGACCTGCGACTTCTTGTAGAGCGGAGATTCGGGGGTGTTGAGGTATTTCGGGCCCTCGTCGGTGTCGAGAAGCTTGCGCGCGCCGAACCCGATGACATCGCCCGTCGCGTCGCGGATCGGCCACATCAGCCGCCCGCGGAAGCGGTCCATGGGGCCGCGCCTGCCCTCCTTGGCCAGGCCGCCCTTGACGATCTCCTGCGCGGTGAAGCCCTTGCCGAGCAGGTGGCGGGTCAGCGCCTCCCACTCGTTGGGCGCGTAGCCCACGCCGAACAGCTCGGCGTCGGCCCGCTCGAAGCCGCGCTCGGACAGGAACCTGCGGCCGGGGGCCGCCTCGGGGGCGAACAGCCGCTCGACGTAGAACTCGGCCGCCACCCTGTGCGCCTCGAGCAGCCTGGCCCGCTCGCCCTGGTCGCGCTTGGGGACGTAGCCGCCCTGCTCGTACTGCAGCTGGATGCCGGCCCGCTGGGCCAGCCGCTCGACGGACTCGTGGAAGGACAGGTGCTCGATCTTCTCGACGAAGGTGATGACGTCGCCGCCCTCGCCGCAGCCGAAGCAGAAGTACATCCCGCGCTCGGGCGTGACGTTGAACGACGGGCTCTTCTCGTCGTGGAAGGGGCACAGGCCCTTGAGGTTGCCGCCGCCGGCGTTGCGCAGCTGGATGTGCTCGCCGATGACATCGGCGATCGGGGAGCGCTCACGCACGAGAGCGATGTCGACGTCACGGATCCTGCCTGCCACGCCGCGAGTCTAACGGCGCGCCCCGACAGTTTCCGCCCGCCGCCTGCCGCGGGAGGCCGTCCCCTCCCTCCCGTACGGCAGGCCCTGCCACGCGCCTCCGCCCGGCACGCGGGCCCGCCCGTCCAGGGGACGCTCCCCGTGCGCGCGCGGCGGGCGCGGCGACGGCGCCCGTGGCGAGGAGAAGCACCGACGGATAACGGCAAAGCGGTCGTGACCACCGTCCCGGTCGGTTACAAAGGTAAAGGTTGTCGTTGGATACGCTGACACAGGTGGAGATCATGCGATCGGGGCGTCTTAGTGCAGTCGTGGTGGGCGCCGTCCTGTTGGCCGGAGGATGCGGGCAGGCCACCGGTGTGGCGGGCGTCAGCATGAGGGCCCCCGCCATGGCGGCCGACCCCAGCGCCGGCCCCACCGGCGACCCCAGCGCCGCTCCGAGCGGCACCCCGGCGGGCACCGCGAGCACGCCGGGCACCGAGCACCAGTCGGGCGTCCAGCGGCCGGCCGCCGCCGATCCCGTCAAGGTGCCGCCGCCGAAGGTGTCCAAGTACGACTACGCCTTCCCCGTGAAGGGCTGCAAGACGAACTACCAGCGCAAGCTGCTCATCATCCCGAAGACGACCATCTGGGCCGCCAGGGGCTGCTCGTTCGTCGCCCCCGTCGACGGGGTGATCGACGAGGTGAACATCAACAACCGCTGGAAGCCCTCCACCGACGTGGGCTCCGACCGCGAGGGCCGGTTCGTCTCGATCATCGGCGAGGACGGCGTCCGCTACCTCGGCGGCCACCTCGACTCGGTCACCGAGGGCCTCACACCGGGCGCGAAGGTGAAGGCGGGGCAGGAGCTCGGCAAGGTGGGCAACACGGGCAACGCCCGTGACACCGCCCCGAACCTCTACTTCGCGATCTCGTGGAAGACCGGCCCCGCCTACTGGTGGGTACGGCGCGGCATGGTCGAGCCGTGGGACTACCTCGACGCGTGGCTGAAGGGCAACCCCACGCTCTCCCCCAAGGAGGAGACGTTCAAGCTGCGCCGCAAGCTCGGCGAGACGCCCGCCTGCACCACGCTGTGCTCCTCCAGGTCCGCCTCCTCTCCTCCTCAGGAGGAGGACAAGGAGAAGGAGCGCAAGAAGAAGCCGAGCACTCCCACGCAGACGCCGACCCCGCCGCCGCTCAACGACACGGGCACGCTGTAGGAGGGCGCTCAGTCCTGCGGGGGCAGCGGCCCGCCTGAGCGGATGAGCCGCTGGATGTCGTCGACGACGTCCCAGACGTTGACGTTCATCCCGGCGATCACCCTGCCCTCGCGCAGCCAGTAGGCGATGAACTCCAGCTCCTCGCCCCTGGTGACGACCTGGTCGTAACCCCTGGTGTCGCCGCTGAACTCCATGCCGAGGTCGAACTGGTCGGTGTAGAAGTACGGCACGCGGTCGTAGACCACCTCCTGCCCGAGCATCGACCTGGCCGCCGCGGGGCCGCCGTTGAGCGCGTTGGCCCAGTGCTCGACGCGCAGCCGCCTGCCGTAGAGGGGGTGGTAGGACTCCGCTACGTCTCCCGCGGCGTAGACGTCGGGGTGGGAGGTGCGCAGCGCGGCGTCGGTGAGGATGCCGTCGCCCACCTCGAGCCCCGCCTCTCGGGCCAGGTTCACGTTGGGGGCGGCGCCGACGCCGGCGACGACCAGGTCGGCGGGCAGCCGCTCGCCCGTGCCGAGCCGTACGCCGTCCGCTTCTACCTCCGCGGCGGAGACACCGAGCCGCAGGTCCACGCCGTGGCGGCGGTGGACGTTCGCGAAGACCTCGCCGAGCTCGGGGCCGAGCACCCTGTGCAGCGGGGTGGGCGCGGGCTCGACGACGGTGACCTCGCAGCCCGCCTCCCGCGCCGCCGCGGCGCTCTCCAGCCCGATCCAGCCCGCCCCGATGATCACCACTCTGCCGCCCGCGGCGAAACCCGCCTTGAGCGCCTCGCTGTCGGCCACGGTCCGCAGCGTGTACGCCTGACCCGGCAGGGTGCGGGGGCTGGCGCCGGTGGTGATGAGGAGCTTGTCGTACGACATGCGTGAGCCGTCGTCGAGCGCCACCTCGTGCGCGTCCAGCGCGATGCCGGTGACGGTGACCCCGAGCCGCAGGTCGATCTCCTGGTCGGCGTACCAGTAGGGCGGATGGACGAAGATCTTCTCCCGCTCGCTCCTGCCCTGCAGGTAGCCCTTGGAGAGCGGGGGCCGCTCGTAGGGCCGCTCCTCCTCGGCGCCGATGAGCACGACCTCGCCGTCGAAGCCCTCTTCCCGCAGCGTCTGCGCGGCCTTGGCTCCTGCGAGCCCCGCGCCGACGATCACAAAGGTTGCCATGTTCGGAGTATCGTCCCTCGCGGTCGCGGAGGCGGGCCGACTCTCGGAACCACCCGTCAAGGACCCGGAAGGTCAGCGGGACAGGCGGCGGTGCCAGGCGACGGCCGAGGTGTCGGTGAGCGAGGCGATCTGGTCTATCACCACGCGCACCCTGGCGGCATCGTTCTCCGCGCCGGTGAAGGCTGGCCTGAAGGCGGGTTCGAGCGTGTGGGGCGCGCCGAGCGTGATGAGCGAGGCCAGCTCCGAGATCAGCTCGCGCTGCCTGGCCTGGTTGGCGTGGTGGTCGTCGGTGGTCATGACGTAGTGCGCGGTGACGCCCTTGAGCAGCGCGCACTCCAGCCGCGTCGCCCGTGGCACGACGAGGTCGGCGTGATGGCGGTAGCCGAAGGCCTCCTTGGTCGCGGCCTCGGCCGACCGGCAGAAGCGGCCGATGAGGCCGCTGGTCAGGGCCTTGAGCCCGGCCAGGTCGGCGAGCGTGGCCTCGAAGCGGCGGGGCCAGAGCGGGAAGTCCAGCAGCCGGTCGAAGGCCTGCTCGAGCTCGGCGCAGGTGGCGTCGGGAACGTACCAGGTGCGGGTCAGCTCGCAGACGGCCTCGCGCTCGGTCGGCGAGTGCAGCGCGTCAGGGGTGACGTGGCCCGAGTGGAGCGCGTCCTCCAGGTCGTGGACGGAGTAGGCGACGTCGTCGGCCCAGTCCATGATCTGCGCCTCGAAGCTCACCCGCTTGCTGGGCGCGCCGTCCCTGATCCACTCGAAGACGGGCAGGTCGTCGTCGTAGACGCCGAACTTGCCCGCTCCCGCGCGCGGCCACGGATACTTCACCGAGGCGTCGAGCGAGGCCCTGGTGAGGTTGAGACCCGCGCTGCCGCCCTCATCCGTCAGCACCTTGGCCTCGAGTCTGGTCAGCAGCCGCAGGCTCTGCGCGTTGCCCTCGAAGCCGCCGCACGAGGCGGCCAGCTCGTCGAGCGCGCTCTCGCCGTTGTGGCCGAAGGGCGGGTGGCCGAGGTCGTGGGCCAGGCAGGCGGTCTCGACCAGGTCGGGGTCGACGCCTAGCGTGGCGCCCATCTCCCTGCCGACCTGGGCGCACTCCAGGGAGTGGGTGAGCCTGGTGCGCGGGATGTGCTGGCCGACCCCGAGGGTCTCCGCGGGCCCCACCACCTGGGTCTTGGCCGCCAGCCTGCGCAGGGCGGAGCTGTGGAGCACCCTGGCCCTGTCGCGCTCGAACGCGCCCCTGTCGGGGTTGCCGAGCGGCTCGGGAACCCATCGTTCCTGGTCATGGTCGCTGTATTGGCCCATAAGTGCTGTGAGTGTACCCATCCGCACCGAAGGCTCACTGCAGCTGGCTGTAGCACCGTCTCGGCAGGTGGCCGGATTCTGCTTTCCTGATCCTTTTTCTAGCGTCATGGTCATGAGATCTCGGATGAAGAGGCGGCACTCGTGAGCGACGTCGTCACCCTTGAGCGGGTCACCAGGTCGTACGGGAGCGTCACCGCGCTCGACGACGTCTCGCTCGGCTTTCCCCGTGGCAGGTTCGTGGCCGTGATGGGCCCTTCGGGCTCGGGCAAGAGCACGCTGCTGCAGTGCGCCGCCGCGCTGGACACCCCGACGTCCGGCACGGTCAGGATCGGCGGCGTGACCGTCAGCGGGCTGAACGAGACCAGGCGCACGGAGGTGCGCAGGAAGCATGTCGGCTTCGTCTTCCAGTCCTACAACCTGCTGCCCTCCATCACCGTCGAGGAGAACCTCACCCTGCCGCTGCGGCTGGCGGGCGTGCGCCCCGACAGGGCGTGGCTGTCGGAGCTGGTCGAGAGGGTGGGGCTCGGAGGGCGGCTGCGCCACAGGCCCGCCGAGCTGTCCGGCGGGCAGCAGCAGCGCGCCGCGCTCGTCCGCGCGCTGGCAGCCAGGCCCGACGTCGTCTTCGCCGACGAGCCCACGGGGGCGCTCGACCTGCGCAGCGCGGCGGAGGTGCTGGGGCTGCTGCGCGAACTGGTCGACGAGCTGGGCCAGACGGTGATCATGGTGACCCACGATCCCGCCGCCGCGGCGCGGGCCCACGAGACGCTGGTGATGGCCGACGGCAGGGTGGTGGATCTGCTGTCCGCGCCCGCCCCCGAGGAGCTGGCGGTACGGCTGACGCGCCTGAACGGAGCGCTGACGTGATCAGGACGGCGCTGGCCATGTCGGGCCTCGGCGGCCTCGTCGTGGCCTTCTTCGCGGTCTTCGGCGGGATGGCGCTGGTGACGGGGACCGGCGTGATCGTCGAGTCGGGCCTGCGGTCGCAGGTGAGCTCGACGCGGCTCACCGGGGCCGACGTGGTGGTCTCCGCCCGCCAGCTGGTCCCGAGGAAGGAGGACCTGCCGGTGGCGCTCCCCGAACGCGCCACGCTCCCCTCGTCGGTCGTGGACAGGCTGTCGCGGCTGCCCGGCGTCGAGTCCGCCGTGGGCGACCTGAGCTTCCCCGCCGCCGTCGTCCCAGGGCAGCCGGGCACGTCCGGTGCTGTCGTCCCCGGCACGAGCGGGAGTACCGGCCCCGCCGATCCGGCGGCGGCGGGACACGGGTGGTCGTCGCTGGCGCTTTCGGGCGGCGGGGCGGTCGAGGGCGCCCCGCCGAGGCGGGACGGCGAGCTGGCCATGGCGGGCGCGCGCGTCGGGCAGGAGGTACGGGTGGTCGCGGGCGGCCGTCCTGGCCGCTACCGGGTGACGGCCGTGATCGACGCGCCCGGCCTGTACTTCGCCGACTCCACCGCCGCCAAGCTGTCGGGAAGGAGCGGCAGGGTCGATCTCGTGGCGCTCCGCGCCGGGCGGGGCGTCACCGCGCAGGCCGTGGCGGCCGAGGCGGAGCGGCTGCTCGGCGACCGCTACGTGATCTCCACCGGTGGCGCGAGGGGCGACGCCGAACGGCCAGGCAGCGCCGCCGCGCGCGGCATGCTCATCGCGCTGCCCGCCTCGATCGGCGGCATCAGCCTGATCACGGTCGGGTTCGTGATCGGCGGAGGACTGTCGCTCTCGGTCAACAGGCAGCGCCGCGACCTCGCGCTGCTGCGCGCGGCGGGCGCCACGCCCCGCCAGGTCAGGCGGCTGGTCGCGGTCCAGGGCTGCGTCGCGGCGCTGGCCGCGCTGCCGCCCGGCGCCGCGCTCGGCTACTACCTGGCCGCCCGCCTCGGCGAGCTGCTGGAGGGCACGGGGGCGCTGCCGCCCGACCTGCCCCTGACATACGGCCCGCTGCCCGCCGTGGCCGCCGCCGTCCTGCTGTTCGGCGTGGTCAGGCTCGCGGCGTGGACCGCCTCCCTGAAGGCGTCGCGGATGCCGCCCGTCTCGGCCGTCGCCGAGTCCAAGGCCGAGCCCCGCGTGCCGTCCAAGGTGCGGACAGGGGGCGGCCTGCTGCTCATGCTGGTCGCGCTGGGGCTGTCGGCCACGCCGCTGCTGGTCCGCGGCGAGATCGCCGGGCTCGGCCCCGCCACCGCCGCCCTGCTCGCGATCGTCGGGCTCGCCCTGGCGGGGCCCATGCTGGTGCAGGCGGCCATGGGGGCGCTGGCGCGGCGGCTGCCGTCCGGGCTGTCGGCGCCCCTGTGGCTGGCGGTCACCAACACCCACGGCTACGCGCTCAGGACGGCGGGCGCCGTCGCCGCTCTCGGCATGATGGTCACGCTCGGGCTCAGCGTCGTGCTGACCCAGACCACGATCAGCCAGGCCAAGGCGGACGAGGTGAACGCGGGTCTGGCCGACGTCGCCTCGGTCTCCGCGCCGGGGCTGGGCGGCGTCCCGCACGGCCTGCTCGACGACGTGCGCGCCCTCCCCGGCGTCGTGGCCGCCGCCCCCGCCTCGACGACCACGGTGCTGACCCGCTCGCTGGCCGTGGGCGACGAGCGCGGCCTGCACGCCAGGACCGCCATGGTCCTGGGGCCCGAGGCCGGGGGCGTCGTCGACCTCGGCGTGGTCGAGGGCAGCATGGGCGAGCTCAAGGGCGACACCGTCGCGCTCGACGCCGGCCTGGGCGAGGTCGGCGAGCGGCTCGACCTCCTCATGGGAGACGGCACGCCGGTGCGGGCGCGCGTGGTCGCGACGTACTCGCGGGCGCTCGGCTTCGGCGCGCTGGTGCTCTCGCGCGACCTGGCCGCTGGACACACGACCACGGGCCTCGACGCGGAGATCCTGGTACGGCCCGCCACGGCCGACCTCTCCTCCCTGGCCAAGACCTGGCCTGGAGCGGAGGTGTCGCAGCGGGCGGCCGCCTCGATCGCGGACGCGGACGCCACGCAGGGACTGGTGAACATCGCGGTGCTCGCCGTGCTGATCGGCTATGTGCTGGTGTCGGTCGCCAACCGGCTGGTGGCCACGACCACGGGCAGGGTCGAGGAACTGCTGGCGCTGCGGCGGCTGGGCGCGACGCCCGGTCAGGTCAGGCGGATGCTGCGCTGGGAGTCGCTGGTCATCGCGCTCGCCGCGTGCGCCGCGGGGCTGGTGCTCGCGGGCGTGCCGCTGGTCATGCTGAGCGTCGGATTCCTCGGCAGGCCGTGGCCGGCGGGCCCGCTGTGGCTGGTGCCCGCGAGCGTGCTCGTGGTCGCCCTGGTGGTGTGGGCCGCGGTCAACCTTCCGGTCAGAAGGCGGCATCTCGCCCTATAAGGTCATCGGCGTGACCACCGCGTTCCGTGCCGTGCTGGCCTTCACCCTCCTTGCCGGCTTCTACGTGCTCGTCGGCCTGATCCTGGCCGCCGCCATCTTCTTCGACGTCCTGCTGTTTGTCGACTTCCACGCCAGGGGCGTCCAGGTCGCGATCGTGCTCACGCTCGCGGCGGGCGCGCTGGTGCGGGCGCTGTGGATGGTCAGCCGCAGGAGCCAGGGCGAGGAGCCCGGGCTGGCGGTCGGCAGGGAGCAGGAGCCCGAGCTGTGGCGGACGGTCGAGGAGCTGGCGCAGCGGGTCAAGACCGCTCCGCCCGACGAGATCAGGCTGGTCGCGGAGGTCAACGCCGCCGTCGCTGAGGACACCCGCTTCCTCGGCCTGTCGTCGTCGAAGCGGCGCATGTACATCGGGCTGCCGCTGCTCCAGACGCTCACGCTGGACGAGGCGCGGGCGGTGCTCGGGCACGAGCTCGGCCACTACTCCGGCGCGCACACCCGCCTCGGCGCGCCGGTCTACCGGGGCAGGGTCGCGCTGATCGCGACCGTGCAGGGGCTCGGCAACCACCCCTTCATCCGGCGGCTTTTCCTCGCCTACACCAAGCTCTACCTGCGCGTCTCCCAGGCGGTGTCGCGACGGCAGGAGCTGGAGGCCGACTCCTTCGCCGTCGCGATCGCCGGGCGGGCGGCGATGTCGAACGCGCTCACCAAGGTCCGCGACACGGCGCGGGCCTGGCAGCTGTTCACCGAGGACTACCTGTCCATGACCGGCATCGCCGGCAACAGGCCCGCCTCGGTCTTCGGCGGGTTCCGCGCCCTGGTCGGCGACCCCGTGCGACAGGCCGAGCTGGCCAGGCTCGCCGAGCAGCCTGAGGAGAGCTCGCCGTACGACTCGCACCCGAGCCTGGGCGAGCGCCTGGCCGCGATCGCGCTGCTGCCCGAGCCTCCGCACGTCCCCGACCCTCGCCCCGCCACCGTGCTGCTGCGCGACGCCTCGGTGGCCGCACACGCCCTCGAGCAGTCCTTCTGGACCCAGGAGGCGCTGGCCATGCGGCCGGTGTCCTGGGAGGACCTGGTGGCGCGCGGGATGTACACGGCGGTGAACGAGGAGGCGCTGCGCGACCTGGCCGTGGCGGGGCAGCGGGTGATGGGGGCCGCACGGCCCTACCTCGACGCCGCCTTCGAGGCGCTGGCGCGCGGTCAGCGGGCCGCGCTGGAGGGCGAGCTGCGCGGCCTCGGCTGGGAGCCCTCGGAGAAGCTGCTCGCGTCGGTGCTGGGCAAGGCGCTGGAGGCGACGCTCATCCAGCACGACCAGGCCCGCTGGGCGCTGTCGTGGTCGGGGCCCGCCAGGCTGCTGTTCGAGGACGGCGAGGAGGTCTTGGTGGCCGACTACGCCGCCCAGGTCGTCGCCGATCCGTCGGGGGTGCAGGGCATGCGCTCGTGGCTGGCGGGCCTGGGCGTGAAGCCCGACTTCGTGCCGGCCTGACAAGCGCCGGACCCCCGAGCGGGCCGGGGGTCCGGGCGCGACGGTCAGCGGGTGTCGGAGGCGCTCTCCTGTAGGGCGGCGCGGGCCGCCTCCAGGCGGGCGACGGGAACCCTGAACGGCGAGCACGACACGTAGTCGAGCCCGGCCTCGTGGCAGAAGTGGACCGAGTCGGGATCGCCGCCGTGCTCGCCGCAGATGCCGAGCTTGAGGTCGGGCCTGGCCTTCCTGCCCTCCTCCGCCGCGATCCTGACCAGGCGGCCGACGCCGTCCCTGTCGAGGGTCTCGAACGGGGAGACGCCGAAGATGCCCAGCTCCAGGTAGCGGGAGAAGAAGGCGGCCTCGACGTCGTCGCGGGAGAAGCCCCACGCCATCTGCGTCAGGTCGTTGGTGCCGAAGGAGAAGAACTGCGCGGCCTCGGCGATCTGTCCCGCCGTGAGCGCGGCCCTGGGTGTCTCGATCATGGTCCCGACGAGCGCGTCGACACCGACCTCGGCCAGGATGCCGGCCGCCTCCTCGCGTACCGCCTCCAGCTCCTGTACGGCGGCGACCAGCGGGATCATGATCTCGGGCCTGGCGCCCCGAACCTCGCGGGCGGCCTCGGCGATGGCCCTGACCTGCATGGCGAACAGGCCGGGGATGACCAGGCCGAGCCTTACTCCCCTGAGGCCGAGCATCGGGTTCTGCTCGTGCAGCCGCTTGACGGCGACCAGCAGGGCGCGCTCCTTGTCCGAGGCGTCGCCCTTGGCCACCTTCACCGACAGCTCCACCAGGTCGGGAAGGAACTCGTGCAGCGGCGGGTCGATGAGCCTGATCGTCACCGGCAGGCCGTCCATGGCCTGGAAGATCTCGATGAAGTCGCTCTTCTGGAGGGGTTCGAGCGCGTCGAGGGCGGACTGCCGCTCCTCCTCGGAGGAGGCGAGCACCAGATCCTCGACCAGCTGGCGGCGATCGCCGAGGAACATGTGCTCGGTACGGCACAGCCCGATGCCCGCCGCCCCGAAGCGCCTGGCGCGCGCGGAGTCCTCGGCGTTGTCGGCGTTGGCCCGCACACCGAGCGTGCGCACCTCGTCGGCGTGCTTCATGATCCGGTCCACCGCGCGGACGAGGTCGTCCTGCGGGGCGGCGCCCTCGAAGTACTCGACCACCGCCGAGTCCATGACCGGCACCTCGCCGAGGAAGACCTCGCCCGTGGAGCCGTCGATGGAGATGACGTCGCCCTCGTTGACGGTGACCCCGCCCGGCGCGGTGAAGCTGCGCGAGGAGGTGGAGACCTCCAGCTCCTCGGCCCCGCAGACGCACGTCTTGCCCATGCCGCGCGCGACCACGGCCGCGTGCGAGGTCTTGCCGCCGCGCGAGGTCAGCACGCCCCTGGCGGCGATCATGCCGGACAGGTCGTCGGGGTTGGTCTCACGCCTGACCAGGATGACGTCCTCGCCCTGCCCCGCCAGCTCGACGGCGCGCTCGGAGGTGAAGACGACCTTGCCCACCGCGGCGCCGGGTGAGGCGTTCATGCCCTTGGTGAGAAGCCTGCGCTCGCCCTCCGAGGAGAAGCGGGGGAACATCAGCTGGGCGAGCTGGTCGCCCGTGATCCTGGTGACCGCCTCGTCGATGCTGATGAGGCCCTGGTCGACGAGCTGGGTGGCGATGCAGAACGCGGCGGCGGCGGTGCGCTTGCCGACCCTGGTCTGCAGCATCCAGAGCTTGCCGCGCTCGATGGTGAACTCGATGTCGCACAGGTCGCGGTAGTGGTTCTCGAGCTTCTCCATGATCTGCAGCAGCTCGTCGTAGGAGCGCTTGTCGATGCGCTCGAGCTCCTGCAGCGGGATGGTGTTGCGGATGCCGGCGACGACGTCCTCGCCCTGGGCGTTCTGCAGGTAGTCGCCGTAGAGGCCCTGACGGCCCGAGCCGGGGTCACGGGTGAAGGCCACGCCCGTGCCCGAGTCCTCGCCGAGGTTGCCGAAGACCATGGCCACGATGTTCACCGCGGTGCCCAGGTCGGCGGGGATGCGCTCCTGGCGGCGGTAGAGGATGGCGCGGGGAGCGTTCCACGAGTCGAAGACGGCCATGACGGCCAGGCGCATCTGGTCGCGCGGGTCGGAGGGGAAGTCCTTGCCCGTCTCCGAGCGGACGATGCCCTTGAAGGTCTCGACCAGCGCCTGCAGCTCCTCCGCCGACAGGTCGGTGTCCTGGCGGGAGCCCTTGAGCGACTCGAGGGCGTGCTCGAACAGGTCGCCGTCGATGCCGAGGACGGTCTTGCCGAACATCTGGATGAGCCTGCGGTAGGAGTCCCAGGCGAAGCGCTCGTTGCCGCCTGCCTGCTTGGCCAGGCCGTGCACGGACTCGTCGTTGAGCCCGATGTTCAGCACCGTCTCCATCATGCCCGGCATCGAGAACTTGGCGCCTGAGCGAACGCTGACCAGCAGCGGGTCGTCGGCCTGACCGAGCTTCTTGCCCATCGCGGACTCCAGCGCCGCCAGGTGCTCGGCGACCTCCGCCTCGAGCCCGTCAGGCACCGCGCCCTCCGCCAGGTAGTGGCGGCACGCCTGAGAGGTGATCGTGAATCCAGGGGGGACGGGCAGTCCGAGATTGGTCATCTCGGCCAGATTGGCGCCCTTACCCCCGAGAAGATCCTTGAGATCCTTGTTGCCCTCGGTGAAGTCGTAAACGTACTTGGCCACCACAACTCCTTTGTGAACGCCTCCGTCCCGGACTCTACCGATAAAGACCGACTTGAAACTGCACCCCTTGGTTAAGTCCACGTTTCACCAGGTCAAGCGGTATTCACCGGTCTAATCCACTGAAATTCAAGTGGTTTATACCAATTGGTGTAAACCAATTTCTTGAACCCTCGCCATATGCGGCGCACAATCGCGCCATGGCCACCCCCACCCGGCGCGAAAGGCTCCTGCCGGGCTCCGCGCGCGCGACGACAGGCACGGCACGTTGTTCACCGTGGTCTGGGCGGCCACGTGGACCGCCCACCCCGTCGTCCTGTACGGCCTGCGCGTCGCCGTCCTCGTGCTTCCGCCCCTCGCCTACGCCGTCACGCCGGCGGTGTGAGGGCCGCTAGCGCAGGCCCGCGCCCTTGAGGAAGTCCGTCAGCGGACCGTTCTCGAGCTTGCCCTTGCGCAGATCCTTGAACAGGTCACGGGTCAGGCCCAGGACCTTGTCCTGAGCCGCTCTCTCGTCACCCGCCCCCGCCGCCCTGGCCGCCTCACGGATCTGCTCGTGCGCCTTGGCGGCGGTCTTCGGGTCGATGCCGCCCTCGGCCTCCTGCAGCAGGACGGCCCTGTCGAACTCACCCAGCCACTTCCGCCAGCCACCGGAGGGCGTGTAGGCCTTGGTCTCGCCGTCGTCGCCGCCTTGGTCGTCCTCAGGCTCGGGCGAGCCCGTCTCCCGCAGCGACTCCACCGGGGTCGGTGAGGGGGTCGGCTCAGGCGCGGGCTGCGTGGCGGGTGTGGAGACGGGCACGCTCGTGGGCGTCGGGGACGGCGTGCCCGAGCGGCCGTTGAGCAGCGTCACGCCCAGAGCCACCGCCGCGATCACCGCCACACCGGCCACCGCCTGCAGGATCAGCCGCCTGTTCTGCCGGCTCGGCTCGGAGGGGGCGGGAGGCTCGGCGGCCCACGCGCCCGTCACCGGCATCGTGGCGCCCCTGCGCGGGTCCGCCGTCGCCGCGGCGTCGGGCGCCGGCATGACGGCCGTGGGATTCGGGGCCGTCGCGGCGGGGAAGGCGAAGGCCGCGAAGGCCTGCCGTACCTGCTCGGCGTTGGCGGGACGGCCTGCGGGCTCCTTGGCGAGCATGGCGACGATGAGCCTGTCCAGCCCCGCGGGCACGTCGGGCCTGATCTGGGCGGGCGGCACGGGCGGCTCGAAGATGTGCTTGCGCATCAGGTCGGCGGCCCCGCCGGAGAAGGGCGGCTGTCCGCACAGCAACTCGTAGGCGACGCAGCCGAGGGCGTAGAGGTCGGAGGCCGCGGTGCCCGCCTCCCCGTTGATCTGCTCGGGGGCGAGGTAGGCGGCGGTGCCGACGACCGTGCCGACCGTCGTGAGGCGGGAGGTCTCGCTGGCCACCTGGGCGATGCCGAAATCGACGATCTTGAGGGTGCCGTCGGCCGTCCTGTGCAGGTTGGCGGGCTTGATGTCGCGGTGGATCACCCCGGCCTTGTGCGCGGCGTCGAGGCCGGAGGCGGCCTGGCTCATCAGGCGGCACACCTCGGCGATGCCGTACCTGTGGCCGTCGGTCAGCTCGTCGGCCAGGCTGCGGCCCGTCAGCAGCTCCATCACCAGGTAGGGGCGGCCGTCCTGCTCACCGGTGTCGAAGACGGTGACCACGTTGGAGTGCACGATCTGCGCCGCGGCCCTCGCCTCGCGGGCGAAGCGCTCGCGGGCGGCGGGCTGTGTCACCTGTGGCGCGAGGATCTTGACGGCCACCGCCCTGCCGGTCCGCGGGTCGTGTCCCCGCCAGACCTCGCCCATACCGCCGCGCCCGATCGGCTCGTCCAGCTGGTAGCGCCCGTCCAGCATTTCCGGCATATATCCCGCCAATGACTCAGATTTCCTCGTATTCCGAGCCAACCTATATGTTCACGACACCAGCGAGGGGATTGATCGTCGGCACCGGGCTCTCGGCACCCTCGCGCGACGGCAGCCAGAGCACGAACGTGCTCCCCTCGCCCAGCTGGGAGAAGACCGCCACCCGCCCTCCGTGCGACTCCACGATCTGCCTGACGATCGCCAGGCCGAGCCCGGTGTGCCGGTCCCTGCGGCTGGCCTCGCCGCGCCAGAACCTGTCGAAGACGCGCGGCCTGTCCTCGTCGGAGAGGCCGGGACCCCCGTCGCGGACGGCCGTCCAGAGCCAGCCGCCCTGCCTGCCCGCCGCCACCTCGACCGTGCCGCCGGGGGGCGAGAGCCGTACGGCGTTGGACAGCAGGTTGGCCACCGCCCTGCGCAGCGCGTCGTGATCGCCTGTCATGGGCAGCTCGCCGGTCAGCGACCTGGTCAGCGTGAGGCCGCGGGCCTGAGCCAGCGCGGTGTACTCCTCGGCGGCCTCGTCGGCCACCTGGGCCAGGTCGAGGTCGCTGTCGGCGAAGGCGGTGCCCTGGCGCCTGGCGCTGGCCAGCAGATCCTCCACCAGCCTGGTCATGCGCGTGGTCGCGCGGTCCACGATGGCGACCGCGCGGACCCGCTCCTCCTCGGTGGCCTCGGGCGAGGCCAGGACCGCGTCGACGTTGGTCCTGATGATCGTCAACGGACTGCGCAGCTCGTGCGAGGCGTCGTCGATGAGCTGGCGCTGCGCCCTGAAGGCCTCCTCCAGCCTGTCGAGCATCGTGTCCACGGTGTCGGCCAGGTCGCGCAGCTCGTCCTTCGGCCCTTCGAGCCTGATCCTCCTGGACAGGTCGGTGGCCTGGATCTCGTCGGTGGTGCGGGTGATCGCCCTGACCGGGCGCAGCACCCTGCCCGACAGGATCCAGCCGATGAGGAGGCTGGCCACGAAGAGGAAGGCGAGCGTGGCCAGGGAGTAGTCGCGCAGCGTGGTCATCGTCTTGACGTTGATGGCGTTCTCGACCTCCTCGACGAAGACCACCGGGGCCTTGCCCAGGTACTCGCCGTTGGAGCGGTAGGTCTTGGCGTACTCGGTGGTGTAGGGGCGCTGCTCGGTCGAGGCGGACACCACGTAGTAGATGCCGCCCAGGACCAGAGCGGCCAGCGTGAACAGCAGGGCCGAGTAGAGCACGGTCATCCTGAACCTGATGGTGTGGATCACGCGTCCTCCCTCAGCCGGTACCCCCTGCTGATCACCGTCTCGATCAGCCCCTCCTCCTGCAGCTTGCGGCGCAGGTTGCCGACCGTGACGCGGACGGTGTTGGTGAAGGGGTCGGCGTGCTCGTCCCACACGTGCTCCAACAGCTCCTCGCTGGAGACCACATGGCCCGGCTTGGTCATGAGGTAGTGCAGCACGCCGTACTCCTTGGGGGTCAGCGCCAGCGACCTGCCGCCGAGCGAGACCTCCATGCGCGCGGTGTCGATCCGCAGCGCTCCCACCTCGAGCACAGAGGTCCCGCCGGTCTCTCTGCGCAGCAGCGCCCGCACCCTGGCCAGCAGCTCGGGAAAGGCGAACGGCTTGACCAGGTAGTCGTCCGCGCCCTCGTCCAGGCCCCTGACCCTGTCGTCGAGGCGGTCGCGGGCGGTCACCATGATGATCCGCACCCCGCTTCCCGAGGCCCTGGCCGTACGGCAGAGCTGGAAGCCGTCGCCACCTGGCAGGTTCAGGTCGAGCAGCACCAGGTCATAGGTGTTCACCTGGAGCTTCTCCGCCGCCGAGGGGGCGTCGTAGGCGACGTCCACGGCGTAGCCGGCCCGGATCAGGCCGACACGTAGCGCGTCGACCAGGTCCTCCTCGTCTTCGACGACCAGTAGTCGCATGCTGTGCACCCTAGTTTCGGATGATGCTTTCCGCGATCGGAGCGGCTCTGTCGATCGGAATCGCGAAGCCGATCCCGATGTTGCCTCCACCCCTGCTCGTCGCGATCGCGGTGTTCACCCCCACCACCTCTCCCCTGGCGTTGACCAGCGGGCCACCGGAGTTGCCCGGGTTGATGGAGGCGTCGGTCTGTACGGCGGTGCGCCTGCTGCTGCCGCCCAGCCCCACCTCCCTGTCCAGGGCGCTGACGATGCCCGCGGTCACCGTCCCCGACAGGCCGAGAGGGGAGCCGATGGCCAGCACCTGGTCGCCGACGGCCAGCTCGCTCGACCTGCCGAGCCTGGCGGGGGTGAGGCCCGAGGCGTCTCCGACCCTCAGGACGGCCAGATCCTCGTCCTCGTCCTCGCCGACCACCGTGGCGCCCAGCCTGCGTCCGTCGTTCAACACCACGGTAGCGGTGCTGCCGCGGCCGACGACATGGGCGTTGGTCAGCACGTGGCCGCTGCCGTCGATCACGAAGCCCGAGCCGCTGCCCCTCCTGGTCTCGACGGAGACCACGCTGGGCAGCACCTGGGCGGCGGTGGCGCTGAGTCCCTGTGCCGGTGTCCTGCCCTGGCCCTGTCCCTGGCCTGGGGGCTGGGCGGCGGGGACGCGGGGCAGGGCCGCGGGGGCGGGCTCGGACCCTTCGATGAGCCGCGCCCCCGCCACACCCGCCGCCCCGCCGGTGAGCGCGGCGACGAGCGCGGCGGTCACCAGGAGGCGGCCTCTGGGGGCGGCCGCCACCCTGCCGTCCGCGACAGGCGTTTGTGGCGGCGGCCCCTGCTGGTGCCCTGGCAGCGTGCCCGAGCGGAAGTCGGGGCCTCGCGGCTCGCCCAGACCGTTCATGGCGTGATCCCTCGTCGTGGTCATGGCAGCCTCGAGAACCACAGCATCGAGCCGATCGCCGCCAGCGCGGCCAGCAGCAGGCCCGCTCCGACGAACCAGGGCCAGATCTCCTGCCGCTCCGTCCGGTAGCCGACCGAGGTGCCGATGTCGTCGTAGACCGCCTGCAACTCGTCGCCGCTGGCCGCCTCGTAGAAGCCGCCGCCCGCCGAACGGGCCAGCTCCTGGAGCGCGGGGGCGTCGACGGGAACGGGGATCTGGTTGCCCTGGATGTCGATGGTGCCGGTCTGCGTGCCGTACGCGATGGTCGTGACGGGCACCCCTCGCTCGGCTGCCGCCCTCGCGGCCTCGGGAAGGGGGCGGCCGGTGGTGTTGGAGCCGTCCGACAGCAGCACGATGTGCGCGGGCGGCGGCTCCTGCTCGGTGTCGAGCCGCTGGATGGCCTCCAGCGAGGAGTGGACGGCCTCGCCGATCGCCGTGCCCGAGGCGGTGGTGAGCCTGCCGAGCGCGGCCAGCACCGCCTGCCTGTCCGTGGTCGGCGCAACGGCCACCGACGCCTGACCGGAGAAGGCGACCAGGCCCAGGTTGAAGCGCGGCGGCAGGCCCTCGACGAACTGGCGGGCGGCCTCGCGAGCGGCGGTGAAGCGGTCGGGCGCGACGTCCGTGGCCTCCATCGAGGCGGAGACGTCGAACGCGACCATGATCGTCGCTCGCTCCCTCGGGACCTGGACCTGCGCCGTCGGCCTGGCGAAGCCCACCACGAGCAGCACGAGCATCGCCAGCAGCGCCGCGGCGGGGGCGTGCCTGCGCCAGCCGGGGCTCTTGGGCGCGACCTTGTCCAGCAGGTCGAGGTTGCTGAAACGGACGGCGTAGGCGCTGCGCCGCCTCGACATCACGACGTAGGTGACGGCGATGAGCGCCACGGGGATCAGCAGGAGCAGCCAGATGGGCGCCAGCAGGCTCATGCCGCCTCACCTCCCGGCCCTCTCCCCCACGGCCCGCCCGGAGCGGCGTGGCCTTCGGGGACGACCCCGCTCCCCCTGGGGCCTCGGCCCTCGCTCCCGTCTGGGGACGAGGAGCCCGAGGTGGTGTCCCCGTCGGGACCCCCGCGCACGGCGGTGGCTCGGGGCGCCGGGGCCAGGCGCGCGAGCCTGCGCTGGCGCAGCACGTGCTCGACGAGGTCACGCACCCAGTCACCGTCCGTGCGCAACCGCAGGTGCGTGGCGCCCGTCCCGCGCAGCGCCGCCGAGATGGCCGCGCGCTGGGCGGCGGCCGCTTCGGCGTACCGCAGGCGCAGCCTGGCGTCGCCCGTGGACACCTCCCTGCGCCTGCCGCTCTCGGGGTCGATCAGCGTCAGCACCCCGACGTCGGGCAGGGCCAGCTCGCGAGGGTCGACGACCTCCACGGCCAGCACCTGGTGCCTGACCCCGAGGCGCCGCAACGGCCCCTCCCACGAGCGCGGGTCGTCGAGGAAGTCGGAGACCACCACGACCAGGCCGCGCCGCCGTACCACCCTGCCGAGCTGTTCGAGCGCCGCCGCGAGGGGCGGCTCCGCCACCCCAGGAGAGGTGCGCGGCAGCCCGAACATCGCCTGCAGCAGCGCCATGAGGTGCGGCCTGCCCGTCCTCGCGGGCAGCCTGCGCACCCCGCCGCCGTGCAGCAGGTGCGCCCCGATCCTGTTGCCCGTGCGCTGGGTCAGGAACCCGACCGCCGCCACCGCGGCCAGGGCCAGCTCCCTCTTCTCCATCTTCGCGGTGCCGAAGTCCATGCTCGCGGTGGCGTCGAGCAGCGTCCACACCTCCAGCTCCCTGTCCACGACCAGGTCCCTGACGTGCGGCGCGGCGGTGCGCGCCGTGACGTTCCAGTCAATGCGCCGCACGTCGTCGCCCGCCTGGTACGGCCTGGCCTCCGCGGGCTCACTGCCCTGCCCCGGCACCAGGCCCAGGTGCTCGCCCTGCAGCAGGCCGTCGAGCCGGCGGGTGACGATCAGCTCCAGCCTGCGCAGGGCAGGCTCGGCGGCCAGGTAGGGCCTCATGCCGCCGCCTCCTGCTGTGGAGCGACCACGGGCAGCGGCACGGTCTCGACCAGCCTGTCCACGATGTGCCTCGACGTGACGCCCTCCGCGAGCGCGTCGAACGACAGCACGAGCCTGTGCGCCATCACGTCGTGCGCCAGGTCGCGCACGTCGTCGGGCAGCACGTAGTCGCGCCCCCTCAGCAGCGCCAGGGCCCGCGCCGCCGCCAGCAGTCCGAGCGTGGCCCTCGGCGAGGCGCCGAACGCCAGCGACCGCTCGACGTCCTGCAGGCCGTACCGCGCGGGCTCCCTGGTGGTGAGGACGAGCCGCACCGCGTACTCCGCGATCGCATGGTGGACGAACACCTCCTCCGCCCGCCGCTGGAGGGCGACGATCCGCGCGGGGTCGAGGACGGGCTGGGGGACGGGCGGGTCCACGCTCATCCTGTAGACGATCGCCAGCTCCTCCGACTCGCTGGGATAGCCCACGTCGATCTTCATCAGGAAGCGGTCGCGCTGCGCCTCGGGCAGGTGGTAGACGCCCTCGGACTCGATCGGGTTCTGCGTGGCCAGCACCAGGAAGGGCGCGGGCATCGGATGCGTGACGCCGCCGATGCTGACCTGGCGCTCCGCCATGATCTCCAGCAGCGCCGACTGCACCTTGGCGGGCGCCCTGTTGATCTCGTCGGCGAGCACGAGGTTGGCCATGACGGGCCCGAGCTCGATGTCGAAGCTCTCGGTGGACGGGCGGTAGATCCTGGTGCCGACGATGTCGGAGGGCACCAGGTCGGGCGTGAACTGGATGCGGGCGAACGAGCCGCCGACCACGGTGGCGAGCGTCTCGGCCGCGAGCGTCTTCGCGATGCCCGGCACCCCTTCGAGCAGGCAGTGCCCCTTGGCCAGGACTGCGACCATCAGGCGTTCGACCATGTGGTCCTGCCCGACGATCACCCTCTTGACCTCGAACAGCGTCCGCTCCAGCAGGTCGGGCTCGGTCATGGCGTGACCTCGTGCGGGCAGTCGTCGACCACGACTCTCAGTTCGAGCGCCGTCGGCTCGGGTTCGGCGAACGAGGCCGCGCTCCCCGTCATGACGAGCGCGACACCGGCCAGTACGACGGCCCCCACCTTCCAGCGTGATGTGCGTGCCATGGATCCTCATGTCCCTTCGTAGGTTCACGAGGAATGTCATCAAGAGGACGCGAAAACCGGCGTAACGCTCGTCTTTATCTGAATTTTCGGTGTCGCACGGAGCCGCCCTTTACCCGGTCTTTCGTCGGCGCGGCCTACGATCCGGGCATGATGTCACCCTTCAAGCGCTACCTCGCCGAGGAGATCGCACTCGACCACGTCGAAGGGCTCATCTCTCGGCGTGAAGCGCTGCGCAGGCTGGCCCTGCTCGGCCTCGGGCTGCCCGCGGCCACCGCGCTGCTGAGCGCCTGCGGGGCCGACGGGCAGGCCGCCGTGCCGAGCACACCCACGGCCAGCCCCTCACCGAGCCCGACCGCCTCACCCGCGGGCCCTTCACCCCTGCCGACGGAGGCCATCACCTTCGCGGGTCCCGAGGGCGCCACCCTGCGCGGCGCCTGGGCCCAGGCGCCGAACGGCAAGGGCGCGGTCCTGGTCATCCACGAGAACCGCGGGCTCAACGACCACACCCGCTCCGTCGCGGGACGGCTGGCCGCCAGCGGCTACTCCGCGCTCGCCCTCGACCTGCTCTCACGCGAGGGCGGCACGGAGTCCTTCAGCGACACCGCCCAGGCCACGGCCAAGCTCGGTGAGATCCCGCCCGAGCGGTTCGTCGCCGACATGAAGGCGGCGCTGGACGAGCTGGCCGTCAGGGCGCCCGGTACCAAGCTCGGCATGGTGGGGTTCTGCTTCGGCGGCGGGATGACCTGGCTGCTGCTGTCGAACGCCGAGCCGCGCCTGGCCGCCGCCGTGCCCTTCTACGGCCCGCTGCCCGACGGCGCCGACTTCGCCGGCACGAGGGCGGCCGTCCTCGGCGTCTACGCCGAGCAGGACGACCGGGTGAACGCCACCCGCGACGCGGCGCGGGCCGCGCTGGAGAAGGCGGGGCTCACCCACGAGATCGTCACCTTCCCCGGCGTCGGCCACGCCTTCTTCAACGACACGGGCCAGCGCTACAACGCTCAGGCCGCCGCCCAGGCCTACCAGCGGGTCCTCGACTGGTTCGGCACCCACCTGGCCTGAGCCACGCTCACGCGTGGGTCCACACCGAGATGCTGGGCGACGTCCGCCGGGGTTTGTCGTCGCCGCCGACGGCCGCCTTGCTCTGGGCGTGTGGACCCGCTACCCGAGCGACGCCGACTGGGTCTACGACCAGCGGGTCGCCTGCTACGACACATGAGGAAAGGGGGGCGGTGAGACCGCCCCCCTTTCCTGCCGGATCTCGCGTCAGTCGTTGAGGTGCTGGCGCAGGTAGGACTCGACCTGGTCGAGGGAGATGCGCTCCTGACCCATCGAGTCGCGCTCGCGGATGGTCACGGCCTGGTCGTCGAGGGTGTCGAAGTCGACCGTGATGCAGAACGGCGTGCCGATCTCGTCCTGGCGGCGGTAGCGGCGGCCGATGGCCCCCGCGTCGTCGAACTCGACGTTCCAGCGCTTGCGCAGCTGGGCGGCGAGGTCCTTGGCCTTGGGCGACAGGTCGGCGTTGCGCGACAGCGGCAGCACCGCGACCTTGACGGGGGCGAGCCTGTGGTCGAGGCGCAGCACCGTGCGCTTCTCCATGACGCCCTTGGCGTTGGGCGCCTCGTCCTCGGTGTAGGCGTCGAGCAGGAAGGTCAGCGTGGCGCGGTCGACACCGGCGGCCGGCTCGATGACGTAGGGCACGTAGCGCTCGCCCGTGTCCTGCTCGAAGAAGGACAGGTCAACGCCCGACGCCTTGCCGTGCGCGGTCAGGTCGAAGTCGGTGCGGTTGGCGATGCCCTCGAGCTCGCCCCACTCCGAGCCGGTGAAGTTGAAGCGGTACTCCACGTCGACGGTGCGCTTGGAGTAGTGCGACAGCTTCTCCTTGGGGTGCTCGTAGAGCCGGAGGTTGTCCTTGTTGATGCCCAGGTCGGAGTACCAGCGGAAGCGCTCGTCGATCCAGTACTGGTGCCACTCCTCGTCGGTGCCGGGCTTGACGAAGAACTCCATCTCCATCTGCTCGAACTCGCGGGTGCGGAAGATGAAGTTGCCCGGCGTGATCTCGTTGCGGAAGGACTTGCCGATCTGGCCGATGCCGAACGGGACCTTCTTGCGCGCCGACTGCTGCACGTTGGCGTAGTTGATGAAGATGCCCTGCGCCGTCTCGGGACGCAGGTAGGCCAGGCCCGACTCGTCCTCGACCGGGCCGAGGTAGGTCTTCAGCAGGCCGCTGAACTGGCGCGGCTCGGTGAAGGCGCCCTTGTTGCCGCAGTTGGGGCAGCTCAGGTCCGCCAGCCCGTGCTCGGGGGCCTTGCCGTGCTTCTCCTCGTACGCCTCGACGAGGTGGTCGGCGCGGAAGCGCTTGTGGCAGGACTGGCACTCGGTCAGCGGGTCGGTGAAGGTCTCGACGTGGCCGCTGGCCTGCCACACCTCGGGAGCCAGGATGACGCAGGAGTCGAGGCCGACCACGTCTTCGCGGGCCTGGACCATCGACAGCCACCACTGCCGCTTGACGTTGTTCTTCAGCTCCACGCCCAGCGGACCGTAGTCCCACGACGCGCGCAGGCCTCCGTAGATCTCGCTCGACGGGTAGACGAGCCCCCGTCGCTTGGCGAGGCTGACGATCGTGTCCATGACGTCGGTCCGGCGTGCCATTGGCTGAATCTCTTTCCGGCTGGAGGTCGGCGAGTGAAAGGATGAGATCCCAGCTTAGGGGACATCCGGGCACCGCCGCGCGCGACTATTCGTCTCGCCCGGAAACGTACACATCCTCGAAGGCGCTGGGCTCGTTCACCATGAGGATCATGAGGGGGTACATCGCCATTCTCGCGGCGGACAGCGCGCGGCGGTAGAAGCCCGCGCCCTCCCACTCGCTGACGAGCGCCCACAGGTTCGGCTCGTCGACCGAACGGCACAGGCGGCCGCGCAGGTAGCCGGGCTGGGCGGCCAGCACGTCGATGATCTCCTGGCCCTGCTTGAGGAACTCCTGGGAGCGCGCCTCGGGAACGGTGTAGCGAATCAGTGCGAGCACGTGGTCCAGGATGTCAGACAAGAGGCCTGTCCTGATGCGTGCTCTTCAGGATCCGCCGCTCCGGCTTCGGCCTCCTCTGCTGGGTCGTGCCCGCGTTCCCGCTCTCGTTCGTGGCGTCGGGACTGCCGGGAGCGGTACCGCCCGCCGGGGTGATCCAGGCGCGGGTTCTGTGACGAGTCTCGAGAGGCAGGCGCGTGCCGCGCTAGGCTCGTGAGGTGGCCACTCGAAAGCCTCTTCCGTCAGGCGAGCAGTTCTTCACGCCTGGCGCCACGGGCCTGCGCAAGACGGTCGAGCAACGCAGCGCCGTCCCCATCACGTTCCTGTTCACCCAGGTGCCGCGCTGGGTCACGCCCGCCGTCCTGGTGATCCTGCTGCTGGCGGGGTTCGCGCTCGACAGCTGGCTGGGCGGCCTGGCCGTGCTGCCGGTGGTCGCCTTCGTGGGCTGGCTGGCCTACCTGTCGTGGCCCTCCCTCGGCGCGGGCGGCAAGCTGCTGCGCGTGGCCATGCTGACCTTCCTCCTCCTCGTGGCGGCCGACAGGTTCGGGGCGCTCTAGTACCAAGGGGCCATCGCGAGATCCGACCTCCGCGTGACGCGGGTGGTCCCCCGCGCCACGTAACGTCCTGAGTCATGCGGTTCCCCTCACGAACGCTTCTCGGCGCGGCCCTCCTGCTGACGGTCTCGGGCGCAGGATGCCTGCCGGGCTCGGTGCCGCTCGAGCTGCCCGCGATGACCGCGTCCGCGCTGGCCGAACGCTACGCCGGCACCAGAGCGGCCTCGGGCGGCGAGCGCCAGCTGCTCGCCTACGACAGGGCGGGCGACGGCAGGGCGATCGAGGTCGTGGGCGACCTCGCCGCCGCCCGCACCGTGGTCGTCTTCGTGCCGGGCACCGGGTTCAGCCTCGACGACTTCGACGGCACCTCCGTCTCGCCCGCGGGAGCGGCGAGGGCCATCCACGCCAGGGCCGCCGCGCTCAGTCCCGGCGAGCCGGTGGCCGTCATCGGCTGGCTCGGCTACGACGCGCCGGAGATGACCGACTGGCAGGTCATCACGACACTGCCCGCGGCCAAGGGCGCCATGGCGCTGCGCAAGCTGGCCACCGCGCTGCGCGGGAAGGAGCGCGTCAGCCTCGTCTGTCACAGCTACGGGTCGGTCGTGTGCGGGCAGGCCGCGCCCGGACTGCCCGTCGACGACATCGTCGTGCTGGGCAGCCCCGGCATGGGCGCCGCCACCAGGGCCGAGCTCCGCACGCCGGCCCAGGTCTGGGCCGCGCTCGGCGCGAAGGACGACGTCCTCAGACCGGGCGTACGGCTGGGCCCCATCGGCTACGGCGCCGACCCCGTGACCCCCGCCTTCGGCGCCAGGGTGTTCGACGGGGGCCCCGGCGGCCACAACGACTACCTGAGGGCGGGCAACCCCGCCCTCGACAGGATCGTCTCGATCGCGCTCACGGGGGAAGCATCGTGTAACCGGGGAAGTTGCCAGGAAGGCGCTCGCCCGAAGGCCCTTGGGTGACCGCCCGCACCAGCAGCTCCCCGCCGATGAACGCCCCGCGCCACGAGGCGCCGAGCCCGCCGAACAGCTCCTGCCTGTCGCCGCGCGAGCGGGGCTGATTGATCCCCACCTTGAACGCCCGCACCTCGGGGGCCAGCCGTTCGGCGGTCTCGGGCGCGTCGCAGGAGATCGTCGCGACCAGCGCGCCGTTGCTCGCGTTCATCGCGGCCAGCAGCTCGGCCTCGGTGTCGACCAGCACGACGGTGTCCACGGGGCCGAACGGCTCGGCGTGGAACAGCGGGGAGGAGCGCGGCGGGTCCAGCAGCGCCACAGGGGCGAAGTAGGCCTCGCCCTCCACCGCGGGTCCCCTGTAGAGCGGGACCGCGCCTTTGGCGATCGCCTCCTCCACCTGCTCGGCCAGCTCCTTGGCCTTCGCGGCGTTGATCAGCGGGCCGAAGTCCAGCTCGGGCAGCGGGTCGTCGGGCGCCTCCACCAGCAGCGGGTGACCGTACCTGAGGTCTCTGACCGCCGCCAGGTAGGCGGCGAGGAAGTCGTGGAACAGCTCCCGCTGCACGACGAAGCGAGGGTAGGCGGTGCAGCGCTGCTTGCCGTAGTCGAAGGACTTCCTGATCTGCGTGGTGAGCAGCTCCCACCCTGAGTACTCCCAGACGCCCCAGCAGTTGAGACCCTCCTGCTCCAGCACGTGCCTGCGGTCCTGCAGGCCCGTGCGCTCGGCGAGCGAGGTGGCGACCTGGGCGCCGGCGTCCCTGCCGCCGACGAAGGAGACGCAGCCCAGCTCGCGGGCGCCGACCAGCACCGGCGACAGCTCCGCCCCTCCGCCGCTGACCAGCGTGAGCGGCAGCCCCTCCCTGACGGCCAGCGCCGTGGCGAGGGTGAGGCACGACAGGCCGCCGTCGGTGGGCGTCTTGGCGATGACGGCGTTGCCCGCCAGCGCCTGCACCAGCATGGCGTGCATGAGCACGCTCATCGGATAGTTCCAGCTGGCGATGTTGCTCACCGGGCCCGGCAGGGGCGTCCTGCCGGCGAGCATGGGCTCGATCTCCTCCAGGTACCAGCGCACGCCGTCGAGGCAGCGGTCGACGTCGGCGCAGGCCGTACGCCAGGGTTTGCCGATCTCCCAGACCAGCAGCAGCGCGAGCAGCTCGCGGTGGGCCTGGAGCGAGTCCACGGCCGCGGCCACCCTGGCCCTGCGCTCGGACAGCGGCAGGTGGCGCCACCGCCCGTGCTCGTCGACGGCAGCGTGGACGGCGCGCGCGGCGCCCGACCTGTCCAGACGCGGCGGGCCCGCGATGGCGGTGCCGTCGACGGGCGAGAAGACCGGCGTGGGACGGCCGTCGCGCTGCCAGAGCCCGCCCCAGTGGTTGAGCACCCTGTCGTCGTGGAAGGCCTCCGGCGCCGCCGCGCGGCACCTGTCGTAGGCGTCGGACCAGGCGGTCCCCGGCTTCAGCATGAGCGCTCCTTCAGTCGGACCAGTCGACGGCGAGCTCGAGCGCGGGCAGCGGCTCGAACTCCTTGATCGCGTCGAGGGCCGAGCCCATGGCCGCGTTGGCCTCCCGCTCGACCATGACCTCGACGAGCACGGGAAGGCGCTCCTTCTCCGCCTCCTTCGACGCCCACGCGAGGGCGTCGCGGATGTCGCCCGGCGCCTCGACGCGCCGTCCGGGGCAGCCGAAGGCCTCCATGACCTTCACGTGGTCGACGCCGCCCAGCTCGACGGCGAAGTTCATCCCGTACGGGATCTCCGCCTGCCTGATCAGCCCCAGGTACTCGTTGTTGATCATCACGATGACGAAGGGGATCCTGTACTGCGCGGCGACCGCGACCTCCTCCATCAGGAACTCGAAGGAGTAGTCGCCGACGACCGCGACGACCTGGCGTTCGGGATGGGCCACCTTGACGCCCATCGCGGCGGGAACCTCCCAGCCCAGCGGCCCCGCCTGACCGCAGACCAGGTAGCGCCTCGGCAGGTAGGTCTTCTGGAACTGGCCCGACCAGATCTGGTAGAGGCCGATGGCGGTGACGAAGGTGGTGTCCCTGCCGAAGAAGTCGTTGATCTCCCTGAAGACCCTGGGCGGCTTGATCGGCACGTCGTCGAAGTCGTCCCTGCGCGGCAGGCTCTCCCTGAGCGTGGCGACCCTGCGCGACCACTTCTCCCTCGCCCTCGGCGGGGCGCTCTCCTCCTGTGCCGCCTCGGCCATGGCCTTCAGGAACGGCCTGGCGTGCGAGACGATGCCGAGGTCTGGCTCGAAGACCTTGCCGAGCTGGGTGGGCTCGATGTCGACATGGATGAACGTCCTGCCCCTGCGGTAGACCTCCAGGTCGCCGGTGTGCCTGTCGCCGAACCTGGCGCCGACGGCCAGCACGAGGTCGCTCTCGAGGAAGGCCGCGTTGCCCCACCTGGTGTGTGTCTGCACCCCCGCCATGCCGGCGAACAGCGCGTGGTCCTCGGGGAAGGCGCCCTTGCCCATCAGCGTCACCTGGACGGGGACGCGCAGCCGCTCGGCGACCTGCCGCAGCTCCTCGGCGGCCTCGCCGATCACCACCCCGCCTCCAGCCAGGATGATCGGCCGTCTGGCCTGCTGGAGAAGGTCGAGGGCGGCCCGCACCAGGCTCCGCCTCGGCGCCGGGACCTCCACGGGCAGCGGCGCGTCCAGTGCGGGATCGTAGAGGCAGGTGCCGCGCTGCACGTCGATCGGCAGGTCGATGAGGACCGGACCAGGCCGTCCCGACCTGGCGATCCTGAACGCCTCGCGGAACACCCACGGCGCCTGGGCGGGCTCCTTGAGCTGGACCGCCCACTTGGTGACCGGCTTGGCGATCTCCACGATGTCGACCGCCTGGAAGGCCTCCTGGTGCAGTTTGTCCGTGGCGGCCTGGCCGGTGATGCAGATCATTGGGATGGAGTCGGCGAGCGCCGTGTAGAGCCCGGTGATCATGTTGGTCCCGGCGGGGCCGCTCGTGCCGATGCTGACGCCGACGTTGCCCGTCACCCTGGCCCAGCCGTCGGCGGCGTGCGTGCCGCCCTCCTCGTGGCGGACCGTGATGTGACGGATCGAGCTGGTCCGCAGCGCCGCGTAGAGCGGCAGGATGGCGGCGCCCGGGATGCCGAAGACGGTGTCGACGCCCTCCGACTCCAGCACCGCGACGACCGCCTCCATGCAGGGGATTCGTTTCATGCGGCGTTGATCCTTTCGATCACCTTCAGCAGGGCGGAGTGGTCGAGCGAGCCGTGGCCCTGCGCCCTGGCGGCGGCGATGAGCTGGGTGACGAGGGCCGTCAGCGGGAGCGCGAGCCCGGCCTGCCTGGCTGCGGCCGTGGCGATGCCCATGTCCTTGTGGTGCAGGTCAATGCGGAAGCCGGGGGCGAAGTCGCGGGCGACCATGGAGTGGCGCTTGAGCTCGAGGACGCGGGAGCCCGCAAGGCCGCCCGCCAGCACGTCCAGGCCCTTGGCGGGGTCCACGCCCGAGGCCTCCATGAGCAGGATCGCCTCGGCGACGAGGCCGTACGTGCCGCCGACGACCAGCTGGTTGGCGGCCTTGACGGTCTGGCCCGCGCCGGACGGGCCGACGTGGACGATCGTCCTGCCGACGGCCTGGAGGACGGGCAGTGCCCGCTGGAAGTCCTCCTCCTCGCCGCCCACCATGATCGAGAGGCTGCCTTCGATCGCGCCCCGCTCGCCGCCGCTGACGGGGGCGTCGAGGGCGTGGGGAAGGCGCCGCGCGATCCCCACCGACGTTTCCGGATTTATCGTGCTCATGTCGATGTAGAGAAGGTTGTCCCCGCCGTACTCGACGATGTCGGGAAGCACCTCCTCCACCTGCGGAGAGTCGGGCAGCATGGTGATGACCACGTCGGCGCCCGTGACCGCCTCGGCCACGCTGGCGACCGTCCTGCCTTCGGGCCTGAGGTCGTGACCGCGGACCTCGAAGCCCGCCTTGCCGAGGTTGGCGGCCATGGGAGCGCCCATGATGCCGAGCCCGATGAAGCCGATCTTCATCCGTTCCTCCAGTCGAACGCCCCCGGCCCCTCGTGCCGGTACTCCAGCCCGACGTGGCCCTCATAGGTTCCGAGCTTGTTGAAGATCTCCGTGTACGGCATGCGCCCGCTGCCCGGGTACCCGCGTCCGGGGTCGTCGGCGACCTGCACGTGGCCGATCCTGTGCGCCTGGGTGTCGAGCAGGCCGAGCACGTCCTCGCCCATGCGGTGCAGGTGGTAGAGGTCGGCGAGGAGCTTCACGTTCTCCATGCCGACCTGGTCGATCACCTCCAGGGCCTGGTGGGAGGAGGTGAGGGGATAGCGGGGGTTCTCGTGGCTGTTGAGCGCCTCGACGACGACGGTCGCGCCGATGTCCGCGGCCCTCTTGGCGGCGTGGGCGAGATTGGCGACCGCCACCCGCCGATGCCCGGCGTCGACGTCACGTGTCCGGGCGCTGCCGGGGGCGGTGTTGCCGTACAGGGCGTTGAGGATGCGGCAGCCGAGCCTGCCCGCCAGTCCCACGGCCACGTCGACGTTGGCCAGGAACCTGTCGGTCTGGGTGAGCATGCCCCTGTCCCCGTTGGCCATGTCGCCCGCGTCGAAGTTCAACGCCACCAACTGGACACCGGCGTCCTCTATGGCGGACCGCAGGGCGCGGAGGTCGCGGTCGGACGGGGTCGGTCCGTCGAACGGCCACCACATCTCGACGGCGGTGAAGCCGGCTTCGGCGGCGGCGGCGGGCCTTTCGAGGAGCGGCAGATCCGTGAACAGGATGCTCAGATTCACATCGAACCGCAGCCCCATCGTGGCGCCGCCCGCTGCCCGCCGAGAGCCCGCCCCTCCAGGCACCGCCCCACGAGAGCCCACCCCTCCGGATGCTCTCTCGCCCTGGCCCGTCTCGGCGGCCGTCCCACCGGGCACGGCGACGCGTCGTCCTGCCCCTGCCTGTCCCGAGGCCGTCATGAGGCCTCCCTCGTCGGGCGGGTGAGGACCGATCTCATGAGGCGAGCGGTCTCCGACGGGGTCCTGCCGACCCTGACGCCCGCGGCCTCCAGCGCCTCCTTCTTCGCCTGCGCCGTCCCCGACGAGCCCGACACGATCGCCCCCGCGTGCCCCATGGTCTTGCCCTCAGGAGCGGTGAACCCCGCCACGTACGCCACGACCGGCTTGGTCACGCCGGCCGCGACGAACGCCGCCGCTCGCTCCTCCGCATCGCCCCCGATCTCTCCGATCATCACGATCGCGTCGGTGGCGGGGTCCTCCTCGAACGCCCGCAGGCAGTCGATGTGCGTGGTGCCGATCACGGGGTCGCCGCCGATGCCCACCGCCGTCGAGAAGCCGAGATCTCGCAGCTCGTACATCAGCTGGTAGGTCAGCGTCCCCGACTTCGACACCAGCCCGATGCGCCCGTGCCCAGTGATGTCCGCGGGGACGATCCCCGCCGACGCCTGCCCCGGACTGATCAGCCCAGGACAGTTCGGCCCGATGATCCTGGTGTGACGCGCCTTCGCCAGGAACCGCAGCGTGTCATGGACGGGAACGCCCTCGGTGATCACCACACACAGCGGCATCTCGGCCTCGGCCGCCTCCTCCACCGCGCTTCCGGCGAAGCGTGGCGGTACGAACACCACCGACACGTCCGCGCCCGTCTCGGCCATCGCCTGGGCCACGGTGCCGAACACCGGCACCCTTCGCTCGCCGAAGTCCACCGACGTGCCGCCCTTGCCTGGGGTCACGCCTGCGACGACGTCAGTGCCCGCCGCCAGCATCCTGGCCGTGTGCCTCGCGCCCTCCGCGCCGGTCATGCCCTGCACGAGGACTCTGCTGTCCTTGGTCAGAAAGATCGCCATCATCTACCCGCTTTCACGAACCGACGCCATGTCGCCAAGGGACGAGTCGCGTCCCAGCCCACGCCCCCACCCCAACCCCCGCCCCAGCACTGCATGCCGGCCCCACCTTCGTCGCAGCACTGCATGCCGGCCCGGCCCTCGCCCCAGCACCCGACGCCAGACCGGCCCTCTCAGCACCCGACCACTCGGCGCCGCAGCGGGGGTGCCTGCCTGCCTGTTGGGGGTCGGACTCGCTCCCCCTGCCCGAGGTCCGCTTCCGCCTGCGGACCCGTCTCCCGCACGGCAGGCCGTCCATCGAGGGCGCCCTGCCGTCATCACGCGCTCGCCTTGGCCAGGCGTGCGGCGAGTTCAGCGGCGCCGTCCATCGTGGAGACCTGGCGTACGGCCGGATGGCGGGCGTCGCTGAGGATCCGCCGTCCGATCTCGGCGTTGTTGCCGTCCAGCCGGACGATGATCGGCCGCGTCACCCCCCGCTCACCGAGCAGTTGGAGCGCGGAGACGACCCCCGTCGCCACCGCGTCGCAGGTCGTGATCCCGCCGAAGACGTTGACCAGCACGGAACGGACGTCGGGGTCGGACAGGATGATCTCCAGCCCGTCGGCCATCACCTTCGCCGACGCGCCGCCCCCGATGTCGAGGAAGTTCGCCGGTCCCGCGCCCGCCTGGGCGACGACGTCCAGCGTGCTCATCACCAGTCCTGCGCCGTTACCGACGATGCCGACCTGGCCGTCGAGCTTGACGTAGTTGAGCCCGCGCCGCCGCGCCCTGGCCTCGAGCCCCTCGCCCTCGTGCTCTCCGCCGATCCACTCCGTCACCGGGCAGGCGTCCTCGCCCGCGTGCCTGAACAGGGCGTTGTCGTCCAATGTGATCTTGCCGTCGAGGGCGACGATGCGCTGGTCGGTGGTGCAGGCGAGCGGGTTGACCTCGACGAGCAGCGCGTCCTCCTCGACCATCACCCGCCACAGCCGCTCCAGCACCGGCCCCGCCGCCTCGGGCAGTCCCGAACGACGGGCGAGCTGCGCCCCGTCCACCCCTCCGAGCGGATCGATCGCCACCTTGAGCAACGCCTCGGGCCTGGTCGCGGCCACTTCCTCGATCTCCATGCCGCCTTCTGTGGACGCCATGGCGAGGAAACAGCCGTTCGCCCTGTCGACAAGGAAGGCCGCGTAGTACTCCTCGAAGGCCACCGTCGCCTCCTCGACGAGGAGGGTGTGCGAGATGTGTCCCCTGATGTCCATGCCGAGGATGCGGGCCGCCTCCTCGTGTGCCGCGGCCGGGCCCGGCGCGGGTCTCACGCCTCCGGCCTTGCCCCTGCCGCCGGTCTTGACCTGGGCCTTGATGACAACCGGGGTGCCGAGCTCCACCGCGATCGTCCGCGCCTCGTCAGGGGTGGCCGCCACCCCGCCACGCGGTACGGGGACACCGTGCCGGTTGAAGAGCTCCTTTGCCTGGTACTCGTACAGGTCCATCGAGACTCCCTATGCGGTTCTTGTAGACGGTATACCGTATGGAATATGTCGCGTCTAGGTCTCGACAGAACACTGTCTCCCGGATATTCCATACAGTATGGAAAATACGTTGGTCAGGGACTGGCGCGGTCGCGCCTACCTCGTCACCGCGCCGCCGTCCGACCGCCGCAGGATGTTCGTGCTGGCCTGGGCCTCGATGATCGCCATCGCTCCCCTGCAGTACGGCTACGCCGCCGCCGTACCGGCCTTCCTCGCCGGGGGCCGCTCCCTGGCCACCGTCCTGCTGCCGCTGGCCGCATGGATCGTCTGCCAGGCCGTCACGGCGTTCCTCCTGAGCACCCGCCTGCCCGGCCCCCGTCCCTCAGGCGGCGTGACGCCGCCCCTCCCGGCAGGCACCTCCCCACGAGATGACCTGGCGACCGACCCCACGAGCATCGCCACCCAGGCAGCGGGGACGCGTCGAGACGATCGGAACGGCGGGGGCCGAGCTACCGAGAACCCCGACCATGAGGACGTTCATCGCCGCGGAGACCGGGATCGCGGGAACCGGCGTCGCGTGACCCGCAGCCGTGACACTCGGGACTGGGATCGTGGACGGGAAGGGTCTGCGAGCCCGGATCGTGGGCCGCGGGTGGGCCGGGTGCTGGGGGCGGGAGCTGGTCTGAGTGGGATCGGGTTGCTCACCGTGGCGATCAGCGGGGAGCTCTGGGCGCTGCTGATCGGGTTCTCGCTGCTCGGCGGGGTGGGCGGCGGTCTGGTGTATGGGGTGTGCAGTCGACTGGTGGCGGGCTGGTATCCCGAGAGGTCTGCGGCCAGGGTGGGCTATGTGACGGGGGCGTTCGGATACGGGGCGCTTCCCGTCGCGATAGTCGCGGGCATGACGGTCGGAGCCGGCGATGCGCGCTCGAATGAGCCGGATGGAGCCGGCGATGGAGGCGCGGGGGCGCTGACGCCTGGAGCCGGCGATGGAAGCCTGGGTGCGCTGACGGCTGGCATCGGAGATGGGGGCGCGGGTGCTCTGGCGGTCGCGTTCGCGGTGTGTGCGGTGGTGGCCGTGGTGGCGATCGGGCTGGCGGCCAGGTTCGTACGGCTGGCGCCGCCTCGGTGGTGGCCCGACACGATCGACCCCCGGCACTTCGCCCTGGACGCCAGGCACCTGCGGAGGACGCCTCCAGCGGTGCGCGAGTTCACGCCAGGACAGGCGCTGCGGACTCCCGCGCTCGCCGTCCTGGCGGGGATCCTCCTCTGCGCGGGGGCGATCTCGATCTTCAACGTCGTGGTGGTGGCGGCGATGGGGTCGTGGGTGGCGCTCGCCCTGCTGATCGCGCTGAACGGAGCGGGGCGGGCGGGGGCGATGAGGGTCTCCGAGCTGCTGGGGCGACGGCGGACTCTCGCGCTGGTGCTCGCGGTGCTCGGAGTCGGCCAGGTGGTGCTGGCGAGCGGTGCGGTCACGGTGGGCGCGATGGTGGCGGGGTTGGGTGGTGGCGGGTTCTATCCGCTGGTGGCCGCCCTTGTGCGGGAGTACTTCGGGGAGGAGCGAGTGACCGAGATCCATGGCGTGGTCTACAGCGCCAAGGCGGTGGCGGGCATCGTGGGGGTCGGCTTGGCGGGCGTACTGCTGGCGGGATCCGCCGTGCTGGCCGGGGGGCTCGGTGGTGGTGACTCGCGGAGCGGAGCAAGAGTGGTGGATGAAAGCGGTCCCACGAGTGGGGCTGAGGTGGCCGCTGAAGGTCAGCCGCCGAGCGAGGCTCGGACGGTCACTGAAGGCCGACCGCAGAGCCAGGATCGGGCGGTCGCCGAAGGTCAACCGCCCAGCGAAGCCGGGGTGGCCGCCGAGAGTCAGCCGCCGAGCCGGGATCGGGCGGTCACCGAAGGTCAGCCACCAAGCGGGGTTGGAGTGGCCGCTGATTCCTCGGCTGGGATTCACCTGCTGGGTGACGTCGGACTGCCGGGCGGGGCAGGGCTGGGTGGGATCGGCCTGGTGGCGGGATGCGCGGCGTTCGCTGCGGCTGCGGCGAGCCTGGGGTTGCGGGTACCGGGCAGGCCCTCCACGATCCCCGTGTGACGGAGTCGCGGGTCCGGGCAGCCCCTCCACGAGCCGTTTGACCAAGGTCGCAGGCCTGGGCGAACCTTCCCGACCCGTGTGACCTGCCACGAGAGGCAAACAGACGCTGCCGGGTGACGCGGAGCGGAGGATCTGAGCTTTGAGCCGGGCTGTGATAGGGGTCACCCGGCGGTGGGATCATTGGAACTGTATGCTGTAGGCAGTCGACCACGAACAGTTTGAGGTGCGGATATGTTGCAGTCTGATTCGGGGGCGGCGGCCAAGATTCCGCGTCCGGTTCCGCTCAGGGAGAGTGTGTTCGAGGCTCTGCTTGAGCTCATCGTGTCCGGGCAGCTTCGGCCTGGCCAGCACCTGGTGGAGAACGAGCTGGCCGAGTTGCTCGGAGTGTCACGGCAGCCCGTGCGTGAGGCGTTGCAGCTGCTCAGCGGCGAGGGATGGGTGGACCTGCATCCCGGGCAGGGCGCTTTCGTGCATTCGCCCAGTGTCGAGGAGGCCGACCAGCTGCTTGCCGTACGGGCGCTGCTGGAGACGGAGTCCGCGCGGCTGGCCGCGCGGCACGCGGACGAGGACGGGGTGGCGGCGCTGCGGAGGCTGTGCGCGCGCGGGGCCTCGGCAGCGCACTCGGAGGACACGGACACCGCGGTCACGGCCAACTCCGAGCTGCACGCGTTGATCACGGCGCTGTCGGGCAACAAGGTGCTGGCGGAGCTGGCGGCCCAGGTGGCGCGCAGGGTGCGGTGGTATCACACGCCGGTGGCCAGGCAGCGGGGTCTCACGTCGTGGCAGGAGCACGAGGATCTGATCGACGCCATCGCCGACGGCAACGAGGAGATGGCGGCGCAGATCATGCGCGAACACACCGAGCACACGAGGTTGTCGTACCTGGAGCAGCGGAAGAGCCAGCCGGAGGAGCCGGCGCCCCAGCCGGTACGGCGACGCCGCATGCGGACGGCGCCGGGGAGCTGAACCCCACGTTGAGGGCATCCGCCCACGAGGCGGTCGACATCGCGGGGCATGCGGACGTCTGAGGGTCTACCGACATCTCGGGGGTACGCAGCTCTGAGGGAGGACGATCAGACGCGGCTTCCGGCCTGTCCTGAATGCCGTCCCGTGGCGAGGGGCCGACGGCCTCTGCTCGACGAGGGCGCCGGCCCGTTCGGTCACTTGCCGACGAAGGCCAGCAGCGCCTGGTTGACCTCGGCGGCGTGCGTCCACAGCAGGCCGTGCGGCGCGCCCTCGACCTCGACGTAGTCCGCCTCAGGGAATGCCTTGTGGAACGGACGTCCCGTGGAGTCGATCGGCAGGATGTTGTCCTTGGTCCCGTGCAGGATCAGCGACGGCTTGCCGGCCGCGCGCACGGCTGCGACGTCCTCGCGGAAGTCCTCGATCCAGGCCGACACGACCGCGTAGGCGGCCACCGGGGCGGAGGTGGTGGCGGTGTTCCAGTTGGCGGTGACGACCTCCTGGCTGATCCTGGTGCCGAGGTTCTCGTCCAGGTTGTAGAAGTCCTTGTAGAACTGGGTGAACCAGGCATAGCGGTCGGCCTGCGCGGTGGCGGCGATGCCGTCGAACACCGACTGCGGCACCCCGGTGGGGTTGTCGTCCGCCGCCACCAGGAACGGCTCAAGCGAGGCGAGGAATGCCAGCTTGGCGACGCGCTCGTGGCCATGGTTCTTGACATAGCGGGCCAGCTCGCCGGTGCCCATCGAGAACCCGACGAGGATGACGTCCCGCAGGTCCAGCGTCTCCAGCAGCGTGTGCAGATCGGCGGCGAAGGTGTCGTAGTCGTAGCCGCTGCCGACCTTGCTGGACTGGCCGAAGCCCCGGCGGTCGTAGGTGATGACCCTGTGGCCCGCGGCGAGCAGTTCGCGGGTCTGGCGTTCCCAGCTGTGCCCGTTCAGGGGGTAGCCGTGGATGAGGACGACCGGCTGACCGGCGCCCTGGTCCTCGTAGTACAGCTCGATGTCGGTGCTGTTTTCCGTCCCGACCGTGATGTGGCCCATGACAATCTCCCTCGTACGGCAGAGAACGGTCGTTCTCTGCTCATGTGCCCTACAGTAGAGAACGCTGGTTCTCTATGCAAACGGGAGGGCTCATGACCGGTGAGGCACAGGTCGTATCGACGGCGGATCGGCTGTTTTACGCCCATGGGGTCCAGGCCGTCGGTATGGACACCGTCCGCACCGAGTCCGGCGTCTCACTGAAGCGCATCTACACGTTGTTCCCCTCCAAGGACGACCTGATCCTGGCCGTGCTCCAGCATCGGACGAAGCAGTGGAACACCGGCGTCGACGGCGCCATCGCCACCGCCGGAACGCCGCGCGACAAGCTGCTGGCCGTTTTCGACTTTCTGGCGGAGTGGTTCCGCGAGGACGACTTCCGCGGCTGCGCCTTCATCAACTTCTTCGGCGAGCTGGGAGGCGGTAGCACCAGGGTCGCCGAGGCCGTCCGCGAGCAGAAGACGTCCTTCCAGCGCCGCGTCGCCGAACTGGTCGTAGAGGCGGGCGGCCCAGCCTTTCTCGCCCCACAACTCGTCCTCCTCGCCGAGGGCGCCCAGACCACGGCCGCCATCACGCGAGACCCGGACACAGCGGCGCACGCTCGTGCCGCGGCCGAGACCCTCATTCGGTGCGCCTTTGGACGGTGAACTCATGTGCTACCGCATATCTCGGGGGGCATGTGGACCCAGCACGGCGTGATCTCAGGACCTGCTGACAACTCGGGATGGACGGACGGCGCCGGGGTGACCCGCTTCCCCCGATATACGGGGATGGCGGCGGCCATGCCGTCCGGACGTGTGACCCGCAGGCACCACCAGCGGACGCATCGGGGACTGCGACAGCGGCTCCGGGGGCGGCATGAGCACGGCGTCCGCGCGAGAGACGCGAGCTCAGCTGCGGCGTTGACGTGGAGTTCACCCGGCGCCGTTTTCCGGAAACACCAGGGGTAGATCCTGGAAGAGAGGTGATGACAGATGAAGGCGATTGCCCGCTTTCTCCTTGGCGATCCCATCGGCCACTCCGGCGACGGGCGCATGCTCGGCCTTGCCGTGGGCCTGGCGACCAGGCAGCACTACTCGGCCGACGAGGCCGACCGGTACCTGCGCGAATGGGCCTCCGACGCCCAGAGCGGCAGGACGGCGCACGACAAGGCCGCGGGCGGGGCCTGAAAGCCCCACCCGCGGGCACGAAGGTCAGCGCCGCTCGCCCTCCGACGAGGCGGACGATGCAGAACCGCGCGAACCCTCGGACGAGCCGGCGGTAGCCGACTCCGCGGAAGGCGACGCGGCCGAAGACGACCCGACCGAGGACGACCCCGCCGAAGAGCTCGACGAGGGCGACCTCGCTGACCTGGACGACTTCACGAGGCTCGCCACCGTCGTCACCGCCAGCGTCGAGACGATGACCCCCAGCGACACCACGATCGGGATCTCGGGCGCCCACGACACCCCGTCGTGGTGCATGGCCTCGAGCACCAGCTTGACCCCGATGAAGGCCAGCACGACCGACAGTCCCTTGCTGAGGTAGACCAGCCGGTCCAGCAACCCTCCGATCAGGAAGAACAGCTGCCTGAGGCCCATCAGCGCGAACGCGTTGGCGGTGAAGACCAGGTAGGGCTCCTTCGTCAGTCCGAAGATCGCGGGGATGGAGTCGAGGGCGAACAGCAGGTCCGTGGTCCCGATGGCGACCATGACGATCAGCATCGGGGTCACCATGCGCCGGCCGTCCACCCGTACGGTCAGGGACGCCCCGTGATAGGCGGAGGTCGTCGGCAGCAGCCGCCGCGTCGCCCTGATCACCGCGTTCTCGGAGAACTCGTCCGACTCCTCGGAGGAGGAGGAGATGAGTTTCCACGCGGTGTAGACGAGGAACGCGCCGAAGACGTAGAAGAGCCAGTCGAAGCGGGCCACCGCCTCCGCGCCCAGGGCGATGAAGACGCCGCGCATGAGCAGCGCCAGCACGATGCCGACCAGCAGGACCTTCTGGCGGTAGCGCATCGGCACGCGGAACCGGCTCATGATCAGCAGGAAGACGAAGAGGTTGTCGACGCTGAGGGAGTACTCGGTGATCCAGCCGGCGAAGAACTCCCCGCCGTGCGCGGGCCCCGACACCAGCAGCAGCCCGGCGCCGAAGACCCCCGCGAGGGCCACGTAGAACGTCACCCAGCCGACGCACTCCTTGAACGAGGGCTCGCGCGGGTTGCGGGCGACCAGGTAGAAGTCGACGGCCAGCACGAGCATGAACCCCGTGATCGTGGCCAGCCAGATCCAGGGAGGCAGGTTCACGCCGAGGCACTCCTCACGTAGTGGGCGAGCAGTCGGTCAGCGCGCGGGTTGTGTCCCCGCGCGCGCACCCGCAGCAGCCAGTACGGCATGAGCCGCTCGTGCAGCCAGAGGAAGCCGATGGCGAATCCGAGGCTCACCATCGCCTGGTAGGCCAGGAAGGGCAGCACGCCGTCCGCCAGCGCTCCGGTGGCCGCGACGCCCTCCTGGGCCAGCCTGGACAGCGGGAAGGCCGGCAGCCATAACAGGCCGGCGGGTGCGAAGGTGCCGGGCCTGAAGGGTCCGTGGCCGAGCAGCATGCCGTACAGGCCGCCGAAGAGAGCCAGCGGCAGCGCGAGGAAGGTCGCCCCGCCGGGCTGACCCGCGAACAGGGTCAGCCCTCCTGCCATGACGCCGGCCAGCGCGCCGACGGCGAGCCCTGGGACGGCCAGTTCGAGGCTGTGACGGGAGACCATCAGCCCACGACCACGCCGAAGGCGACGAGGCTGTAGAACAGCATCCCGAGGTAGAAGAAGGCGCCGAAGCCGATGATCACGTTCGACCACCATCTCGGCCTGATGGGCTTGGGCAGCATCCTGTTGTTGACCAGCAGCAGCGTCACGCAGTACGCGCCCATCGCGAACGTCGACAGGAACGCCAGCGTGTCCAGGATCCCGCTGGGCCCTTCTGCGGGTCCGAAGAGCAGGATCAGGATGCCGAACATGATCACTCCCCAGAGGAAGCCCGCGTACAGGTGTGACATGCGCAGCTTCTTCGCGCCCGGCACGAAGTTGTAGGTCATGTCCGCCTGGCCGCGCGAGAAGGAGTCGAACAGGCCGAGCGTCGCGTTGAGTCCGATCAGCGCGATGAAGCCGAGGAAGACCACGCCGAGCACCGAGCTGCCCGCCGAGGAGACGGCGTCGGCCATGGCGCTGAGCGCGACCTCCCTGTCGTCGCCCTGGATGGCGGTGCGCACGCCGGGGTTCTGCCTGGCCGCGGCCTGCGCGATGACCGTGAACGAGATCGTCACGAGCATCGTGATGCCCCAGAACAGCAGCAGCGCGTCGAAGGTGACCCAGCGCCGCCATCCCCTCCACTTGGCCATCTCGGCGGGGTCCTCGGTGTCGAACATGAAGCCGCGCGAGGGCATGGCCTCCTCTTCACCGGCGTGCCGCAGGCCGCGGATGCGCGGGATGTGGGCGCCCATGCCCGCCCCCGAGTCGCGCAGGTGCAGGGTGTACCACATCTGCTGCATCCCGGACGGCCCCGCGAAGGCGCAGGCGCCGACGATCACCGGGAACCAGGCGGCCGACAGCGCCTCGGGAGGCAGGTAGCCGATGGAGAACATCCCGGTGATCGTGCTGACGACGTCGGACCATGAGCCGACCATGGCCGCGATCACCGCGGTGCCGATGACCAGCGCGCCGATGAGCACCGACAGCAGGTTCTCCAGCACGTTGTAGATGACCTTGGCCAGGCTGAAGACCACCCCGACCAGGATCAGTCCCGTGACCGCGGTCACGGTCCACGGTATGCCGGTGATCTCCTCGAAGGCCGCCGCTCCCGCCGAGAGGTGTCCCGGCCAGATGTAGACGAGGATCGCGACGGTGAAGAAGAACCACATGAGCGGCTTGAAGACGCGGGCGGCGCCGGAGAAGATGCTCTCCCCCGTGGCCATCGCGTAGCGCGCCATCTCCAGCATGACGACGGCCTGGAGGGTGACGCCGATCAGGAAGAGCCAGCGGATCTCGGGCCCGAACAGCAGCACCAGGCGTGGCCACATGTACGACTCGCCCATGCCCACGCCGAGCGCCACGAGGAACACCGTGGGACCGAGGATGTGCACCGAGGGCGGGGCGTCGGGCAGCTTGCGGATGGGCATCGGCTCGAGCCGGCCCGCTTTCCATACTCGCTTGTCTTCTACCGGCGTGGTGGTCACCGGTGTCTCGGACGTGTCCAACTGACGGACCTCCTGGGGGGTGGGGTGTGCAGGTGCGATGGGCCCCCTTCAGCGGCTCGGCTCCAGCCGCCGTCTTACAGCAGTCCTGCGGCGCGCGCCCAGCGGTACTTCGCACCGAGGACCGCGACCGGCTTCTCCGTCGTGTACGGGTAGGCGACCACACCGTGGTCGAACAGGTAGTCGCAGGCCTCCTCGACCTCGGTGTCACCGGCGAGCGAGGCGACGACAGGCTTGACGTTGCCCTTGTCGCGCTCCTCCTGGACGACTTTGGCGATCAGTTCGGCGAAGACCATGGGCGGGGTGACGATCGTGTGCCAGTAGCCGAGGACCAGCGCGTGGATGCGCGGGTCGGTCAGGCCGAGGCGGACGGTGTTCTCGTAGGTCGAGGGCGGTTCGCCTCCGGTGATGTCGATCGGGTTGCCCGCCGCGCCGAACGGCGGGATGTAGGCGCGGAAGGCCTGGTCGAGGTCGTCGGGGATGTCCATGAGGGTCAGCCCCGCGTCGACGCAGGCGTCCGAGAGGAGCACGCCGGACCCGCCGGCGCCGGTGATGATCACGACGTTCTCGCCCTGGGGCGTGGGCATCAGCGGCAGCGAGCGCGCGTACTCCAGCATGTCGTTCAGTCCCGGCGCGCGCACGACGCCCGCCTGGCGCAGGATGTCGTCGTAGACCTTGTCGTCGCCGGCCAGCGCGCCGGTGTGCGAGCCCGCGGCCCTGGCGCCCATCGCGGTACGGCCTGCCTTGAGCACGATGACCGGCTTGTGCCTGACCACCCTGCGGGCCGCCTCGACGAACCCGCGCCCGTCCTTGAGGTCCTCCAGGTGCATGGCCACGGCGCGGGTGTTGTCGTCCTGCTCGAAGAAGGTCAGCAGGTCGTCCTCGTCCACGTCGGCCTTGTTGCCGACGCCGACGATCGCCGAGACCCCCATCTTGGTCGTACGGCTGAAGCCCAGGATGGCCATCCCGATGCCGCCGCTCTGCGAGGTCAGCGCCACGCTGCCCTTCACGTCGTACGGCGTGCAGAACGTCGCGCAGAGGTTCTCAGGCGTGTAGTAGTAGCCGTAGATGTTGGGGCCGAGCATGCGCACCCCGTGCCTGGCGGCGATCTCCACGATCTCCGCCTGGCCCTCGACGTTGCCCGTCTCCGCGAATCCGGAGGGGATCATGATGGCCCCCGCCACGCCCTTCTCCCCCGCCTGCTCCAGCGCGGGAGGGACGAAGGCCGCCGGGATCGCGAACACCGCCACGTCCACGTCGAACGGCACGTCGGCCACGCTCTTGTAGGCCGGCAGCCCCATGATGTCGGTGGCCTTGGGGTTGATCGGGAAGATCTGGCCCCGGTAGCCGCCGTTGATGAGGTTGCGCATGACCGAGTTGCCGATCTTGCCCTGCTCGGCCGAGGCGCCGATCACCGCGACGGAGCGCGGCTTGAAGATCCGCGTCATCTGCTCGAGGATCTTCTCCCTCGGGATGCGCGCCTTCTCCTGCGGCAGCTCGCCGATGAGGATGCGGACGTCGGCGGCGACGGCCCCGTCCGGCCCGGCGAAGACGGGGTTGAGGTCGACCTCGGTGATCTCGGGGAAGTCGCCGACCAGGGCGCCCACGCGCTCGATCATCGTCGCCAGCGCCTGTCTGCTGGCCGGTCGCGCACCGCGAGCACCTCGCAGCACCTCCGCCGCTCTGATGTCGTCCAGCATCCCGAGTGCATCATCACCCGAAAGTGGAGCAAGTCGGAAGGTCACGTCCTTGAGCACTTCAACCAGGACACCGCCGAGGCCGAACGCGACGATCTTGCCGAAGGTGGGGTCGGTGACCGCGCCGATGATCACCTCGTGCCCGCCCGAGACAAGCTGCTGAATCTGTATTCCGTCGACGGTGACCTGTGGATTGTATGCAGAGGCGTTCGCGAGAATTCGCTCGTAGCCGCTCGCGACCTCCTCCGCGTTCTTGAGGCCCACCAGCACGCCGCCCGCGTCGGTCTTGTGCAGGATGTCAGGTGAGACGATCTTCATGACGACGGGGAAGCCCAGCTCCTCCGCCAGCCGTACGGCCTCGTCGGCGCTCGTGGCCAGGCCCTCGCCCGGGGTCGCTATGCCGTACTCCTGGCAGATCCTCCGCCCCTCCGGGGCGGTCAGCGCCGTGCGGCCCTCCGCCAGCGCCTTGTCCAGGATCTCCCTCGTGGTGCTCACTAGATGACTCCGTTCGTCTTCAGCTCGGCCAGTTCGTCGGCGCTGACGCCGAAGGCTTCGTAGATCTCCTGGTTGTGCTCGCCGAGCAGAGGGGGCGTGCGCACCTCGACAGGCGAGTCCGACAGCTGCAGCGGGCTGCCCACCGTCACGAACTCGCCGCGCTCGGGATGGTCGACGCTGACGACGATGCCCTCCTCGCGCAGGCTGTCGTCCTCGACCAGCTCCTTGGTGGACAGGATCGGACCGCAGGGGATGTTCTCGGCGTTGAGCCTGTCCAGCACCGTCCACTTGTCGTGGGCGCTGCTCCACTCCTCGATGAGCTGGAACATCTTGTCCAGCTTCGGCAGCCGCGCCTCGGGGGTGGCCCACTCGGGGTCGTCGGCCAGCTCGGGCCTGCCGATGATCGCCGACAGCGGCTTCCAGCCGACCGGCTGCACGATCACGTAGATGTAGTCGTTCGGACCGCCCGGCGCGCACCGCACCGCCCAGCCGGGCTGGCCGCCGCCGCTGGCGTTGCCCGAGCGCGGCACCTCCACGCCGAAGGTCCTGTTCGGGTACTCCTTCAGCGGCCCGTGCGCCAGCCGCTGCTGGTCGCGCAGCTTCACCCTGCACAGGTTGAGGACGGCGTGCTGCATCGCGACCTGGACGCGCTGCCCCTTGCCGGTGTTCTCCCGCTGGTAGAGGGCGGCCAGGATGCCCGCGACCGCGTGGATGCCGGTGCCCGAGTCGCCGATCTGGGCGCCGGTGGCCAGCGGCGGGCCGTCCTCGAACCCCGTGGTGCTCATCGAGCCGCCCATGGCCTGGGCGATCACCTCGTACGCCTTGAACCTGGCGTAGCGGCCCGCGCCGAAGCCCTTGATGGAGGCGTAGATGAGGCGCGGGTTGAGCTCCTGCAGGCGCTCCCAGGTGAAGCCCATGCGGTCGACCGCGCCGGGGCCGAAGTTCTCCACCAGGATGTCCGAGCTCTTCACCAGCTCGGTGAACAGCTCCTTGCCCCGCTCGCTCTTCATGTTGAGCGTGATGCTGCGCTTGTTGCAGTTCAGCATCGTGAAGTAGAGGCTGTCGACGTCCGGCACGTCGCGCAGCTGCTGCCTGGTGATGTCACCTGTCGGGGCCTCCAGCTTGACCACGTCGGCGCCGAGCCAGCCGAGCAGCTGGGTGGCCGAGGGGCCTGACTGGACGTGGGTCATGTCGAGGACTCGGACGCCTTCCAGTGCCTTCATCTACGGCTCCTACTTGTACATCGTCTGGTTCATGGTGCCGGGGGCGTAGACCTCCGGATCGACCCACACGTTGATCAGGGACGGCTTGCCCGACTCGCGGGCCCGCTGGAGCGCGGGGGCGATGTCGGCAGGGTCGCGGACCTCCTCGCCGTGGCCGCCGAGGAGCTTGGCGAACTCGTCGTAGCGGACGTCGCCGAGGGTGTTGCCGATGCGGCCGCGGTCCACGCCGTACTTGGCGGCCTGGCCATACCTGATCTGGTTCATCGAGGAGTTGTTGCCGATGACGCCGATGAACGGCAGGTCGAAGCGGACCATCGTCTCGAAGTCCCAGCCGGTGAGGCTGAAGGCGCCGTCGCCGAAGAGCGCGACGACCTCCTTGTCGGGACGGGCCTGCTTGGCGGCCATCGCGAAGGCGACGCCGACGCCGAGGGTGCCGAGCGGGCCCGGGTCCATCCAGTGGCCAGGCGACTTCGGCTGGACCACCTGCCCGGAGAAGGTGACGATGTCGCCGCCGTCGCCGATGTAGATGGAGTCCTCGGTCAGGAACTCGTTGATCTCGTGGACGAGCCGGTAGGGGTCGATCGGCCGGTCGTCGGAGTGCTGCCTGGGCAGGCGCTTGGCGTAGGCCTGCGTCTCGACCGTGCGCAGCTCCTCGATCCACTCCTTGCGCCTGGCGGCGGCGTTCTGGATGCGTCCGCCGGCGGCCTGCGTGACGGCCGACAGGACGGCGCCCGCGTCGCCGACGATGCCCAGGTCGATGTCGCGGTTCTTGCCGACCGTGCGGTAGTCGAGGTCGATCTGGACGACGGTGGCTGTGGGCGAGAGCCGCTTGCCGTACCCCATCCTGAAGTCGAACGGCGTGCCGACGATGATGATCAGGTCGGCCTCGGTGAAGGCGTACCTGCGGCTGAGCTGGAAGTGGTGCGGGTCGCCCGGCGGGAGCGTGCCCCTGCCCGAGCCGTTCATGTAGGCGGGGACGTTGAGCGCGCGGACGAAGTCGATCGCGGCGTCGGTCCCCCTGCAGGTCCATACCTGGGTGCCGAGCAGGATGCACGGCTTCTCGCTGTGGGCCAGCAGGTCGGCGAGGCGCTCGATGGCCTCGGGGTCGCCGGCCTGCTTGGTCGAGGCCCGGTAGTTGGCCGGGATCCGCGCCTTGTCCAGCGGCACCTTGGCGTCGAGCACGTCGCGCGGGATCTCCAGGAACGACGGGCCCGGCGCGCCGTGGTAGCACTCGCGGAAGGCCATCGACACCAGGTCGGCCACCCGCTCGGTGCTCGGCACCGTCGCGGCGAACTTCGTGATCGGGGTCATCATGTCGACGTGCGGGAGGTCCTGCAGCGAGCCCATCTTGTGCTGGCTCAGGGCGCCCTGGCCGCCGATGAGCAGCATCGGGCTCTCGGCGCGGAAGGCGTTGGCCACACCCGTCACCGCGTCGGTGGTGCCGGGGCCCGCCGTGACGACAGCGCAGCCGGGCTTGCCGGTGATCCTGGCGTAGCCGTCGGCGGCGTGCGCCGCGACCTGCTCGTGGCGTACGTCGATCACCTCGATGCCCTCGTCCACGCAACCGTCGTAGATGTCGATGATGTGGCCGCCACAGAGCGTGTAGATGACGTCCACACCCTCCGCCTTGAGCGCCTTGGCCACCAGGTGCCCACCCGAGATCAGTTCCGACATCGTTCACCTTTCCAGGATGCTGTCTTCTCCATACTGCATACCGTATGAGCCCCATGCTTACCCGGCCATCACGGGCCTGTCTAGCCCCTTCTCAATCCGGCAGCTCGAGCAACTCCACCGGCTCGCCGTCCCATCCGGGCGGCAGCACGGCCAGCGCATCGGCCATGGCGGCACCCCAGAGCGAGCCGGGCCTGTCGTGCCCCACGGGCACCGCCCCCTTCCCCGACCTGCGGACGGGCACCAGCCGGGTGTTGCTGTGGCGGTGGCCTCGCGGTGCCTGGTGGGCCGCGTGGACCGGCTGCTGGTTCCGATGGGACGGCGAGGTCGGCGACGCCGGGGCGGGGGTCACGGCCAGCGTCATGCGCTCGCCGTACTCGTAGCGCTCGCCCTTGAGCAGCGGGACCAGCAGCGTGAGGGCCGCCGCGAGCGCGGCGAACGGGTTGCCCGGCAGGCCCACCACCAGGCGTCCGCAGGGAAGCCTGGCCAGGAGCTGCGGGTGGCCTGGCCGTACGGCGACGCCGTCGACGAGCACCTCGGCGCCCAGGTCGTCGAGAACGGCCCGCAGGTGATCGGCGGGACCCTTGGACGAGGCGCCGCACACCACCACGATCTCAGCGCCCCCCTCCCACCCGACGCGGCCGGCGTCCGCCTTCTGGGCCGACGGACGCCGGGCACCCTGGGCGGGCGAGCCCGGAGCACCGTCGCCGAGCGAGGCGGGGGCGCCGTCACCTGGCGGAACGGACGTCGCGCGATCGGGGACGGCCGGCGGATGGGGCATGAGGGCGGCACGGAGGGGGGCCGCGCCGTCCGGGATCGTGAGGCGTGGGCCCACGCGCGCCCCCGCCCATGCGATCAGCCCGGGCAGGAAGGGGCCGATGGCGTCGCGCACCCTGCCGGGTTCGGGCAGTCCCTCGCCGATCACCTCGTCGCCCGTCACCAGCACCGCCACCTCAAGACGCCTATGGACGGCCAGCACGTCGTGCCCCAGCGCCGCGGCCAGCCCCAGCACCGCGGGGGTCACCCGCGTTCCCGCGCCGAGCACCACCTCGCCCAGCCCGACGTCCTCACCGCGCCGCCGCACATGCCGTCCCTCCTGCACGACCCCTGCGACCCAGACCCCCTCCCGCTCACCCGAAAGGGTCGGGGAGTCGTGGGTGGGTGGGGTGGGGGCCAGGGGGTGGGCGGCCTCGTACGGCAGGACCGACGTCGTCCCCTCGGGCACCGGCGCGCCCGTGGCGATCTCCACCGCGCACCCCGGCTTCAGCACCTCTCCGTGCGCCCGCCCGCCGGCGAGCACCCGTCCGAGCACCCGCCACGGCCCCTCCCCCGCGACCGCGTAGCCGTCCATGGCGGACACGTCCGTTCCCGGCACAGGGACGAGCGCCGTCAGCGGCCTGGCCAGCCGACAGCCGCGCGCCGTCGACAGCGGCACCTCCTCCACCGGCGCGGACGGCGACGCGCGCAGCGCGATGGCGCGCGCCTCCGCCCACGTCACGTCTCCACCCGACGCCCTGTCCACCCTGCGAACCCCGCCATCCGTCTCCACACGCGACTCCACCCGACGAACCCTGCCACCCACGCCGGAGCCCAGCACCATCCATGGACCCCGGCGACCTGCGTCCCACGTCACCTCAGGAAGGCCGAACCTCACCTGAGGAAGGCGAACCTCACTCCAGGAAGCCTGCCATCCAGACCGGCCCTCTCCCACGGACCTTCCCGCTACCCGCGATCGGCCCTGACCGCACGCCCGGCACCCGGTGTCCGGATCGGTGCTCGGCCCGGGTTCCTGAACCTTCCCATGCGGGTCCCCGCGCAGGTCATCCTGTCCTCTATTGACCCGAATTTTTCCATACTGTATACTGAATGCACTGTCGACGCGAGAACGGAGCTCGGTATGAAGGTCGCTGTTCTCGGCGCCGGCGCCATCGGCGCGTACGTGGGCGCCGCCCTCCACAGGGGCGGCGCCGAGGTGCATCTCATCGCCAGAGGCGAGCACCTGCGGGCGATACGCGAGGCCGGTGTGCGGGTGCTGAGCCCGAGGGGTGACTTCACCGCCCACCCCCACGCCACCGACGACCCCCGCGAGGTCGGCACGGTGGACCACGTGTTCCTCGGACTGAAGGCCAACTCCTACGCCGCGGCCGGGGCGCTCGTCAGGCCGCTGCTGCACGAGTCCACCACGCTCATCGCCGCGCAGAACGGCATCCCGTGGTGGTACTTCCACGGGCTCAAGGGCCCCTACCAGGGTTATCGCATCGAGAGCGTCGATCCGGGCGGGAGCGTCACCGCCGCGCTCCCGCTGGAACGCGCCGTCGGCTGCGTCGTCTACGCCGCGACCGAGATCGAGGAGCCCGGCCTCGTCCGCCACCTCGAAGGCACCCGTTTCTCCATCGGCGAGCCCTCGGGCGAGCTGACCGCCCGTTGCGTCGACTTCAGCGAGGCGATGACCAGGGGCGGCCTGAAGTGCCCCGTGGAGCAGGACCTGCGCAAGGACGTCTGGATCAAGCTGATGGGCAACATCGCCTTCAACCCGATCAGCGCGCTGGCCAGGGCCACCATGGCGGGGATCTGCCGCCACGACGGGGCGAGGGAGCTCGTGGTGGCGATGATGCGCGAGACGGTCGAGGTGGCCGGGAGGGTCGGCTGCGATCCCGGCGTGTCCGTCGAGCGCAGGCTGCGGGGAGCGGAGAAGGCGGGCGAGCACAAGACCTCCACGCTGCAGGACCTGGAGAAGGGCAAGCCGCTGGAGCTCGACGTGCTGCTGGCCGCCGTCGTCGAGCTGGCCGACCTGACCGGCGCCGAGGTGCCGACGCTGCGCGCCATCCACGCCGTCAGCGATCTGCTCAGCGAGAGCCTCGCGAGCTGACGCTAAAAGACATACCGTAGGCTGTATACAGAATGGAGGGATCATGAGCTATGACCGCCTGACCCATCCACTGGTTCGTGAGGACGGCGTGCTGCGCAGGGCGAGCTGGGACGAGGCCCTCGACGCCGCGGCGCAGGGCTTCCTGCGCAACATCGCCAGGCACGGCCCCGACAGCTTCGCGATGCTGTCGTGCGCCCGCTCGACCAACGAGATGAACTACGTGGGCCAGAAGTTCACCCGCGTCGTCGTCGGCACGAACAACGTGGACTCCTGCAACCGCACCTGCCACGCGCCGAGCGTGGCGGGCCTTTCCGCGGTCTTCGGCAGCGGTGGCGGCACCTCCTCCTACCAGGAGGTCGAGGACACCGATGTGATCGTCATGTGGGGTTCGGCCGCCCGCAACGCCCACCCCATCTTCTTCCATCACGTGCTGAAGGCCATCCACAAGGGCGCGCGGATGTTCGCGGTCGACCCCAGGCGCACGGGCACGGCGCAGTGGGCCGACCGCTGGCTCGGCCTGAACGTCGGCACCGACATCCCGCTCGCCCACGCCATCGCTCGGGAGATCATCCACGAGGGGCTGCACAACGAGACGTTCATCAGGCGGGCCACCACCGGGTTCGAGGAGTTCGCCGAGCAGGTCGAGCCCTGGACCCTCAGCGTGGCCGAGCAGGTGACGGGCGTGCCGAAGGAGGCCATCCGCGAGCTGGCGCACGCCTACGCCCGCGCCGACAGGGCCCAGCTGTGCTGGACACTGGGCATCACCGAGCACCACAACGCCACCGACAACGTGCGCGCCCTCATCAACCTGGCGCTGCTGACCGGCCACGTCGGCAGATACGGCTCGGGCCTCTCCCCGCTCAGAGGCCAGAACAACGTGCAGGGCGGCGGCGACATGGGCGCCATCCCCAACCGGCTCCCCGGCTTCCAGGACATCCTCGACCCCGAGATCAGGCAGCGCTTCGAGAACGCCTGGCAGGTGCCGATCCAGCCCCGCTACGGACTCAACCTCACCCAGATGCTCGAGGCCATGGCCGAGGGCGAGCTCACCACCTGCTACCTCATCGGCGAGAACCCGGTGCAGTCCGAGGCCGACTCGCTGGCCTGCGTCAAGCGCCTGAGCATGCTCGACCACCTGGTCGTCCAGGACATCTTCCTCACCAAGACCGCCCAGATGGCCGACGTCGTGCTGCCCGCGAGCGCCGCGTGGTGCGAGAGCGAGGGCACCTTCACCAACAGCGAGCGCAGGGTCCAGCGGGTCCGCAAGGCGCTCGACCCGCCGGGCGAGGCCCGCGACGACATCTGGATCATGTGCGAGATCGCCCGCAGGATGGGGCACGACTGGCACTACGACGGCGCGCAGGAGGTGTGGGACGAGCTCAGGAGGCTCTCCCCCGCCCACACCGGCATGACCTACCGGCGGCTGGAGGAGCATCAGGGCATCCAGTGGCCGTGCCCTTCCGAGGACGCGATCGAACCGCCGTACCTGCACGGCCGCCTCTGGAAGGAGGACCCAGGGCCGCGAGCTCCCTTCGCGGTGCTGGAGCACTCGCCGCCGGTGGACCTGCTCGACGAGGAGTACCCGTTCAGGCTCACCACGGGCCGCCGCCTCGACTCCTACAACACCGGCGTGCAGTCCTCCGGCTTCGCCTCGCCGCTGCGCAGGGGCGAGACGATCGAGCTGTGCCCCGAGGACGCGGCCCAGCTGGGCCTGGCCAGGGGCGAGGAGGTCAGGATCAGCTCCAGGCGCGGCACGGTGGTCGCGCCCGTCCACATCGACCCCGCGCTGCGGCCGGGCCTGGTGTTCATGACCATGCACTTCCCCGACGAGGTCGACACCAACGCCCTGACCATCGAGGCCACCTGCCCGATCGCGGGAACGGCCGAGTTCAAGGCGGCAGCCGTACGCATCGAGAAGGTGAGCTAGTGGACCTGCACTTCGGCGACGCCGAGCCGACGGCGGAGGAGAGGGCGGCGGTCGACGCGCTGCTCGGCCCGCCCGTGACCGCGTGGGAGGGCGGCGACCGCACCGAGGCCGACCTGCGCTCGGCAGCGCGGGCCGAGCAGGCCCGCGACCAGTTGCTGCCCGCGCTGCACGCGGTCAACGACAGAGTCGGGTGGATCAGCGAGGGCGCGCTGGCCTACATCTGCAGGCGGCTGACGATCCCTCCCGCCGAGGCGTACGGCGTGGCGAGCTTCTACTCGCTGTTCTCCATGGAGCCGAGGCCCGCCAGGGTGCTGCACGTCTGCACCGACCTGGCCTGCCTGGCCAAGGGCGTGCGCGACGCGGGGGAAGGCGTGGCGAGCCCGTGTCTGGGGCTGTGCGAGCGCGCCCCCGCCGCGCTCGCGTTGGAAGCGGGCCTGCCGCCCAAGGCCACGGTGTACGGCGGCAGCCCGGCCGCCGACGCCATCCCCTACACCGTCGAGCGTCCCGAGCCGCCGGTCGCCGACGCGGTCCCACAGGCAGGCGGTCAGGGCCTGGTCCTGCTCAGGCGGGTCGGCGTCGTCGACCCCGCCAGCCTCGACGACTACCGGGCCGACGGCGGCTACCAGGCCTTGCGCCGCGCCTTCGAGCTGGGCCCCGCAGGGGTGATCCGCGAGGTCACCGAGGCCGGCCTGGTCGGCAGGGGCGGCGCGGCCTTCCCGACGGGCCGCAAGTGGGACGCGACGGCCCGCCAGCCCGACCAGCCGCACTACCTGGTGTGCAACGCCGACGAGAGCGAGCCCGGCACCTTCAAGGACCGCGTGATCATGGAGGGGGATCCGTACGCGCTGGTCGAGGCCATGACGATCGCCGCCTACGCCACGGGCTGCCGCAAGGGCTACCTCTACATCAGGGGCGAGTACCCGAGGGCCACGGCGGCGCTCGAGACGGCGATCAGGACGGCCAGGGCGCGCGGCATGCTCGGCGCCGACATCCTCGGCCACGGCTTCGCGTTCGACATCGAGCTGAGGAAGGGCGCGGGCGCCTACATCTGCGGCGAGGAGACCGCGATCTTCAACTCGATCGAGGGATACAGGGGCGAGCCGCGCACCAAGCCGCCCTTCCCCGTGGAGAAGGGCCTGTTCGGCAAGCCCACCGTCGTCAACAACGTCGAGACCCTGGTCAACGTCCTGCCGATCCTGCTGACCGGCGGCTCGGACACCAAGCTGTTCTGCGTCTCCGGCAGCGTCGGCAGGCCGGGCGTCTACGAGCTGCCGCTCGGCACGCCGCTGCGCGAGCTGCTCGACCTCGCGCGGCCGGCGGGCAGGCTGAAGGCGGTGCTGCTCGGCGGCGCGGCCGGCTCGTTCGTCACCGACCTGGACGTCCCGCTCAGCTTCGAGGGCACCAGGGCGGCAGGCGCGACGCTCGGCTCGGGCGTGGTCATGGTCCTGGACGAGGAGGTGGACCTGCCCGCCTTCCTCGTCAGGATCGCCGCGTTCTTCCGCGACGAGTCGTGCGGGCAGTGCGTGCCCTGCAGGGTGGGCACCGTACGCCAGGAGGAGGCCCTGCACAGGCTGGGCAGGAGGCGCAGCGACGAGGACCTGGTGCTGCTGCGCGAGGTCGGCCAGACCATGCGCGACGCCTCGATCTGCGGTCTGGGGCAGACCGCGTGGAACGCCGTCGAATCGGCCATCGACCGCCTGGGAGCGTTCAAGTGATCCCTCTGCAGCCACCCCGACGCCTGATCGACGTGGAGGTCGACGGCGAGGCCGTCCGCGTGCCCGAGGGTTCGACCGTCCTCGACGCGTGCCGTACGGCCGGCAAGGACATCCCCACCCTCTGCTACGGCGACACGCTCACCCCGAAGAACGCCTGCAGGGTCTGCGTCGTCGAGGTCGAGGGGTCGAGGACCCTCGCGCCCGCCTGCTCCAGGAAGGCGGAGGCGGGGATGGTCGTCGGCACCGACACCGACAGGGCCAGGCACAGCCGCAAGGTGGTGCTGGAGCTGCTGGCCTCCTCCACAGACCTGTCGACGACGCCGATGGCCAAGGAGTGGATGGCCGACTACGGCGCCGATCCGGCGCGTTTCGGCGAGGAGGCCGCGACCGTCGCCCAGCCGCCCAAGGTGGACAACGACCTCTATGTCCGCGACTACGGCAAGTGCATCCTCTGCTACAAGTGCGTGGACGCCTGCGGCGAGCAGTGGCAGAACAGCTTCGCGATCAGCGTCGCGGGCAGGGGCTTCGACGCGACGATCTCCACGGAGTTCGACGTGGCGCTCACCGACTCGGCCTGCGTCTACTGCGGCAACTGCGTCGAGGTGTGCCCCACGGGGGCGCTGTCGTTCAAGACCGAGTTCGACATGCGGGCCGAGGGCACCTGGGACGAGTCGGAGCAGACCACCACGACGACGATCTGCAGCTACTGCGGCGTGGGCTGCAACCTCACGCTGCACGTACAGGACAACAAGATCGTCAAGGTCACGTCGCCGCACGACAACCCGGTCACCCACGGAAACCTCTGCATCAAGGGACGCTTCGGCTACGGCTATGTCTAGGACAAAGAAACGCCAGATACTGCATGTCAAGGCGCACGTCTCGACCCGGAGGCGCGACTCGCTGGCCGCCGAGGAGCCCCTGGAGATCAGGGTCGGCGGCCAGGCGCTCACCGTCACCATGCGCACGCCGGGCGACGACTTCGACCTCGCCGCGGGGTTCCTGGTGAGCGAGGGCACGCTCGCCTCGTCACAGGACATCTCGACCATGCGCCACTGCGCGGACCTCGCGACCTACAACGTCCTCGACGTACGGCTCGCGCCGGGCGTCGAGGCCCCCGAGGCGCGCAACTTCTCCACCACCTCCTCCTGCGGCGTCTGCGGCAAGGCCTCGCTCGAGGCCGTCCGCACGGTGGCCAGGTGGAGCGCCCGCGACGACCCCGCGCGGATCGGCAGCCACGTGCTGAGAGAGCTGCCCGACCGGTTGAGGGCCGCCCAGCGGGTCTTCGACAGGACGGGCGGGCTGCACGCGGCGGGCCTGTTCAGCCTCGAGGGCGAGGCGTTGTGCGTCCGCGAGGACGTCGGCAGGCACAACGCCGTCGACAAGCTGGTCGGCTGGGCGCTGCGCGAAGATCGCCTGCCGCTGTCGGGGACCGTGCTGATGGTCTCGGGGCGGGCCTCCTTCGAACTGGTGCAGAAGGCGGTCATGGCCGGGATCCCCGTCCTCGCCGCGGTGTCCGCGCCCTCCTCCCTGGCGGTGGAGCTGGCGGCGGAAGAGGGGCTGACGCTCATCGGTTTCCTGAGAGGCGACTCGATGAACGTCTACTCCGGCGAGCACCGGCTCACCCTGACGGGCTCGGGCCACGGCTCGGCCAGGGCCGCGACGTCAGGGTGACAGGGATGCCGGTCGGCGCGCGAGCCCCCTGTCGCCGCCGGCATCCCGAGGGATTTTGACAACCATTTTCATTCTGGGTCATACTTGTGGGCGTGATGCCCTATAAAGCCCGATTCCTCTCGCTCCTGGCCGGCGGCGTGCTGCTGGCCACCACCGCCGCGTGCGGGTCAGGCGCCGCGCAGACCGCCGCCGCGCCCGGCGGGGCCGCCGGCGACAAGCCCACCGTCGTGGCCGCCTTCTACCCGCTGCAGTGGCTCACCGAGCAGATCGCCGGCCAGGATGTCACGGTCCAGACGCTGACCGCGCCAGGCGTGGAGCCGCACGACCTCGAGCTCACCCCGCAGCAGGTCGCCGGCGTCGGCGGGGCCACGATGACCGTCTACATCAAGGGCCTGCAGCCCGCCGTGGACGAGGCGGTCGAGCAGAACGGCGCCGACAAGGGGTTCGACGCGGCCGCCGTCGTACAGACCCTGCCCGCGCACGCGGAGGAGGAGCCGGAGGGCGGCGAGGCGGCCCACGAGCACGAGCATGAGGTCTCCTACGACCCGCACCTGTGGTTGGACCCGAGCCGCTTCGCCGGCGTGGCCACCAAGCTGGGCGAGCGGCTGGCCGAGGCCGACCCCGCGCACGCGCAGGCCTACAAGGAGCGCGCCGCCAAGACCGTCGCCGCGCTCGGCGCACTCGACCAGGAGTTCACCAAGGGGCTCGCCACCTGCTCCACCAGGTCGATCGTGACCGCGCACGAGGCGTTCGGCTACCTGGCCAACCGCTACAAGCTCAAGCAGGTCGGCATCTCGATCGACCCCGAGGCCGAGCCCTCCCCCGCCCGCGTGGCGGAGGTGGCCAAGGTCGCCAAGGCCGAGAAGGTCACTACCATCTTCACTGAGGCCCTCGTCAGCACCAAGGTCGCCGAGGTCCTCGCCACGGAGGTGGGGGCGAAGACCGCGGTGCTCGACCCCATGGAGAGCCAGCCGTCCGGCGGTGACTACCTGTCGGCGATGCGTGGCAACCTCACCACCCTGCGAACCGCACTGGGATGCACAGCGTGACAGCAGTCTTCGACATGACCGGCGGCCAGGTGAGCCTGGACCGCCGGTCTGTGCTTCGCGGGGTCGATCTGACCATCTGCGCGGGCGAGGTCGTGGCCGTGCTCGGAGCCAACGGCTCGGGCAAGTCCACCCTGATCAGGGCCCTTCTCGGCCTCACCCCGCTGTCCGGCGGGCAGACCCTCCTGTACGGCAGGCCGCCCGCGAAGTTCCGCGAGTGGTGGCGCGTCGGCTACGTGCCCCAGCGCCTGCAGATCGGCGGCGGCGTGCCCGCCACCGTGCGCGAGGTCGTGGCCTCGGGCCGGATCGCCCGCCAGCGCCGCCTGCGCCCGACCACCGAGGCCGACAGGCAGGCCGTGGAGCGCGCGCTGGAGGCGGTGTCGCTGGCCGACAGGGCGGGCGACTCGGTGCAGAACCTCTCGGGCGGCCAGCAGCAGCGGGTGCTCATCGCCCGCGCGCTCGCCGGTGAGCCCGACACCTACGTGATGGACGAGCCCACCGCCGGCGTCGACGCCGACAGCCAGCACCTGCTCGCCGACACCCTCTCCGCCCTGGTGCGCGACGGCAGGACGATCGTGCTGGTCGCCCATGAGCTCGGCCCCCTGGAGCCGATCATCACCCGCGGCATCCTGATCCGCGACGGGGTGATCGCCCACGACGGCGTGCCTCCCAGGCCGGAGGGCGAGTGCGCCAAACCCGGTCACGAGCACGTCCACCCGCACGCCGAGGAGCCCGTCACGGGCCCGCTGGCGGGATGGAGGGCCGAGGCGTGATCGAGATCCTCCAGCTGCCCTTCATGCAGCGCGCGATGATCGCGGCGCTGCTGGTCGGGCTCTGCGCGCCGCTCGTCGGCACCTTCATCGTCCAGCGCCGCCTCGCCCTGCTCGGTGACGGCATCGGGCACGTGGCGCTCACCGGCGTCGCGCTCGGCTTCCTGACGGGCACCGCCCCCGTGCTGACCGCCGTCCTGGTCTCGGTCATCGGCGCCGTCGCCATCGAGCTGGTGCGGGCGCGCGGCCGTACGAGCGGGGACGTGGCGCTCGCGCTGCTGTTCTACGGCGGCATCGCGGGCGGCGTGATGCTGATCTCCATCGCTCCTGGCGGCAGCAACGCCAAGCTGACCTCCTACCTGTTCGGCGCCATCGCCAGCGTCACGGCCGAGGACCTGTGGGTCATCGGTGCGCTGGCCGTCGCCGTGATCGCGATGGTGGTGGTCTTCGGCAGGGAGCTGTTCGTGCTCTGCCAGGACGAGGAGGTGGCCAAGGCCAGCGGCCTGCCGGTGCGCTTCCTCAGCCTGCTCATCGCGGTGACGGCGGCGCTCACGGTCGTGATCGCCATGCGCGTGGTGGGGCTGCTGCTGGTGAGCGCGCTCATGGTGATTCCGGTGGCCACGAGCCAGCAGTTCACCAGGGGATTTCGCGCCACGATGCTGCTGTCGATGGTCTTCGGCGTCATCGCCGCCGTGGGAGGGCTGCTGAGCTCGACATTCTCCGTTAAGGTGCCCCCTGGCGCAGCCATCGTCCTTCTCGCTCTCGCCGGCTTCGTGCTGGCCCTCGTGGTCGGTAGATTCGTACGGCGAGGCCGAGGCCGAACCCGGGAGAGCCACTCATGACCAATCGACGCGACGCTGTCCACGACACCCTTCGCAGAAGCGAAGGTTTCCGCAGCGCGCAGGACGTCTACGCGGAAATGCGTTCCGACGGCGCCAAGATCGGCCTCACCACGGTCTACAGGGCGCTCCAGGCGCTGGCCGACGGAGGCAAGGTCGACGTGCTGCGCACCGACGACGGCGAGTCGGTCTACCGCGCCTGCGCCAGCGGCGACCATCACCACCACCTCGTCTGCCGCCGCTGCGGCCGTACGGTGGAGGTGGCCGGGCCCGACGTCGAGCGCTGGGCCGAGGCCGTCGGCGCCGAGCACGGCTTCACCGACGTCACCCACACCGTGGAGGTCTTCGGCACCTGCGCCTCCTGCTCGGCGGCGGTGCGCGCCTCCTAGCGCGCCGGATCACGCGCTCGTACGGCGATGTGCGCCTTCGTAAGGCCCCCCGGACTCCGTCCGGGAGATACGCTGTGGCCCCACGCTGCAGTAGGCCAAGACAGGAGCCAACATGCCGTTTGGCCATGACATGGTGTATTCGCTGGCCACGGTCGTCGATCTGGTGAACACCTCTCCCTCGACCGGCGGAGACGAGGGCCTGGCCGACCTCGACGATCTCGCCGAGTTCGTCAGGGCCCGCCAGGTCAGCGGCATCGAGGCCCTCACCCCGCGCGACCTCGGGCAGGTGCGCATGCTGCGGGAGGACTTCCACCGCGTCTTCACCGCCACCGACCAGGCGAACGCCGTGCGGCTGCTCAACACGCTGCTCGCCGACACCAGGATCACGCCCAGCCTGACCGAGCACGACGGTCATCCGGTCCACATGCACTACTTCGCCCCCGACGCCTCGCTGGCCGAGCACCTGGCGGCCGACTGCGGGATCGCGCTGGCCCACCTGCTGGTCGAGGGCGAGTGGGAGCGGCTGCGCACCTGTTCGGCGCCCGACTGCGCCAGGGTCTTCGTCGACGAGTCGCGCAACAGGTCCAGGGTCTACTGCGACAGCCGCACCTGCGGCAATCGCATGCATGTCGCCGCATACCGGGCCAGGCGCAGGGCATGATGATCCGGTGAGCACCGACGAGGTCAGGGACGACGTCGCCCTGACCAATCTCGACCAGCCGCTCTTCGACGACGCGGGCGCGACCAAGCGCGACCTGGTCGACTACCTCGACGCCGTGCGCGACCGCATGATCCCCGCGCTGCGCGGCCGTCCGCTGTCGGTGGTCAGGGTCCGGCAGGGCCAGGCGCCCTTCATGCAGAAGAACGTCCCGGCCTACGCCCCCTCGTGGATCGCCACGGTCACGCTCTGGGCCGAGACCTCGCGGCGGGAGGTCTCCTACGCCCTGTGCGACGACCGCAAAACCCTGCTGTGGTTCGCCAACCAGCGGGCGGTGGAGTACCACCCCACGCTGATGCGCGCGGACAACAGGGAGCACCCCACGCACCTGGTGCTCGACCTCGACCCGCCGGCCGGTGACGCCTTCCCCTCCGTGGTGGGCGCCGCCCACCTGGTCCGCCAGGCGCTGGCCGACTCCGGTCTCGCCGGCGCGGTCAAGACCAGCGGCGCCAAGGGCCTGCACGTCTTCGTCCCGCTGATCGACGGTCTGGCGACGCCCGACGTGGCGGCCGCCACCCGCGCCCTGGCCGCCAGGGCCGAGCGGCTCGACCCCGCCCTCGCGACCACCGCCTTCATCAGGGAGGACCGCGAGGGCAAGGTCTTCCTCGACTCCACCCGAGCGGGTGGGGCGACGGTCGTGGCGGCCTACAGCCCGCGCGTCAGACCGGGCCTCCCCGTGTCGTTCCCCGTGGCGTGGGACGACCTCGACCGCGTGACACCCGGCGACTTCACCGTGCGCACCGCCGTGGGCCTGCTCGGCGACGGCGATCCGTGGGCCGAGCTGATGCCCGCCGCGCAGGCGCTGCCCGACGACCTCGTGGCCGAGGGTCACACCATCCCCATCGCCAGGGTGGCCGCCATGCACGAGGGCAAGCGCCGCGCCAGGGCCGCCCGCAAGGGTTAGCCGGCTCAGCGGGCGAGCAGCGCCCGCAGGGCGGTCGTGACCGTCCCGGGGCTCTCCTCCGCGACGAAGTGCCCTGTCGTGATCGTCCGGTGCTCCAGGTCGGCGGCCCACGCCCGCCACAACCCCACCGCGTCGTACGGCAGGACGTCGCCCCAGTCCTGCTGCAGCACGGTGACCGGCATGCCGAGGCGGTTGCCCGCCGCCCTGTCCGCCTCGTCGTGCGCCTTGTCGACGGTGGCGCTGGCGCGGTAGTCGGCGACGATCGAGGGGATCGCCTCCCTCGACGCCTTGAGGTAGGCGGCCCGTACGTCCGGGGGGATCGCGTCGGGGTCCCTGGTCCACAGGTCGAGGAAGTGGCCGAAGAACAGGTCGGGGGCCGCGGCGATCAGCTGCTCGGGCAGCCCAGGCGGCTGGGCCATCAGGTACAGGTGGAAGCCGATCGCGCCCAGGGTGCCGCGCATGACCTCCCACATGTCGAGGGTGGGCAGCACGTCGAGGGCGGCCAGGTGGGTGATCGTCGCGGGATGGTCCATGGCCGCTCTGAAGGCGACCAGCGCGCCCCTGTCGTGACCGGCCAGCGCGAAGCTGTCGTGGCCGAGCGCCGCCGCCATGGCGACGATGTCGTCGCCCATCCTGCGCTTGGAGTAGGTCTCGCCGTCCTGGTCGGCGGGCTTGTCGCTGTCGCCGTACCCTCGCAGGTCGGGCACGAGCACGGTGTGGTCGGCGGCCAGGTCCGCGGCGACGTGCCGCCAGATCAGGTGGGTCTGGGGGAAGCCGTGCAGGAGCACGATGGGCGGCCCTGAGCCCGCCATGGCGACGTTGAGCGCGATGTCGCCGTCCACGGCGACACGGGAGTAGTCGAATCCGGAGATCTGCATGCCGTCGATGCTGCACGGGCGCGATTGAATCCGGCATGAGCGCTCATATACGCAGCGCCGCCATGGCCTCCTCTGTCGCGGGGTCGCCCTCGCCGAGTGCGATCAGCCCGCGGACCAGCGCCTCCTGGGAGTCGCCGCCGCCCACCTCGCGCAGCGCGCGGGCGACGGCGAGCGTGCTGCCCTGCCTGCGGCGCGGCAGGGGCTCGCCCTCGTGCCTGCGCAGCGTGCCCACCAGGCAGGCGGCCTCCTCCGCCAGCCACGCGCCGGCCTGAGGGGAGCCGTCCCTGCTGGCGGCGGCAGCGGCGCGCACCTGCCGGAGCCAGTCGCCCGTCAGCCTTGCCAGCGCCTCGTCGCGCTCCTCGTCGGCCACCTTGCCGCGCGCGAAGACCCTCAGCAGGTCGTGGTAGAGGTAGCGGCCGGGCGCGGGCGATTCGAGCAGGTTGAGGTCGACCAGCGACTCGCACAGCGGCTCGGCGTCGTCCACGCCGAGGACGACGGCGGCGACGCGCAGGGTGAGATCGGGCGCGTCGGCGACGGCCAGCAGCCTGAAGGCCCGCGCCTGCTCGGCGGCGAGCTGGTCGTATCCGAGGTCGAAGGTGCGCTCCACCGCCAGGTCGCCGATCGCCAGCTCGGCCAGCCTCCGCTCGCCCGCGACCTTGTCGCGAAGGACCGCCACGTTCCAGCCGGGCCTGGCCGCCAGGCGGGCGGCGGCGATCCGTACGGCCAGCGGCAGGAACGCGCACGCCTCGGCCACCGCGACGGCGGCCTCGGGCTCGGCGGCGATCCTGGCCCTGCCCGCGACGGCGCCCAGCAGGCTGAGCGCCTCGGGCCTGGTCAGCACGTCGAGGTCGTGCGTGCGGGCTCCGGCGAGGGCGGCCAGCCTGGAGCGCCCCGTGACGATCACCGCGCACTGCGAAGTGCCCGGCAGCAGCGGCCTGACCTGCGCCTCCGACGCCGCGTTGTCGAGCAGGACCAGCATCCTGCGGCCGTCGAGCAGCGAGCGGTAGAGGGCGGCCCTGTCGGCGAGGCCGGCGGGCGGGCCGCCGACGCCGAGCGCGCCGAGGAGCCTTTCCAGCGCGTCGGCCGGATCCATCGGGTCGCTGCCTCCGCGCAGGTCGATGGCCAGCTGGCCGTCGGGGAAGCGGTCCCTGACCCGGTGGGCCACCCGTACGGCGAGCGCGGTCTTGCCGACGCCGCCGATGCCCGCGATGACGTGGACGGGCAGGGCGGCGCCGGGGGCCAGCTCGGCGGCCAGCGCCTCGACCAGTTCGGCCCTGCCGGTGAAGTCGGCGAGATCGGCGGGCAGCTGGGCGGGCCGCACGGCCGTCCTCGGAGGGGGAAGCTCGCCCCCCAGGACGCGCAGGTGCAGCTCCGACAGCTCTGGCGAGGGGGCGATGCCCAGCTCGTCGCGCAGGAGCCCGCGCAGGTCGGAGTAGACGGCCAGCGCCTCGGCCTGCCGTCCCGACCTGTGCAGGGCGAGCATAAGCAGGGCGCTCAGCCGTTCGCGCAGCGGGTGGGCCGCCACCAGCGCGCGCAGCTCGGCCACCGCCTCGGCGTGCAGGCCCGCCTCGAGGTCGGCCTCGATGGCGCGTTCCAGCACCGTCAGGCGGCGCTCCTCCAGCCTGGCGCGCTGCGCGGCGGCGTAGCCGCCCTCGAGCCCCGCCAGCGCCTCGCCGCGCCACAGCGCCAGCGCCTCGCGCGGCCTGCCCGCCGCCAGCGCCTCGAACTCCTCCGCGTCGGTGGTGACCCCGCTCAGCGCGTATCCGTCACCGACCAGGGTGATCGCTCCAGGCGGGAGCACGGCCCTCAGCCTGGAGGCGTAGGTGCGCAGCACGTTGAGCGCGGTGCGGGGCGGGTCGTGCTCCCACAGCGCGTCGAGGAGCGTGTCCCTGCTCAGCGCCCTGCCGCCGGCCAGCGCGAGGGCCGCCAGCAGCAGGCGTTGCCTGGCCCCGCCGAGGTCGGTGTCCCCCGCGCGGACCTCGCCGAGCAGCTGGAGCCTCATACCTGGTTGGGCACCGCCCCGCCGTAGCGCCTGTCGCGCTTGGCGAAGATCTCGCAGGCCTCCCACAGGTCCCTGCGGTCGAAGTCGGGCCAGAGCCTGTTGAGGAAGACCATCTCGGCGTAGGCCGACTGCCACAGCAGGAAGTTGGAGAAGCGCTGCTCGCCCGACGAGCGGACGAACAGGTCGACCTCGGGGATGTCGGGCTCGTCGAGGTAGCGGGCGAAGACCTTCTCGTTGACCTTGCCGGGCTTGACCCTGCCCGCCGCGATGTCCTGCGCGAGCCTGACCGCGGCGTCGACGATCTCGGCCTGCCCTCCGTAGTTGACGCAGAACTGCAGGGTGAGCGTGCGGTTGTTCCTGGTCATCTCCTCGGCGTCCTGCAGCTCGGAGATGACGCTCTTCCACAGGCGGCCCGGCCTGCCCGCCCATCGCACCCGCACGCCCATCGCGTGCAGCTCGTCGCGGCGGCGGCGGATCACGTCGCGGTTGAAGCCCATGAGGAAGCGCACCTCGTCGGGCGAGCGCTTCCAGTTCTCGGTGGAGAAGGCGTAGGCGCTCAGATAGGGGACGCCCAGCTCGATCGCGCCCTCGATGACGTCGAAGAGCGACGCCTCGCCTGCCTTGTGCCCCTCGGTCCTCGGCAGGCCGCGCTGCTTGGCCCAGCGGCCGTTGCCGTCCATGACGATCGCGACGTGCCTGGGGACCAGGTCACGCGGGATGGCGGGAGGGACCGCGCCGGACGGGTGCGGCGCGGGGGGACGGACGTTCAACGTGCTGGCTCCCTTTCAACATGGCGGAGAGAACGAATGCCGTGCTCCAGGTGCCACTGCAGGTAGGCGGCGACCAGACCGCTGCACTCGTTGCGGTGGCGGGCCTGGGAGGCGTCGGCGGCGGTCCAGTCTCCGCGCAGCAGCGCCGTCATCAACGCCAGGGTCTCCCCCGCGGGTACGGCGGCGCCCGCGGGACGGCATGCCCCGCACACCGCCCCGCCCGCGACGATCGCGAACGCCCTCACCGTGTCGGCCCTGCACCTGGCGCACTCCTGCAGGGCGGGGGCGTATCCGGCCACGGCGAGCGAGCGCAGGAAGTAGGCGTCGAGCACCAGGCGGGCCTCGTGGCTGCCGTCGCCCAGCGTGCGCAACCCGCCCACCAGCAGCAGGAACTGCTTGAGCGCAGGCTCCTTCTCGCCCTGGATGAGGCGGTCGGCCGTCTCGAGCATCGCGCTGCCGGCCGTGTAGCGGGGGTAGTCGTGGGCCAGCGCCTCGCCGTACGGGTGGATGGTCTCTGCCTGCGTGACCACGTCGAGCGTGCGGCCCACGTGCAACTGCAGGTCAACATGGGTAAAGGGCTCGAGCCTCGCGCCGAATCTCGAGGTGGTGCGGCGCACGCCCTTGGCCACCCCTCGCACTTTGCCCGTGCGCTTGGTGAGGAGCGTGACGATCCTGTCGGCCTCGCCCAGCTTCTGCGTGCGCAGGACGACGCCCTCGTCACGGTAGAGACTCACCCGTCCAGTCTAGGGTGAGCGCCGGGTGGCCCGGCTTTGCCGAACTCTCACTAGACTTTGACGACTGCCCCTGGTTTACCAGTTGTTCCGCCCCCCGCAACCGCCTCGAAAGGGTGACATGACCCGCGTGGTCCTGCTGGGCTCTTCGCCCGGCCCCGACACCGCTCCGACCGGCCTCCGGCTGGCCGCGCTGCCCGGCGCGCCCACCGTGGGCGAGCGCCTGCGCACCCAGGCCCTCTCGCTCGACCCCCAGGCCGCCACGATCGAGCGCACCGATCTCGCCACCGCCCTGCGCGCCCTCGCCGAGGTCGCCGACGCGGCCCAGGAGAGCATGCTGCTCCTGCCGGTCAACTCGGTCATCCACGACGAGCTGATCTACCAGATCACCAAGGCCAAGCGCGGCGCCATCGCGCTCGTGGCCAAGGAGCCGCGACCGGAGGACGAGAACGGCGACAAGATCGTCCCCGACGTCCCGATCGACGAGGCGGAGCCGGAGATCGGCGCCAACAGCCTCGAGGGGCTCATGGTCCGCGCGCGCGTGGGCAAGTCGAGGATCATCTCGGTCGGCACCGCGCACCACGCCGTCACCCGGCCCAACGCCATCCTGCTCGGCCCGCTGCACCTGAGCGCCCGCAACGCACCCGTGCTCGCCGAGGCCTGCCGCGAGCTGGCCGACCTCGCCCACCTGTTCGGCCCCGAGGACGACCTGGTCCAGCTGATCGTCTTCGCGCTGGTCCGCAAGGGCGTCTCGGTCGGCATCCGCGGCCGCCGCGACCTGTTCTACCGCAGGATCACCACGCAGGCGGAGGCCACCGAGGCCGCGACCGAGATGTCCGGCATGGACGAGGACCGCGCCAGGCTCAACAACGCGGTCAAGGGCGCCGACGGCTTCTTCACCACCTACTTCGTCAGCACCTACTCCCGTTTCATCGCCCGCTGGGCGGCCAGGCGCGGCCTGACGCCCAACCAGGTCACGCTGATCTCCATCGCGCTCGGCGTGGCGGCGGCCGCCTGCTTCGCCACGGGCGAGCGGCTCGGCATGGTAGCCGGCGGCGTGCTGATCTACTTCGCCTTCGTCTTCGACTGCGTCGACGGCCAGGTCGCCCGCTACGCCCGCAAGTTCGGCGTGCTCGGCGCGTGGCTCGACGCGACCTTCGACCGGTTCAAGGAGTACGTCGTCTTCGCCGGTCTCGCCGTCGGCTACGTCGTGGCGGGGCACAGCGACGACATCTGGATCCTGGCGCTGGCCGCGCTGGCCCTGCAGTCGGTCAAGCACCTGCTCGACTTCTCCTTCGGCGCCGCCAACCGGCGCAAGCCGCCCTCCCCGCTGCCCACCACCCCGCTCACCGCGCCCGACGACCGCGACCTGCGCAAGGCGCTCGAACGGCGCAAGGTCGAGCGCAGCAGCGGCATCCGCGGCGTGCTGAAGATGTGGAGCAAGGCGGGCAAGTTCCGCGCCGTCTACTGGGCGCGCAAGATGGTCGTCTTCCCCATCGGCGAGCGGTTCGCGGCCATCGCGATCACCGCCGCCCTCTTCGACGCCCGGGTCACCTTCATCACCCTGCTGATCTGGGGCAGCGTCGCCGCCGTCTACACCGCCACCGGACGCGTCATGAGGTCGCTCGCATGATCACTCAGCCGCAGGCCAGCGCCGCCGCCGCTCCCGACCCCGACGAGGAGCGCCGCAGAATCCAGACCGCGAGGCTGCTCGCCTACCGCGACGACGGCCCCCTGGTCCACGCCGTGGCCCCCCGGCTCGGCAAGGGCCTGCCGCCCGTCGCCACCCTCCTGGTCACGCTGCTCGCCACCATCGCGGTGGCGCTCGCGGGGCTGTCCCCGCTCATCTCGGTGGCCATCATGGTCGTGCTGGTCCTGCCCACCGCGGCCAGCGACCACCTCGGACGCCTCGACTGGCTGGTGCCGCCGATCCTGCGCGGCACCGAGTTCCTCGCCGTCATCCTCATCGGCCTGAGCCACGACGCGCCCAAGTGGCTGCTGTTCGTGCTGCTGTACGTGGTCGGCTACCACACCTACGACACCGTCTACCGCACGCGCCAGAGCATCTGGCCGCCCACCTGGGTGTTCATGGCGGGTCTCGGCTGGGAGGTGCGCCTGCTGATCATCGCCGCGGGCGCGGCGCTCGGCGTCCTGACCCCCGTGCTGTACGCCCTGACCGCGTACCTGCTGGTGCTGTTCGCGGTCGAGAGCGTGACCAGCTGGGTACGGCTGGACAAGGCCTCGGCCCAGGCCAGCGCCGACGCCGAGCAGGACCTCGAGGCCTCTCCCGAGGATGCGCTGGAGCAGGCGACGGGCGAGGCCGAGAAGGCCTGAGCCCCACAACAGGCGCTTCCGCCCGGGGCGCGCCCCGCTCGGCACGCACCGTGCTCGGGGCGCGCTCCGCCTGAGGAGCGCTCCGCTCGGCACGCGCTCCGCTCGGCACGCGCTCCGCTCGGCACGCGCTGTGGTCGGGGCGCGCTGTGGTCGGCACTCGCTCCGGGCCGGCCCGTCGGAGAGGCGTGCCGGCTGCCCCGGCGCTCCCTGATCGCCGCACCCGTTTGCTATGGCCTGATTTTTCGCGCTATGAGCGGCGGATGACCGATTAGTGTGGGGATCTAGGGACACTCGGGCCGGAGATCGTTCCGGCGGAGCCGGGAGACATGAATGGCGTTCTTGTCACGCCTGTTCAAACGGGGGTCGGGCGACCCTCTCGCCGAGCGTGATCGCGAGCGGGACGACGCTCACCGGCAGGGCCTGAAGGACGCCCGCGAGCTCCCTCTGCCGCACTTCACCGATCCCGACTGCGAGCCCGCCTTCCTCTCCGAGGTCAGGGCCAGGGCGCGGGAGCGGATCGCCCGGGTCGACCAGGGGCTCGCCGCCCGCCGTACGGACCTGTTACGCCAGGTCGGCGAGGCGCGGGAGACGGTGTTCAGAGAGACGGGCCGAGCGGACCTGTACCCGGAGGCGCGGCCTGACGCGCGGGAGGTGCGGGGCTCCCCCGGAACGTCGCCGAACGGCAGGGCGGCCTCCGCGGCCCCTGCGACGGAAGAGGGCGCCTCCCCCGCCCCTGCGGGTAGGGCGGGCGCGGAGGAGGATCCGTTCATCTCCATCGCGGAGGCCAGGTGGCGTCGGGCGGAGCGGGCGAGGGAGTCGGCGCTCAGGGAGGCGTCGGACCGGATCCATCGGGCGCGCTCACGCATCGAGCAGCTGGCGCGCGAGTGGGACGGCGTGCTGGTGGAGCGCAATCACGAGGTGGAGACCGTCCACGCGTGGGCGCAACAGGTGATCGCGGCCTACCGGCGCGGGGTGATGGGGGCGCATCCCCGCAGGGAGGAGATCCCCTCGCTGTGGAAGGGCGAGGTGGTGGCGATGGACTCCTCGGCCGAAGGGGTCACCTCGCTCTCGTCCAGGGAGGAGATCGGGGGGCTGCTGGAGGAGGTCGAGCACAGGATCGAGATCTGGCACAGCCAGGTGCGGGAGGTCCTGGAACTCTCCAGGGGACGGTCCAGGCAGGAGCTCCTGCCGGGGGTCTCTGAGGGTGATCGGCGGAACGCTCCCGAGAGCGCGCCGGGCCTGACGGCCACGTGGCGGGAGGCGGGAGCGCACGAGACGGGCGAGGGCAGCGGCTCCCCAGGAGCGGACGCCGGCCGGAACCCGGCGTACGCGGACGAGGACGCCGGCCTCCCCGGGACGGCGCAGGACGGAGGCCCTCGAGAGGCGGGGATCTTCCCCGAAGCGGGCCGGACGGCCGATCCGTCGAGGGCCGACACGGACGGGAGACAGCCGGGAGAACCGTCGAACGCCGACACGAGCGGGAGACAGCCGGGAGCGGGCGAGACGGCGGGAGAGCGATGAGGCCGGGGCGATGGACGGCGGCGATCACGGCGGTGGGTCTGCTGAGCACGGGTGTCGCCGCGTGCGGGACGGAGTCGAGAGCGGTGTGCGGCGTCATCGTCGACTCCACCAGCTACGCCGACCCCGCCGCCTCTCGCACCGACCTGACCTCCAAGCTGCCGGGCTTCGTCGACGGCTGTGACTGGGTGGGCTTCGCGGCCGTCACAGGGGCGTCGGAGAGCAGCACGTGCCGCGAGGACCCCGTCGCGGTGGCCGCGACCGAGAGGGAGAATCCCAACGACAACCCCGTCGTGGAGGAGCGCATCCGCAAGCACCGCCTCACGCAGGTGCTCCCCCGCGCGAGCAAGCTGTTCGACTGCCCCAGTGAGGGCGAGGGGTCGGACGTGCTCGGAGCGCTCCGCTATCTGGTGAAGCAGATGAACGCTCAGCGCCGGCCGGACCTGGCCCACCGGGTGATCGTGTTCAGCGACCTGATCAACAACAGGGGCGACCTGAACGTCAACAAGCTGGACCTGTCGGAGGCGGCCAGGCAGGCGAAGGCCAAGGAGCTCAGGCAGTCGCGGCTGCTGCCCGACCTGACCGGCTACGACGTGGTGGTCCACGGCTTCCTGCGCAAGAAGGGCTCCAACCCCGACCGCTTCCCGCTGCTGGAGAGCTTCTGGACCGAGGCGCTCGAAACGGCGGGCGCCACCTCGGTGGACCTGCTCTGAGCCCACCGGCCCCTCCTCACACCCCACGCGACCCGCACCCCAGGCGAGCTGAGAGCGCTCTCTCGCTACGCTGACTCACCAGGACGGCGCTGTCAATGCGGCATTGACAGCGCCGGATTGCCGTGGTCACATCAATCGCAGAGAGCGCTCTCCCATTCCCCCAGGCTCAAGGGAGAACCGTCATGCCCTCGAAGTACTTCAGGCGTCTGGCCGCGACGGCGGTCGCGCTGTTAGCCGTCGGAGCCCTCGTCGCCGCCGTGCCGCCCACGCCGACCGGATGGAGCCTCGTCTGGTCCGACGACTTCAACGGCCCCTCGGGCTCGCTGCCGTCCTCCGCCAACTGGATCGTCGACACCGGCCACGGTTATCCGGGCGGCCCCAGCAACTGGGGCACCGGAGAGATCCAGAACTACACCGCCGACCCCGCCAACCTGAGCCTCGACGGCTCGGGCAACCTGCGCATCACGCCTCGGGGCAGCGGGCAGAACTGGACCTCGGCCCGTATCGAGACCCGCCGCGCCGACTTCAAGCCCGCCGATGGGCGCGTCCTGCGCATCGAGGGCAGGATCCAGATGCCGAACGTCACAGGCGACGCGGCGCTCGGCTACTGGCCCGCGTTCTGGGCGCTGGGCTCGCCGTACAGGGGCAACTACTGGAACTGGCCCGGCATCGGCGAGTTCGACATCATGGAGAACGTCAACGGCGTCAACGCCGTCTGGGCCGTCCTGCACTGCGGCGTGAACCCCGGCGGACCGTGCAACGAGACCTCTGGGCTGGGCGCCAGCAGGGCGTGTCCCGGCTCGACGTGTCAGTCGGCCTTCCACACCTACCGCTTCGAGTGGGACCGCAGCCTCTCGCCCAACCAGCTGCGCTGGTACGTCGACGGCCAGCAGTTCCACAGCGTCAGCCAGTCCCAGTTCGACGCGGGCACCTGGGCCAACATGACCGGCCACGCGGGCTACTTCCTCCTGCTCAACGTGGCGATGGGCGGCGCCTTCCCCAACGCGCTCGCCGGTCCGACACCGACCGCGGCGACCGTGTCGGGCAGGCCCATGGTGGTCGACTACGTGGCGGTCTGGCAGAGCGGCGGCGGCACCCAGCCCACCGACCCGCCCACGAACCCGCCAGGCGGCGTGGACGCCCGCTCCACGATCCAGGCCGAGCGCTACCAGGGTCAGTCCGGCACCATGGTCGAGACCACGACCGACACCGGCGGCGGTCAGAACGTCGGCGCGATCGCCAACGGCGACTGGCTCCGCTTCGACGGCGTCAACTTCGGCGCCACGGCCGCGCGGCAGTTCAGCGCGAGGGTCGCCTCGGGCGCGGCGGGCGGCGTGAGCGGCCTGGTCCAGGTACGGCTCGGCAGCCCGACCGCGCCGCCGATCGGCGACTTCGCGATCGCCAACACCGGGGGCTGGCAGAGCTGGAGGACCGTGCCCGGCACCATCGCGCCGACGAGCGGTACCCACACGGTCTACCTGACCTTCACCAGCGGTCAGCCCGCCGACTTCGTCAACGTCAACTGGTTGACGTTCGCGACCTAGCCGCCCTGCGCCGCACCAGAATGCGCTCGGCCCAGCTGGCCGCCTCCGGGTCGCCCAGGCCCTCGACCACGCCACCGAGGTAGGCCGTGGCCAGGCTCTCGAAGCCGTTGTCCACCTGGCGCACCCTGCTGGCCCTTCGGCGGTCGGCGGCCTGGAGGTGCTGGCCGATGCTCTCGGCGAATCCGGCGTCGCGCTGGTACTCGCTCTGGGCCTCGACGAAGGCGCGCCGCTCCTGGTCGCGCTTGGCGCGCAGCTCGCGCAGCCGCCTGTCGTTGGGGTTGTGCATCCTGCGGCCCAGGTCGGCGGCGATCAGCGCGGTGGCCACGAGCAGGGCGAGCAGCAGGATCATGGTGGGCAGCTGGCTGACGCCCTCGGCGGTGGGCCCGATGTTCTGTCCGTCCACGACCAGCGGCTTGACCAGGGCGTCCCTGCGCAGCACCGCCACGGCGACGATCAGGCCCACCCAGACGAGCGCGACCGCGATCAGCAGCCATCGGCCCCTGGCGGGGCTGCCGTTCTCCTGCCACGTGCGGTAGGCCCTGCCGTACATGTGGGGGGCGACGAGCATGATGAGGGCGGCGCCCGTGGCGATCAGCGCGGTCATCTCCACGCTGTCGCCCCAGGACAGGATGACCTGGTAGAGGATCGGCACCTCGACGATCACCAGCAGCAGGAGCAGCAGCGCGGCGGGCAGCCAGCGTCTGACCGCCGGCCAGCGGCTGCCCGACAGCGCGATGGAGCTCGGCCTGCCGTCGCCAGGCCGCCTGCTCGGCTGCTCCAGCTCGGTGACGCGGCGCTGGGTCTCGTCGAGGGTACGGCGGGCCTCGGCGAAGTGGCGCTGCGACTCGGCCAGCTTGATCTTCTGGGACTCGAACGCGGCGCGGTCCTGCTGGATCTCGCGCTCGGTGGCGTCCTCGATCCTGCTCAGCTCGGCCAGCCGCTCGTCCTCCAGCTCGTGGAAGCGGGGGACGCTGCCGGTCTCCAGCGTGAGGGTGTCGAGGTGGCCGCCCTCGGCGTGGGCGCGGCCCAGCTCCCGCTCCTCACCGCGGCGCGTGACCCAGTCGGGCAGGTGGTAGAGGTCGCCGTCATAGGCCACGGCGGGCGCGATGCGCGTGACCTCTCCTTGCTCGGCAGGGTGGTCCTTGAAGCGCATCAGGCCTCCAACGCGTCCGCGTAATTTGATGCTAAACGCTGACTTCGGAGCCGTGACGGATTTGTCGGTGTCGGGTATCGGGGAACCTCTCCCGGCCCCGTCGAGGGCCCCCTCCGCCGACTCGATGAGGGTTGGAGGCGACCGGCGCGGCCTGCCGTACGGGCAAGCCTGTATACAGGGGGACGTGGAACTGGATCGGTTGGATCGGGACATTATCGGGGCCCTCGTCGAGGATGCCCGGGCGACATATGCGGAAATCGGGCACAGGATCGGGCTGTCGGCGTCGGCGGTGAAGCGCAGGGTGGACCGGCTGAGGGAGACAGGCGCGATCACCGGCTTCAGCGCCCGCATCTCGCCCCAGGCGCTGGGCTGGACCACCGAGGCGTACGTCGAGCTGTTCTGCCAGGGCAAGACCTCCCCCTCGGCGATCGGCATCGCCGTCGCCCAGCATCCCGAGGTCGTCTCGGCGTGCACGATCACCGGCGAGGCCGACGCGCTGCTGCACATCAGGGCCACCGACGTGCGCCATGTCGAGCGGGTCATCGAGCGGATCGCGGCCGAGCCGTTCGTCGTCAGGACCAAGAGCTCGATCGTGCTCTCCCGCCTGGTGGACGACGCGCAACGAATCGGCGCGGCGCGGCGGCAAGACGCAACGGACCCGCGCGAACACGCAATACCAGCAGCTTGGCCTGCGTAAACGCTGTTCCTAGGCTTGCGGCGTCCCCTTCGACGTTGGAGCCGCAGCATGCCCAAGCACTACCTGATGTGCCGCCCTGACTTCTTCACGGTGGAGTACGCGATCAATCCGTGGATGGACCCGGAGGCGGGCGCCGACCGCGACGTGGCCGTCAGGCAGTGGGAGGGGCTGAAAGCCGCCTACGAGGCTCTCGGTCACACGGTCAGCCTGATCGACCCGATCGAGGGCCTGCCCGACATGGTGTTCGCGGCCAACGGCGCGCTCGTGGCGGGCGGCAGGGTCTACGGCGCGCGCTTCGCCTTCCCCGAGCGGGCCGCCGAGGGCCCTGCCTACCTGAACTGGTTCGCCGAGCGCGGCTTCCCGACGCACGAGGCGGTCCACGTGAACGAGGGCGAGGGCGACTTCCTCGCGATGGACGAGGTGATCCTGGCGGGCACCGGCTTCCGCACCTCGCGGGAGGCGCACGGCGAGGCGCAGGAGTTCCTCGGCCGCCCCGTCGTCTCGCTGACGCTGGTGGACCCGCGCTTCTACCACCTCGACACCGCGCTGTTCCCCCTGCACGGGCGGAATATCGCCTACTACCCTGGAGCGTTCTCCGAGGGGAGCCTCCGCGTCCTGCGCAGGATGTTCCCCGACGCCGTGATCGCGGGCGCCGACGACGCCGAGGTGCTCGGCCTCAACGCGGTCAGCGACGGCGAGCACATCGTGATCAACTCGGAGGCCCACGACCTCCAGCTGGACCTCAAGCGGCGCGGATACGAGGTGATCCCCGTCGAGCTCTCCGAGTTGCGCAAGGCAGGCGGGGGTCCCAAGTGCTGCACACTGGAAATCAGGGGGGAAAACTGACATGACCACGAGCGCAGAACACATCGACGTGAGCGAGCGCCGCAGCGCCCACAACTATCACCCGCTGCCCATCGTCATCCACGAGGCGCACGGCGCCTGGGTGACCGACGTGGAGGGCAAGCGTTACCTGGACTTCCTGTCCGGCTATTCCAGCCTCAACTTCGGCCACGGCAACCCGAAGATCCTCCAGGCGGCGCACGAGCAGCTCGACAACCTCACCCTGACCAGCAGAGCGTTCTACCACGACCAGTTCGCCGCCTTCTGCGCCGGGCTGGGCGACCTGACCGGCAAGGACATGATCCTGCCGATGAACACCGGCGCCGAGGCCGTCGAGACCGCGATCAAGGTCGCCCGTAAGTGGGGCTACCAGGTCAAGGGCGTCGCCCCCGAGCAGGCCAACATCATCGTGATGGAGGACAACTTCCACGGCCGCACCACCACGATCATCAGCTTCTCCACCGATCCCGACGCGCACGACGACTTCGGGCCCTACACGCCCGGGTTCACAGTCGTGAAGTACGGCTCGGTCGAGGCGATCCGCGACGCGATCGACGCCAACACGGTGGCGGTGCTGCTGGAGCCGATCCAGGGCGAGGCGGGCGTGCTGGTGCCGCCGGACGGCTACCTGCGCCAGGTGCGTGAGCTGTGCACCTCGCAGGGCATCCTGATGATCGCCGATGAGATCCAGTCCGGGCTCGGCCGCACCGGCAAGACCTTCGCCTGCGACCACGAGGGCGTCGTGCCCGACATGTACATCCTGGGCAAGGCGCTGGGCGGTGGGGTGGTGCCGGTCAGCGCCATCGCGGCCGATGAGGACGTGCTCGGCGTGATCAAGCCTGGCCAGCACGGCTCCACCTTCGGCGGCAACCCGCTGGCGTGCGCGGTGGGCAACGCCGTGATCGAGATCCTCAACACCGGCGAGTTCCAGGAGCGCGCCGCCCAGCTCGGCGAGGTGCTGCACGCCAGGCTGCGCGAGATGATCGGCCACGGCGTGGTCACCGTACGCGGGCGGGGACTGTGGGCCGGCGTCGACATCGACCCCTCGCTGGCCACGGGGCGTGAGGTGTCCAAGGCGCTCATGGCGCGCGGCGTGCTGGCCAAGGACACCCACGGCTCCACGATCAGGCTCGCTCCGCCGATCGTGATCTCGCAGGAGGATCTCCTGTGGGCCGTGGACCAACTGGCCGACGCGATCGCCTCGTTCAGGTAGCGCCCAAGGAGGTACGGCTCGCGCCGCGAGGGCGGGAGCCGTACCTTCTGGGGTCAGCCCGTCCTGGTGGGCACGACAGTGGCCGTCGCGGGATCGCTCGGCGTCTCGGTCGGAACAGGCGTGGGCTCGATCGACTCCGGCGCCGAGGGGTCGGCCGAGCGCCTCGGCTTCGCCGGAGGCGAGGGGATGGGCGTGGGCTCGACGTCGGGCGCCGTCCCTGTCGGGGTCGGCTTCACCGGCTCCTGCGAGGGCGTCGGCTGCGGGTCGCACGCGCTGTCGTGCCCCGCCGTCGGAGCGTCGGGCAGGGTGTCCACGACCGAGACCGCCGTCTGGGCCGTGAGAGACAGCAGCGTGCCCACCGGAGCCTTCGCGGCCTTCTCGTCGACGACCGTGCCCCGCTCGCCCATGAACGCGAACGTCTCAGGGTCGAAGATGAGCTGCTCCACCGTTCCCTGCTCGGGCGCCGCCCTGCCGAGAGCGGTCCCCTTGCGACCCGCCCCGTCCTCCACGCCTTCGGCGACCTCCACCCCCGGCAGCTCCTTCATCGCGGCGAACAGCGCGGCGCGCTGCGCCTTCGGCACGTAGGTCTCCCTGATCAGGTCCGCCGCGGCGCGGAAGGCGTCGTCGTTGGTGTTCTTGGCCCGCTGAGCGAGGAAGTCCTTCATGCGCTCGGGATCGTCCGGCAGCGTGGACAGGAAGGCGTAGTCGTTGCGGAAGGCGCCCAGAGTGTCGGGGCACGAGGCCAGGCGGTGCCAGTCGGTTCCCTGCCACTTCCGGGCATGCTCCGGCAGCGGCCAGCCGGGGAACTGCCTGGGCTCCATGCCCTCGATCGACATCAGCCCGTCGGCGCTGGCGTCCACCGAGCGCCACAGCTGCCGCTTGGTCCTGTAGAGGTGGCGCGACTCCTGCTCACCGAAGGAGTAGGAGGGGTACATCGTCTCCGACTCCACCAGGACGAACTGCCCCGGCTTCGGGTCGAGCTCGCCGCCCGCCTCCACCGTGACCGCTTCCGTGGGAGGTGCCACCGTGACCGCCCCCGCGGGACGGGCCGCCGTGCCGTCCCGCTGGGTGGACGACAGCGTGAACGCCACGCCCCCGACCAGCGCCACGGTCAGCCCGAAGGCCCCCGCGGCCTGCCAGCCCAGGCGCGGAAGTCTGAATCCGCGCCTGGCCCTGGTCTCCTCCAGCAGCCGCCTGCGCGCGGCCTCGCGCGCCTCCCGCGGGTACGGCGGGACGTCCGGGCGTCCCTCGGCGAAGATCCTGATCTCGTCATCCATGCTCGGGCTCCTCTCGGAAAGGGTCGATGCCGCCGAGGGCCCTGCGCACCTTGGTCCTGAGCCGGTGCAGCCGGGAGCGGACCGTGCCGACGGGGATGTCCAGCGCGAGCGCCACATCCTCGTAGGTCAGGTCCGCCCACGCCACCAGCAGCAACAGATCCCGTTCGGCCGCCGAGAGCCGCGTGAGCGCCTTGGCGAGCCTGGGCTGAAGCTGCTCGGCGGTGACACGGTCGGCGCTTCGCTCGTCGAAGGATCCGGGCCTGTCGGGCGCCAGCCGTGCCATGGCCCGGGTACGGCGGCGCTCTGCCCTGCGGTGCTGCGCCACGACGTTGGTCGCGATGCCGTACAGCCATGGCCTGGCGTCCGGTCGCGTGCGGTCGTAGCGCGCCCTGCCGCGGAAGGCGGCGAGGAACACCTCGCCCACGGCGTCCTCGGCCAGTTCGGGGCCGAGCCGCCGTGCGGCGTACCTGAAGATCTCATCGGCGTGCCGGTCGAACAGCGTCGCGAACAGCTCGGGTTCGCTCATCGACTGTCCGACCAGCGTCGCGTCGTCCAACGCCTGCGCCATCACCACGGGAGGGAGTCCTTTCTGCGGTCAATCAGTACTTGGCCGCAGGCCGGAGTCCGGTTCCACCTACTTTGCGAGCCCCCACACGAGCAGCCCCTCGGGCGCGTCCTCCCGCGTGAAGCCCGCCTCGGTCAGCTCGGCGACCAGGGTGGCGAGCGAGGGCCTGTGGGTGACGCTGTCGACGACGTCCTCGCTGATGACCTCGCCGCCGTGCCTGATCACGTAGCGGAAGCGGGCCGAGATGCGCTCGCCCTCGACCTCGAGCGTCCTGCCCCACAGCTCGTAGGTGTGCCTGCCGACCCGGTAGGAGGCCATCTCCGCATCGTCGCCAGGCGTCGGGGCCTCTCGCTCCCTGAAGTTGAACACCAGCCGCCCTCCGGGGACGAGCTGCCTGGCGAGGGTCGCCCAGAGGCTCGCGCGGTCCTCGATCGAGTAGAGGACAGCGATCATCACGATCATGTCAACCGGCTCGTCGAGCTCGACGTCGAGCGCGCCGTACGGCAGGACGGTCACCCGCTCCAGCAGCTCGCGCCGGCCCGCGAGCCTGGACAGCAGCACCGAGCGCATGCCGAGCGAGGGCTCGAGGGCGAAGATCTCGCCGTCGGTCGCGTCGGCGATGACCTCGGTGATGAGGCCGGTGCCCGCGCCGATCTCCAGCACCGAGCCCTTCACCAGCGCAGGCAGCTTCTCCCGGATCTCGGGCACGTGCCCGTCCTCGTGCCACAAGTCATAGAAAGGGACAGCCACGGCATATTGGTCAGAGGTCATGCACAGTTTCTAGCGGATCCAACGTCTCGCCGTACCACGTAACGGTGACCTTGTCGGAGAAGTCCAGCGACGCGAGCGCGTTCTGGAACATCGGCCCCTTGGTCACCTTCCACCGGAACGGCGGGCGGGGGATGCGGGCGAGCCTGGCGAGCGTGCCGCCGATGAGCGTGGCGACGCCGAACTGGGTGAAGATGTTGGCCAGGCGCAGCGCCATGCTCAGCGGGTTGCGGATCGGGGAGCACACGACCTGGTAGATCCGCCCCGGAGCCTGCGCCAGGTAGGAGTAGTGCACATCGCCCGAGAGGATGAAGACCGGCTTGTCGATCTTGATCAGGAGCCTGGACAGGTCGTCGAAGGAACGACGGAAGGCGCCCCAGTGCTCCAGGTCGAAGGACTGCCTGAAGATCTCGGACGCCCGCGCGACCAGCCTGCCCCACTTCCCGTCGCACAGCGCCTCGTTCCAGTTCTGCACGAAGTGGACGCCCTCGGGCAGCAGGAACGGGATCGACGAGCCGATGATCAACCGCCCGCTCGCCCCCTCGATCTGCTCCTCCAGCCAGGCCCACTCCCCCGCGTCGAGCATCCTGCGGTCGCGGGGGGTCAGCTGCCTGGCGCACCGGGTGTCGATGATGATGAGCCTGGAGTGCCCGAGGTCGCGGGCGTAGCTCCACCTGTTGCTGGTCGGCTCGGCGTCGGCCTGGTAGGCGAACTCGTCCAGTGCCGTGGCGCCCTCGCCCGCGCGCAGCGCCGCCAGCAGCGGGTCGTCGGCGCGCTCCTCCGGTGAGAGGTTGCCCAGGTGCTGGTAGACCCAGTACGCCCCGAGCCCCGCCACGACCCGCCTGCGCCACCAGCTCGTCCTGGCCATCTTGATGCGCCAGTCCTTGGAGGTGTTCCAGTCGTCGCGCAGGTCGTGGTCGTCGAAGATCATCGCCGTCGGCACGGTCGACAGCAGCCACCTGATGTCGGGGTCGCTCCAGGCGGTCCTGTAGAGCTCGGCGTACTCCTCGAAGTCGGCGATCTCCTTGGCCGGCTCCTCGCCCGGCTTCCTGCGCCCCGCGATGAACTCCAGCATCCTGGGCGAGGGTTTGTCGGCGTAGACCTGGTCGCCGAGCATCAGCAGCAGGTCGGGCAGCGGCTCCCCGCTGCGGGCGTAGGCGCGCAGCACGTCCACCCCGTGCGTGGCGGTGTGCGCCGCGTCATGGGGCACGCTGGTACGGCACGAGCCGAACATCACCCTCTCCGGCCCCTCGGGCGGCAGCAGCCTGATGCGGCTGGGCCTGTCGCTCTCGGGCCACACCTGCTCACCGTTCAGCTCGACGGTGTACTCCCCCTCGAACCCCTCCAGATCGACGATCGCGTAGTGGTGTCCGTGCACGGCGAACGTCGGGGTCCCCCACCCCCCGCACACCGTGACCACGCAGGGCTCGGACGTCTCCACCCAGATGGAGGCGCGGGTGGAGTCGACGTAACGCAGCATCGGACCGACGACCAAAGATGACATCCGAGTCCTTCGTTGTGACAATTCGGCGCGGTTTCACTCTCAAGACTGCCAGAGTGGCACGTTCCCATAGTGCTCATGTCCGGCTTGGATTCTGGCTAGGCTGATCGCCTACAGAACCGCCCACGGGTTAAGCAATGGCGCTTTTCCCTCTTTTGGGCGTACATAACAGGAGGAACTCCTTCCATGAGCGTCATGGTGCCGTCAAGGACGCCGGCCCTGATCACCCCTGGACAACAGGCCCTCGACTCCGCTCTCCACCAGCTCGGCCAGGCCGCCGAGGAGCTCGGTCTCGACGACGGGCTGCGCACGATGCTCGCCACGCCGCGCCGCTCGCTGACCGTCTCGGTTCCCGTCCGCCGCGAGGACGGCAGCCTCGACGTGGTGCAGGGCTTCCGGGTCCAGCACAACGTCTCGCGCGGACCCGCCAAGGGCGGCATCCGCTTCCACCCCTCCACCGACATCCACGAGGTCACCGCGCTGGCCATGTGGATGACGTGGAAGTGCGCGCTGGTGGGCATCCCGTACGGCGGCGCCAAGGGCGGCGTCTCCGTCGACCCCACCGTGCTCAGCACGCGCGAGCTCGAGCGGCTGACCCGCCGCTACGTCAACGAGATCCTGCCGCTCATCGGCCCCGAGAAGGACATCCCCGCGCCCGACGTCGGCACCGACGAGCAGACCATGGCGTGGATCATGGACACCTACAGCGTCAACGCCGGGTACTCGGTGCCCGGCGTCGTCACCGGCAAGCCGATGACGCTGGGCGGGTCGCTGGGCCGCACGGGGGCGACCTCGCGCGGCGTGCAGATCGCGACGCTGACCGCGCTCGGCCGCTCCCCCGAGGGCGTCACCGTCGCCGTCCAGGGCTTCGGCAAGGTCGGCGCGCTGGCCGCGCAGTACCTCGCCGACGCGGGCGCCCGGGTCGTGGCGGTGTCGGACGTCAGCGGCGCCGTCCACAACTCCTCGGGCCTCGACGTGGCCGACCTGCGCGCCTGGGTGACGGAGACCGGCAGCGTCGCCAGCTACCGCCACGCGGACGCGCTCGCCCACGACGAGCTGCTGGAGCTGGACGTCGACGTGCTGGTCCCCGCCGCGCTCGAAGGAGCCATCACCGCCTCGAACGCGCCTCGCGTCAGGGCCAGGCTCATCGTCGAGGGCGCCAACGGGCCGACCACGCCCGAGGCCGACGAGATCCTCGCGGCGCAGGGCACCACGATCGTCCCCGACATCCTGGCCAACGCGGGCGGGGTGATCGTGTCGTACCTGGAGTGGGTGCAGAACATGCAGGCCTACTCCTGGAGCGCCAGCGAGGTCGAGGTCAGGCTGCGCGACCTGATGGAGGGCGCCTTCTCGGAGGTGAAGTCGGTCGCCGCGGCGCGCGGGCTGACCCTGCGCCAGGCCGCCCACGTCATCGGCGTCGGCCGCGTCGCCGAGGCCCACCAGATGCGCGGTCTCTACCCCTGATCTCTCGCCCGGCAGGCGCGGCCCTCTCGTCACGTACGCGGGCGAGGGGCCGCGCCTGCGCGGCTCTCCCTAGGATCAGCTCATGACATATCCCGATCCGATCTACTTCGACGACAAGGGCGAGTCCAGCGCCGTCTACCGGCCGGCGGGCTCCGAGCCCAACCTCGTCTACCCCACCGGCAACACCGTGGACTACCTGGCCACCGGTGCCTCCACCGGCGGACTGTTCGGCCTCTACCGCTGGAACATGGGCCCGACGCCCACCGGGCCAGGCCCGCACTTCCACAAGACGATCACCGAGTCGTTCTTCATCCTCGAGGGCACCGTCAAGATCTACAACGGCGACCGCTGGATCGACACCAAGCCCGGCGACTGGGTGCACGTGCCCGCGGGCGGCACGCACGGCTTCCGCAACGAGTCGGGCGAGCCCGCCTCCATGCTGCTGCACTTCTCACCCGGCGCGCCGCGCGAGGGCTACTTCGAGGGCCTGCTCGACATCGCCGGCATGAGCGACGAGGAGAAGGCGGAGTTCTACCTGCGCCACGACAACTACTGGCTCTGACCCTCTACGCGTAGGGCGCGGTGATGACCTCCATGTTGTGGCCGTCGGGGTCGTCGAAGTAGACGCCGCGCCCGCCGTAGAGGTGGTTGATCTCACCCGCCTCGCGATGTCCGGGATCGGCGTAGTACGCCAGGCCCCGCTCCCTGATGCGCCCGAAGATCTCGTCGAACTCGGGCTCGCTGACGATGAAGCAGAAGTGCAGGGCGCGGAACTCCTCCGCGTCCATGTAGTCGAGCGTGACGCCGTTGGCGGTCTCGACGGGGACGAACGGCCCCCACTGCGGCCCCGCCTTCAGACCCAGGATCTCGGCGAGGAACTCCGCCGAGATCCGCTTGTTCCTGCTCGGCACGATGGTGTGGTTCAGGTCGACAGCCATGACTCCAGCGCACCACCGACCAGCCGTCCTGGCAATGGGTCAGGCAGCCAGGCGGGCGAAGCGCCCGTAGGCCACGTCCGCGACATCACCCACACGATGGTGGCGAAGCTGCCCAAGGCGGTGCTCAAGCATCCCGAGTGTGGGGCTCTGCCCACGCCATGCTGCGTGACCTGGCCGAACGTTACACGGCAAGGAGCGCGTGATCCTCTAGTGTTGAATGATCAACTCAAGGGGGATGGGTGCTCAGGCTGGTTCTCGCGGTGTGTCTGCTCCTGCACGGCGGCCCCGCTCCCACACGGGACTCGCGGGACACCGTCGGCTACTGGAGCCGCGAACGGATCGTCAACGCCAGGCCCGCCGATCTGCTCCCCTTCCCCCGCCTCGACGTGGCACCTCCGGATTCCGCGCCTCCGGAGGTGCCGCTCGGTTACGGGGCGCGCCGTACCGTGCCGGGCAGGAAGGTGCTCACGCCGGGCGGCGACCGTCTGGGCTACTCCCTCGTGGACAGGCCCTACACGGGGGCGCACCGGCTGGCGGGGATCCTGCTGAGCCACGATCCCGTGGCCGGCACGGACATCGCCTGCGGGGCGGCGGTCATCAGGTCGCGCAGCCGCAGCCTGGTGCTGACGGCCGCCCACTGCCTGTACGCCGGTGGCCGCCCCCTTTCCCACGTGGCCTTCCTGCCCGCCTACAACTCCCTGGACGCCGGCAGGTCCTCGCGAGGAGTCTGGCCCGCGGTGCGCGTCTGGGTGCCGAGGCGCTGGAGGGAACGGCCCTACTCGCCCGAGCAGCTGCCCTACGACTTCGGCGTGGCAGGGGTGATGAGAGGCGACAAGCTCCTTGAGGAGGTCACGGGCCCAGGGCTGCGGCCGCTCCTGACCCCCAGGAGGAGCGCGGTGAAAGGACTCGAGCTGCTCGGTTACCCGGTCGGGCGCTCCTACCCTGGCACCGACATGTACCGGTGCCTGGGCGACGCGGTCGACGGCGGCGCGGCGGGGCCCGGCGTGCTGGTCACCCACAACTGCCAGGCGGCCAACGGGACCAGCGGCGGGCCCGCGGTGCGCGCGGGCGTGGTGGCGGGGGTGGTCTCCTCCTCCAGCCCGCTGCGCGAGCCCGCGGGTTTCACCGTGTTGACGCGGCTGACGCCCAGGCCCTTCGGCCGCCTTCTCGCGCGAGCCGACCACGTGATGCGCCACTGAGGACGCGCCCTTCGCGCTCGGCGCCCTCAGGCGGCTTTCGCCGCCTCGGGGCGCAGGCGTCTTTCGCCGCCTGCGGGAACACGGGCGATTTCGCCGCCTGCGCTCCCGGAGCGCGGGCGGCTCTCAGGGGTTGCAGGCGGCGACGATGTCCTCGCAGATCTCGTGGGTGACCAGCGCGTCCTCCGCGCTGATGACCTCTCCCTCGCGCACCGCCGACAGGAACGCCAGGCACACCTGCTCGATCCCCCGTTGGCGCGAGACGGGCACCCAGTCGGGCCGCCGTACGAGCCGCTCCCCCTCGGGGGCGTAGTCGACCACGTCACCGAGGTTGACCACCCGCCGCTTCACCCCGTCGCCCAGCACCTCGACGCTCTCCTCCGAGGCGGCGCCGATCCTGTTCATGACGCCGTGGGCGGTGAACCCCTCGCCCGACAGCTCCAGCACGAGGTGCTCCACCAGCCCCTCGCGCGTCCTGGTCCTGATCCGCCGCTCCGTGACAGGGCCGGGTGCGAGGAAGCGGAGCGTGTCGACCACGTGGATGAAGTCGTCGAAGACGGCTCGCCTGGGCGTGTCGGGCAGGGAGGGACGGTTCTTCTGCATGAGCACCAGGTGCCGGGAGAGCTCCATCAGGGCGGTGTAGCCGGGCGCGTGACGCCTGTTGAAGCCGACCATGAGCGAGACGCCCTCGTCGGCGGCCAGCCGTACGAGGTGGCGGGTCTCCTCCAGGGTGTAGGCGATGGGCTTGTCCACGTAGACCTGCACCCCCGCCATGATCAGCGCCTCCACGATCTCGCTGTGGGCCTCGGTGGCCGCGTGGACGAAGGCAGCGTCGACGCCCGCCTTGATCACCTCCTCGACCGACGTGGACCGCTCGGCGACGCGGTGGGCGTCGCCGAGGCGGCGCAGCGTCCGCTCGTTTCGCGTGCACAGGTGCAGGTCGAGGTCGGGCTGGGCGGACAGCACGGGGAGGTAGGCCTTCTCCGCGATGTCGCCGAGCCCGATCATGGCAATCTTCATGCCCCGAGCGTAGTGCGGAGCGCCTGGTCGAGAGGCGTGGGCTTGACGCCGAATGTGGCGGTGAAGGCCGAGGAGTCGAGCTCGTAAGGCGCGACGAACTGGTAGCGGGTGTGCCGCAGCTCGCCGATCATCGGGTTGAACAGGCCGATCGCGCGCATCAGCGGCCACGGCAGCTGCATCAGCTTCGGCGCGGGCCTGCCGAGGATGGCCGCCATCCGCTCGCCCAGCTGCCTGAACGTCTGCGGCTCGGTGGTCGGCACGTGCCACGGCCTGCCCCAGGCCCGCTCGTCGCCCGCCGCGACGACCAGCGCCTCGGCCACGTCGGGCAGGTAGGTCCAGCTGTGCGGGATGTCGGCGGGCCAGATGAGCGGCACGGTCTTGCCGGCCTTGAGCGGCACGATGAACCTGTCGCCCAGGTAGGACTGGTCGGTGGTGCCGGGGCCGAAGTAGTCCGATCCCCTGATCTCGACCGCCCTGATCCTGCCGGCGTCGTGCGCGGCCCGCATGTCGTTCCACATCTTGGCTCTGACCTGAGCCTTCGGGTTGGTGGACGCCAGCGGCAGGTCCTCGGTCATCGGACCGCGCACAGGACCGTAGGGGTAGAGGTTGCCCAGCGCCACCAGCACCGCCCCGCTCGCCTCTGCCGCGGCCATGAAGGAGGCGGCCATCGGCGGCCAGTCGGTGAGCCAGCGGTGGTACTGCGGGTTGACGCAGTTGTAGATCGCGTCGGCACCCTTGGAGACCTCGATCATCCTGGCGTGGTCGGTGACGTCCGCCGCGATTCTCGTGGCCTCCTCCGGACCACTGCCCGAACGGGTGACGACGACGACCTCGTGACCCTGCGCGATCAGCCTGCGCGCCACGTGCGGTCCGACCTGCCCTGCTCCGACGACGATGTGCTTACCCATGATCAACTCTCTTTCCGAAGAACTTCAGCTGACGAAAACCGCTCGAACGGACAGGCTCAGGACTGCTGCCAGACCAGCCGGAGGACCGCGTTGACGACGAAGGCGACGGCCAGGACCGCGGCGGGGGCCGCGGCGCCGGCCAGGTGGAGGGCCAGCGCTCCACCGCCGAACCAGGCGATCTCGAACAGTCCTCTCGCGATCCCGGTCAGCGGGTAGGTGGCGTTGGTTCCGCCACCGGCGGCGAACAGTCCCCACAGCACCGCGAACAGCACAGGGGCGCCGATCCCCGCCAGCAGCCTCACCGCCCAGCCGGGGCTGAGCGTGAACCCCCAGTATCCAACGGAGATCAGCACACCGATCTCCAGCAGGAACATCAGGAGCATGTTGGCGCCCTTGGCCATGGCGAGCATGCGCACCCCTTTGTGATTGCCGTTCCCTTGCGAGAGCAATGCTCTCTCATGAGAGCACTTGTCGTCAAGAGCAGTGCTCTCGTTTATTGGCAGCGCTCTGGTAGCGTGAACGCATGACCACCGCTAGCCGTACAGCCAGAGAACGTGTCCGCGCGGAGTTGATCAAAGAGATCACCGACATCGCCAGGCGGCACCTGTCGACCGAGGGCGCCGCGGGCCTGTCGCTGCGAGCCGTGGCGCGGGAGATGGGCATGGTCTCGTCCGCCATCTACCGCTATTTCCCGACCAAGGACGACCTGCTGACGGCGTTGATCATCGACGCCTACAACGCGATCGGCGACGCGGTCGAGCAGGCGGACGCGGGCTGCGCCAGGGACGACTTCACCGGGCGCTGGCTGGCGATGGCCAGGTCGATCCGGGAGTGGGCGCTGGCCCACCCGCACGAGTACGCGCTGATCCACGGCACCCCTGTTCCCGGCTACCAGGCGCCGGCCGACACCGTCGACCCGGCGTCACGCGACGGGGTGATGTTCGGCCGGTTGATCGCGGACGCTCACGCGGCTGGCGCGATCACGCTGCCGCAGGACACGCGGGCGCCGGTGGGCTTCCACGACGACGCAGAGGCCCTGCGCGAGGCGATCTTCGTGGGGGTGCCCGACGAGGTCATCCTGCGCGGGCTGCACGCCTGGACCTGGATGTACGGGGCGGTCAGCTTCGAGCTGTTCGGGATGTACAACAACGTGATCAGCGAGAGGGCGGCCACGTTCGAGCACGGCGCCCTCTCTCTGGCCCACTACATCGGCCTCACCTGACCGAAACGCCGCCCTCGCTCGGCGAGGGCGGCGCAGGGGCGAGGGCGGCGCAGGGGCGAGGGCGCGCGGGACGCGCGCCCTCGGAAGAACCGCGGTCAGCGGGAGGCGCGGTTGACCGCCGAGATGATCGCCTTGAGCGAGGCCGTCGTGGTGTTGCCGTCGACGCCGACGCCCCACAGCACCTCGCCGTTGACGTCGCACTCCAGGTAGGAGGCCGCCTTGGCGTCGCTGCCGGCGCTCATCGCGTGCTCCACGTAGTCGAGGACGCGCACCTGGAAGCCGATCGACGAGATCGCGTCGATGAAGGCCGAGATGGGGCCGTTGCCCGTGCCCGCGACCTCGCGGATCTCCCCGTCGATGCGCACGTCGGCGCTGATGCGGTCCTTGTCGTCGACCGTGGACTCGTGCCGGTGTGCCATGAGGCCGAGCCGGCCCCACCTGTTGGCCGGGTTCGGCAGGTACTCGTCGGTGAAGATGTCGTACATCGCCGAAGGAGAGATCTCCCCGCCCTCGGCGTCGGTGCGCGCCTGCACGACCTTGGAGAACTCGATCTGCAGCCTGCGCGGCAGGTCGAGCTGGTGGTCTGCCTTCATGATGTAGGCGACCCCGCCCTTGCCCGACTGGCTGTTGACCCTGATGACCGCCTCGTAGGTGCGGCCGATGTCCTTGGGGTCGATCGGCAGGTACGGCACGGCCCAGGTGAAGGAGTCGACGGGCACGCCCGCGGCGGCCGCGTCGGCCTCCATGTGCTCGAAGCCCTTCTTGATGGCGTCCTGGTGGGAGCCGGAGAAGGCGGTGTAGACCAGCTCGCCGCCCCACGGGTGGCGCGGGTGCACGGGCAGCTGGTTGCAGTACTCGGTGACGCGGCGGATCTCGTCGATGTCACTGAAGTCGATCTCGGGGTCGACGCCCTGCGAGAACAGGTTCATGCCCAGGGTCACCAGGCAGACGTTGCCCGTGCGCTCGCCGTTGCCGAACAGGCAGCCCTCGATGCGGTCGGCGCCCGCCATGTAGCCCAGCTCGGCGGCGGCCACGGCGCTGCCGCGGTCGTTGTGCGGGTGCAGCGACAGGATGACGGAGTCGCGGTAGGCCAGGTTCCTGTGCATCCACTCGATCTGGTCGGCGTAGACGTTGGGCGTGGCCATCTCGACGGTCGCGGGCAGGTTGACGATGACCTTGCGGTCGGGGGTGGGCTGCCAGACGTCGTTGACCGCGTTGCACACCTCGACCGCGTACTCGAGCTCGGTGCCGGTGAACGACTCGGGTGAGTACTGGTAGTGGACGTCCACGTCACTGGCCTCGGCCAGCTTGCGCACCAGCTTGGCGCCCTCGACGGCGATCGCGGTGATGCCGTCGCGGTCCTGGCCGAACACCACGCGCCGCTGCAGCGTGGAGGTGGAGTTGTACAGGTGCACGATGGCCTGCTTGGCGCCCTGGATGGACTCGAAGGTCCGCTCGATCAGCTCGGGCCTGGCCTGGGTCAGCACCTGGATGACGACGTCGTCGGGGATGCGGCCCTCGTCGATGATCTGCCTGACGAAGTCGAAGTCGGTCTGCGAGGCGGCGGGGAAGCCTACCTCGATCTCCTTGTAGCCCATGGAGACCAGCAGCTCGAACATCTTGAGCTTGCGGTGGGAGTCCATCGGGTCGATCAGCGCCTGGTTGCCGTCACGCAGGTCGACCGCGCACCAGCGCGGGGCCTTGGTGATGACCTGGTCGGGCCAGGTGCGATCGGTCAGCCTGATGGGCGCGAACGGCTGGTAGCGCTGGACGGGCATGGAACTGGGCTGCTGAGCGGTCATCTCGGATATCCCTCGTCGGTCGGATCGAAGCGGCCGACGCGCATGACTCGCTCCGCGACGAGGGAGCCGGCCTTTAGAGGCCCCCGCCGCGGCAGCTAAGAAGCAGTCCATGCAGCATGTCAAGCACGCTACCAGACCGTGCGGAATGCGAGCGTCAAGATCTCACATCGCGAGATCGGACGAGCACGGACAGGCACGTCACGCATCCTTCGAGCTTCTCGAACTCCGAGATGTCCACCCTGACCACCTCCAGGCCCCGCCTCTCCAGCGTGGCCGCGGTCGCCGGCGCCGAGGCGGCCATCAGCACGCGCTCGCCGCCGAGCAGCACCACGTGGGAGCCGGACTCCTCCTCGGGCACGAGCAGGTCCTGCAGGTCCACGCAGGCCGGGTCGCCGATGAGCGTGCCGTCGGGCAGCGCGGTCACCGCCGACTTCAGGTGCAGCACGCCGCGCAGCTCCACGGGGACGATCTCCCGCTCGGGCAGGTGCGCGGCCAGCTGCGCGATGCCCTCGTCGTTGGTCCTGGCCGACCTGCCGACGTAGACGCGCGAGCCGACCTGGAGCACGTCGCCTCCGTCGAGAGTGCCCTCCCCCTCGATGCGCCTGATCTCCAGATCCAGCTTCCTCACGGCCGCCGCCACGCTCTCCACCTCGGGCCGCCGCTCGGGCGCTCCCGGCCTGGTGAGCACGGCCCTGCCCGCGCACACCACGACCGTGTCCTCGACGAAGGGCCCGTCGGGCAGCTCGTCGGCGCGCTCGACGTGCTCGGCGCGCCAGCCGTTCTCCTCCAGCGCGCGCACGTAGGCGCCGTGCTGGCGAGCGGCCAGCTCGGCGTCCACGGGTTCCCGCTCGATGTTGGTGACGATTCCCTCCGCCACCCGGGGTCCTGGCCTTCTGACCAGCGCAATACCAGACATAGGAGGCTTTCTACCACGTGGTGGCTAGAGTCTGATCCATGCGGGACAACGAGATTCTCAGCAGGATCAACGCCCTCGTCAGCGAGGAGCACGAGCTGCGCGGCAGGCTGGCCGCGGGCGAGGTCACGACCGACGAGGAGAACGCGAGGGTCAAGGAGCTGGAGGTGGCCCTGGACCAGTGCTGGGACCTGCTCCGCCAGCGCAGAGCCCGCCGCGGCGTCGGCGAGGACCCCGACAACGCCGCCCCCCGCCCGGCCGGTGAGGTCGAGAACTACCAGCAGTAGGACCCCGCGGCCGACCGCGGGTAAACCAGTGGCGGGAGCGGGCGGCGTGGGGTTGCCTGGGCAGATGGACATCCAGCGCATCGACCTCGACCGCCCCGGTGACCTGCTGGCAGGGCTGCACGACGCGCACCTGGAGGCCTTCGCCCATCTCCAGGGCCCCCGGATGTCGCTGCCCGACTTCACCAGGATGGTCTCGCGAGGCCTGCCCGGCGATCTCCTGGAGGCGTGGGCGGTCGTCGAGGACGGCGTGGTGGTGGCCGGGTACGGCCTTGAGCTGCCGATGTCCGACAACACCCACCTGGGGGAGCTGCGCCCGCTGGTGGTCAGGCCCGAGCGCCGCCGCAGGGGCCTCGGCACCGCGCTGCTCGCCCACGCCGCCGACAGGCTCCGTTCGGCCGGCCGCCGCCTGCTGGTCGCCGAAGGCGAGACGAAGGACCCCGCCGCCGGTTTCGCCCGCGCGAGAGGCTTCACCGCCTCGCTCGGCGAGGCGCGCAGGATGCTCGACCTTCGCACGGCCGACTGGCACCGGCTCGAGCGCATGCTCGGGGAGGCGGAGGCGCGGGCCGGCGGCTACCGGCTCGAACGCTGGATCGGCGCCGCGCCTCCTGAGCTCCACGACGACCTGGTGCTGATGATGGAGGGCATGAACGACGCGCCCCAGAGCGACGACGTGGACGACATGAAGTGGGACACCTCGCGCATCGCCGCCTCGGAGGCGCTCGACTCCGAGTTCGCGCAGCTCACCTACAGCATGCTCGCCAGACGCGACTCCGACGGAGCGCCCGCCGGCTACACGCGCGTCTACGTCGACCTCGCCCAGCCCGACGGCTGGGGGCGCCAGGCCGACACCGTCGTCCTGCGCGAGCACAGGGGACACAGGCTCGGGATGGTGCTGAAGGTGTCGAACCTGCTGTGGTTCAGGGAGATGGAGCCGGACGTGGAGCGCATCATCACCTGGAACGCCACCTCCAACGCGCACATGCTGGCGATCAACGAGGCGATGGGATTCGAGCTGATCGACGAATGGAACGCGTGGCACCTGGACGTCTGACGCCCGAAAGAGACGATCTTCTCCGGGTGAAGTTTCCCCTGTGTTAAGCGGACGTTAGATAACCAGCCATCCCCCTGGACGGAACAACCTTCCGCGGAGAGCCTACGACCTGCAACGACTCTCGCTGGAGGTCCCCCTTGACGACTCACGCAGCCGCGCGCACGCCCTGGAAGGCGGTGCTCGGCGGTTCGATCGGCAACCTGGTCGAGTGGTACGACTGGTTCGTCTACAGCAGCTTCGCCGTCTACTTCGCGAGCGCGTTCTTCCCCAAGGGCAACACCACTGCCCAGCTCCTCAACACCCTCGGCATCTTCGCGGTCGGCTTCCTCATGCGACCGGTGGGCGGCTGGCTGCTCGGCCGCTACGCCGACAGGAAGGGCCGCAAGGCGGCGCTCACGATGACCGTGACGCTGATGTCGGCCAGCGCGCTCCTGATCGCCATCGCCCCGACGTACGAGTCGGTCGGCTACTTCGGCGCCGTGGTCCTGCTGGTGGCCCGCCTCCTGCAGGGCGTCTCGGTCGGCGGTGAGTACGCCGCCAGCGCCACCTACCTCACCGAGGCCACTCCTGCGGGCAAGCGCGGCTTCGCCTCCAGCTTCCAGTACGTCTCCATGACCGCTGGTCAGCTGGTCGGCCTCGGCCTGCAGATCATCCTGCAGAACACGATGTCGGAGGAGGCGCTGACCTCATGGGGCTGGCGCATCCCGTTCATCATCGGCGCCCTCGCCGCGGCCGTGGTGTTCTACCTGCGCCGCAGCCTCATGGAGACCGAGGTCTTCGACGAGGACAACAAGGGCGCGCAGCCCGAGCGCGGCACCCTGCGTCAGCTGTTCACGCACAAGCGTGAGTTCTTCCTGGTCATCGCCCTCACCATGGGCGGCACGGTCGCGTACTACACCTACACGACCTACCTCACGACCTACCTGTCGAACACCGCGGGCCTGCCGAAGTCCACGGCGACGCTGGTCAGCTTCTGCGCGCTGTTCATCTTCATGTGCATCCAGCCGCTGGCCGGAGCGCTGTCCGACAGGATCGGCCGCCGTCCACTGCTGATCACCTTCGGCTTCGGCTCCATGCTCGGCACGGTGCCGCTCATGTACGCGCTGTCCGGCGTCAGCGGCTTCGGGGGCGCGCTGGTGCTGTCCCTGGTCGGGTTGCTCATCATCACCGGCTACACCTCGATCAACGCGGTGGTGAAGGCCGAGCTGTTCCCGACGAACGTGCGGGCACTGGGTGTGGCGCTGCCGTACGCGATCGCCAACGCGCTGTTCGGCGGCACGGCCCCCTACGTGGCGCTGTGGTTCAAGGACGCGGGCATCGAGTCCGGCTTCTACTGGTACGTCGCGGGCTGCGCGGCCGTCTCCCTGGTCGTGTACTTCACGATGCGCGAGACCCGCGACGCCGCGCTGTCGTCCAGCGAGCAGACGGGACCGGAGCTCGTTCGCGCCTAATACCCTGAACGACATGCGAGTGCTCCTGGTCGAGGATGACGACCGGCTCGCGGCCGCCCTGACAACAGCCCTGTCGCGGCACGGTCACCAGATCGTGCGCGCGGGGCTGGCCGTCGACGCCCTCCGCCTGGCGGGGGGCGTCGACTTCGTCCTGCTCGACCTCGGTCTGCCCGACATGGACGGGCTCGAGGCGCTGCGCCGCGTCCGGCGGGTCTCCGCGGTGCCGATCATCGTGGTGACCGCGCGCACCGAGGAGCGCGAGGTCCTGCGGGGGCTGCGCTCGGGCGCCGACGACTACCTCGTCAAGCCGTTCCGTACGGCGGAGCTGATGGCCCGCATGGAGGCGGTCGTGCGCAGGGGCACCCGCCCCATGCCGGCCCGCGACCACGTGGTGACCGTCGGCGACGTCCGCATCGACCTCGAGACGCGGCAGGTCAGCGTCGACGGCGAGGCCGTGACGCTGACCAGGCGAGAGTTCGACGTGCTCGCGCTGCTGGCCAGGCAGCCCGGCGTGGTCCGCAGCCGCGAGGAGATCCTCGACGAGGTGTGGGGCGACCCGCTGCTGTCGGCCTCCCGCTCGCTCGACGTGCACGTGGCGGGGCTGCGCGCCAAGACGGGCCGCCCCGGTCTGGTCGAGACGCTGCGCGGCACGGGCTACCGGCTGGGCGGGCAGTGAACGCCAGGCTCGTCGTCACCTTCACCACGCTGATCGTGTTGATGATCGCGGCGCTGGCCGTCCCGCTCGGGCTGGCCTACGCCTCGCACCGCACCAACAGGCTCCTGCTCGACCGGCGCGCCGACGCCACCCGCTTCGCCGAGCTGGCCGACCAGGCCGCCCGCGAGGGCGACCGTACGGCGCTCACGGCGGAGGTCACCCGCTACAGCGACCTGTACGGCGCGGCCGTCGTGGTCAAGAACCGCGAGGGCGAGAACCTCGTCGACGCCGGCGACATGAGCGTGGACACCTCGGCCGCCGTCCGCCTGGCGCTGGGGGGTCAGACCACCGAGGACCTGCCGACGATCAGCCCGTTCGGCCCTTCCCACGTGCTCGTCGCCGAGCCGGCCGGCCGCGACGCGCAGCTGTCCGGCGTGGTGCTGCTGCTGGCCCCCACCACCCAGGCCCGCGCGGACGTGTCCCTGGTCTGGGCGGGCCTGGCGCTCGGGGCGCTGGTGGCGCTCGGCTACTCGGTGCTGGCGGCCAGGGGTCTGGCCAGGTGGATCCTGCGTCCGGTCACCGAGCTCGACCGCACCACGCAGGCCATCGCCGAAGGTCACCTCGACGCTCGCGCCCACCACGGCGTCGGCCCTTCGGAGCTGCGGCGGCTCGAGGAGCGCTTCAACGCGATGGCCGACGCGGTCTCCTCCACGCTCGACAGGCAGCGGGCCTTCGTGGCCGACGCCTCGCACGAGCTGCGCACCCCGCTGACCGTGCTGTCGCTGCGGCTGGAGAACCTGGAGCCGCACCTGCGCAGCGAGGGCACGGCCGAGTTCGAGGAGGCGCTGGCCGAGGTCGACCGTCTGGCGGGGCTCGTGGAGGACCTGCTCGCGCTGGCCAGGGTCGAGGCGGGCGCGGTCACGGGCGAGCTCGACAGGGTGGCCGAGCTGGCGCCGCGTCTTGCCGGGTGGCGGGAGGTCTACGCGGCCAAGCAGCTCACGCTGGAGCTGCCCGTGTCGCTGGTCGCGCCCGAGGCGGTGGCCAGGATCGCCGACATCGCGCTCGACAACGCCCAGAAGTTCGTCCCTCCCGGCGGCACGGTCACCGTGACCCTGCGCGAGGGCGTGCTGCGCATCGCCGACGACGGCCCCGGGCTGCCCGAGGAGGAGCGCTCCCAGGCGATCGGCAGGTTCTGGCGGGCGGGCGCGCACGCGAACGTGCCTGGCAGCGGGCTCGGCCTGGCGATCGCCGCCGAGCTGGCCAAGGCGTGCGGGGCGACGCTCGCGCTCGGGCGGAACGAGCCGCACGGGCTGGTGGTGGAGCTGAGGCCGGCGCAGCCGGACACGGGGTGGTAGCGCCGGCTCAGCCGTACACCGGTGGTGGTGCCGGCGCAGCCGGACACCGGTGGTGGTGCCGGCGCAGCCGGACACCGGTGGTGGTGCCGGCTCAGCCGTACACGGGGTGGTGGTGCCGGCTCAGCCGTACACCGAGCGGTAGTAGCGGGCGGCGCCCTCGTGCAGCGGGACGGCTCCCGTGCCGATCGCGTAGCGCCTGTCGAGCCTGCCGCCCGGCGCGTCGGGGGCCTCCAGCCTGTCGCGGCTGGCGAACATGGTCTCGGTGACGGAGAAGGCGACCTCGCCGGGCATGCTCGTCGCGCACACGAGGTAGCTGGGCGTGCCGATGGTGGGCAAGGGGCCCGGCAGCTCGTACTCCTCGGCGGGCACGATGGCGCTCTCGTACAGCGGGCCGTACACCCTGCGCAGCTCGGGGACCAGCGTGTCGAGCGGGAGCAGCCTGATGGAGCGCCTGGCCCGCGCCAGCGCGGGCGTGGGCACGCCGCCCGACCAGAAGAAGGCGTCGACGCCGCCTGCCGCCAGCGTGCCGAGCGACTCGTCGAGGCCGAGGCGGAAGGTGCGGGCGGGCTCCTTGATCGGCGCCTTGGCCAGCACCCGTTCGGCGGTGAAGGCGGTGCCCGAGCCCTGCGCGCCGATGGAGACCGCGCGGCCGGCGAGGTCCTCGATCCGCAGGATGCCGGAGTCCTTGCGCACGACGAGGTGGACGTAGTTCATGTACATCCTAGCCAGCGCCGAGACGGGGGCGCGGCGCACCCGCACCGCCTCGTCGGCGCTGTCGGCCAGCGACAGGCCGAGGTCGGCCCTGCCGTCGGCGAGCATGGCGAGGTTCTCGATGCTCGCGGCCGTCTTGACCACGCGCACGGTGAGCCCGCGCCGCCTCAGCTCGGTGGCGAGCCTGTCGCCGAGCACCTCGTAGGGACCTCCGGTCGGGCCGGTCGCGAAGCGCAGCGCGGCGGGCTCCACCTCTCCCGCCGAACAGCCGGCGCACCCCGCGACCACGCCCGCGGCCATGGCGAGGAAGGCGCGGCGGGTGGTGGGCATGCCCTCCAAGGTATCCGCTCCCGGGACGGAGCCTGGTCACCACAGCCCTGCGCACACTTGTCCAGACAAGCTGCGCACGCTTGTCCAGTTGGAGATCGCAATGGGCTAGCCAGACTGTGTACATCTGGTCTTTACTTGCCCGCGAGACGCTTCTCCCGCCCATCCACGGACAAGGAGCCTCCATGCGCCTCGCCATCGCCGTCCTCGCGGCCCTGGCCCTCACCGCGACGCCCGCAGCGGCGTGGGCCGCCCCCGACGGCACGCTGACACCCGCCTCCGCCTCCGTGAAGGCAGGCGACGCGATCACGTTCACCTACTCCACCCCCACGCCCCACCCGAAGAACTGGATCGGCCTCTACACCGACCCCGGCAACGGCCCCGTCGACCAGAAGTACGTCGGCCCCTCGCTGAAGTGGGCCTACATCCCGAGCGGCAGCGGCACGGCCCGGCTCGACACGGACGGCCTCGAGCCCGGTGACTACGTCGCCTACGCCCTGGCCGAGGACGGCTACGCCTGGCTCGCCCAGCCCGCCAAGCTGAGGATCGTGAGCAGCGAGCCCCTCCGCTTCGTGACCTCGTCCATCCCGCTGCGCAACGCCCGCGCAGGGAGCCCCTACGCCGCCACAGTCCGGGGCCTGGTCAGGGGCGAGGCCTCCGGCTTCCGCAAGGTCAGCGGCCCAGGCTGGCTGACCGTCGGCCAGGACGGCACGATCACCGGCACGCCGCCCGCCTCGGCCTCGTCCAAGACGGCCACCGCCACGGTCGAGGCCAGGGGCGCCGCGGGCGAGAGCGCAACCGCGCGGGTCAGCGTCGAGGTCAGGCCTCCGGGAGCGCCGCTGGTGCCCGAGCTGAAGACGCTGAGCTGGAACCTCTGGCACGGCGGCAGCCAGGTGCGCGGCGGCAGGGAGAAGCAGCTGAAGTTCCTGCTCGAGCGTGACATCGACGTCGTCGGCCTGCAGGAGAGCAGCGGCACCTCCGCCAAGGAGCTGGGCGAGGCGCTCGGCTGGGACTACTACCAGGCAGGAGCCGACCTCGGCGTCATCAGCCGCTACCCGATCACCTCGCGCGGCCCGCTGCCCTCGGAGTCGGGACTGCCCGCCTCGAACGTGCGGATCAGGATCGACGACCGGCGCGGCAGCGAGGTGGCGCTGTGGAACGTCCACCTGGGCTACACGCCGTACGGCCCCTACGACGCCTGCTTCGGCAGGTACTCCGTCGACAGGCTGATGGCCAGGGAGGCCCAGTCGGCCGCACCCCGCAGATCCAGGACGTCGTCAGGGCGATGGCCGGCGACCTGGAGTCAGCCGACCGCACCCCCGTGCTCCTCATGGGCGACTTCAACGCCCCCTCCCACCTCGACTGGACCCCCGCCACCAGGACGTGCGGCTACGACTCGGTCGCCTGGCCGACCTCCGTCGTCCCCGAGCAGGCGGGGCTGCGCGACTCCTTCCGCGTCGCCCACCCCGACCCCGTCGCCGAGCCGGGCGTCACCTGGTCGCCGGTCTACCCCACCTTCACGGGGGGCTACGGGCACGACTCCCACAAGGGCGAGCCCGAGCCGCAGGACCGCATCGACTTCATCCACTACAAGGGCGCGCTCGGGGTGGCGAGCTCGGCGGCGGTGGTCGAGGGCGCGCCGACCCCGATCCCGAACCACAAGGACAACGCCTGGACCTCCGACCACGCGGCGGTGCTGACGGTGTTCACCCTCTCCCAGTGAGCGGCCGCTGAGCGGCCGCTGAGCCCGAAACCTCTCCGACACGGCCGCGCAACGCCCAGGTAAGAGGAGGTCATCTTCGGCCGGTACGGCGAGACGCCCGGCCGCTGCGTCGGCACCACGCTCTTGGCTCGCACGCGGCCACCCCGAAGAGCGGTTCCCCTGGGCTCACCGCCGGGCAGGTCGGCGCTTCGGCCGCGGAGGGCCCGATCGGCCCGAACGCGCCAGGCCAGGGCTCGACGGGTGTTCGCGGAGGCGGTGTCGTCCTACGCCGGAGTGGGGACCTGGGGCCAGGTGGAGTCGAGGGCGCGGACCGCCGCCACCAGCGGGACCAGCTCGGGGTGCTGCTCCGCCTCGTCCAGCGCCTCCTTCAGGGCCGCGTCGTTGGTCGGGCGCGCCTGGTCGAGCAGTTCCCGCCCTGCGGCCGTGACCTCGGTGTAGATGCCCCGCCGGTCGGTGGCGCACAGGTACCTCGACAGCAGTCCTCTGTCCTCCAGCCGCGTCACCAGCCTGGTCGTCGCGCTCTGGCTGAGCCCCAGCGCGTCGGCGAGCTGGTTCATCCTCAGGTGCCCGCCCTCGCCCGAGTGCTGCCCGCTGAGCAGCAGCATCGCCGAGAACTCGCGGACGCTGAGCTCGTGGGCCGCTTGCAGCGCGCGCTCGACGTGGCCGTCGATCCGGTTGTGGAGCGCCGACAGCGTGCACCAGCTCTGGGCGAGAAGGTTCGACATGCCTCCAGGATACCCCCATCGCGCAAAATCATGCGTTTGCATTTAGCCCGCGCCTGCAATTATTGTGAGCGCGTTCCACTCTTCTACTCGGGGGATCTGACATGCCCATCGCACTTCTGGCCCTGGCCATCGGCGCTTTCGGGATCGGGACGACCGAATTCGTCATCATGGGGCTGCTGCCCCAGGTCGCCGCGGAGTTCGGCGTCTCCATCCCGACGGCCGGTTACCTGGTCACCGGATACGCCGTGGGCGTCCTCGTCGGCGCTCCCTTCATGACCATCCTCGGCACCCGCGTCTCCCGCAAGCACATGCTGATGGCGCTGATGGGCATCTTCGTCGTGGGCAACCTGCTCTCGGCCGTCGCCCCCTCCTTCGGGGTCATGCTCGGCGGCCGCGTCGTGGCCTCACTGGCCCACGGCGCCTTCTTCGGCATCGGCTCGGTCGTGGCGGCCAACCTGGTCGCACCGCACAAGCGGGCCAGCGCGATCGCGCTGATGTTCACCGGGCTCACCGTGGCCAACGTCGTCGGCGTGCCGCTCGGCACCGCGCTCGGCCAGCAGGCCGGATGGCGCCTCACCTTCGCCGTCGTCGCCGCGCTCGGCGTGGTCGCGGTGATCGGCGTCGCGCTGCTCGTCCCCGCCGACCAGGGCTCCCGCGACCTGAACGCGGCGAGGGCAGGACTCGTCCGCCGCGAGGTGGCCGCCCTCGGCAACGTCCAGGTCCTGCTCGCCATGGCCATGACCGTGCTCGGCTTCGGCGGCGTCTTCGCCGCCATCACCTACATCGCGCCGATGATGACCGAGGCCGCGGGGTTCGGGGAGTCCGGCCTCACCTGGATGCTCGTCCTGCTCGGCGTCGGCATGGTGATCGGCAATCTGGTCGGCGGACGGCTCGCGGACCGCGCGCTGATGCCCCTGCTGTACGTCTCGCTGGCGGCGCTGGCCGTGGTGCTCGGCCTGTTCACCTTCGCCGCCTACTCGCAGCTCGCCTCGGCCGTGGCCGTCCTGCTGATCGGCACCCTCGGCTTCGCGACCGTCCCGCCGCTGCAGAAGAGGGTGCTCGACCTGGCCTCGGGCGCGCCGACGCTCGCCTCGGCCGTCAACGTGGGCGCCTTCAACCTCGGCAACGCGCTGGCCGCGTGGCTCGGCGGGGTCGTCATCTCGGCCGGACTCGGCATCACCGCCCCGAACTGGGTGGGCGCGCTGCTGGCGGGCTCCGCGTTCGTGCTGGCCGTGATCTCTGGCCTGCTGGAGCGCAGGCAGGCGCACCGCCCCGTCAGCGCACCGGCCACCGTCCCGGCCGAAGCCGTCTGACCACTCTCCACAACCTCCCGCTCGCACTGACCGATCACCGCGAGCGGGAGGTCTGCTGTGCGGAGACCGCCGCCGCGAGATGGTGATCGGGATCTCGCGAGAGGCGGGCGTATCGTGAGGGCGTGGCCGACACCCATCCTCGCCCCAGCCGGAGGGGCCTCGCCGTCGCCGTCGTCCTCACCGGACTGCTCCTGTCCTTCACCGCGCTGCTGCCGTGGGCCGGCGTCGACGCCAGGCTCGACCTGCTGGGCGCGGGCCTCAGCCAGGACGTCCGCGGCGTCGACGACCCGTTCGGCGTCTACACGCTCGTCGCGGGGCTGGCCGCCGCCGTGCTCGGCGCGGCAGGAGCGCTGCGCGGCCTCCTGCTGACCGCACTCGCCGCCCTGCCGGGCGCGGCGGCGTGCGTGCTGCTGGTGGTCTACGTCGCGGACCCTCGCGGCATCGCCGACAGGGTGTCGGTCGATCTCGGCATGCTGTCGATCGAGCCTGGCCTGCGCGCCGGCTGGTTCGCCGCCCTCGCCGCCGCGCTCGCGGTGACCGTGCTCGCCCTCCTGTGCCTCCCCCGCCCTCCTCGCGCCGGCTCGCCCGAATCCTGAGATCCCGTACGGCAAGCCGGCGAGAGGCCACCGCGGTCACCGCCGACCGCCCGTCCATCACGCCGCTCCAGCACGACTCCGGCGCGCCGCCGTGACGCGCGCCGTCAGCGGGGGAAGGAGACGGCCGGAGCCCTACGCCCTTCCGACGTAGGCGCGCAGATGCCTGGCGGTCAGGGAGTCGCCGCTCTCGACGAGTTCCTCGGGCGAGCCCGAGAAGACCACCTGGCCACCGTCGTGTCCCGCTCCCGGCCCGAGGTCGATGATCCAGTCGGCGTGGGCCATCACGGCCTGGTGGTGCTCGATGACGATGACCGTGTTGCCGTCGTCGACCAGGCGGTCGAGCAGGGCCAGTAGCTGGTCGACGTCGGCCAGGTGCAGCCCGGTGGTCGGCTCGTCCAGGACGTAGGTCGTGCCGTTCCTCGCCATGTGGATGGCGAGCTTGAGCCGTTGCCGCTCGCCGCCCGAGAGCGTGGTGAGCGGCTGGCCGAGGGACAGGTAGCCGAGCCCGACCGCCGCGAGCCTGTCGAGGATCGTCCTGGCCTGGCCGCTCGGGAAGAACTCGCGCGCCTCGGCCACCGGCATGCCGAGCACCTCGCTGATGTTCTTCCCGCGCAGCAGGTACGTCAGCACCTCGGGCGTGAACCGCTTGCCCTCGCACTTCTCGCACACCGACGCCACCTCGGCCATCATGGCGAGGTCGGTGTAGATGAGGCCGATGCCCTTGCAGGTCGGGCACGCGCCCTCGGAGTTGGCGCTGAACAGGCCCGGCTTCACGCCGTTGGCCTTGGCGAACGCCGCGCGGATCGGGTCGAGCACGCCGGTGTAGGTGGCGGGGTTGCTCCGGCGGGAGCCGCGGATCGCCGACTGGTCGGCGACGACCACGCCTTCCCTGCCCGCGACGTAGCCGTGGATCAGGGAGCTCTTTCCCGAACCCGCCACACCCGTGACGACGGTGAGCACGCCGAGGGGGATGTCGACGCTCACGTTCCGCAGGTTGTGCAGGGTGGCGCCGGTGATCGGCAGGTACCCGCTGGGCTTGCGCACCTTGTCGCGCAGCGTCACGCGGTGGTCGAGGTAGCGGCCCGTCAGCGTGTCCGAGGCGCGCAGGCCGTCCAGGTCGCCGCTGTAGCAGATGCTGCCGCCTGCCGTACCGGCTCCCGGGCCGAGGTCGACCACATGGTCGGCGATCGAGATCGTCTCCGGCTTGTGCTCGACGACGAGCACGGTGTTGCCCTTGTCGCGCAGGCGCAGCAGCAGGTCGTTCATCCGCTGGATGTCATGCGGGTGCAGCCCCGCGGTGGGCTCGTCGAAGACGTAGGTGACGTCGGTCAGGCTGGAGCCGAGGTGCCTGACCATCCTCACCCGCTGAGCCTCGCCGCCCGAAAGCGTGGAGGACTCCCTGTCCAGGCTCAGGTAGCCGAGTCCGATCTCGACAAGGGAGTCGAGGGTGTCGCCCAACGTCTCCAGCATCGGCCCGACGGACGGGTTGTCGATGCCCTTGACGAACGCGGCCAGATCGTTGATCTGCATGGCGGAGCACTGCGTGATGCTGAGGCCGTCGATCAGGCAGGATCTGGCGGCCTCGTTGAGCCTGGAGCCGCCGCAGGAGGGGCAGCCGGTGAGCATGACCGCCCGGTCGGCGAACGCCCGGGCCTGCGCCTGCATCGACTCGCGGTCCTTGGCGAGGTAGAGCCGCCTGACCTTGGTGACGAGCCCCTCGTAGGTGAGGTTGTTCGAGCCGACCTTGATCTTGGTGGCGGGCTTGTGGAGGAAGTCCTCCCACTGCTCGGCGGTGTAGTCCTTCAGCTTCACGGCGGGGTCGAACAGGCCCGAGTGCGCCATCAGCTGCCAGTACCAGGTGTCGACCGCGAACCCCGGCACCTTGATCGCCCCGTCGTTCAGCGAGAGCTCCCTGTCGACCAGCTGGTCGACGTCGATGTCGGAGACCTTGCCGAGCCCCTCGCACTCGGGGCACATGCCCTCCGCCCTGTTGAAGCTGAAGGCGAAGGGCGGGCCGACGTAGGGGCTGCCGATCCGGCTGAACATGATCCGCAACATGGTGTGCGCGTCGGTGGCGGTGCCCACGGTGGAGCGCGCGTTGACGCCCATCCGCTCCTGGTCGACGATGATCGCCGCGCTCAGGTTGCGCAGCGCGTCGACGTCGGGACGGCTGAGGCTCGGCATGAAGCCCTGGATGAACGCCGTGTAGGTCTCGTTGATCAGCCGCCGTGACTCGGCGGCGATCGTGTCGAAGACGAGTGAGGACTTGCCCGAACCCGACACCCCCGTGAAGACGGTGAGCCGCCGCTTGGGGATGTCGAGGGAGACCCCTGTCAGATTGTTCTCCCTCGCGCCTCGCACCTCGATCACGTCGTGGCCGTCGGCGGCGCGATGCAGGACTTCGCTGGTCTGGTCGATGGAGACCACGGATCCCTTTCCCTGAGTGTGTTGGGCGGTGACAGGTTCTACCGCCCGATGACTCTCTTCTCCTCGTGACATCTGGCGCACGGATGCGCCAGGTCTGTTGCCGTCATCCACACCTTCAATTTTCTCATTGAACCGTCCTGTTGAGACTTTGCGCCAAGGACGAGGGAAGTCTCCTGCGGAGGAGAGCGCTAACCTTCAACCAGGCCATGAACCCGCCGGAGAAGGGAGCACATGCGTGGACCGCGCGCTTCGCCCCGTCGACCTGGCCCGTATGGCGGGCGTCTCCACCCAGCAGATCCGCAACTACGCCGACTGCGGCATCCTGCCTCCCGCGCCGCGCACACCTGCCGGCTATCGCAGGTTCGACGGCGCGCACCGCCGCGCGCTTTTCACCTACCGCGTCCTCTCGAGGGGATACGGGTGGGAGGCCGCGCGCTCCGTCATGCAGGCCGTCCACGCGGGGGACGTGGGCCTCGCGCTCAGCCTGGTGGATGCCGCTCATGCCGCGCTCCATGACGAACGGCGCTCCCTGCGCGCGGCCGGCGAAGCGCTCGAAGCGGTGGCGCAGCAGGATGTCGACGGCTCCGTGGCGCGGTCGTCAGGCATGCGCATCGGGGAGGTGGCCGCCCACCTCGGGGTGCGCACCTCGGCGCTGAGGGTGTGGGAGTCAGCGGGGCTGCTGACGCCTCGGCGCGCGCCCGGCACCGGATATCGCACCTTCAGCTCGGCCGACGTCCGCGACGCACGAATGATCAACATGCTGCGGCAGGGCCGCTATCCCATGAGCCAGATCCGGCCCATCCTCGACGGCCTGCGCAGGACGGGCAGCAGCGAGGCGCTTCGCGCCGCCATCGCGCGGCGGCAGGCGGAGCTGACCCGGCGCTCGACGGCCATGCTGGAGGGGGCCTCCAGCCTGCATCACTACGTCACGGACAGGGAGCCGGCCGCCTGCCACGAGGACCCGCCGCCAGGATGCGGCGCGTGACACGTGGATCAGGCGGACACCGCAGCGCCCTCCGGCGGGGGTTCGCCACCCAGGCGGCCGACCACGCGCCGTGGCGACGGGCCACCGGAGTCCTGCTGGGGCGGGCGCCCGCGACGGACGGCACGCCGCGCCGGGCGGAGGTGCCGGCCGCGCCTGCCGTACGGGCAGGAGAGGGAACTCAGTCGTAGAAGCCCAGCCTGCGCAGCTGCTTCGGGTCGCGCTGCCAGTCCTTGGCCACGCTGATGCGCAGGTCGAGGTAGACGCGGGTGCCGAGCAGCGCCTCGATCTGCTTGCGGGCCCTGGTGCCCACGTCGCGCAGCCGTTCGCCCTTGTGCCCGATGACGATCGCCTTCTGCGAGGGACGCTCGACGAACATGTGCGCGTAGATGTCGAGCAGGTCGTCGCGCCCCTCGCGGGGCAGCATCTCGTCGACCACCACCGCGATCGAGTGGGGCAGCTCGTCGCGCACCCCTTCGAGCGCCGCCTCCCTGATCAGCTCGCCCACCAGCACCTGCTCGGGCTCGTCGGTCAGCTGACCGCCCTCGTAGAGCGGCGGCGACTCGGGCAGCTCCGAGATCAGCACGTCGGCCAGCGGGCCGAGGTTGTCGCCCGACTCGGAGGAGACGGGCACGATGTGGGCGAACTCCGCCAGCTGCGACAGCGCGAGCAACTGCTCGGCGATCTGCTCCTTGGAGGCCAGGTCGCACTTGGTGACCACCGCCACGACGGGCGTCTTCTTCACCGCGCCGAGCTTGTCGGCGATGAAGCGGTCACCCTTGCCGATCTTCTCGTTGGCGGGGACGCAGAACCCGATGACGTCGACCTCGGTCAGCGTGGACAGCACCAGGCTGTCGAGCCGCTCGCCCAGCAGCGTGCGGGGCCTGTGCAGGCCGGGGGTGTCGACGATGATCAGCTGCGCGTCGGGGCGGTGCACGATGCCCCTGATGGCGCGCCTGGTGGTCTGCGGCTTGGAGGAGGTGATCGCCACTTTGGTGCCGACCAGGGCGTTCATCAGCGTGGACTTGCCGACGTTGGGGCGGCCGACGAAGCAGGCGAATCCGGCGCGATGGTTACTGGTCACCTTAGAATTCTCGCCTATGCCGACCAGCGCTCTCGCCACCAGGCGAACGCCTGTGGCAGAACGCGGGGGCTCCAGGCGGGCATCGGCAGGCCGGCCAGCTCCTCCTCGGTGGCGAAACGGGCGTCGGTGATCTCCTCGCCGTCGGGGGTGAGCACCCCGCCGGCCAGCGCGCAGCCGTAGACGGCGTTGACGTAGGCGACCTGGTGGCCGTTGGGGTAGGTGGTGCGGAACTTCGGGCCGCCGAAGACCCCGATCAGGCCGCGTACCTCGATGTCGACGCCGAGCTCCTCGTGCAGCTCACGCACCACCGTGTGCTCGGGACGCTCGTCGGGGTCGATGCCGCCGCCTGGCGGCGCCCACAGCCCCTTCTCCCCCGCGTGGCGGGCCACCAGCAGCCTGCCCTCGTCGTCGAAGACGCAGCCGGTGGCCGCCGGGAGCATCAGCAGCGCGTTGCCGACCCGGCTGCGCAGGTCGGCCAGGAACGGCGACATGGGCATGTCAGCCCCTGAGGGTGCCGTCAGGACCCGCCACGAACAGCGCCTTGGCGCCCAGTTCGCGCACCACCGCCTCGTCGGCCTCGTCCGCACGCTCGCCCTCGGTGACCAGCGCCGCCGCCTCGAGCGACTGCGCGCCGCTGGAGACCGCCATGGCCACCGCCACCTGCACGGCCGACAGGCTCAGGGAGGAGAGCTCGACGCTGGTCGCGGAGTAGGTGCGGCCCGTCTCGTCGCGCACCGCCGCGCCCTCCCGCGCGCCGTTACGGGCCCTGGCCGCGCGTGCCAGCGTAATGATCTTGGAGTCTTCGGGATCGAGAGTCACGAACCAAGGTTAGCGAGCCATGCCGGCGAAGGCCCTGGCGAGCTCCACCGTGCGCCTGACGTCGACCGTGCCGAGACCCGTGTGCACCAGCGAGAGCAGCCTGTCGCCCTGGCGGACCAGCACGAGGTCGAGCGCGTAGGGATAGCCGTTCAGCCGTCCGCGCAGCTGCCTGCTCACCGCCTCGTCCCCCAGCGCGGGCAGCGTGAGCTCGGAGAGCCTGAGCCGCGTTCCCCCCGTGGGGTCGGCCCCGCGCAGCACGGGGCAGCCGTCCATGGCCCTGCCCATGTCCTCGAGGTGCTCCTCCGCCTCGCCTCCTGCGTAGACGGCCATGCCCACCGCGGCAAGCTCGCCGAGCACGTCGCCCTGGAAGCTCACCGCCGCGTTGCCCTCCAGCGCCCGCGGAGGCGGATGGCCCATGGCGGCGTCGAGCACCGCCCTACAGTCACTGCTCGCCTTCGCCAGCGGCGACTGCCACGCCTCGCGGGCGGGCCCTGAGAAGCCGTCGGGCAGGAGGCGCTCCTGGCTCAGGAGCGCCTTCAGCTCGAGGCTCTGCCGGCGCGCCTCCGCGTCGGAGACCGCCCCCTGGCCACCGCATCCCGTCAGCCCCGCCGCGAGCAGCCCGCAGGCCACGGCCATGCCGACGATCCCCGCTCTACCGGTCAGCGCCATGATCTCCCCCGATGATCGCTCACGCCGACGGCATTCCTGCCCCGTCCACGAAAACGGCAATCCACCGGAGTCACCAAAAAGGTGCTCATCAGGCGGCCCAAGGGGCTTAATGCCCCATTCATCAGTTAAGGGTGCTCTCACCCGGTCGAACCGGGCGAGAGCACCCTTCACGAAATGCAACGCCTGGCCGCGGCTAGCAGGCCGGGCGTCGCGTTCCCCCCGGAGCTCCCTCACGCCGCGAACCCCTTCCGGCGCTACGGTCGCTCCCTCCGACACCCACCGCACAGGGTGTCGAGAAACATGGTGGATCGGCGGCCTTGCAAGTCACTTGTAGAACGCTTGCGCCTTTCGCGGAGACTGTCGGCACCTAGGATGACATGGGAAGTTTTGCCGCGAGCGGGTCATTCCTGCTCCGCCGCCGCGGAGACGCTCTCCTCCTCGGGGGGAGCCACCCTGCGCACCACCACCGTGCTGATGCGGTTGCGCCGGCCGGCCAGGCTCTCGGCCGTCAGCCGCAGCCCCGCGACCACCGCCTGCGACCCCGCTATCGGCACCCTGCCCAGCGCGTGGGCCAGCAGGCCGCCCACCGTCTCGACGTCGTCGACCTCGATCTCGGCGTCGAACAGCTCGGCCAGCTCGTCCACCGGCATCCTGGCCGTCACCCGCATCGCCCCGTCGGGCTGGGCCTCGACCCTGGGAGCCTCCTGGTCGTACTCGTCGGTGATCTCGCCGACGATCTCCTCGAGGATGTCCTCGATGGTGACCAGGCCCGCCGTGCCGCCGTACTCGTCGATCACTATCGCCAGGTGGATCTGGCGCGCCTGCATCTCGCGAAGCAGCTGGTCGATCGGCTTGCTCTCCGGCACGTAGGTGGCCGGGCGCATGATCGACTCGATCTTCGCCTCCGCGTCGTCGGACGACTCCTGCACCCTGCGCGCGATGTCCTTGAGATAGGCGATGCCGATGACGTCGTCCTCGTTCTCGCCGACCACGGGCACCCGGGAGAAACCGCTGCGCAGCGCCAGGGACATCGCCTGGTTGAGCGTCTTGCCGCGCTCGATGAAGACCATGTCCGTACGGGGGACCATGACCTCGCGCACCAGCGTGTCGCCCAGCTCGAAGACCGAGTGGATCATCTCGCGCTCGTCAGGCTCGATCACCCTGCGCTCCTCGGCCAGGTCGACCAGGTCACGCAGCTCGGCCTCGGAGGTGAAGGGGCCGTCGCGGAAGCCCTTGCCGGGCGTCAGCGCGTTGCCGAGCAGGATGAGCAGCTTGGGGAGCGGGCCGAAGATCCTGGTCAGGCCGTAGACGATGGGGGCGCTGGCCAGCGCGATGGGCTCGGCGTGCTGGCGGCCGAGGGTGCGTGGAGAGACGCCGACGATCACGTAGCTGACCACGATCATGACGGCCGCCGCCGCGGCGTAGGCCCAGCCCTGGTCGCCGAGCAGGTCGATGAAGAGCAGCGTGGCGATCACCGTGGCGACCAGCTCGCAGCTCAGCCTGAGCAGCAACAGCAGATTGAGGTAGCGGGGCGGGTCGGCCACGATGGCCTGGAGTCGCTCGGCTCCCCTGCGCCCCTCACGGACGAATTCCTCGGCGCGCACCCGGGATATGCGGGACAGGGCCGTCTCCGCACTGGCGACCACTCCACCGATCACCACGAGCACGACGGCCGAAGGCAGCCACGCGTTCACCGCTGGGTGCGCACCTCCTGCCACGACTCCAGGAGCTTGGCCTGCAGGCCGAACATCTCCTTGTGCTCCTCCGGCTCGGCGTGGTCGTAGCCGAGCAGGTGGAGTATGCCGTGGGTGAGAAGCAGGTCGAGCTCGTCCTCGGTGCTGTGACCCGCGGTCTCGGCCTGCTTGGCCGCCACCTGCGGGCACAGCACCACGTCGCCGAGGAGCGCGGGGTCGGTGGCGCCGTCGCCGTCGCCCCGTGCGCCGCCGCCTGGACGCAGCTCGTCCATGGGGAAGGACAGCACGTCGGTCGGTCCTGGCTCGCCCATCCACTTCTCGTGGAGGTCGGCCATGACCGTCTCGTCGACCACGAGGATCGACAGCTCGGCGAGCGGGTTGATGCCCATCTCGCCGAGGACGTGGCCCGCGAGGCCGGCGAACGACCGCTCGTCGACCTCCACCCCTGACTCGTTGTTCACCTCGATGCTCATGCGACCTCCTTCGCCGGCCGCACGAGCATCGGACGGCTGGGTTGCCCGCTCATGGCCGCTTCCCTCGTCGCTGCTGGTGGATCTGCTTCGGCTCCTGGAGGGCGTCGTAGCGCCCGTAGGCGTCGACGATGTCGCTGACCAGCTTGTGTCGCACCACGTCGGCGCTGCTGAGACGCGCGAAGTGGATGTCGGAGATGCCTTCGAGGATCTCCTGCACCACCCGCAGGCCGCTGACCGTGCCGCTGGGCAGGTCGACCTGCGTGACGTCGCCGGTCACGACGATCTTGGAGTTGAAGCCCAGGCGCGTGAGGAACATCTTCATCTGCTCGGCTGAGGAGTTCTGCGCCTCGTCGAGGATGATGAACGCGTCGTTGAGCGTGCGTCCGCGCATGTACGCCAGCGGCGCGACCTCGATCGTGCCCGCGGCCATCAGCTTGGGGATGGACTCGGGGTCGATCATGTCGTGCAGCGCGTCGTAGAGCGGGCGCAGGTAGGGGTCGATCTTCTCGTAGAGCGTGCCGGGCAGGAAGCCGAGCCGCTCTCCCGCCTCGACGGCGGGCCTGGTCAGGATGATCCGGTTGACCTTCTTCTCCTGAAGCGCCCGCACGGCCTTGGCCATCGCGAGATAGGTCTTGCCGGTGCCGGCGGGGCCGATGCCGAACACGATCGTGTGCTTGTCGATCGCGTCGACGTAGCGCTTCTGGTTGACGGTCTTGGGCCGGATGGTGCGCCCGCGCGAGGAGAGGATGTCGAGGGACAACACCTCTGCGGGGCGCTCGGAGGTCATCTTCAGCATGGCGATGCTGCGCTCGACGGCGTCGGCGGTCAGCTCGCCGCCGTTGCGCAACACCTCCACCAGCTCCTCGAACAGGCGCACGACGGCGCTGCTCTCGTCTGGGCTGCCGGTGACGGTGATCTCGTTGCCACGGACGTGGATGTCGGCACGGAAGGCACCCTCGATGACGCGCAGAAGCTCGTCGCGAGAGCCCAGGAGGCTGACCATCGGGTATTCGTCCGGAATCAGCACCTTCGCCTGAGTGCGCGTGGGCGGTGCCGTTCTGCGGGATTCGTTTAGCTCGGACATGGGCAGGCCTGACGGCCTGATGCCTCCCGGTCTCGGTCGGGTGTTCTCACTTCATGGTAGCCGGGCACACCCGCCTGACTCGCGTCAATATCAGCCGGGCGGCCAGGTGAGGTTGCGCCCACCGAGAACATGCGCGTGAACATGGAAGACGGTCTGTCCCGCGCCGGGCCCCGTGTTGAAGACCACGCGGTAGCCGGAGTCGGTCACGCCCTCCTGCAGGGCCACCGCGTGGGCGGCCTTGAGCACGTCGTCGGCGAGGCCGTCGTCGGCCTCGGCGAGCGCGGCCGCGTCGGCGTGGTGCTCCTTCGGGATCACCAGCACGTGCGTGGGAGCCTGCGGGTCGATGTCGCGGAAGGCCAGCACCCTGCCGGTCTCGTAGACGACCTCGGCGGGGATCTCCTTGGCGACGATCTTGCAGAAGAGACAGTCGGTCACGTGAGCACCCTACCGGCACCCGTCCTCCGCGCCAGGTCTGCCGCCGACCGCGTCGGGCAGCGCGCCGGCCAGCGCTCTCTCGACCGCGTCCGCGAAGTCGGCCCCGCTGGTGTGGTCGTCGTCCATGACGGCCCGCACGCACTCCCTCAACGTCTCGCTGAACTGCGCGTAGTGGACCAGCGAGGGCCGCTTCGCCGAGCCGAGCGCAAGGTGGACGGCGCCGAGCAGGCGCGCGAGCTGCGTCCGCGTCGCCGACGGGGGCGCGGGGCCGTCCTCGCGCTGCATCTGGCACGGGTCGACGCGCTCGTAGGCGGCCTCGACCACAGGGGCGTAGCCGCCGCAGGAGAACAGCTGCCGCTGGTTGTCGGCGCGCGTGAGGTAGTCGACGAACGCCCTCGACTCGGTGGCAAGCCCCGACCTGGAGGCGATCGCCAGGTTGGAGCCGCCGAGCACGCCCCCGCCGGGCAGCGGTGACACCTCGGCCTTCACCCCCGCCTCGACGAGGCGCAGGTAGGCGTAGGGCCAGTGGCGCAGGTAGCGGGCCCGTCCCGTGACGAACTCGGTCAGGCTCTCGCGCTCCCTGAACGGGCCCTCAGCGATCTTCTGGGTCTCGCGGGCGTGCCACCACGCCGCCAGCCCCTCCTTGGCCCGAGCGCCCATGACCACGCGCTCGCCCTCCATCATTCCGCCCGTCACCTCCAGCAGGCTCACCGTGCCGCCCTCGTAGTCGTCGTTCTGGGTGACGAAGCCCTGCAGGCCCGCGCTGTCGTACAGGTCGCGCCAGGTGAGGGGCGCGGGCGCGCCCTCGCGCCTGAAGAGCAGGCCGACGTCGGTGGCGAACGGCAGCGCGTACTGCCTGCCCCTCCACTGCCCCGTCGCCAGTGCCGCGGGGACGAACCGGTCGCTCGGCACGTCCTCGACGGGTTCCAGCAGCCCCGCGGCGGCGAACTCGGCGGTCCAGGCGGAGTCGAGGATCACCACGTCGTAACGAGGGCAGCCGTCGCCCTGGAGCGCGGCGAGCATCTCGTTGCGCTTGACGTCGGCGACGGGGGACAGCTCGACGACGTCGACGTCCTTGTCGGTGGGCGCGTTGGTGCTGTTCCAGCTGGTGAACAGCCTGCGGCGGTAGCCGTTGACGGAGACGTCGCTGCCGGTGGCGACCTGGATCCTGTCCCTTCGCCTGCACTCGGGCGGGGCCTTGCCCTGCTGCGGCAGCGTCGCCAGAGGCGCGGCGAGACCGAGGATCGCCCCCACGCAAAGCGCCGTCCTGTGCCGCCGCAGCACGCCGCCCAGCCGCCCCGCCACGCTCGCCATGTCACGCCCTCCAGAGTTCGTCGAGGAACCTGTCCGCGGCCATGACCGGGTCCTCGTTCACCCAGACGCAGCCGGTCCGCCCGCCCTCGAGCAGCGGCGCGAGGGCGGGCAGCGCGCAGTCGTCCGCCCCGACCAGGACGATCTCGACCCGCAGGTCCGGCAGGTCGATCTTCCCCGCGGGCAGTCTGGTTCCGTCGGTGAGGATCACCACGACCTTGTTGCGCCAGGTGCCCGCCGCCCCGGCCGCCTCGCGCGCCACGCGATCGAGCGGCACGTCGCCGCGCGACAGCGGCAGGTTCCGCAGCGACAGCGCCGCCGCCTCGGGGGTGTCGGCCGTCTGCGGCGTCGGGGGCGCCCGCACAGCCCCCTGCGAGAAGAGCCTGAGCCGGACCGCGTCGGTGTCGCCGTGCAGGCGGCCGAGCAGCGCCGTGCCGAACTGCTGGGCCCTGCGTAGTGGGCTGACGCCGTCCAGCAGGGCGTTGTCCATGGTCAGCGAGGTGTCGACGGCCACGACCGCGCCCGTCTGCGGGTGGGCCATGAGCAGCCTGTCGAGCATGGCGGCGTACGTGGCTCGCCCCGCGGGCGCCACGTCGGCGTTGGTGTCGGCCAGCGACAGCCCGGGGAATGCGCCCTTCCCTTCGGTGTCCCTGAACCCGTTGCCGGGCGCCCACTCCTGCTCCAGCCAGTCCTTGTACCTGGCCACCCAGGCGCTCCGATCGGCGCTGTGGTCGGGCCACTTGACCGAGATCACGCTGTACTCCAGGCGCGGGGCCCCTTCCAGCCCGTACGGCACGGCCGCCTGCCCGCCCTGCTGGCCGGCGCAGCCGCCGAAACGCTCGCCCCTGCTGAAGGCGGCGAAGAGGTACTCGGGGACCAGCACGGGACGCGTCTCGATCTCGAGCCGCGCGCCGAGCCTGCACAGCAGCGAGGCCGCGTCGCGCCCCGCGGGCTCGGGCAGCGTGAGCCGCCGCTCGGTGGCCACGTCCGCGGCCGTGGCGTCCTCCTGGTAGAGGGCGAGGCTCCCGGCAAGAGCGCTCTCCGACAGGTCGGCCCTCGGACGCAGCAGCTGCGCGGCCTTGGCGACCTCCGCCGAGACGCGCGTCTCCCCGTCGGGGAAGGCGGTCATCGCCTGCGGCGGGACGGCGATCACCAGCCCTGAGGTGGCGAAGGCCCCGAGGTCGTCGAGCACCACCTTCGAGGCGACGTTCGCCACCCGCTCCTCGGCCAGCCGCACCGAGGCGGAGGTGGCGGCGATCCAGGCGTCGGGTCGCGGCCCCATCAGCTCCAGGTAGCCGGGGGCGTGGGGCACGGCCCACTCCCTGGCGAACCCGGCGTAGAAGTCCTTCAGCGGCGGCATCGCGTCGGTGCTGATCCTGATGGGCGAGCAGCCCGACTCGTCGGCGACGTCGCGGGCGAACTCCCTGCCCGCCCTGTCGAACAGCTCGACGCCCTCGGGCGCGGTGACGACCCTGATCTGCAGCACGGGCGGGCAGATGCGGCCCGTTCCCCGCAGGGAGCCGTCGGCGACCAGCGGCACGGAGGCAGCCGACAGCGCCAGCACACTGGCCAGGAGGCCCGCAAGGCACGCGGCGCCGCTGACGGCCACACCGCCCACCCACGCGAGAAGCTCCCGCGCGGCCTCACGGGGCTTTTTGAGCGCCCGCATCGCCTTTTTCCTGACCATCCATAAAGCCGTCAAGAGAGCGCACGCAAGGAGTGCGGCACCCCAGAGAGGCCGGTCGGCGACAAAGGTGGCCAATGCCACTAGTGCGGTTATAAGGGCGGTTATTTCCGGAATGCGGCCATACGGCTTGTTCGCCTGACCACTACTGGTGCCAGAAGGTGCTCGTGGGTTCTCCTCTGCCATGACCTCGCCCGCAGATCGCCCGTCAGAGTAGTCCGCGCATTCTATGAACCGCGCTCGGCTCTCACCAGCAGAACGAGTGACTGGTGAGAAACGTGCCGGCGGTCCGTTGCCAATCGGTAATCCCTCATACCGTGCGCGCAAAGATCCGCGCGGTTAGGGTGTGTGTGCGACAATCCACCGGAAACTAAGACGATTCAGGGTCGGGCGAGGCCACCTGGCGAGGACACGACTGGGTCATGCCCCCTAAGGAACCGCAAGAGCGTAAACCCTCCGGGAAGGCTGAGCGTCCCACTGATGTGACCACCGAAACCCTTCTGGCCGACAGGTCGTTGGGGGCGGTGCCGGTCGGGTGGGATGCCGACATGGCCGTGACTGCGCTCTACAGCGCGCACTTTCGGTCATTAGTGCGTCTCGCTGTGTTGCTTGTGCGCGACATAGCAACAGCGGAGGAAGTCGTGCAGGATGCGTTCGTCGCCATCCATGGCGCATGGCGCAGACTTCGCGACCCCGACAAAGCACTCGCCTACCTGCGTCAGTCTGTCGTCAACCGGTCCCGTTCCGTGCTGCGTCACCGCGCGGTCGTCGAGAAGTACGCCCCCAAGGGTCTGCCCGACGCTCCGAGCGCCGAGAACGGCGCCATCGGGGAGCTCGAGCGCTCCGCCGTCATCGAGGCGTTGCGGGCCCTGCCAGCCAGGCAGAGAGAGGCGTTGGTTCTTCGCTACTACGGGGACCTGTCCGAGGCCGAGATCGCCCATGCCATGGGCATCAGCAAGGGCGCCGTCAAGAGCCACACGGCACGTGGCATGGCCGCCCTGCGTTCCGTTCTGGAGAAGATGTCATGACCCTGCCCCCGGACGAGCACGGCGACATCCTGCGCCGAGTGCTGCGCGCGGAGGCCGACGCCGTCGTGCCGTCTCCCGAGGGTTTGGAGATCATCCGCGCCCGCATCGAAAGGCGTGGGCTACGAGGACTCTTCTGGCTGCGCGCGGGCGCGGCCGCGGGCGGCGCCATCCTCGTAGCGGGGACGATCGTGATGGTCGTCCCTGAACTTCGCCAGAGGGTGATGGACGTCCAGTTCATCGACCCCGTGGAACACACCACCAAGCTGCCGCCCGACAAGTCCGCCACCTCCAGGCCTCCCACGTCCCCGCCGCCCGCCGAGCGGTCCAGGCCCGCCGTCCCGCCGCCGATCCCGAACATCTCCCCGAGCAAGCAGACCTCACAGACGCACGCGCCGAGCAGGAAGGCGACGCCGACGCCCTCTCCGACGCCGTGCGCGTCGGAGAGCACGCAGCCTCCGGAGGAGTGCGCCGACGGCACCGCGACCCCGACCCCCACGCCCTCGGCCACACCCTCGGAGAGCGCCGACAGTCCAGGCAACCCCGACTGCGTCCCCGATCAGTGCCCGCCGGAGGACCCCGCGCCCTCACCCACCGACGTCGCCAGCCCGCTGTCGAGCCCCTGACGCGCGGTCACCAGCGTCCGGTGCGCGCCTGTACGACGGCGGCCGCCGCCACCCCCGCCGTGGAGGTCCGCAGCACGGTAGGGCCGAGCAGCGCGGGCACCGCCTTCGCCGCGGTGAACCTGTCGAGCTCGTCCGCCGCGATGCCGCCCTCAGGCCCCACGACCAGCACGATGTCGCCGCTCACCGGCAGCTCGACCGACGCGAGGCTCGCCTCGGCCTCCTCGTGCAGCACCAGCGCGAGCGCCGCGCCCGACAGCAGCTCGGCGACCTGCGCGGTGGAGTGGAGCTCCGCCACCTCGGCCGCGTGGAACCTGCGGGCCTGCTTGCCCGCCTCACGCGCGGTGGAGCGCCACCGGCCCAGCGCCTTGGCGACCTTGTCGCCCTTCCACTGGGTGATGCTCCGCGAAGCCGACCACGGGACGATGACGTCGACACCCGCCTCGGTCATCATCTCCACGGCCAGCTCGCCCCTGTCACCCTTGGGCAGCCCCTGCACGACGACCAGCCTGGGCGCGGGCGCGGGCACCTCGTAGCGGCGCAGGACCTCCACGCGCAAGGAGTCCTTGAACACCTCGCGGGCCACGCACTCGGCGACCAGCCCGGCCCCGTCGGTCAGGTCGAGCCGCTCCCCCTCACGCAGGCGACGCACCGCCGCCGCGTGCCGTCCTTCGGGGCCGCCGAGCACGAACTGCCCGAGGCCGAGGTCGGCGGCGTCCGCGAGGAACACGGGAACAGTCACACGCATCTCCCCCTGCACGGGCGATGTAACGGCGGCCAGCCGGCTCGCGCTGGAGAAGCGTGATGGAAGGACGCCAGCCCCGTGACCGCACTGGCGCCAGACCGGCTGGCCGTACAGAAAACGACTATCGGTTATCGGCCGTTGAAAGCATCACGGAGCCGAGAGAAAAAACCCTGTTGTCCGGGGGCGAACTTGCCAGGGGGACGCTCTTCCCCGCGAAGCTTGGACAGCTCCCTGAGCAGGTCCTCCTGCGCCTGGTCGAGGCGCATCGGGGTCTCGACGTTGACGTGGATCAGCAGGTCGCCCCTGCCGGTCTCGTTGAGCCGCTGCACGCCGCGGCCGTACATCGTGATGACCTGCCCCGACTGGGTGCCGGGCCGCACGTCGATCTCCTCGGCCCCGTCGAGGGTCTCGACGGTCAGCGACGTGCCGAGCGCGGCCGCCGTCATCGGGATCTGCACCGTGCAGTGCAGGTCGTCTCCTCGCCGTTCGAATATGTCGTGCGGCTTCTCGACGATCTCGAGGAACAGGTCTCCGGGCGGGCCGCCGCCAGGGCCGACCTCGCCCTCGCCGGCCAGCTGGATGTGGGTGCCGTCCTCGACGCCCGCGGGGATGCGGACCTTGATCGTACGGCGGGTGCGGACCCTGCCGTCGCCCGAGCACTCCTGGCAGGGGTGCCTGATGATCGAGCCGAACCCGCCACACTGGGGGCACGGCCTCGAGGTCATGACCTGACCCAGGAAGGACCTGGTGACCTGGGAGATCTCACCGCGGCCCTGACACATGTCGCAGGTGTCGGGGTGGGTGCCCGGCGCCGCGCCCGAGCCCGCGCAGACCTCGCACAGCACCGCGGTGTCGACGTTCAGCTCGCGCGTGGTGCCGAACGCCGACTCGCGCAGGTCGAGCTCGACCCTGATCGTGGCGTTGCGGCCCCGCCTGGCCCTGCTGCGCGGCCCGCGGGCGCCGCCCGCCGAGCCGAAGAAGGCGTCCATGATGTCGCTGAAGGGGAAGCCCGCGCCGAAGCCGCCAGCACCCGCTCCCGCACCGGCGCCGGCGAAGGGGTCGGCTCCGAGGTCGTACATCTGGCGCTTGTTGGGATCGGACAGGACCTCGTAGGCCTGCGTGATCTCCTTGAAGCGCTCCTGGGTCTCAGGATCGGGATTCACGTCGGGGTGCAGCTCGCGGGCCAGCCGACGATAGGCCTTCTTGATCTCGTCCTGACTGGCGTCACGGCGCACCCCGAGGGTGCCGTAGTAGTCGTTTGCCACTTATCGACCTCTTATGAAGCAGCCAGGATCTGGCTGACGTAGCGTGCCACGGCGCGCACAGCGCCCATCGTCACGGGGTAGTCCATCCGGGTGGGGCCGAGCACGCCGAGGCGGGCTCCCGAACCGTAACCGGTCGCGACGAGGGACGTGCCCCGCAGTCCTGTGTAGGGGTTTTCCGAGCCGATCCTGACGGTGAGGGTGGTCGGCATGTCGGAGGTCTCGCCGAGCAGGCGCATCAACACCACCTGTTCTTCGAGCGCCTCGAGAACGTCTCGCAGGCCCGTGGTGAAATCGGCGCCCGCCAGGTTGGCGGCCCCCGCGAAGACGATCTTCTCATCATGGCGCTCGACGAGGGTCTCCAGCAGCACCGACAGAATCGTCGCCGCGGCGGGCCGGTCTTCGACGGGCAACCGTTGGGGCAGGTCGGAGACCTGATCGGGGACCTGGCTGAGCCCGCAGCCGTCGAGGCAGGCGTTGAGCATCGCGCGCAGATGCGCGATCCTCGACTCCTCGATGCGCTCGGGCAGCTCGATGACGCGCTGCTCGACCCGGCCGGTGTTCGTGATCAGCACGAACATCACCCGCCTGTCGGTCAGCGGCACGAGCTCGAGATGGCGCACGGTCGACTGCGACAGCGCCGGGTACTGCACCACCGCTACCTGCCTGGTCAGCTGGGCGAGCAGCCTGACCGTGCGGGTGACCACGTCGTCGAGGTCGACCGCGCCTGCGAGGAAGGTCTCGATGGCCCTGCGCTCGGCTCCTGACAGGGGCTTGATCTGTGAGAGCTTGTCGACGAAGAGCCGGTAGCCCTTGTCGGTCGGCACCCTGCCCGCACTCGTGTGAGGCTGGGTGATGTAGCCCTGTTCCTCCAGCGCGGCCATGTCGTTCCTGACCGTGGCCGGGGAGACGTTGAGGTTGTGGCGATCGGCCAGCGCCTTGGAGCCCACCGGTTCGTTGGTGGAGACGTAGTCCTCGACAATGGCGCGGAGCACCGCCAGCTTCCGATCATCGAGCATGTGCTCACCTCCCTGCCTCTTGAGGAAACGACAGGTCTAGCACTCTGTGTTCCCGAGTGCCAAGTGTACGGCCCTCGCCCACAGGGTGCGATAACGCGCGGAATCAAGCCGGTTGCAAGCCGCACGCCGACAATACTGCCCATGACCGACGATCCCTCCCGTGCGCGCGGCACCCGCGAGCGAGGAGTGATTTGCTACGGTCCCCCCATGTACGAGCGTGACGTGCTTGCGGGGAACTGGCGGCGCCCGGGCAAGGGGACGATCCCTTCCGTGCCCGCCGAGCGCGATCTGGTCGTGGAGGACGCCGACAGCGGCTTCTGCGGCGCGGTGGTGGCCTGTGACAAGGAGGCGGTCACCTTGGAGGACCGCTTCGGCAGGCGCAGGCTGTTCCCCCTGGCCCCCGCCGCCTTCCTGCTGGAGGGCAAGCCCGTGACGCTGGTACGGCCGGCCCCCGCCACGGCGAGGGCTCCCCGCCGCAGCGCCTCCGGTTCGGTCGCGGTCGAGGGACTGCGCGCCCGCGTCGCCAGGGAGAGCCGCATCTACGTCGAAGGCGTGCACGACGCCGCCCTGGTGGAGAAGATCTGGGGCCACGACCTTCGCGTGGAAGGCGTCGTCGTGGAGTACCTGGAGGGCGTCGACGACCTGCCCGCGATCGTCGAGGAGTTCGGGCCCGCCCCTGGCCGCAGGCTCGGTGTGCTGGTCGACCACCTCGTGGAGGGCTCCAAGGAGAGCCGCATCGCCGCCAGGGTGACCTCGCCGCACGTGCTGGTGGTCGGGCACCCCTTCATCGACATCTGGCAGGCGGTCAAGCCTTCCGTCCTTCGCATCCCCGCCTGGCCCGACGTGCCTCGCGGGGTGCCGTGGAAGGAGGGGGTGATCGCGGCGCTGGGGTGGCGGCTCGAACCGGCCGAGGCGTGGCGCAGGATCCTCGGCGCGGTGTCCACCTATTCCGACCTCGAACCCTCGCTGCTCGGCAGGGTCGAGGAGCTGATCGACTTCGTGACCAGTCCTGAGGAGGACGGATGACGAACCAACCCCCCGAGGGAACTCCCCCGCCGCCCGGCTATGGCCAGACGCCTCCGTCGGGCCCCGGCTACGGCCAGGCGCCTCCCTCGAACCCGGGCTACGGCCAGGCGCCCCTTTCGGGCCCCGGCTACGGCCAGGCGCCTCCTTCGGGCCCCGGCTACGGCTCCCAGCCGGGGTACGGTTCCCAGCCCGGCTACGGCTCCCAGCCGGGATATGGCTCCCAGCCGGGTTACGGGTCCCAGCCGGGTTACGGCAGTGAGCCCGGTTACGGCTCCCAGCCCGGTTACGGGCCACCGCCCGGATACGGCGCGCAGCCCGGCTACGGGCCGCCCGGCTACCAGCGTCCACCGCACGTGCCCGGCCAGTACGGCCCCAGGCCCGGCAGCGACGACACCAACCTCGCGATGCTCGCCCACCTGCTCGGCATCCTCACCGGCTTCGTCGGCCCGCTCATCCTCTACTTGGTCAAGAAGGACGAGTCTCCCTACGTCCGCGACCAGGCGGCGCAGGCGCTCAACTTCCAGATCACGGTCTTCATCGGCTACATGATCTGCACCGTGCTGGCCTTCGTGCTGATCGGCTTCCTGCTGATCCCCGTGCTGTGGATCGCGGCGCTGATCTTCGAGATCATCGCCGCGATGGCCGCCAACAGGGGCGAGAACCATCGCTATCCGATCAACATCACGTTCGTGAGCTGACCGTCCTGAAGCCGCAGTTACCGCTGGCCGAGTCCGGTGTGTTCGCCGAGCGGGCCGCCACGCGGTAGCGGTGGCAGTAGGAGTCGTGGCACAGGTAGGAGCCGCCCCTGATCACCCTGCGCAGGCCCGTCCCGGGGCCGCGCGGGTCCAGGCGGGCCGAGGCGGCGTAGGCGTCGGCGGCGAACCAGTCCGCGCACCACTCCCACACGTTGCCCGAGACCTCGTGCAGGCCGTACCCGTTGGGCGGGTACGAGCGCACCGGCGCCGTCGCGAGCCAGCCGTCCTCGCCGGTGTTGCGACGGGGGAAGTCGCCCTGCCAGATGTTGCACGGCCACCGTCCCTCGGGGGTCAGCTCGTCGCCCCACGCGAAGCGGCGGCCCTCGAGCCCGCCCCTGGCGGCGTACTCCCATTCGGCCTCCGTCGGCAGCCTGCGGCCCGACCAGGCGCAGTAGGCCATGGCGTCGTGCCACGAGACGTGCACCACGGGGTGGTCGGGCTCGGCCTCCGACAGCGGCCCGAAGGGGTGGCGCCAGTCGGCCCCGCGCACCACCGTCCACCAGGGCGCGGCCGGGTCGACGCCCACCAGGTCGGCCCTTCTCGCCGCGACGGCGAGGCCGAACACCGCCGAGGCCCCGTCGCGCTCGGCGCCCGTGACGTACCCGCTCTCCTCGGCGAAGGCGGCGAACATCGCCACTGTCACCGCCGTCACGTCGACCAGGAACGGCTCCAGCCGTACGGCGTGCACAGGGCTCTCGCCGTCGGCGGGGTAGCCCTCGCCGTACGCGTCGCCCATCTGGAACTCCCCGCCGGGCAGCGCCACCTCGTCGTGCGCGGGAGGCGCCGCCGACCTGCGCACCGGCACGCCGGGGCCGGGTGAGGATCCGCCCTCCGGTGAACAGCAACCCATTGACGTCGCCATCCCCGGAGTATAAGACTCCCTATGTATCGATGCACATAGGTGTTCACGCACATAAGGATTGCTGGTGAAGTTCGAGTACGTCCTGCTCGCGTTGCTGTCGTTCCGCCCCTACAGCGGCTACGACCTGCGTAAGTGGCTGGAGGTCGAGGGGCAGTTCCTCAGGTCGCGCGCCCACCACAGCCAGATCTACCGGCTGCTGGGCCGCATGGTGACCGACGGCTGGGTCGAGTTCGAGGTGGATCCGCGCGAGGGGCGGCCCGACGCGAAGCTCTACCGGCTGACCGCCGAGGGCCGCAGGGTGCTGCTGGAGTGGGTGCGCTCCCCCTACGAGCCGCCCAGCAGGTTCCAGGACGTCGACTTCATGTCGCGCTTCGGCTTCACCGTGGCTCTGGACAGGCAGGCGGCGAAGGTGCTGGTCGGCACGGAGCTCGAGTACCGGCGGGCGCAGGTGGCCAGGTTCAGGGGCAGGCCGAGGACGCTGCGCTTCGAGAACCCGGTCCCCGAGGTCGACCCGGACATGGCGCGAGCCGCCTTCGAGCGCATGCACGAGCAGGGCGCGCGCTCCGTGGACCTGTGGATCACCTGGTTGGAGGACACGATGCGGTGGCTGGAGGCCGAATGAAAGCGATCATGGTGATGTTCGACAGCCTCAACAGGCACCTGCTGCCGCCGTACGGAGGCGACTGGACCCACGCGCCGAACTTCGCGAGGCTGGCCGAGCGGGCGGTGAGCTTCGACAACTGCTACGCGGGCTCGATGCCGTGCATGCCGGCGCGCAGGGAGATCCACACGGGGCGATACAACTTCCTGCACCGCAGTTGGGGGCCGCTGGAGCCGTTCGACGACTCGATGCCCGAACTGCTCAAGCACAGCGGCGTCTACACCCACCTGGTCAGCGACCACCCGCACTACTGGGAGGACGGCGGCGCCACCTACCACGGCCGCTACAACACCTGGGAGTTCTTCCGCGGCCAGGAGGGCGACCCGTGGAAGGGCCAGGTGGCCGACCCTCCGATGCCCGACGACCTCAAGCAGATGCGCTTTCCCGTCTACCGCCAGGACTGGGTCAACAGGCAGCACATGGCCACCGAGGACCGTCATCCCCAGACGCTCACCTTCGACGCGGGGCTGGAGTTCGTCAGGCTCAACCACGGCGAGGACCGCTGGTTCGTGCAGATCGAGACCTTCGACCCGCACGAGCCGTTCTTCTCCCACCAGCGCTTCAAGGATCTCTACCCGCACGACTACGAGGGCCCGCACTTCGACTGGCCCGACTACAAGCGGGTGGTGGAGACGCCCGAGCAGGTCGGGCACGCCCGCATGGAGTACGCGGCGCTGCTGTCGATGTGCGACCACTCGCTGGGCAGGGTGCTCGACACGATGGACGAGCTGGGCCTGTGGGACGACACCATGCTCATCGTCTGCACCGACCACGGCCTGCTGCTCGGCGAGAAGGGCTGGTGGGGCAAGAGCGTCCAGCCCTGGTACAACGAGCTGGTGCACCTGCCGCTGTTCGCGTGGGACCCCCGCGCGGGGATCGCGGGCGAGCGGCGCGAGTCGCTGGTGCAGACCATCGACCTGGCGCCTACGCTGCTCGACTTCTTCGGCGTGCAGCCGCCCGGCGACATGCAGGGCGCGCCGCTTCCCGTCGGGACCGACGAGCCGGTCCGCGAGGCGGGCCTGTTCGGCATGCACGGCGGGCACGTCAACGTCACCGACGGACGCCACGTCTACATGCGCGCCCCCGTCTCGGCCGACAACGCGCCGCTGCTGGAGCACACGCTCATGCCCACGCACATGAGAGGGCGCTTCTCCCCCGCCGAGCTGGCCGACCTGGAGCTGGCCGAGCCGTTCGGCTTCACCAAGGGCGTGCGGACGCTGCGGATGCCCGGCCGTACCCTCTTCAACCCGCACCGGCACGGCACGCTGCTGTTCGACCTGTCCACCGATCCCGAGCAGCGCACGCCGATCGTCGACGACGTGGCCGAGCTGCGCATGGCCGGGCTGCTGGTCGAGCTGATGCGGGCCAACGAGGCGCCGCCGAGCCAGTACGAGCGGCTCGGCCTGCCGTACGAGGGAGAGGTCACCGAGGCGCACCTGCTCGTCGCCGCCCAGCGGGAGCAGGCCGAACAGGCCGCCGAGCCACTGCCCGACCCCGACGACTATCCCTCGGGACGGTTCTCGTTGCGCAGCCCCGTCGCGGCGCTGCTGGCCGACCCCGTCGCCCTCGAGGTGCTGCGCAGGCACGTACCGGGCGTGGCCGACTCGGAGCTGCTCCAGATGGTCGGCGCGACCCCGCTGATCGGGCTGGCCGCCATGGCGGGCGGCCTGCTCCCACCCCCCAGACTCCGCCTGATCGCCGAGGAGCTCGCCACGCTCTGACGCGTCACCGGAGCCGGTGACGGGGCTGCATCCCCGTCACCGGCGCACCTTCCCCCTCCGGTCAAGAAAGAGGTGGCGCGTGACAACTATCGCACCTCCTGCCAAAGTCAAAGGCCGCTGGCCGCAGCTGTCGCTGCTGGGCGGCGCCATGCTCATCGACAACACCGAGGCGAGCCTGGTCAGCAGCCTCTTCCCGGTGATCAGACAGTCCCTCGGCATGTCCCTGGGCGCCCTCGGGGTCCTCACCGCGGCGAGCAAGATCGTCGGAGTGTTCACCGGGCCCTTCTGGGTGTGGGCCGCCCGCCGCTGGTCCCGCAAGGGCGTGCTGGTGCTCGCGACCGGCCTCTGGGGCGTCTGGGGCATCGCCGCGGGCTTCTCCCAGAACTTCGGCCAGCTGCTGATCTTCTACACGATCCTGGCCGCGGGCTACGCCGCCGCCCATCCGGTCATCACCGAGATCATCGGCGACCTGTTCGACTCCTCGGCCAGAGGCAAGGCCGTCGGGCTGCTGTACGGCACGATCGCACTGGTCGGCTCGGTGCTCGGGCCGGTCAAGGGCCAGCTGTCCAACGTCGAGGACGGCTGGCGATGGGGCCTGTGGGGCATCGGCGCGTTCAACATGCTGCTCGGGCTGGCCATCTGGGTGTGGTTCCGCGACCCCGGCACGGGAGCGGCCGAACGACAGCTGGCCGACCTCGACGCGGCCACCCGTGAGGCGCACGGCAAGCTCACCTGGGCCAAGGCGCTCTCGCTGGTGCGGATCCCGAGCTTCGCGATCCTGCTGGTCTCCAGGCTGCTCTCCGGCCACCTGCTGGTGGGCACGTTCGGCGTGGTCTTCCTGGTCGACGTGTACGGCTTCAGCACCGCAGTCGCCTCCATCGTGCTGCTGCCGTTCGGGGTCGGCTACTTCCTCGGCAACCTGCTGGGCGGCTTCCTCGGCGACGCGGCCGAACGGCGTAGCCCGCGCCACGGGCTGGTCGCGGTGCTGCAGGGCGCGCAGTTCGCCTTCGCGATCGTGGCCTTCCTCGGCACCCAGTTCGACTACGGCGACATCGCGCTCTTCGGCCTGTTCTTCGCCCTGATGGGCGCCGCGCAGGGGGTCAACCCCGGCATCAACCGGCCGATCGTCATGGCGATCACCCCGCCCGAGCTGCGCGGCGCCGCGTTCGCCATCTACATCTCCATCTTCGAGGCGGTCGGCTGGGCGATGTTCAGCCTGGGCGCGGGCTTCCTCGGCGACCAGCTCGGGCTCAAGACGGTGTTCCTGTGGGTGCTCGTGGTGCTCATGCTGGTCAACGGCGCCGTCCTGAGCCTGCTGTACCGCACCTACGCCTCTGACGTGGAGCGCGTGCAGCGCGAACTCGACGCCCGCCGGGCGGCCGCGCTACACGGTCAGGTCGCGGATGAGGGCATCGGCTAGCAGCCGTCCGCGCTGGGTGAGGACCATGCGTCCGGCCTTGAACGGCTCGGTCTGCAGCAGACCGTCGCCCAGCGCCCTGGCGACCGCGGTGCGGGCCTCGCCCTTCACCTCGGCCACCGGATAGCCGGAGACCAGCCGGAGCTCCAGCATGAGCCGCTCCACCTCGCGGTCGTCGTCGGTGAGCACCTCGCGCGCGTGGGCGGGCGAGGTGCCCGCCGCCAGGCGCTGGGCGTAGGCGGCCGGGTGCTTGACGTTCCACCAGCGGGTGCCGCCCACGTGGCTGTGCGCGCCGGGGCCGACGGCCCACCAGTCGCCGCCGGTCCAGTAGAGCAGGTTGTGACGGCAGCGCCCGGCCTCGGAGGTGGCCCAGTTCGACACCTCGTACCACTCGAACCCGGCCCCCGAGAGCATCTCGTCGGCGATCAGGTAGCGGTCGGCGGCCACGTCGTCGTCGGGCATCGGCAGCTCCCCGCGCCTGATCCTGGCGGCCAGCCTGGTGCCGTCCTCGACGATCAGGGAGTAGGCCGAGACGTGGTCGGGCCCGGCCTCGATGGCCTTCCCCAGCGACGCCCGCCAGTCGTCGTCGCTCTCTCCGGGGGTGCTGTAGATCAGGTCGAGGTTGACGTGGTCGAACCCGGCCTTCCTGGCCTCCTGTACGGCCTGCCCCGCCCGGCCGGGGGTGTGCTGCCTGTCGAGCACCTTCAGGACGTGCTCGCGCGCGCTCTGCATGCCGAAGCTGACCCGGTTGAACCCGCCTTCGCGCAGCCTCTCCAGGTAGGCGGGGTCGACCGACTCGGGGTTGGCCTCGGTGGTGACCTCGGCGCCTCTCGCGAGGCCGAACTCCTCGTCGATCGCGCGCAGGATCCTGGCCAGGTCGTCGGCGGGCAGCAGCGTGGGGGTGCCTCCACCGAAGAACACCGTCTCGACGGGGAGCTCGGCCTCGCCCAGCACGCGGCGGGCCAGCCGTACCTCGTCGATGGCGGTGTCGGCGTAGTCGCGATGCGACGCCCCTGGGCCCAGCTCGGCGGCGGTGTAGGTGTTGAAGTCGCAGTAGCCGCAGCGGGTCACGCAGAACGGGACGTGGACGTAGAAGCCGAAGGGCCGCTCGCCCAGGCCGCTCAGCGCGCTCGCGGGCAGCTCACCTGAGGCGGGCGCGGGATCGCCGTCGGGAAGGGTGGATGGCACGCTTCCAGTCTGCCCTGTGCCACGGACCACCATTGACGCGCCGATCGACCGGGCCTACGATCCGGTGAACTTACAGGAAAGTTTCCTATAAGTGCGCCTCGGGAGACGCCCGTGAAGAAAGCCCTCATCGCCCTCTCGGTCCTGGTCCTGACACTCACCGCCACCGCCCTGCCCGCCGAGGCCGGCGGCGGTTTCAAGCGGGTCGCCTACTTCATCCAGTGGGGGATCTACGGCAGGAACTTCCACGTCAAGGACATGGACACCAGCGGCGCCGCCGCCAAGCTGACCCACATCAACTACGCCTTCGGATTCGTCGGCGCCGACGGCACCTGCGTCTCGGCCGACCCGTGGGCCGACTGGCAGCGTCCCGTCCCTGCCGAGCAGAGCGTGGACGGCGTCGCCGACGCGCCGGGCCAGGCGCTCAACGGCAACCTCAACCAGCTCCGCAAGCTCAAGGAGAAGCACCCCGGACTGCGCGTGCTCCTCTCGCTCGGCGGCTGGACGGGCTCCCGCCACTTCTCCGACGCCGTGCTCACCCCCGAGGCGCGCGCCAAGCTGGCCACCTCGTGCGTCGACATGTGGCTGAAGGGCAACCTGCCGGGACTGGAGGCAGGCGCAGGCGAGGGCGTCTTCGACGGCCTCGACCTCGACTGGGAGTGGCCGGGCTCCGAGGGCGCCCCCGGTAACGTCATCAGACCCGAGGACAGGCAGAACTTCACCCTTTTCCTGTCGGAGCTGCGCTCCCGGATGAGGGCCCACTCCCGTACGGCCGAGCTGACCGCCTTCCTCCCCGCCGCCGCCGCGAAGATCGACGCGGGCTTCGACGTACGACAGGTCTTCAGGCAGCTCGACTTCGCCACCATCCAGGGCTACGACCTGCACGGCTCGTGGGAGCTGCGGACCGGGCACAACGGCAACCTGCTCACCGACAGGCGCGACCCCAACCCGGTGCGCTACAGCGTCGACCAGACCGTGCGCGACTACCTGACCCGCGGCGCCCCCGCCCGCAAGATCGTGGTCGGCGTTCCCGCGTACGGCCAGGGCTGGACCGGCGTGACGGCGGGCGGCGACGGTCTCTACCAACCGGCCACGGGACCGGCGCCGGGCAGGTGGGCGGCGGGCTCGGAGGACTACAAGGACCTGGTGAACAAGCCGGGCAAGCGCCATCGCGACCTGCGGACCGGGACGATGTGGCTGTATGACGGCAACGATTTCTGGTCCTACGACGATCCGGCGGTGATGGCGCAGAAGGCGGCCTACATCAGGCTCAAGGGGCTGGGCGGCTCCATGATGTGGTCCATCGACCAGGACGACGCCAAGGCCTCCCTCACCTCCGCCCTGTACCGCATCCTCCGCTGACCCGGAAGGCCGAGCCGCCCGAGCTCCTTCGGAGAGCCCCCTCCGGGACCTCGCGACTCGGCCTCCCTGGAACACCCCAGCTTCCGTCTCCCCTACGACCCGCAACCACCTTCCCCTCGACCCCTCCCCGAGACCGAGACCGAGACCGGGACGACCGGTGAAGCTGCTCAGCAGGCCGGGCGTTCTCAGCAGACCGAGCGGCTCTCAGCAGGCTGGGCGGTTCAGGAGGGAGTCGTCGTCGAAACCCGCCAGTTGTAACAAGCTGTCGAGCGCGTCCTGGTGGGTCTGTCCGAAGCATTCGGCCGCCACCTCCAGCACCGTCTCCACCACCGCTGAGTCCGGATACGGCACCTCGACGTGCACCCTGCCGTCGGCCCCCACCTCGGCCGGGGAGAAGTGCAGCCGCAGCAGCCGACGGGTCTCCTCCGCCACCGCCACTCCCAGCAGGGCGGCCTTGACGAACCGCTCGGATTCGGCGCTGTCGCCGTCCATGCCACCTCCACAATCGGACACCTGTTCGATCCGAGAAGCTACGGCACGGCACCGACAAAATCGGGGACCGCCCAGAAGGCCACCCGGACGTCCAGACCGCCGAGGGGAAGGGCGGTGGCGTGGAGGTCCGCGTCGTGGGCGGTGGCGATGGCGGCGACGATGGACAGGCCCAGCCCAGGAGACGAGGAGAGGCCGAGCCCGGCTGCCCGCCCCCGTGTCCCTCCAGGAGGAATCCTTCGGCGGAGGTGTCCTGTGCGGCCCACTCGGCGGCGTTCAGGATTCCGGCAGTGATCGACGCCAGGTCCAGCGGTTCCCGATGGCGACCGGCCACACCGCCGCCCACGCCTACGCCGATCCGGCGAAGGACTTCAGCGCCTGCGTGCGCGCGAACGGGGTCCAGGACTTCCCCGACGTCACGATCAGCGGCGGGACGCTCCAGCTCGGCGGAGGCGTCGACCCGTTCTCGGACAGGCTCAGGACGGCGGTGAAGTCCTGCGAGCACCTCCTGCCGAAGGGGACCGCGCTGCCGAAGGGGACCGCGCTCCCACCCGTCCGACGCCGCCCGAGCCGCCTTCGACGCCCGAGATGAAGCTCGGCAAGCTGCCCGAGGTCACCTGCTCCTGACACGGAGGTCCGGCGCTCGACCCGAGCGCCGGACCTTGGGGCGGCCGGTGTTACTTCTTCGGCTTGTCGGTGCCGGACTCGGTCGACAGCGCGGCGACGAAGGCCTCCTGCGGCACCTCCACGCGCCCGACCATCTTCATCCGCTTCTTGCCTTCCTTCTGCTTCTCCAGCAGCTTGCGCTTACGGGAGATGTCACCGCCGTAGCACTTGGCGAGCACGTCCTTGCGGATGGCCCTGATGTTCTCGCGGGCGATCACCCGCGCGCCGATCGCCGCCTGGATCGGCACCTCGAACTGCTGCCTCGGGATCAGCTCGCGCAGCTTCTTGGCCATCTCGACGCCGTAGCCGTAGGCCTTGTCCTTGTGCACGATCGCGCTGAAGGCGTCGACGGGCTCGCCCTGCAGCAGGATGTCGACCTTGACCAGCTCGGACTCCAGCTCACCCGCGGGCTCGTAGTCGAGGGAGGCGTAGCCGCGCGTGCGCGACTTCAGCTGGTCGAAGAAGTCGAAGATGATCTCGCCGAGCGGCAGCGTGTAGCGGATCTCGACGCGGTCCTCCGACAGGTAGTCCATGCCCTGGAGCTGGCCCCGCCTGCCCTGGCAGATCTCCATGATCGCGCCGATGAACTCGGAGGGCGCCAGGATCGTGGACTTGGTGACGGGCTCGAAGACCTGCGCGATCTTGCCGCCGGTCGGGAACTCCGACGGGTTGGTGACGGTCAGCTCCTTGCCGTCCTCCATGACGACCCGGTAGACCACGTTCGGCGCTGTGGAGATCAGCGACAGGCCGAACTCGCGCTCCAGCCGCTCGCGGATGATCTCCATGTGCAGCAGGCCGAGGAAGCCCACGCGGAAGCCGAAGCCGAGCGCGGCGGAGGTCTCGGGCTCGTAGACCAGGGAGGCGTCGTTGAGCTGCAGCTTGTCGAGCGCCTCGCGCAGCTCGGGATACTCGTCGCCGTCGATCGGGTAGAGCCCGGAGAACACCATCGGCCTGGGATGGTCGTAGCCGGCCAGCATCTCGGTGGCGCCGTGCGCGGCCGAGGTGACGGTGTCGCCGACGCGCGACTGGCGCACGTCCTTCACGCCGGTGATGAGATAGCCGACCTCGCCGACGCCCAGGCCCTTGTCGGCGACCTTCGGCTCGGGCGAGATCACGCCGATCTCGAGCGTCTCGTGGGTGGCCTGGGTGGACATCATGGTGATGCGCTCACGCTTGCCGAGGTGGCCGTCGACGACCCTGACGTAGGTGACGACGCCCCTGTAGGTGTCGTAGACCGAGTCGAAGATCAGCGCGCGGGCCGCCGCGTCGGCGTCGCCCACGGGGGCGGGCACGGTCTGCACGACGTGGTCGAGCAGCTCCTTCACCCCGACGCCCGTCTTGCCCGAGACGCGAAGCACGTCGGAGGGGTCGCAGCCGATGAGCCCCGCGAGCTCCTCGGCGAACTTCTCCGGCTGGGCGGCGGGCAGGTCGATCTTGTTGAGCACCGGGATGATGTGCAGGTCGTTGTTCATGGCCAGATAGAGGTTGGCCAGCGTCTGCGCCTCGATGCCCTGGGCGGCGTCGACCAGCAGGATCGCGCCCTCACACGCCTGGAGGGAGCGCGAGACCTCGTAGGTGAAGTCGACGTGCCCCGGCGTGTCGATCATGTTGAGGACATGACCGTCCCACGGCAGGCGTACGGCCTGCGACTTGATGGTGATGCCGCGTTCGCGCTCGATGTCCATCCTGTCGAGGTACTGCGCACGCATGGAGCGATCGTCGACCACGCCGGTGATCTGCAGCATCCGGTCGGCAAGCGTGGACTTGCCGTGGTCGATGTGCGCGATGATGCAGAAGTTGCGGATCAACGCGGGGTCGGTCTGGCCAGGCTGAGTGCGCACCGAAGTCCGTTTCGACAGGGTTGAGGTCAAGCGTCTTTCATGGTGACATGCCCGGGTGATTGCCCGAACCGTCATCCGCCGCTGCCTGCGCGTTCTCGCGCTGGCTTTAGCCGTCCTGGTCGCGCTCGCCGTCGTGGTGGCAGTCGCGTTCCGTATCCAGTTTACCGGGGCGCCGGAGGCTTGGGCGAAGAGCACGGGTAACGACGCCCTGTGGCTGGGCCACGCGTGGGTCGACGGCCGCCGTACCGAGCAGGACGTCGAGAAGATGGCCGTACGGCTGCGCGCCACCGGTGTCAAGGACGTCTTCGTCCACGCGGGCCCCTTCGAATGGGACGGCGCTCTCGATCCCGCGAAGCACCCCAACGCCGGAAACTTCCTGAAATGGTGGAGGGAGCACCTTCCAGGGGTCCGCGTCTCCGCCTGGCTCGGGCAGGCTGTCAAGAACGGTCTCGACCTCGACGATCCCGCCGCCCGCGACCGGGTGCTCGCGGGCGCGAAGCACATCATGGCTCTCGGTTTCGACGGCATCCACTACAACTCCGAGCCCATCGGCGACGGCGACGCCGACTTCCTCGAACTGCTCGACCGCACCCGCCCGCTGACCAGGCTGCTGTCGGTGTCTACCCCGCAGATCGAGCCCTACCCGCTCATGCGCCTGGCCGCCCGCGCCACGCTCGGCCACGACAAGTACTGGTCGCACGGCTTCTTCCGGCAGGTCGCGCAGCGTACCGACCAGGTGGCGGTCATGACCTACGACTCCTTCCTGCTGATGGAGTCGCTCTACGGCGGCCATGTCGCGCGGCAGGCGAGCCTCGCCCTCGACCTCGCGCCCGCCAAGACGACGATCTTCATGGGCGCTCCCGCATACCACGACCACGCCGTGCCCTTCCTCGACGACTCCGAGAGCGTCGCCAAGGCCGCGGAGGGGGCCAGGCTCGGCCTGTCCTCGCACGGCGCGCGCGACCGCTTCGGCCTGGCGCTCTACGTCGACTTCGCCGCGACGGAGGAGGACTGGAAGGAGTACACCGATCACTGGATGGCGAACTGAACGCGGCGACACGGTCCGATCCGGCGCGACACCCCGTATGCTGGTGCAGCGAGGTCGCCGATTTGAGAGGTGACCTCGATTATTGGTAACCTGTTCAACTGCGTGTGGCGCGCCCTCTCATCGAGCCCGCGCGCCCCATCCGATTTCTGACCTTCACCGAGGCTTCTTCGTGGCGAACATCAAGTCCCAGATCAAGCGCAACAAGCAGAACGAGAAGGCTCGTCTGCGCAACAAGGCTGTCAAGTCTTCCCTGAAGACGGCGATCCGCAAGTTCCGCGAGGCCGCCGACCAGGGCAATGTCGACGAGGCCGTGGCGCTGCAGCGTGTCGCCGCCCGCCAGCTCGACAAGGCCGCGAGCAAGGGCGTCATCCACAAGAACCAGGCCGCCAACCGCAAGTCGGCGATCGCCGCGCGCGCCGCCGCGCTGCAGGTAGCCAAGTAGTACGCAAGAAGCGCCGCACTCCATAACGGAGTGCGGCGTTTTCGTGTGCGCTCAGTCAGATATCCGGATCGCATCGCGAAACTGTCACAGTTTCGACATCACTCCAGCGTATCGGCTGTGTCACTCTTGAGAAGATCGGCTTGCCCGGCGCCCGCTTCATCCCCAAAGGTTCACTTCAACGGGGAGCGCGGAAGGAGCGGGGGCGATATGCGGGGCGCGTTCCGCCGGTCATCGAGCACCCGGCCGCCGAGCGCGCCGCTGACGATCACCGTGTTGGGGCGGACGGGCGCCCTGGCGTTCCTGCCTACGCCGGGCCGTACGGCGGTTTCCCTGCTCGGCGCCTACGCGCACACCGCCATCGGCCGTCGGCGCAGCCTCGGCTCCGTCCTTCGAGTAGGTGACCAGTGACGAACACCCCCACCATGTCCGACCTGGAGGCGCAGGCCACGCGCGAACGGGCCGCCTTCGGCGGTGACGCGCACATCGTCTGCGACAACCTCGTCCGTATCTACAAGACCGAGGGGGTCGAGGTCGTCGCGCTCCAGGGACTCGACCTGCTCATCCAGAAGGGCGAGCTGATCGCCATCGTCGGCGCCTCAGGCTCGGGCAAGTCCACTCTCCTCAACGTGCTGTCCGGCCTCGACGTCCCGACCGCGGGCCTGGCCAGGGTGGCGGGCATGGACCTGCTGTCGATGACGGCCAAGGACCGGCTGCGCTACCGCCGCGAGGTGGTCGGCTTCATCTGGCAGCAGACCGCGCGCAACCTGCTCTCCTACCTGACCGCCAGGGAGAACGTCGAGCTGCCGATGAGGCTGGCGGGCAGGAACCGCAGGAACCGCGCGATGGAGCTGCTGACGCTGCTCGGCGTCGACTACTGCGCGGACAGGAAGCCGTCGGAGATGTCGGGCGGTGAGCAGCAGCGTGTGGCGATCGCCGTGGCGCTGGCCAACTCCCCGCAGCTCATCCTGGCCGACGAGCCGACGGGTGAGCTCGACAGCGACACCTCCGAGGAGGTTTTCGAGGCGCTGCGCAGGGCCAACCGCGAGCTGGGCGTCACCGTGGTCATCGTGACGCACGACGCGCTGGTCTCCGAGCAGGTCGACCGTACCGTCGGCATCCGTGACGGCCGCACCAGCAGCGAGACGCTGCGCAGGGAGGGCGCCGAGGGCGAGATCATCGCCGAGGAGTACGCCGTGCTCGACCGCGTCGGCCGCCTGCAGCTGCCGCGCGACTTCATGAACGCCCTCGACATGGAGCGCAGGGTGCGCCTCGAGCTCGAGTCCGACCACATCGGCGTGTGGCCGTCCCGTGAGGAGTCCCCTGATGAGCAGTGAGCCCCTGGTCGTCGTGGAGGGCCTGCGCAAGGTCTACAGGAGCGGGCCCAAGGAGGTCGTCGCGCTGCGCGAGGTCTCCTTCGAGGCCTACCCGGGCGAGCTGGTCGCGATCCGCGGCCGCTCGGGGTCGGGCAAGACCACGCTGCTCAACCAGATCGGCGGGCTGGACAGGCCGGACGCCGGCCGGGTGGTGGTGGCGGGCCAGGAGGTCACCTCGCTGCCGGAGGAGGCGCTGCTGGCGCTGCGCCGCGACGTGGTGGGCTTCGTCTTCCAGTCCTTCGGCCTGATCCCCGTCCTGTCGGCGGCCGAGAACGTCGGCGTGCCGATGCGCCTGGCCCGCACGCCCGTGGAGGAGCGGGAGAAGCGGGTGCGCATGCTGTTGTCGCTGGTCGGCCTGGAGCAGCACCTCAACCAGCGCCCCTACGAGCTGTCCGGCGGTCAGCGCCAGCGCGTGGCGATCGCCAGGTCGCTGGCCAACAGGCCGCGCCTGCTGGTCGCCGACGAGCCGACGGGCCAGCTCGACTCGCAGACCGGCCGCCAGATCATGCAGCTGATCAGGGCGCTGGTGCGCAGCGAGGGCGTCACCGCGCTGGTGGCCACCCACGACCAGAGCCTGATCTCGCTGGCCGACAGGGTCCTGGAGATCAGCGACGGGGTGCTGCGAGAGGCGGCGCTGCAGGAGTCCTGACCTCCCGCACGCCCAGCACGCTGAGACTCGCCGCGGCCACCGCGACCGCGGCGATCCACAGCGGCGGCGCCGTACCCGCCCACCCGGCCAGCGGGGCGGCGACGGCCAGGCCGAGCGGCCTGGTGGCGAAGGAGATCAGCGAGTCGAACGAGCGCACCCTGCCCAGCGCCTCCACCGGGATCCGGTCGGCGACGACGGTCTCCCACAGCGGGACGAGCAGGCCGAGACCGAACATCGCCACGGCGTACGCCGCGGCCACCGCCCACCCGTTCAGCGGTACGGCCAGTGCCGCCAGCGGCGCGGCGTAGAGCGAGGCGCCCACCGCGCACCCGGCCAAAGGGCGGCGGATGGGCAGGCGAGGGGCGGCGAAGACGCCGGCGAGCATGCCGACCGTGCCGCACTGCACGATGATCACCCACATCGCCTCCCCGCTCCTGACGGTGAGCAGCGGGCCGAGTGTGAGGAACAGCCCGGCGCAGAAGTGCCAGACGCCGTGACCCATGACGCTGACCAGGAACCAGGGGCGCTGCCTGATCTCCCGCCAGCCGCTGAGCAGCGAGTGCGCGCCCGTGGGGGCGGCCGCTCTCGCCGTACGAACACCGCCGAGAGTGAACGCGGAGGCCGCGAAGAGGACCGCGGTGAACAGCGACGCCCAGCCCGGCCCGACCCCGAGGACCAGCGCGCCCGCGATGGCGGGCGCGCCCACCGCGGACAGACTGGTGGCCAGGCCGATCCGCGCGTTGGCGCGCAGCCTGGCCGCTCCCTCGACCGTGGCGGCCACCAGCCTCGGTACGGCAGGCGTCCCGAACGCGGCCGCCGCGCCCGTGACCGCCGCCAGCACGGCCAGGTCGGCGATCCGCTCCACCCCGAGCAGCAGCTCCACGCCGATCGCCGCCTGTGCCGCGCACCTGGTCAGGTCGGCGAACAGCACCACGCGTTCGGGAGGGAAGCGGTCGGCCACCACCCCGCCGAACGGCAGCAGCACCAGCATCGGCACCAGCTCGCAGGCCAGCACGATGCCGAGGTCGGCGGCGTCGCCGCTGCCCATGAGCACGACGAGCGTCAGCGTGGTGGGGATGAGGGCCGTCGCCAGCGCCGACAGAGCGCGGCCGATCACTAGTCTGGTCAACATGGCTCCGGACAATAATTCGCCAGCTAATGTTTCGTCAACGTACGATTCCGTCGACACGCACCTGGCGCGCTGGCGCGGCAAGGCGCCCTACGACGAGCGGGTGGAGGCGATCATCACGCGCATGCAGCTGCTGGTGAAGCATGTCCGTCAGGCCAAGGAGGCGGCCCTCACCGAGGTCGGGATCCAGGACTTCGAGTTCGAGACCCTGCACAGGCTCGTCTCGCGGTCCTCGCGCCAGGCCACTCCCTCGGAGCTGGCGAGCGAGCTGATGATCTCGCCCGCGGGGATGACGGGCCGCATCGACACCCTGGAGAAGGCAGGGCTGGTGCGCCGCGTCCGCAGCGAGGAGGACAGGCGCAGGGTCGACGTGGAGCTCACGGACAAGGGCCACGAGCTGTGGGCGGCGGCGATGGCCGTCAGGGCCACCGCGGAGGCGGAGATGCTGAGGGCCCTGGCCCCTGAGGAGCGGGAGACGCTCGACGAGCTGCTCAAGCGCATGCTGGTCAGCGTCGAGTCCAGAGCCTGACACCCTACCTGCCGTTCCTGCTGGCGACGATCGTCTGGACGGCATGCTCGAGGGCGTAGGCGGGGTCGGCGCCGCCCCCCTTGACCTGCTCGTCGGCGATCGCGACCGCGCGCAGGGCCGCGGACAGGCCCTCAGGCCCCCACCCTCGGAGCTGCCGCTTGGCGTTGTTGATCTGCCAGGGCGCCATGCCGAGCTGTGCGGGCTGGACGTTGCGCCCCGCGCCGCCGACCTTGGCCAGCGACCGCAGCGAACGGGCCAGCGCGCTGACCAGCAGCACCGAGGCCACCCCCGTGCTCAGCGCCCAGCGCAGCTGCTCCAGCGCGTCGGCCAGACGCCCCTCGACCGCGGCGTCGGCCACCGTGAACCCGCTGACCTCGGCCCTGCCCTTGTGATAGCGGGAGACGGCGTCGAGGTCGATGCTCTTGCCCTCGGTGTCGAAGGCCAGCTGCCCGCAGGCCGCCGCCAGCTCGCGCAGGTCGTTGCCCACGGCGTCGAGAAGCGCCTGCGCCGCGTCGCCCGTGATGGTGCGGCCCGCCCGCCTGATCTCGCCCCTGATGAACTCGAGGCGCTCGGCGGGCTTGGTGAGCTTGGTGACGGTGACCACGTCGGCCCTGGCCTTCTTGATGCCGTCGACCAGCGCCTTGCCCTTGACGCCGCCCGGATGTACCAGCACGAGCACGGTGTCGTCAGCGGGGTCCTTCGCGTAGCCGACGACCTCGGCGATGACGTCCTTCGACAGGTCCTGCGCGGACCGAATCACCACCACGGACGTGTCGCCGAACAGCGAAGGCGAGGTCAGCCTGGTCAGCTCGCCGGTCTCGACCTTGGAACCGACCAGGTCGTGCACCTCCGCGCCCGCGTCGCGCGCCTTCGCGGCGGCCACCACCGCGCCGACCGCGCGCTCGGCGAGCAGCTCTTCGTCCCCGACGACCAACGTCACCATGCTTCACATTCTCCTGGCTCTCTCGTACCGCCGCCGCATCACGCTACTCCGGGTCCGCCCCGCCGCGGACCCAGCCGCCTGTACTCCCCGGGCGTCATCCCGCACCACTGACGGAAGGCCAGGTGGAATCCCACGCCGGAGCGGTAGCCGACGCGCTCGGCGATGCGCCCGTGCGCCAGCGTCGACTCCTTCAGCAGCCGCGCCGCCTCCTGCATCCTGCGCGCGGTCAGGTGCCGCATCGGCGCCTCCCCGACCAGCTCCCTGAAGCTGGCCGCGAAGGCCGACCGCGACAGCCCCGCCTCCTCCGCCAGCGACTCCAGCGTCCACTGCTCACCGAACCTCGTGTGGACGGCCAGCAGCGCCCTGCTGATGCCGGGATGGCGCAGAGCCTGCAGCACAGGGGTGTCGAGATCGGCCAGCGCCACCCGCAAGGCCAGCACGAAGACCAGCTCGAAAGCCCGCAACGCCACCAGCACCGCGCCGGGCTCACCACCCGCCCACTCCCCCGCCAGCCTGTCGAGCGTGCCCGACAGCAACGGCTGGCGCTCCAGCATCTCTCTGTCGAACACCAGCACCGGCGGCAGCGCCCTGTAGAGCGGGGCCGCGGCCGAGTCGTCGTAGTGCAGCCCTCCGCAGAGCATCGTCGTGGCGGGGCCGGGGCCGTCGATCTCGACCGTGCGCACCGCCCCCGGCGACCGGTCCGGCAGCAGCGAGGCCAGCGGCACGGTGGGCCTGCCCGGGCTGTCGGCCAGGCGGTGCGCGGTGCCGTGCGGGAAGACGACCAGGTCGCCCGCGTCCAGCCGTACGGGCTCGGGCAGTTCGGGCAGCTCGACCGTGCACGCGCCCTCCTGCACGTAGTGGATCAGCGCGCAGTGCTCCCGCTCCCCCGCCACCCCCCACGGCGCCCGCGCCGACCATCGGCTGTGAAAGACACCCTGCAGGCGCAGCGGGGCGAGCAGCTCGCTCAGCAGATCTTCCACGGACGATCCTTAAACTTCAGAAGACTCGGCTTTATGGATCGTAGCCGGTGGGTGGGGCAGGCTCGATTGCCATGAACATCCTCGTCATCGGCGCCACCGGCGCACAGGGCGGCGCCGTGGCCAGGCGCCTGGTCGACTCGGGACACACGGTGCGCGGCCTCACCCGCTCGGGCGCGGGACTTCCGCCCGGCGTCACCCTGGTCACCGGGGACCTGGCCGACGCCTCCGCGGTGCGGGCCGCCTTCGACGGGGTGACGCACGCGAGCGTCGTGCTGCCCATGGTCTTCGAGCCCTCCCTCGTCGAGACCTACATCCGCAACATCGCCGAGGCGGCGGTCGCGGCGGGGGTGCGGCGCCTGGTCTACAACACCGCCAACCGCATGCCGTCGGTCCCGACCTCGGTGGCCGCCTTCGAGACGCGCCGCTTCGCGACGTCGGTTCTGGTGGAGAGCGGGGTGGAGACCGTGGTGGTCAGGCCGCCCGTCTACCTCGACAACCTGTGCGCGCCCTGGGTGGCGGGGCCGCTGGTGCATGAGGGGGTGCTGCGGTATCCGCTGCCTGCCGAGCTGCCGGTGTCCTGGCTCAGCCACGCCGACCTCGCCACAGCCACCCTCGCCGCCCTCACCAGGTCCACCGCCGACCTCGCCGTGGCCCCTCCCACCACGGCCGCCGTCGCGGCGCCGTTCTCGCCGGCCGCGCCGGACGGCCTCGTCGGCGCGCTCACGCCTGAAGGACTCGCGCTCGATCTGGGCGGGGCCGAGGTGGTGACGGGCTCCGAGCTCGCCGCCGCCTTCTCCGTCGCCCTCGGCCGCCCGATCCGGTACCTCGCCCAGGACCTCGACGAGTTCGAGGCAGGCCTGACCCACGCCCTCGGCGCCACCACCGCCGGGGAGGTCGTCTCGACGTACCGCTGGATCGCCGAGCACGGCCACGACCTGTACGGCCTCGACCCGGCAGCCCTCGAGAAGACCCTCGCGATCAGCCTGACCCCCCTCAGCGCGTGGATCGCCGCCCAGCCCTGGACGGAGCTCGCCCGATGACCACCCCCACGCCCGCTCCCACCCCCACACCCAACCCTGCGCCAGCCTCCCCGCCGACCTCCGCCACCACGCCCGACCCCACACCCCGATCCACGCCCAGCCCCACCCCCGCCTCCACACCGACACCCGCTCCCACCCCGAACCCCGCGCCCATGTCTCCGCCGACCTCCGCCACCACGCCCGACCACACGCCCGGGCCCACACCCAATTCCGCCCCCGCCTCCACACCGACACCCGCTTCCACACCGAACCCCGCGCCGACCTCCGCCCCCGCACCTCACACCGCGCCGACCTCCGCCCCCTTGTCCAGCCCCACCCCGGTGTCCACGCCGCAGGACTCCCCACCCGACCTCACGCTCGCCGACGATGACGCGGACGCCTGCCGGGCGGAGATCGTCCGGCACCACCGGGTCATCGAAGACTGGCTCACCGGACGCGGCGCCCGCGCCGACCTCCCCACCTTCGCCGACGCGCACACGCCCGCCTTCACCCTCATCGCCCCGGACGGCGAAGCGCTGCCGTTGCCGCGCGCGCTGGCCATGATCGAGTCCGCGTACGGCGCCGCCCCCACCCTCTCGATCTCCATCCGCGACGTGAAGGTCGTCGTCTCGGCGGAGTCGTTCGTGGTCGCCACCTACGAGGAGCACCACGGAGGCCAGGACCCCAGCGTCCGGCGCGCCACAGTGGTCCTCGTCAGGGACACCACCGCCCCCCACGGCCTGCGCTGGACCCACCTCCACGAAACCTGGACCAGGGTTTCATCGGAGCAGCCACCCGCGTGAGCCAGAGCCGGCTCCTGCACGAAGGCAGCCGCAGCCCAGCGCGCGACTGCCCGCGTCTCAAGCGGTCCTCACCCGTCGCACACTCGCTCTGCCAGCCCTCCGCATCCCCCTCCGCCCCTGCGCAGGCTGGTCTTCGACGCCCCACCGTCCGGCCGACCTGGTGTCCGAACGTCCGAACCAGGCAAGGAGCGAACTCACTCGTCGGACCGCCCCCTCGAGACCACCGCCAGCCGTCCCGACTGGTCGATCACCGCCACCGCGCCCGACTGGTCCGTACGGTAGACGCGCATCCCCAGCCGGTGCAGCATCCCCAGCGTCGGCGGCGCGGGATGCCCGTACCCGTTGTCCGCCCCCACGCTGATCAACGCCGCCCTCGCTCCCGTCGCCGCCAGGAAGCGCGCGTCCTGCCGAGCCGAGCCGTGATGGGGAACCTTCAGCAGATCGGCGGGCGGCAGCCCCATGCGGAGGAGCTCGGCCTGCGCCTCCGTCTCGACATCGCCGCTGAGCAGGATCGAGCCCGCCGCCCAGCGCACCAGCATGACCACGCTCTCGTTGTTGATCACGCTTCCCTCCCCTGTCCCGCCCGGCACGGCACCGGCCGCGGGCCCCACCACGATCAATTCCGACGGGCCGAAGCGCCAGCGCGCGCCAGGGGACGCCACCCACTCGGCGATCCCCTTCCGGCCCAGCGCGGCCGAGATGCGGGCGGACTCGTGCGCCGGAGCCCTCCCAGGGCTGACGATCACCGCGCCGACGCGGCGCCCTGATCGGAAGATCCCGTCCAGCCCGCCCACGTGATCGCGGTGCGGGTGGGTGAGGATGACGAGCGGGACCTCGTGGACGCCGAGGTCACGCAGGCAACGGTCGGCCAGCGTGGGATCAGGCCCGGTGTCCACGACGACCGCCCGCCCAGGGCCCGCCGCGATCGCGAGGGCGTCGCCCTGCCCCACATCGCATGCGACGAGGAGCCAGCGCGCGGGAGGCCAGGGGGCGATCACGGGCCCTGCGACCAGGACGGCCGCGAGGCCTGCCGTACCCATGGTCAGAACGATCACGCGGGCGCCCGCGCGGCGCAGCAGCGGCACCGCCACCGCGACGGCCGCCGCGAGCAGGAGCAGCCCGGTGAGCCCTCCGGGCCAGGGGAGCCCTGCCAGCGGCACGCGGGCGGCGTGCTCGGCCACGATGATGATCCAGCCGACCGCGTAGCCCGCGGGCAGCACGAGGAGCCTGGCCACCTCCATGGACAACGGCGCCACCAGCGCTGCCGCGAACCCGAGCACCGTGGCCGGAGCGACGGCGGGCCCTGCCAGCAGGTTCGCGGGCACCGCGACCAGTTGCAGTTGTCCCGCCATGAGCACGAGCACAGGCGTCACCGCCGCCTGCGCGGCAGCCGGTACGGCTATCGCCTCCGCGGCCCATCGCGGCATCCTGACCGCCATCCTGTCGCGCCAGCCAGGCGCCAGCAGCAGGATGCCGCCGGTGGCGCAGACCGACAGCGCGAAGCCGTACTCGCGGGCCAGTCCGGGGTCGAACAGCATGAGCAGCAGCACCGTCGCCGACAGCGCCGCGACCCCGTCCCTCGGACGCCCCGTGCCCAACGCGATCGCCCCGACCAGCCCCATGAGAAGGGCCCGCAGCACACTCGGCGACGGCCGCGCCACCACCGCGAAGGCCAGCATGGCGAGCGCCGCCAGCCCGGCCCGTACGGCAAGCGGCAGCCCGGCCAACCGCGACAGCGCCACCACCGCTCCGGCCACGATCGCGAGGTTGGCCCCGCTGACGGCCGTCAGGTGGCTGAGTCCCGCCTCCTTGAAGTCGGCGCTGACCTCGGGATCCATGCGGGACACGTCGCCCACCACGAGCCCCGGCAGCAGCCCACGCTGGTCGGGAGGCAACCCGTCCGTCGCCGCGCGCAGTCCGGCCCGCAGCAGGCCCGCCACGCTCTGCAGCCCTGACGGCTCCGACAGCACCGTCGGCGGGCCGCGCACGAGCAGCACCGCGCCGACCAGCTCGCCGGGCTCCGCGCCGCCCAGCCTCCCCGCCACTCGGAGGCGCTGGCTGGGCAGGAGCGGACGCCACCTGCTGCCCGATCCGAAGACGAGGACAGGGGTGTGTACGGCGAGCCGTCCCGTGGGGGTGTCCAGCGACTCCAACGTGGCCTCGACGACCACGCTCTCGCCCCTGAAGGCCGCCTGGGCCTGCCGTACCTTGGGATCGCCCGTGAGGACGATCTCCGCGTGCACGACCGCCCCTCTGGCGGCCAGCTCGGCGACGGGGCCCGTGGTGACGGCGTGCACGCGGAAGGCGACACCGGCCGAGGTGGCCGCCATGCACCCGAGCACCGCGACGGCGACATTCACCCACACACCGGTTCTCCGGGCGGACGAGCGCGAGCCAGCCGGCCCGTCCACCTCACCGGACGCTGCCCCACGCCGGATCGCCCCGCCGGCCAGCCCCCCACGCCCGATCACCCCACCGGCCAGCGCCCCACGCCCGATCACCCCACCGACCAGCGCCGCGCGAGCGATCACCCCACCAGACGACGCCGCACACCCCAACGTCTCGCCAGACGACGCCGCACACCCGAACGCCTCGCCGGACGGTGCAGCACACCCCAACGCCCCACCAGACGATGCCGCACAACCGAACGCCTCGCGGGACGGTGTCAGGCGCCGGATCGCCTCGCGCGACGGGCCTGGTGTCTGCCTGCGGAAGACGAAGAGGGCGAGCTTCGCTGCCATCGGCACCCATGTCCGTCCGAACCGACCGGCACGCCGATGACGCGCCGCGAAAGGAACCCCGGCCGCGCCCAGTGCCGACACCGCCGCGCACGCAGCGCTGATCGGGGCAGGGCAGCCGAGAAGGATGAGCGCTGTGGCCCATGACGCGAGGGCCGGCAGCACCAGGACCAGCGTGTACGCCGACCACCGGTCCTCGGCATCACCCGGCGATGCGGGCGCGCCCGGGCCTCGGCCCGCCTCCTCTCTATGCGCCTTGGTCAACGCGATCCGCCGGTAACGTCTTGCGACCACAAGCCACCCGTAGACCCGGCGAACCCACCCCACCGACCCCCGGCAGAAGACGAAAGGACCCGGCCAGTGAAGCTGCGCGACAACAGACCTCCACCCGGCCCCTCCGGTGCGCCCAATCGACCCAGACCTCCATCCGGGTCCTCCGCCACGCCCACTCGAACCAGGCCCACAAACGAGACGGCCTGGCCGCGGGCTGTGCAGGACAACGGGCCTCCTGGCGGGCCGGCCATCACACCCGCTCGGACCAGGACGACGGACGGAGGTATCCCGTTGGGGGCGGTTCGCGGATGCGAGCGTCCCAGCGGTCTGGGGGACGCACCCGGCCGGACTTCGGAGAGGGGCTGGGATGTCGGGTGGGGGGACGGGGTGGCACTTCGCTCCCAGGCAAGCACTTCGCTCCCAAGCAAGCCGGTCAGACTCGGACCTTGTCCTTCAGCTCGGCGTACTTGCGATCACCGATCCCCGAGACCTCTCGCAGTTGCTCGACGCTTCGGAAGCCGCCGTGCGTGGTGCGGAACTCGGCGATGCGGGCCGCCAGCACCTCGCCGACCCCTGGTAATTCCTCCAGCTGCTCAGGCGTGGCGGTGTTGAGGTCGAGGACGGCCGGAGCGGCGGCGACCCCGCCACCCTCGACGCCGCCTGCGGCACCGGGGGCGGTGGGTGTGCCGACGACGATCTGTTCGCCGTCGACCAGGCGTCTGGCGAGGTTGACGGAGCCCATGGGAGCGCCCGATCGGACCCCGCCCGCGGCCTTCACCGCGTCGGTGACCCTGGAGCCCCCGGGAAGGGTGTAGACGCCCGGCCTGCGCACCTTGCCCGCCACGTGCACCATCACCTCGGGTGAGGTGGGGGTGGAGACGGACGTGACGGTCGGCGGCGCCGCCGAGCCGCTGATCGGGCGGGGCGCGGCCAGAGGCTCCGGGGTGGGGCTGGAGCGCCAGACGTAGACGCCGCCGACGAGGGCCGCCACCACACCCAGCACCAGCAGGACGCGCAGGCCAGGGCGCCCTGGGTCCAGGTTGGGCGCTTGGGCGGAGACGGCGGCGCGAAAGGCGGCGAAGGAGGTGGGGATGGGCGGGGAAAGGCCGGAGGGTCCGTCGTGCGGCACGTCCTCGGTAGGCGATCGGCGGGGCGACGGCTCAGCGCCGAAGTCAGCGCGGCCGGGGAAGCCGTCCGAGGCGGAACCGGCTGCTGCCCGGGAGATCGCCATCGCGCCGAGCCCCGAGCGCGCCGACGGGTGGCCTGAGGAGACGTCCACAGGAGGCCGCCTCAGCGCCGATTCTGAGGCGTCCCCCGACCACGGCGAGCCGTACGCCGACCTGACCCCGTGCGGAAGAGAGATCGCCTCCGAGTCGAACCTGGAATAGCCCGAGACGTTCTCCGCGACAACCGCAGGACGGCCCGACGACGGCAGGTAATCCGAAGCCGTCGCTGGGTCGAAGGCGACCCGATCCGAAGACGTCTTTGGGTCGAAGACCACCCGGTCCGAAGACGCCAAGCGCCCCGAAACGGTTTCCGCGCGAATGTCATGTCGACTCGATGACAGCGAGCCATCCGAAGCCGCCCCCGCATGGAAGTCAGGTCGACCCGACGACGACGACCGGCCCGAAGCGGAGCCGTCCGAAGAAAGGCGGAGAGAGGACGTGTTGGACGGTGCGGAGCCCCCAGGCGAGCCTGGGTCCGCTTCCACCCCGGATGGCTCCCCAGGGGACCCCGGTGGGCATGGACGCCGGAGAGGGGAGCTCACAGCGCGCCACAGCCGTCTCTCCGCCACCGCGCGCTCCACGTTCTCCTCAGCGTTCCGCACAGCCCGAGACCGTAGGCCGTCCCCTCAAGGGGCGCAGCCGCCGAATCGGGTTCTGTGGACAGGCGGAAACGCCCTGGGGACAACCGGTGTCAGCCGGTCGGCGACACCGTGATGCCGAGCGCCCCAGGCCCCACGTGCACGCCGATCACCGCCCCCACCTCGACCACGCTCAGCCGTACTAACTCGGGCAGTCTGCGGGTGAGACGTTCGGCCAGCGCCTCCGCCCTGCTCTGCGCCGACAGGTGCTGGACCGCCACCTCCACCGGTGTCGTGCCCGCCGCCGCCACCGCGAGGTCCTCCAGGCGCGACAGGGCGCGCGTGGCCGTCCGCACCTTCTCCAGCGGCACGATGCGCCCGCCCTCGAGGTGGAGCAGCGGCTTGATCAGCAGCGCGGAGCCGACCAGCGACGCCGCGGCTCCGATGCGCCCGCCCTTGCGCAGGTACTCCAGGGTGTCGACGTAGAAGTAGGTCTGCGTGCGAGCGGCGACGGCCCTGGCGATCGAGGCCACCTCGTGCATCGATGACCCCGAGGCGGCGGCCCGTGCCGCCGCCAGGACGGGGAAGCCGAGGCCCATGGCGATCGACCTGCTGTCGACCACCTCGACGGGGACGGAGGCCGTCTCGGCCGCGAGGCGGGCCGCCTCCGCCGTGCCCGACAAATCACCCGAGAGATGAATAGCGACAATTCCTGAAATACCAGACAAGGAATCATAAACGTCAGAAAAGCGGGCGGGAGAGGGACGGGACGTCGTTACCGGCGTCCATTCTCCGACCGCCGGGGAAACACCCTCGTCGTACGGCCGGCCACCCACGATCACCTGCAAAGGCACCACGGTCACCCCGGAAGGGACGGAAGGCAGGTAAGCGGTGGAATCGGTGACGATCGCGACCGGAGGTGACATGACCCCGAGAGTAGCTACTGAACGGGGATGCCGCCTCGCCAGACCCTGCGCGGCTTCAGCCCGAAGGACCAGGCGAAGGCGCCCTCGTGGTCGGCGTCCCACTGGACGATGTCGGCCAGCCGTCCCGGAGCGAGGACGCCGCGGTCGGGCGCGCCCAGCACGGTCGCGCCGCCGAGCGTGGCGGCCCTCAGGGCGTCGCCCACGCTCATCCCGAACGCCGCCACCGCCAGGCTGATGACCAGCGACATGGAGGTGATGCCGCAGTGGCCGGGGTTGTGGTCGCTGCCGAGGGCGATGGTGACGCCCTGGGAGATCATGCGACGGACGGGAGGAAGGCTGCCGCGCTGCATCGCGGTGGCGGGGCAGAGCACGGCGGGCACGCCGTAGCGGGAGAGGACCGCGATGTCCTCGTCGGAGGTGTGGTGGAGCAGGTCGGCGGAGGCGCAACCGAGCTCGGCCGCCAGCTGGACGGCGCCGCGGCGACTGAAGGCGCCCGCGTGGACGCGCGGCAGCAGGCCGACGTTGCGCCCCGAGGCCAGCACCCAGCGGGACTCCTCGGTGGTGAAGTGGCCCTCGTCGCAGTAGACGTCGACGCTGTCGGCCCCCGCGGCGGCCGCGTCGGCGCACCAGGCGCCCACGGCCTCGACGTAGTCGCGCTGACGGCCGAAGTACTCGGGAGGCACGACGTGAGCCGCGAGGAACGTGACGTGCACGCGCGGCATCATCGGCTCCTTCTCCAGCTCGCGCAGCAGCCGCACGTCGGCCAGCTCGCCGTCGCGGGTGAGGTGGTAGCCGGTCTTGGCCTCGACCGTGGTGGTACCGCTGAGCAGCCAGGAGCGCAGCCGCTCGCGCACGCCGTTGCAGAGAGTCCACGGGTCGGTGCCGCGGGTCACGGTGACGGTGGAGCCGATGCCGCCGCCCGCCGCGTTGATCGCCGAGGAGGAGGAGCCGCTGGAGCGCATGGCCATCTCGGCGTAGCGGTTGCCCGCGTAGACGGGATGGGTGTGCGCGTCGATCAGGCCGGGGGTGACGAGCGCGCCGCTGAGGTTCTCGACCTGGTCGACGTCGACGATGTCGTCGACGACGCCGGGGACGCTCTGCGGGAGGTCGGCCGCGCGGCCCACCCAGGCGATGCGGTCGTTGTGCACGAGAAGGGCCGCGTTGCTGATGACGTCGTTTCCGGTCCACATGCGGCCGATGTTGGTGAGCAGCCGAACAGTCATCGCACCACCCCGCACGCAGGCAGCGGCAAGCGGGCGGGGGTTACCGCGCCCACTGAGTCCGCTCCGGGTCCGGCCGACATCGGGGGTCTCCTGCTCTCATCCGCAACGATCCTGCGGTGACCGATCGCCGGGCTCATGATCCGGCGATTTCAGTTCAGTTACGTTATTTCACAGGTCGGCTCGCTGTACAGGGTTATTCGGAAGAAAGCCCTCGCATCAGAACGACTCATGCGCCCCTTGAGGCAGGTCGGCCTCGCATTTCCGCTCTGGCCCCCGCATGCGACATCACTCGCAGCAGCCATCTCGATACCCGCGCCATTAGTGTCGTAAGGCTTGGCTTATCGTAGCAATCCCAGCGGAGATCGACCACTGTCGCGTTTATCCCCTAACGCGAAGTACGGCCCGCGCCATGGGCGCGAGCCGTACGTCCACCAGTGTCGTCAGCCGACCCGCTCGACCGGCTTGCCCACCCGCTCCAGCTCGTGGAAGAGGCTGGGAAGCACGCGGGCGTGCAGCACGGTGCCGTCGCCGCCGTGCTCGACCGAGATCACCTCGCCCTCCTTGTGGGCGCGGGAGATCAGGTCACCCCTGTCGTACGGCACCAGCATGAGCACCTCGTGGTCGAGCCTGGGCAGTTCCCGCTCGACGAGCTCGAGCAGCTCGTCGATGCCCGCGCCCGTACGGGCGGAGACGACGATGCTGTTGCGCTCTCGCCTGGCGATCCTGTCGAGGACCTCCTGCTCGGCCGCGTCGGCCTTGTTGATCACCACGATCTCGGGCACGTCGAGCGCGCCCTCGATGTCGGCGAACACCTCGCGGACCGCCGCGAGCTGGCCCTCGGGGTCGGGGTGAGAGCCGTCGACCACGTGCAGGATCAGGTCGGCGTCGGCCACCTCCTCCAGCGTGGAGCGGAACGCCTCGACCAGCTGGGTCGGCAGGTGCCTGACGAAGCCGACGGTGTCGGCGATCGTGAAGAGCCTGCCCTCGGGCGTGCGCGCCTTGCGCACAGTCGGGTCGAGGGTGGCGAACAGCGCGTCCTCGACCAGCACGCCCGCACCGGTGATGCGGTTGAGCAGCGAGGACTTGCCCGCGTTGGTGTAGCCGGCGATCGCGACCGCAGGGACCTCACGGCCCTGGCGGTGCGCCCGCATGGTCTCACGCGAGGTCGACATGCCGGAGATCTGACGGCGGAGCTTGGCCATGCGCTCGCGGATGCGGCGCCGGTCCAGCTCGATCTTGGTCTCACCGGGGCCGCGGCCGCCGATGCCCACGCCGCCGGCGGCACGACCACCGACCTGCCTGGACAGGTTGCCACCCCAGCCTCGCAGGCGCGGCAGCAGGTACTGCAGCTGCGCCAGCTCGACCTGGGCCTTGCCCTCGCGGCTCTTGGCGTGCTGGGCGAAGATGTCGAGGATCAGCGCCGTACGGTCAATGACCTTGACCTTGACGATCTCCTCGAGCTGCCGCAGCTGGCCGGGGCTCAGCTCTCCGTCGCAGATCACGGTGTCGGCGCCGGTCGACTCGACCACGTCACGCAGCTCGAGCGCCTTGCCCGAGCCGATGTAGGTGCCGGGGTCGGGCTTCTGCCGCCGCTGGATCAGGCCGTCGAGCACCTGGGAGCCGGCCGTTTCGGCCAGCAACTTGAGTTCTAGAAGGGAGTTGTCGGCGTCGTCGGCCGTGCCGGAGGTCCAGACACCGACCAGGACGACCCGCTCCAGCCTCAGCTGGCGGTATTCGACCTCGGTGACATCCTGGAGCTCGGTGGAGAGCCCAGCCACGCGCCGGAGCGCCTGGCGCTCTTCAAGGTCGAACTCGCCTACTTCGAAGTCGTTTTGCATTCGTGTCATCTCTAATGGGCAACGTCTGGACGTACCAGAATCATCCCCGAACTGCGCCCATTCAGTCACCTGGTTAAACAGGCAGTACCTTCACGTCGCCCGCGCCCGAGGAAACCACGACCTTTCGCGGCGAGGCGGCGTCGTCGGTGACCTTCACGTCGGCGCTGCCCGCGCCGGTGCTGGTGGTGACGTCGTAGGCGCCCTGCGGGAGATAGAGGGTCGAGGTGCCCGCGCCGGTCTCGAGCTCGACCTTGTCGGGTGAGCTCGCGTACTTCAGCTTGATGTCGCCCGCGCCGGTCTCGGCGAACAGGCGCTTGCCCGTCAGCCCGTTGGCGTCGATGTCGCCCGCGCCCGTGGTCACCTCGATCTCGCCCGACAGCGAGCGCAGCGTGATGTCGCCCGCCCCGTTGTCGGTCTTCACGATCATGCCCTTGGGCACCTCGATCGTGTAGTCGATCCAGCAGGAGTTCCAGCCCTTCTTGCAGTCGTAGGACAGCTGGAGGGCGTCGCCGTTCACCTCGTGGAAGGGCTTCGGCTGCTCGTTGCGCCAGTGCATGTTCTCGGTGACCTTGATGCCGGTCCTGTCGGAGCCGTTCACCACGATGGCGCCCGCGTCGCCCTTGACGGTCAGCCTGACGACGTCGTCCTTCACCTCGTAGGAGACCGTCTTCTCCTCCGTGGGCCCGCCGATGCCCGCCAGTCCGCATCCGGTCAGCAACGTCGCGGAGGCCAGGAGTCCCGCTGCGGCGATCACGCCCTTCTTGTTCATGGGGCCAATCCTCCCTTGCGCTGGGCAGGAGGGCATCGGGGATCACCCCTACCTTGTCCCCGACCAACCCTGTGAAGTAGCGTCACTTCCATAATTCAGAAGAAGTTTTCCACTATGCGGAAAGAGGCTCCGATGGAGATCACCGGCCCGATGCTCGAACGGTTCGAGGAGATCCTCACGCCGGAGGCGCTCGCCTTCGTGGCAGGGCTCCACAGGAAGTTCGACGCCCGAAGGCTGGAGCTGCTGGAGGCCAGGCAGGCGAGGCAGGCCGAGCTCTCGGCGGGCGGCACCCTCGACTTCCTGCCCGAGACGAAGGCGGTCCGCGAGAGCGAGTGGCGGGTGGCGCCGCCCGCGCCGGGGCTGGAGGACCGCAGGGTCGAGATCACCGGGCCGGTCGACCGCAAAATGACGATCAACGCGCTCAACTCCGGCGCCAAGGTGTGGCTGGCCGACTTCGAGGACGCCAACTCCCCGCTCTGGGAGAACTGCGTCAGCGGCCAGCTCAACCTGCGCGAGGCCCTGGACCGCGCGATCGACTTCGAGACCGGCGGCAAGAGCTACACCCTGAAGCCCGACGCCGAACTGGCCACCATCGTGGTCAGGCCGCGCGGCTGGCACCTGAACGAGAAGCACGCGCTGGTCGACGGCCGGCAGGTCTCGGCCTCGCTGTTCGACTTCGGCCTCTACTTCTTCCACTGCGCGGCCAGGCAGATCGCCAAGGGCAAGGGCCCCTACTTCTACCTGCCGAAGATGGAGTCGCACCTGGAGGCCCGCCTCTGGAACGACGTCTTCGTCCACGCCCAGGAAGAGCTCGGCATCGACCACGGCACGATCAGGGCCACCGTCCTGATCGAGACCTACCCCGCGGCCTTCGAGATGGAGGAGATCCTCTACGAGCTGCGCGACCACTCGGCCGGGCTCAACGCGGGACGCTGGGACTACCTCTTCAGCGTCATCAAGAAGTTCCGCACGCGGGGCAGGGAGTTCCTGCTGCCCGAGCGCAATGCGGTGACGATGACCGCTCCCTTCATGCGCGCCTACACCGAGCTGCTCGTGCGCAGCTGCCACAAGCGCGGCGCCCACGCGATCGGCGGCATGGCCGCCTTCATCCCCTCGCGCAGGGACCCCGAGGTCAACGCGGTGGCGCTGGAGAAGGTCCGCGCGGACAAGACCCGCGAGTCGGGCGACGGCTTCGACGGCTCCTGGGTCGCCCACCCCGACCTGGTGCCCATCTGCGGCGAGGTCTTCACCTCCGTGCTCGGCCGGCGCCCCAACCAGCTCGACCGCCTGCGCGAGGACGTCGACGTCTCGGCCGCCGACCTGCTCGCCGTCTCCGCCACCCCTGGCGACATCACCGAGAACGGCCTGCGCAACAACGTCGACGTCGCGCTGCGCTACCTCGCCGCCTGGATGGGCGGGCTCGGCGCGGTCGCCATCCACAACCTCATGGAGGACGCGGCCACCGCCGAGATCTCCCGCTCCCAGATCTGGCAGTGGATCCACAACGGCATCGAGCTCGCCGACACCGGCGCGGTGGTGACCAAGGAGCTGGTCGAGCAGATCATCGCGGAGGAGCTGGCCAAGATCGCCGCCGAGCCCGGCTACGACGAGGCCCTGTACGCCCAGGCCGAGGCGCTGTTCAAGGAGGTCGCGCTCGACGACGACTTCGCCGAGTTCCTCACCCTGCCCGCCTACGCCCGTATGCCGTAGTCTGCGAATTTCCGAGGAGGTGGCGCGGTGCTGGCAGAGCTGATCGGCAGGCTCGGCGAGGTGCTGGAGCCGGAGGCGGTCATCACCGATCCCGTACGGCTGCGCACCTACGAGTGCGACGGCCTCACCTACCATCGCGCCACGCCGGGCGTCGCCGTCCTGCCGGAGAACGCCGAGCAGGTCGCGGGCGTGATCAGGCTGTGCAACGAGTACGGCGTGCCGTTCGTGGCCAGAGGCTCGGGCACCGGCCTCTCGGGCGGCGCGCTGCCCCGCACCGACGGCGTGCTGATCGTGACCTCGAAGATGCGCGCGATCGTGGAGATCGACCTGCCCAACCGCAGGGCCGTCGTCGAGCCGGGCGTGACGAACCTGGCGATCACCGAGGCGGTCCGCGACCAGGGCTACTACTACGCGCCCGACCCCTCCAGCCAGCAGGTCTGCTCGATCGGCGGCAACGTGGCGGAGAACTCCGGCGGCGCCCACTGCCTGAAGTACGGCTTCACCGTCAACCACGTCGAGGCGTGCGAGATCGTCACGCCCGACGGCGACATCGTCACCCTCGACCGCGCCGATCCCGGCTACGACCTGCTCGGCGCCTTCATCGGCTCGGAGGGGACACTCGGCGTCACGACCAAGGTCACCGTACGGCTCAGCCGCGCTCCCGAGGCCGTGACCACCGTCCTGGCGGCCTTCGAGGACATCGAGCAGGGCGGCGAGGCGGTGTCGGCGATCATCGCGGCCGGCATCCTGCCCGCCGCGATCGAGATGATGGACGCGCTGGCGATCGCGGCCGCCGAGGCGGCCGTGGCCTGTCGCTATCCGGAGAACGCGGGCGCCGTGCTGATCGTCGAGCTCGACGGTCCTTCGGCCGAGGTCGAGAGGCAGTTCGCGCTGCTGAGCCAGATCTGCTCGAAGGCGTTCGAGCTGCGGGTGGCCGAGGATCCCGCCGAGCGGGCGGCGATCTGGAGAGGACGCAAGTCGGCGTTCGCGGCGGTCGGCCGCATCAGCCCCGCCTACATCGTGCAGGACGGCGTGGTGCCGCGCACCTCGCTCCCCGAGGTGCTGGCGGGGATCGACAGCCTGTCGCGCGAGCACGGCATCAAGGTCGCCAACGTCTTCCACGCGGGCGACGGGAACCTGCACCCGCTGGTGCTCTTCGACGACACCGAGCCGGGGGCGGGCGAGCGGGCCGAGATCGTCTCGGGCAGGATCCTCGACCTGTGCATCGCGCACGGCGGCTCCATCACCGGCGAGCACGGCGTGGGCGTCGACAAGGCCCGCTACATGCCCAGGATGTTCACCGACGCCGATCTCGACACCATGCAGCTCGTCAGGTGCGCCTTCGACCCTCGCGGGCTGTCCAACCCCGGCAAGATCTTCCCGACGCCTCGGCTGTGCGGAGAGGTGCCGGGCGTGCGCAAGGGCGTTCATCCGCTGGTCGAGTCTGGAAAGGCGGAGCAGTTTTGATGCCTTCGGGGGTCACCGTCAGACAGGCGGGGCCCGAGGACGAGGTGGCGGGCGTGCTTCCCCGATGGGTGGCGCTGCCCGAGACCACCGAGGAGGTCGCCGCGATCATGACGGCGGCGGCCGAGCACGACCTCGCCGTCGTCCCGGTCGGCGGGGGCTCCAAGCTGCACTGGGGGCCGCCGCCCGAGCGGTGCGACGTGCTGCTCGACACCTGCTGCCTCAACCAGGTCCTCGAGCACGCGGAGGGCGACCTGGTGGTGCGCGCGCAGGCGGGCGTCACCATGGAGGCCCTCGCGCGGACGCTCGCCGCGCGAGGGCAGGAGCTGGCGCTCGACGTCCCGGTGGAGGGCGCGACCGTCGGCGGCACCCTCGCCACCGCGCTCCCCGGCCCGCGCTCGTTCCGCTACGGCGGCGCCCGCGACCTGCTCATCGGCATCACGGTCGTCCTGGCCGACGGCACCGTCGCCCACTCGGGCGGCAAGGTGGTCAAGAACGTGGCGGGCTACGACCTCGGCAAACTCTTCACCGGCTCGTACGGCACGCTCGGCGTGATCGCGGAGGCCACCTTCCGGCTGCACCCGCTCGCCTCCGAGCGCCGCTGGATCCAAGCCCACCTACCCGTACGGCACGCCGACGAGAGCGCCACCCCCGGCACGGGGCCGGGCCCCGTCCAGGGATACGCCTCACCGAGCGCGCGGGGCGGGCCACCCCAACGGAAGGCCACCCTCGCCACCGTCCTGGCCACCTCCCAGGCCGAGCCCACCGCCGTCGAGGTCAACCGCGCGGGCGACGACGCGGCCTGCGAGCTGGCCGTCCTGGTGGAGGGGTCGGCCGCCGAGTCCCGCGCCGAGGCCGTCGCCGCCCTGATGCCGGGCGCGACGGTCGGCGCCGAGCCACCCTCGTGGTGGGGCGCGCTTCCCGACGGCGACGTGCTCATGGAGCTGCGCTTCCCTCCTTCGCGGGGTGAGGTTGTGCTGGAGGCGGTCCACGGGCTGGGCGCGACGGTCAGGGGCTCCCTCGCCTCGGGCGTCCTCTGGCTCGCCCTCTCCCCTTCGGAGAGCTCTTCCGAGCGCGCTTCCGAGAGGTCTTCCGAGTCTCCCGAGAGGTCTCCCGAGTCTCCCGAAAAGCTCGGTCCCGAAAGGCTGGGTCTCGAAGGGCTCGGTTCCGCAGGGCTCGCCGGGCTCGTGGCGGGGCTTCGGGCGCGGCTGGCGGAGGTGGGCGGGCGCGTGAGCGTGCTGGCCTCGCCGTACGCGGAGGGTCTCGACAGGTGGGGCGAGATCAGCGCGCTGCCGCTGATGCGGCGCGTGAAGGAACGCTTCGACCCCGGGCGCAGGATGTCCCCCGGCAGGTATGTGGGAGGGATCTGACGCGATGGACCCCGAGCTGATCAAGGACTGCGTGCACTGCGGGTTCTGCCTGCCCTCGTGCCCGACCTACGTCCTGTGGGGCGAGGAGATGGACTCGCCGCGCGGCCGCATCCATCTGATGAGCCAGCACGTCGAGGGCACCCCGATCACCCCGGAGATGGCCGGCCACTTCGACGCGTGCCTCGGCTGCATGGCGTGTGTGACCGCCTGCCCCTCGGGCGTGCAGTACGACAGGTTGATCGAGCAGACCCGTGCCGAGGTGGAGCGGGAGCACGTCCGCGAGCCGAGGGAGCGGGCGGTGCGCGGGCTGGTGTTCGGGCTCTTCCCCTACCCGCGCAGGCTGCGCGCGCTGCGGCCGACGCTCGGGCTGGCCAGACGGCTCCAGCCGCTGCTCGAACGGGCGCACCCGAGCCTCGGGGCGATGATCGCGCTCGCCCCTGTCCCGGGCAGGCGGCAGCGGCTGCCGGGACGGGTCCGGGCGGTCGGCGAGCGCAGAGCGCTGGTCGGGATGCTCACCGGATGCGTGCAGAACGAGTTCTTCCCCCAGGTCAACGCCGCCACGGCGCGGGTGCTGGCGATGGAGGGCTGCGAGGTCGTCATCCCGCCGCACCAGGGGTGCTGCGGGGCGCTGAGCGTGCACTCGGGACGGGACGACCAGGCCAGAAGGTTCGCCAAGCGGACGATCAGGACATTCGAGCGCGCGGGGGTCGACACGGTCGTGGTGAACGCGGCGGGGTGCGGCTCCTCGATGAAGGAGTACGCCGAGCTGCTCGCCGACTCGCCCGAGTGGGCGGGAAGGGCCCGCGCGCTCAGGACCGTGGACCTGGCCGAGTGGCTGGCCGAGCTGGGCCCGGTGGCCGAGCGGCATCCGCTGCCGGTCACGGTCGCCTATCACGACGCCTGCCACCTCGCGCACGCCCAGGGGATCAGGGCACAACCCCGTGAGCTGTTGCGCGGCATTCCAGGGCTGTCGCTGCGGGACATCCCCGAGTCGGACCTGTGCTGCGGGTCGGCGGGCACCTACAACATCTTCGAGCCTTCGGCCGCCCGCGACCTGGGAGACCGCAAGGCGGAGCGGGTGCGCTCGACGGGCGCGCAGCTGCTGGTGTCGGCCAACCCCGGCTGCACGATGCAGATCGCGGCGGCGATGCGGCGGGCGGGTGGGGAGATCAGGGTGGCGCACACGGCCGAGATCCTGGACGCCTCCCTGCGCGGGGTCAGCCCTTCGTTCCTGGACGCCGCCTGCGGAAAGCCCCGCTCGTGAACCCACAGAGGGGGGACGCCGAGCCCCTGACGACGGTCGGGGCCGGCGCCGGGTTCCAGGCTGGGACCTGGTTCGAGGCTGGGACCTGGTTCGAGGCTGGGACCTGGTTCGAGGCTGGGACCTGGTTCGAGGCTGGGACCTGGTTCGCAACTGGGATTGGGTTCGCAGCTGGGACCGAGGTCGAGGCAGAAGGCGGATTCGCACCTGGGGCCGGATTCGCGGCAGAGGCCACATCCAAGGCAGAGGCCGAGTTCGTTGTGGGGGCGGGGAGGGTGGCGTGAGCGTGCAGTCGGTCGACAGGGCGCTGGACGTGCTGGAGGCGCTCGCGGCGCACGGCGGCGAGGCCGGCCTGTCGGAGATCGCGGCCCGCACCGGCCTGCCGTACGGGACGATTCACCGCCTGCTCCAGACGCTCCTGTCGCGCGGCTACGTCCGGCAGGAGTCGGACCGCCGCTACGCGCTCGGCGGTGCGCTCGTGAGGCTGGGCGGGGTCGCGGAGCGGATGGTCGGGGTGTGGGCGCGGCCGTACCTCACCAGGATGGTCGAGCTGTCGGGTGAGACGGCCAACCTCGCGGTGCTGGAGGGCGACTTCATCGTCTACGTCGCCCAGGTGCCCTCGCCGCGCAGGTTGCGGATGTTCGCCGAGGTGGGCAGGCGGGTGCTGCCCCACAGCACGGCGGTGGGCAAGGTGCTGCTCGCCGACAGGGCCGACGGCGAGTCGATGGCGCTGTTCGAGCGGACCGGCATGCCCCGCCGTACGGCCAACACGATCACCTCCCACGAGGCCATGCGGCAGGAGCTGGCCACGGTCAGGTCGAGGGGGTACGCCATGGACCTGGGCGAGGAGGAGCTGGGCGTGCACTGCCTCGCCGTGCCCGTGCGGGACGGGGCGAGGGTGGTGGCCGCCATGTCGGTCTCGGGCCCCGCCGAGCGCATCGACGCGCTCGACAGGGACGAGCTGGCGGAGGGGATGCGCAAGATCGCCCTCGACTTCGGCCGCGAACTCGGCTCGGACGAGCCCCTCTGACCCCCGAGGCGGCGGCTCAGCGCCTCGGGGTGATGTTGATGGTGCCGTTCTGGGGGACGGGGACCACGTCGACCTTGCCGTCCTGGACCGCCTTCCAGAGGATCGCGCCGTTCGGGCCGAGCACCCGCACCAGGTCCTGGATGGATTCCAGCTCGGTCTTCACCTTGGCGTTGATCTGCTGCTGGGCCAGGTTCTGCTGCTTGGCGGCCTGCTCGGCGGCCAGCGCGTTGATCAGGCTCTCGGGCGGCTGCGGCTTCTGGATGGTCAGCACCACGTCACCGCAGTCGCCGACCCCCGCGTAGTTGGGCTGGCAGAAGTAGTCCGCGCCCGCCGTCTCCTTGATGAACTGCCTGGCCAGCTGGCCGACCCGCTGCTCCCACTGCTGTTTGACCGTGGGGTCGTTGAACAACTTCTTCCACTCGAACTCCTGGGAGGCGGCGTCCATCGCCCGGTCGAGCGGCTGCTTGAAGTAGAAGTTGAGCATCTTGGTCCAGCCGCGGGAGTCCCCGTCCTCGAAGTAGGCGCCGAACTTGCGCCCGATCTTCTCGTGGAACTGCGTCAGCACCTTGCAGTCGGTGTTGAGCGTGAAGGTCGCCGACCCCGACACCTTCATCTCGACGTTGTCCCTCGAGACGATGCTGATGCCGCCCGACTCCGCGCTGTCACCGCCCGAGAAGTCGAAGGTCCGCTGGCCGAACGGGTAGTGGTAGTCGGTGTCGCCCGGCCCGAGCCAGGTGGCGCCGCTGGAGGGGTTGATGCATCGCTCGAACTTGATCGCTTCGAATGTGCCGCCCGCGTAGTGGAGCACCACCTCGTCGGGCTCGGTGCTGACCCGGGAGAAACTGGTCAGCACGGTGATCAGGCCGACGAGGACCGCCACCGCCGCCGCTATTAAGAGTCCTCTTCTCACGCGCCGAGAGCATAGTCGCGCCACCGGCGGCGGGCTCGGTCCGATCAGGTGACCGGGCGCTCGGAAGATCTCCCCGCGCACCGGCTTCTACCGCCGGCCCTCGCGCGGGTAGCGTGCCAACCATGTGTAGAAGCATCAAGACGCTGCGCCCGCCGTACACCGAGGACGTCACCGAGGAGGACGTGCGCGCCGCGGCCCTGCAGTACGTCAGGAAGATCTCCGGGTTCCGCGCCCCCGCCGCGCACAACGCGGAGGCGTTCGACAGGGCCGTGGAGGCCATCACCATGGCCTCGGAGGAGCTGCTCGCCTCGCTGCAAGTCCGCGGAGCCCATTGACAGCCCTCAGGAGCGGGGGAATGGTCCTGATATGCCCCCCATCAGCGGCCTGTACCGCGGCCAGGACGGTGAATCCCAGCTCGACCTGAGGGTCGACGTCGACGGAAAGAGGCCCACAGGACGGCTCAGCGGCGACCTGTTCACCACGACGGGCTCGACCACCGCGTACCACGGCTCGTTCGTCGTCCACTCCACCACCAGGCAGGGTGATCGGGTCGAGGGCCAGGGCGCCTTCACCTTCGCCGCGCCCGACCGGCACGTGACCGTCACGATCACCGAGGACAGCGCCACCGCCACGGTCGCGGGACGCACCTACGGGCTGCACCGCGCCTCGCCGTACTTCAGGAGCGTGCTGCTGGAGCAGGACTCGGTCGCGGGCGCGGTGCCCTTCGTCTCCTACGACACGGGAGCGCTCCAGGGCCCGCCGGGACGGCGGACGCTGACGGTGGCCGAGGCGTACGCCGAGGCAGGAGTGGAGCTGCGGATCGCCGAGCCAGGCGTGATCCCGGTGGACGGCGCCGGCCAGGACCTCGCGTGGGACGACTCCGAGCTGCACAACGCGATGACGCAGCAGTTCGCCTCGTTCGGCGACCAGGCGGCCTGGCGGGTGTGGCTGCTGGTCGCCAGCAAGCACGTCGGCGGATTCCGGGGCATCATGTTCGACTACAACGACGCCTGCCAGCGGCAGGGCGCCGCCGTCTTCCACGACGCGATCAAGGGCGAGTCGCCGCAGGCCCAGCGCGCCCAGCTGCGCACCTACGTGCACGAGCTCGGCCACGCCTTCAACCTGCTGCACTCGTGGCAGAAGAACCTGTCGCGCCCGCCGCAGCCCCTCGGCCCGCACGGCGGCTTCGGCGACCTGTCGTGGATGAACTACGTCCAGAACTACCAGCCGGGCGGGGAGCGCGCCTACTGGCAGGCCTTCCCCTTCCAGTTCACCGACCCCGAGCTGGTCCACCTGCGTCACGGCTTCTTCCGCGACGTCGTCATGGGCGCCAACGCCTTCGGCACAGGGGCGGCCGAGATCGACCCCTTCGAGCAGCCGGTCTCCGACCAGTCGGGCCTGCTGCTCGAGGTGCGGGCCAAGGACTTCTTCGAGTACGGCGAGCCCGTCGTGGTCGAGCTCAAACTGTCGTACGCGGGCGAGCCCAGGACCACCCACGGCCATCTGCACCCCGACACCGAGTTCACGCAGGTCTCCATCACCCAGCCGTCGGGCAGGACCGTCCTGTACCGGCCGATGATGCGGCACTGCGTGGACGACTCCCCCGAGATCAGGCTCGACTCCGGCAACCCCGCGATGTACCGCAGCGCGTACATCGGGCACGGGCGCGACGGGCACTACTTCCAGCAGCCTGGCGACTACCAGGTGCGCGGACAGTACATCGGCGCCGACGGCTCGCGTATCGTCTCCGCGCCCTGCCTGGTGCGGGTCCGTCACCCGATCACCACCACCGACGCGCGGGTCGGCGAGCTGATGCTGGGCGAGGAGCAGGGCAAGCTGTTCTCCCTGCTCGGCTCCGACTCCCCCGCGCTGCGCTCGGGCAACGAGGCGCTGGAGGAGGTCATCGAGTGCTACGGCGAGCACCCGCTGGCCGTCTACGCGCGGATGGTGAAGGGGCTGAACGCCGAGCGCGAGTTCAAGGACCTGGGCGCGGACAAGAAGCTGCACGTGCGCCCGCCCGACACCGGCGAGAGCATCGAGCAGCTCGGCGCGGTGGCCAGGCAGGCGACCGTCGACAACATCACGCTGAACATGGTCATGCGCAGGCTGGCCAGGGCAGTGGCGAGGAGGGGCGATCTCGATCTGGCCCACGGGGTGCTGGACGACATGGTGTCGACGTTCGCGGCGAAGGGCATCAACGACATCGTCCTGGGGCGGATCAGGCAGCAGGCGGAGCTGACCAAGCGGGCGCTCAGCGCCGAGACGTCATGAGGGGACGGCCCTCGGCGTCGCAGCGGAGCACGACCTCGACCTCGGAGGTCTCCGACTCGAACTCGACCGTGACGTGGTCGTCGGGCTCGGTGTCCACGTCGTCGGTGGTGTAGCCCTGGGCGGGGCTCCACGACCGCAGCCGCACCAGCCCGCGGTCGCACGCGGCGACCACGGTGCCACCGGAGGTCCTGAACGCCCTGACCTGCCCTGCTCCAGGGCTCTCCTGACCAGGACCCGCAGGCGAGGGGCCCGGGCTGGCCGGGATCGAGCCGGTAGGCGAACCGGTGGGCATGGAGTCGGGGTTCTCGGGAGCCGGACCGGTGGGCGGGGCGGAGGTGGCGGCGGAGAGGGCGGCGCGGACGTCGGCGTCCGACATCGTACGGCTCTCCGTCCCCGCCAGGGAGCCGCCGAGCAGCCCCAGCACCGCCACCCCCGCCACGGTCGCGGTCAGCGCGGCGGCCGCCCAGGCCAGTACGAGTCGTCTCACCCGCTCACCCTCCCCCATCTCGGGATAAGGCGAGGTTAACGCCGGGATAAGCCTGATGTCGGAGCGGTCGGGCACCGTCTACGGTTGACGGATATGGCCGACATCCTGCTCATCGAGGACGACGTGACCATCCGCACCGCCCTCAGCCGTGGGCTGCGCGAGCTGGGCCACGCCGTCTCCTCCTCCCCCACCGCCCTCGACGGGCTGCGGCTGGCCGTACAGGACCGCCCCGACCTGATCGTGCTGGACCTCGGCCTGCCCGACCTCGACGGCGTCGACCTCCTGCGCATGCTGCGGGCGGTCAGCAAGGTCCCCGTCATCGTGGCCACCGCCCGCGACGGCGACGCCGAGATGGTGCCCGTGCTCGACGCGGGCGCCGACGACTACGTCGTCAAGCCGTACAGCTCCGCCCAGCTCGACGCCCGCATCCGGGCGGTGCTCAGGCGCGGGGGGCAGGTGAGGGAGCGGCAGGAGCTCGCCGTGGGCGCCCTGGTCCTCGACGCCAAGGCCAGGACGGCGGCGCTCGGCGGCGTCACGCTCGACCTCACCCCGCGCGAGTTCGACGTGCTGCACTACCTGGCCGAGCGGCCGGGCGAGGTGGTGACCAAGCGCGAACTGCTGACCGAGGTGTGGCAGGTGCCGTACGGCGGGGCCGACAAGACCGTGGACGTCCACCTGTCGTGGCTGCGGCGCAAGCTCGGAGAGAGCGCCGCGAGCCCGCGCTACCTGCACACGGTGCGCGGCGTCGGCGTCAAGCTCGTGGACCCGTCGTGAGGAGATGGCTGGCGCTGCTCGCCGCCGCGATCACCTCGCTCGTGCTGATCGCGCTGCTGGTCCCGATGGCGCTGCTGATCCGCTCGGTGGCCGAGAACGGCGCCATGTCCCGCGCCACCGCCACCGCCGAGTCCGTCGCGGTCGCCGCGGGCTCGCCCGCGCTGTCGCTGACCGTCGAGCAGGCGCGCGGCGGACCGTTCCCCGTCACCGTCTTCCTGCCGGGTGGCGGCGTGCTGGGCGCCGCGGCCGCCCGCGCCGACGCCGTACGGCTGGCCGCCACGGGCCGCAGCGTCACCGCCCACGCGGCCGGCGGCAGGGCGGTGCTCTCCTCCGCGCTCACCCCCGAGGGCACGGTCGTCGTCAGGGTGTTCGTGAGCGACGCCGAGCTGACCAGGGGTGTGCGCGAGGCCTGGCTGGGCCTGGCCTCGCTCGGCCTGCTGCTGGTCGCGCTCGGCATCGTGCTGGCCGACCGTCTGGCGCTGGCGATCACCCGTCCGATCGGCGCGATGGCGCAGGTCTCGCACCGTCTGGCCGGCGGCGACCTGACGGCGAGGGCCGCGCTGGACGGCCCCCCGGAGGTGCGGTCGGTGGCGCTCGCGCTCAACCACCTGGCCGGACGCATCGACGACCTGCTGGCCGCCGAACGGGAGTCGGTCGCCGACCTGTCCCACCGCCTGCGCACCCCGCTCACGGGGCTGCGCCTGGACGCGGAGTCGCTCGCCGACCCCGCCGAGGCGGCCAGGATCGCGGCGCGGATCGACGAGTTGCAGCGGGCGGTCACCAGGGTCATCACCGAGGCCAGGCAGCGCTCGAACGAGCAGTCCTGCGACGCGGCGGAGGTGGTGGCCGAGCGGGCCGCGTTCTGGTCGGTGCTGGCCGAGGACCAGGGGCGCGAGATGCGCCTGGACCTGGCGAAGGGCCCGCTGCCCGTGCGGGTGGGCGCGGCCGAGCTGGGCGCGTGCGTGGACGCGCTGCTCGGCAACGTCTTCGCGCACACCCCCGAGGGCGTGGCCCTCGCCGTACGGCTGACGCCAGGGGTGCGGCTCGTCGTCGCCGACGAGGGCCCTGGCTTCCCCGCTCAGGCCCTGGAGCGCGGACGCAGCGGCGCGGGCTCCACCGGGCTCGGGCTCGACATCGCCCGCAGGACGGCCGAGTCGGCCGGCGGCGCCCTCGAGCTCTCCCCCGGCCCCGGCGCGACCGTCACCGTCACCCTTAGCCCGGCCTTAGCGCTCTCCTAGCGCGGCGCTATCTCCGCCGGGGCGAGTCTGTGTCCATGACGACAACACTGATCGCCGCAGCGCTTCTGTTCGCCACTCCCGTCCCCGGCACTCCTGCCCCGACCGTTTCCGTCCCTGCCACCAGCGCGCCCGCCACGGCCGCGCCCGTCACCGAGGCTCAGGCGGTCGAGATCGCCAAGGCCCGTGTGCCCGGCGCGACGGTCGGGGATGTGGAGCGCGACGACGAGCACGGCGAGCGCACCTGGGAGGTCGAGCTGACCAAGGGCGGGCAGGAGCACGAGATCCACGTGTCGGAGCAGACCGGCAAGATCGTCAAGCAGGACACCGACCAGGCCGACGCCACTGACGAAGCCGACGCCCGTGACGACGCCGGTGACGACGCCCGTGACGAGGCCGGTGACGACGACAGTGACGACGCCCGCGACGGGGCCGACGACAGTGACGGGGCCGACGACAGTGACGGGGCCGACGACTGAGTCAGCAGGAGGACAGGACCCCGTCCATCGCCGCCTTCTCCGCCGCGGTGACCCACAGCGCGTACTTCGTCTTCACCTTGACCTGCCTGGCGATGTAGGCGCACCTGTACGCCTTGCGCGGCGGCAGCCATGTCGCCGCGTCGGCGTCGCTCTTCTGGTTGTTGAGCGGGCCGTCCACGGCCAGCAGGTTCAGCGGGTCGTTGGCGAACTCCTTGCGCTTGTCCTTGCTCCACTGCTGGGCGCCCTTCTGCCAGGCGTCCGACAGCGGGATGAGGTGGTCGATCTGCACGGCCATGCTGGTGTCCTGGCCGCGCGTGAACTTGATGGTCTTGCCCGAGTACGGGTCGTCGAGGATCCCGGTCAGCACGATGCAGTCGTGCGTTCCCTTCTTGAACGTCTCCTCGCGCAGGTCCCGCTTGAGTATGTCGTTGCGCGTGTCGCACCCGTTGCGGTCGACGTCGGCCCAGGCGGGGCCGAACTTCTCGCGCTCGAAGCCGGTCTTCGGGGCACGGCCCTTGACGGCCAGCTTCTTCAGGTCGTCGCGCGCCTTGCCGATGTCGGCTGACGGCGGCTTGCCGACGTCGGACTCGTGGTCGGCGGCCTGGGTGGGCCCGCATCCGGTCACCAGCGCCAGAGAGGCCAAACCCACCAAGAGTTTCCTATTCACGGTTAAAGTCTAGGCAATGGCACCAAGCACGCATTCACCCAGAGGCAAAGCGAATGGCGTACGCACGTGTCCGCGTGATGACCTGCCCGGACAGCACCTCGACGCCCGCCTGCCGGCCCGCAGGGCGGACGGCGGCGGTCAGGTGGTGAGAAGGCCGCCGTCGACGGGGAGGGTGACGCCGGTGATGTAGGACGAGGCGTCGGAGGCGAGGAAGATCGCGGCGGCCACCAGCTCAGCGGGGTCGCCCGCGCGGCGCATCGGCACGCGCGCCTCCAGCGTCGCCTCCAGGTATCCCGGCTGGTAGGTCTCGGTCATCTCCGAGTGGAAGAAGCCGGGCTCCAGGCAGTTGACCCTGATGCCCTTGCGGCCCGTCCACTGCTGCGCCAGGTCTCTGGTCAGCCCGATCACGGCCGCCTTCGAGGCGCTGTAGGCCGCCTGCGGCAGCCCCGCCGTCGTCTCGCCGAGCACGCTGCCCACGTTGATGATCGACGACCCTGGCCGCATGACCCGCCCGCAGGCCTGGGCCATCCAGTAGGTGCCGTGCAGGTTGACGTCGACGACCTGCCTGAACTGCTCGGGCGTCTCTCGCGTGGCGGGCACAGCGGTGCCCACCCCCGCGTTGTTGACCAGCACGTCGACGGCCCCGAAGGCCGACAGCGCGGCCTGGACCAGCGCGTCGCAGTCGGCGACGACGCTCACGTCCGTGGGGACGGCCACGCAGCGCCGTCCCGTCGCCTCCACCAGCTGCCGCGTCGACTCGAGCCTGTCCTTGCGACGGGCGCCGATCACGATGTCGGCGCCCGCCTCGGCCAGCCCTCGCGCGAAGGCCACCCCGAGCCCCGACGAGGCTCCGGTGACGATGGCGACCTTTCCCTGAAGGCTGAACCGTTCGAGCATCTAGAGACCGTACTCCTTGGTGATCCGCTCGTGCCGCTCGACCTCGACGTCGACCTCTCTTGCCAGGTCGAGCCAGGCCAGCGGGTGCACCCAGCGCTCGGTGGCGTCGTCGAGCAGCGCGTCGACCTCGACCGCCGCCACGTTCGGCGGGACCGCGACCCAGCCGAACACGCCGGGCAGCTGCTCGCCGGTGGTCGGGTGGGTGACGCGGTAGTTCTCGTCGCTGTAGACCCACATCGGCCAGCCGCGCTCGGCCATGACCTCGGTGAACTCGGCCCAGTCGGCCTCGCTCGGAGCGGCGCCGTCGAAGAAGTAGCTGGTGTAGCCGCCTGGACGCAGCATGCGCACGGCCGCGAACGGCGGCACGAAGTTCTGCTGCTCCTCGGGGTCGTCGGGGACGGGCTCGAGCAGCTGCGGGTCGAAGACGACGAGGTCGCCCGCGTTGTACTCCATGCCGCGCGGCTGCGGCAGGGCCAGCCTCGCCGTGGCCGGGCCCGTGCGGATGGACAGCACCTGGCGCTGGCCGCCGTCGGGCGCGGGCAGGATGATCCTGACCAGGCCCAGCTCCTCCTCGATCGGCCCCTCGGACGACTTGATCGGCATGCCGACCCGCTTGGCGCCGATACGGACGGTCTCCCAGTCCTCGGCGGAGGTCGCCATGACGATCATGCGCCAGACGTCCTCGTCGGTCATGTCGTCGCTGTCGAGGGCCTCGCGCAGCGCCAGAGCGCCCTTGGCGTCCTGGTCGAGCTGCTGGGATGCGCTCGCGAACGCGCGCCTGGCCTCGATGCCGGCGCCCGCCTCCATGGCCTGCTCGGCCTCGGAGGCCGCCTGCTCCCACCGCTCGCGGGCGATGTGGAGCCTGGCCAGCGCGAGGTGCTTGCCCGCGGCGGGCAGCAGCTCGGCCATCTGCTCGAGGCGCTCGTCCTGGCGCGCCTCGACGAGCAGATTGGTCAGGAAGTCGAGGTCCTGGGCGTCGGCGGTGGCGATCTGGCCGGTGTCGACGAGCATCTTCCAGTAGATGTCGGCGCCGGTGACCGGGTAGCCGAGGAAGCCGAGCGTGGTGGTGTGGCGGCGGGTGGCCTCGATGTCCTTGCCCGACAGCGGGGCCAGCCAGCCGACCCACTCCTCGGGGTTGGCGTTGATGCCGTCGGCGGCGTCGAAGTAGGCGACGCGCTCCTCCAGCGGGCTGGTGGCCTCGGGAGCCGTGGTCGCCGCGGCGGCCGCGCGCAGGGCCGCGACCCGCTCGGCCACGCCCTCGGCCGAACGCAGCTCGGCGGCGCCCTGCTCGGCCAGGTCGGCGAGGAGCTCGGCCTGCCACACACCCTGGCGCGCGACCGCGAGCTCGCCGGCGATCAGCGCGAGCTCGACGCGGGCGCGGTAGCCGCCCATCATGCCGAAGTAGTCGATCCACTGGCGCAGGACCCTGCCCAGCTGCCAGGTGTTGGTGATCTGCGCCGAGCCCGCCAGCTTGTTGACGGCCTGGGCCCACTCCACGAAGTCGCGCGGGTGGTCGCCGACGACGTCGAGGTCGGGCAGCGCGTCGACGGCCTCGGCCGTGCGCTCCAGGGTGGCGAGGATGAGCGAGCGGCGCACGCCCTCGCGGTGGGGCTTGGCGACCGGGTCGTCAGGCTTGAAGTCGGCGGCGGCCTGGATGGCGGCCAGCGCGTCGTCGGCGCGGCCGAGGGCCAGCAGCGCGAGCGAGCTCTCGGCGCCCAGCTCCCAGCTCGCCGCGCGGCCGACCGCGCCCAGGCGCTGGATCGCGGTCTCGGCGTAGGAGACCGCCTCGTCCGCGCGGCCCGCGTCGGTGAGCGCGGAGACGTACTGCGTCACCAGGCCCGCGTAGGCGGCGTCGGTCGGCTCGAGCGCCTCGATGGCGGGGCCGAGCAGAGCCAGGCGGTCGGCGGCGTAGCCGGGACCGTCGGCGTTGGCCTGCGCGATGGCGAGCGCCTCGACGGCCGCGGGGACCGAGGGGCACTCGCGCACGTCTTCGCGCTGGGCGAACGCCACGAGGCTTTCGGCGTCGCCGATGGCGACGGCGCCCTGCGCCCTGTCGCCGACACGGCCGATGAGGTGCCAGTAGCGGGCGTAGAACTCCAGCCAGGGCAGGTCGACGCTCTCGGCCTGCTGCGCGATCGCCGGGGCCATCACGTCGAGCTGCGGGTATCGCCCCTCGTAAGCCTGTGCGGGCAGATCACCCAGCGCCATGGCGAACCCGGCGTTACCTGCCTCAGAAAGCTGCTGCTGGGTTTCGCCGACCCAGGCCCAGATGTCCACGTCCATGGGCAGTCAGTCTGCCAGGTCAATGGACATGCCCCAAACGCATCAAGGTGACGACCTCGTCGCGTTCCGCCTCGGTCAGGACGGAGAAGGCGGGCGCCATCAGCTCGTCGGTCAGATCCTCGGCCTCCCGCCTGCGCGCGATCGTCTCCTCGTCGAGCGCGGGGTAGGGCTCGGGCCAGGTGAAGAAGCGCGCCATGCTCTCGCCGGAGGAGATGCCGAGCGGCGTGCCCTCGTGGTCGGCGGCCAGGGTCGCCATCAGCGGGTCGAGCCCCTTGGCGAGGACGGCGACGGCGTGCAGGCCGCCGCGCAGCTCCCTCACGACGTGCATGAGCTGGGTGGCCCTGGCGATGGGCTCGTCCGGCAGCGGCACCGCCCTCCAGCCCGCGAACAGCGGCGCTCCCAGCACCGAGGCGGCGCCGGCCACCCTCTCCAGCAGCTCGGCCAGGCGTCCGCAGGCCTCGGCGTCGCTCAGCCTGCGCCTGCCCCATGCGTGACACGCCCCGGTGTAGAGCGCGACCGCCTCCTCGACGGGCAGCTTCCTGCCGCCCTCCCAGCTCTCGCGCACGTGGGCGGCGGGGAAGAAGACGGCGACCGAGGCGACGACGTCGGCGTCCACCTCGCCGAGGACGCCGCATCTGCCGCGGAAGTACAGCTCCCGCGGACCGAGCCCGGTTCGCGCGCAGAGCTCCTTGGCCTCCCTGGAGACCATGAAGCCGCCGCCCAGCCTGCCGATCGTGCCCTTGACCGCCGCCGCCGTGTGCTTGGAGTCGACCATGCGGCCAGCATCGCTCAGCAGAACATCATTCTGCAAGAGTCGTCAGAGGCTCAGTTCGCCCGAGGCGATGATCACCGCGGGTCCCGCGAGGTAGCTCGTCTCCTCTTCCAGCGTGACCGTCAGGTGGCCGCCCGGCACGTCGATGTTCCATGTGCCGGTGCTCTCACCCGCCAGGTGCGCGGCGGCCACGGCGGTGGCGACGGCTCCCGTCCCGCACGAGCGGGTCTCGCCCGAGCCGCGCTCGAAGACGCGCATCACGGCCCTGCGCTGCCCGACCGGGTTGAACAGCTCGATGTTCACCCCCGTGGGGAAGACGCCCGGGTCGAAGCCTGGCTGGTGGCCGAGGTCGAGCTGGACGACCGGCTCGCCGATGGCGCAGGCCAGGTGCGGGTTTCCCATGTCGATGTGCAGCCCGGTGAACTCGTGGCCGCTGACGGTGGTGACGCTCTCACCGAGCACGACGGGCTTGCCCATGTCGACGCGCACGTCACCGTCGGCCTCGATGCGGACCAGCTTGAGCCCTCCCCTGGTGGCGACGGCGAACTCGCCCGGCGAGGCCAGGCCGGCGGAGACCAGGTAGCGGGCGAAGACCCGCACGCCGTTGCCGCACATCTCGACGACGCTGCCGTCGGCGTTGCGGTAGTCCATGAACCACTCGGCGCTGTCGGCCTGGTCGGCCACTTCGTCGCTGGCCTTGGTGCGCACCACGTGGAGCACGCCGTCGGCGCCGATGCCGGCCCTGCGGTCGCAGATCGCGGCCACCGTGGCGGGGGGCAGGTCGAGCGCTCCGTCAGGGTCGGGAAGGATGACGAAGTCGTTCTCGGTGCCGTGCCCTTTGAGAAATCTCATGCCACAACCCTATCGAGGGCCTGCTGGAGCAGGTCCCCCGCGTCGAAGGGCAGCCAGGCCACCCTGGGGTCGCGGCGGAACCACGACTCCTGCCGCCTGGCGAACCTGCGCGTGGCCCTGACGGTCTCCTCGAAGGCCTGTTCCTCGCTCCACTCCCCCTGGAGGAAGCGCAGCACCTGCGCGTAGCCGAGGGCCCTGCCTGCCGTACGGCCGTGCGCCAGGCCGAGCGGGAGCAGCCCGCGCACCTCGTCGACCAGGCCCGCCTCCCACATGCGCCGGACGCGCAGCTCGATGCGCTCGTCGAGGACCGGCCTCGGCACCTCCACGCCGATCTGGACACTGGGATACAGGGCGTCGTAGGAGGGCATGCTCGCCGAGAAGGGCCGCCCCGTCAGCTCGATCACCTCGAGGGCGCGCACGATCCTGCGCCCGTTGCTGGGCAGGATCGCCTCCGCGGCCTTGGGGTCGAGCGCTCTCAACCGCTCGTACAGCGCCCCCGAGCCCACCCCGGCCAGCTCGTCCTCGAGCCTGGCCCTGATCGAAGGATCGGTGCCGGGGAAGTCGAGGTCGTCGAGCGCCGCGCGGACGTAGAGGCCGGAGCCGCCGACGAGGATCGGCACCTCGATGGCGTCCATGAGCGGCCTGACCAGACGCTGGTACTCCGCCACGCTCGCCGTGACCGTCACGTCCCAGATGTCCAGGAGGTGGTGCGGGACCCCTCTGCGCTCTTCCTGGGTGAGTTTGGCGGTGCCGATGTCCATTCCTCGGTAAAGCTGCATGGAGTCGGTATTGATGCATTCCCCACCCAGCCGGAGTGCCAGATCCACGGCGAGATCGGACTTTCCGGCCGCGGTCGGCCCGACGACGGCGATGACTGGCTGCTTGCCCACACGGATAAGTGTGTCAACCCTCGGGGTATGACTCGTCCCAGTGCATCGACACAAATCGGGGGATTGTCATGTCGATCTTTGACAAGGTCAAGGAGATGCTGGGCGGCGAGGAGAAGTCGCGCAACGTTCCCGAGCAGGCGACGAACGCCGAAGGAACACCCGCGCAGGGGAAGGACTCCTCTGGCGACCCGCTCGACGGCCTGAAGAACACGGCCGAGGACGCGGCGAACAGCCACATCGACAAGGCCGCAGGAGCTGCGGACTCGGCCACGGGGGGCAAGTACACCGACCACATCGACACCGGCGCCGACAAGGCGAGGGACGCCACCGACCGGATCGACGGCCGGCAGGACTGATGACGGGGCCCGGGGCCGCCGCGCCCGGCGGTCCCGGTGACCGTCAGAGGTCGAGCAGCGTCGGCTGCAGGTAGCCCTCGTGGGTGAGCAGCCAGCGCTTGGTCTCCACGCCCTCGCCGCCACTGAACCCGCCGAGCCCGTTGCCCGCCACCACGCGGTGGCAGGGCACCACGATCGGGAGGGGGTTGGCGCCCATGATCGAGCCGATGCCGCGGGCGGGGACACTCGAATGCGCCCGCCGCGCCAGCTCGCCGTAGGTCACGACCGTGCCGAAGGGCACCCGGTGCAGCGCTTGGAGCACCTGGCGCGGGGTGGGCGAGACGAACCGCCAGTCGATGGGCGTCTCGAAGGCGCGAAGCCGACCGGCGAAGTAGTCGGTCAGCTCCGCCACGGCGCCGGCCGTACGGCCTGGATCGTCGACTTCGACCAGGTCCTTCAGCCTCGGCCTGGAATCCCAGCCGGAGGCGACGAGGCCCTCCTCTGTGACGGCCAGCACGAAGCGACCGACCGGCGTCGGCAGCTCGGCGAACGCGACGGTGCCGACAACGGTGCCGCCAACGGTGGTCATCATGTCCTCACCACAACAGGTAGAACTGCCAGGAATCACATCCTACGAGGGTCGTCCAGGAGGTTCTCCCTCATGGCTCCCTACCGGAACCACGGCGCCGGGCGAGCGGCGGATCCGCGGCCAGACGAGATCATCGAGGCGAGCACAGCGGTGAGCAGCGCGGTTCGGCGGCCGATCGGCGCATGGGCGGCGGACTCCGGCTCCTCCATGTCGCGCGGGTGGATCTGGCATCGTCTGCGGTCCCTTCCGCGAACTCGTCGTCCTTGGCACGTCCAGCGCGGTCCCCACCCGGCACCGCAACCCGTTTGAGTAAGACCCGATCGGGGCCCAGGTTCGTGTCACGCTGACCATTTGATGCAGGAGCGCTGACGAACGGGCACACTGGAAGTGTGAATCCTCGGTCGCGATACGCCAGCAACCGGCGGTACCTCGTGCCGGCTGATCTACACGAACTGGCCGGGCCGATCAACGGCGTGGTCGCGCTGCCCACCCGTCTCGACTGGTCCGAGCAACGCGTCTACGACCTGGATGACGACGCCCAGCTGGGCCTGATGTACGAGCGGGTCATCCGCGAGGCGGCTCGCGTCGACGACCTGCGCACCTATCTGAACGCCTCTGTCCTCGTCCGCATCTGGCCGAGACTCTATCTACCCGTCCAGGCAAGGCACGCATGGGAAGCCCGTTTCCGCGAGCTGATCCGCGCGGCCTAGCCTCATGGATCCCCTCCACGAACGAGTAACGATGATCGGCTTGTCGGCTACCCAACGTTACGGCTTCGCGCTCGCGGGCGGTTATGCCGTACAGGCTCACGGGTTCCTCAGTCGGCGTTCAGAGGATGTGGATCTTTTCACATCGACCGGAGGCGACTTCGACGCCGCGGTCGGCACGGCCCTGACGGCGTACCGAGAAGCGGGCATGAAGGCTGAGATCACCCAGGAGAATCCCGGCTTCGCCCGCCTTCTGGTCACCGATGAGGGCGGTCGCTCCGTGAAGGTGGAGATGGGAGTCGACTGGCGCGCGCATCCACCAGTCGGGCTGGAGATCGGTCCGGTCCTTCATCCGGACGACGCGGTCGGGAACTAGGTGGCCGCCCTTTATGGCAGGGCCGAAGTCCGCGACTTCGTCGATGTGGACGCGGTGCTACGCAGCGGCCGTTACACCATGGATGACCTGACGCGGCTGGCAGCCGACGCCGATCCGGGCTTTGACCCAACCATGTTCGCCGTGGCCTTGTCCGCCCTCAATCGCATACCTGATCATGCACTGGCCTACCACGGCGTGACGGCCGATGATATCGCGGGGCTACGGGAGCGATTCGAGTGCTGGGAGCGATCAGTCGACTCTCCGAGCGTCTAGCATCGCGCTCGTGTCCAACCGCGAACTCGTCGTCCTCGGCACCTCCAGCGCCGTCCCTACCAGACACCGGAACCACAACGGGTACTTCCTGCGCTGGGACGGACAGGGCGTGCTGTTCGACCCGGGCGAGGGCACGCAGCGGCAGATGCTGCACGCGGGTCTCAGCGCGCACGACATCCACTGGATCTGCGTCACCCACTTCCACGGCGACCACTGCCTGGGCGTGCCGGGCGTGGTGCAGCGCATCGCCCGCGACCGCGTCGCCCATCCCGTGCGCGCCGTCTTCCCCGCCTCAGGCCAGCTCTACTGGCGCAGGCTCAGGCACGCGGCCGTCTTCGCCGACACCGACAAGATCACCGAGCATCCCGTCGCCGGCCCCGTCGCCGAGCTCGCGCCGCTGACCGCCCGCCGCCTGTCACACCCCGTCGAGTCGTACGGCTACCGCCTCCAGGAGCCCGACGGCCGCAGGATGCTGCCCGACAGGCTCAAGGCCCACGGCATCAAGGGCCCCGAGATCACCGAGCTCCAGCGGAAGGGCTCGGTACGCGGCGTCACCCTCGAGCAGTGCAGCGTGCCCCGACCCGGTCAGTCGGCCGCCTTCGTCATGGACACCAGGCTCTGCGACCCGGTGTTCGAACTGGCCGACGGCGCGGACCTGCTCGTGATCGAGTCGACGTTCCTGTCGTCTGAGGCCGCGCTGGCCGAGGAGTACGGTCACCTGACCGCCTACGACGCGGGGCTGGTCGCCGCCCGCGCGGGAGTGCGCAGGCTGGTGCTGACCCATTTCTCCGAACGGTACGGCCTGGCCGAGGAGCCCGCCTTCCTGGAGGAGGTGCGGCGCAGCTACGACGGCGAGGTGGTGCTGGCCCGAGACTTCACGACGGTCCCCGTGCCCAGACGGCGCTGAGCGCCCGCCGTCAGGGAGCCCGGCTATCGAGCCAGGTGGCCCACGAGGCACCCCACCCCACGCCCGCCGTCAGGGAGCCCGGCCTTCGAGCCAGGTGGCCACGAAGTACCCCACTCCGTAAGGAGAGGACTCGTCCAGCAGGGCGGGCCGCAGCGCGGCGCCCTCGGCCGCGCCCGCCAGCACCTGCAACGCGGCCCTGCCCGCCACCCAGAGCGCGGCCGCCTCGGCGGGGTCCATCGCGGCCAGCGCCCCCGTGTCGGCCTCGGCCAGCGCCCTCACGATCTCTTCGTTGTACGGGCCGGCGGCCGGATGCAGGTAGCCGGGCGACTTCTCGGTGAGGCAGGCCGAGCCGTCACCCATGACCAGCAGCGCGGTCCTTCGCCCCTCGACCAGCTCCGCGCCCAGAGCCAGGCACTCGGCGACGCTCGCGTCCGACGCCACCCCCTGGAACATCAGACCCCGCCCGGCCGCTGCTGTACCGACCCTTCCGGCGGCCGTTCCGCCAGTCGATTCGCTGGTCGGTTCGCCGGCGGGTTCGCCTGCCGATTCGCTGGTCGGTTCGCCTGCCGATTCGCTGGTCGGTTCGTTGGTCGGTTGCATGGCCAGCAGCCAGCGGCCGATCGTCAGCGACAGTGGCAGGACGGGCTCGCCCTCGCCGACCCTGACGTCGACGCCCCACGATCCGAGCGTGCCCGCGGCCTGCCCGCCGTACGCTCGGGTCCGCTCGTCTGAGCCGACGACGACGAGCAGGTCGTGATCCACGGCGAGCACCGCCCCGATCGCGGCGGCGCAGGCGGCGCGCAGGCCGTCGAGCTCGGGCGCGGCGGCCCCCGCGAGCTCGGGCACGATCAGCGGGGGGTGCGGGCACACGGCCGCGGCGACAAGCATCCGCCCAGGCTAACCGAGCCGCCACCTCCCCCAACCGCGAGCGTCACCGCGGCGGGCGGCTTCCTACCGGCAAGCCCCACGGCCCCCGCGGCGGGCGGCTTCCTACCGCAAGGCGCACGGCCCCCTGCGGCGGGGGGCCGTCCTACCGGCAAGGCGCACGGCCCTCGCGGCGGGGGGCGTCCTACTGGTAGGGGTTGCGGCCCTCGCGGACCGCGGCGAACAGGCCCTCGGCGTAGGAGTGGGCCGCCTGGTGCAGGCCGTGGCCGTAGCTGACCCTGACGACGCCGAGCGCGGCCAGTTCCTCCAGCGAAGGGGCGCCGGGCCGGAACAGCACGTTGATCGGCAGTTGGGCGGCCAGCGTCCCGATCTCCTCGGCGTCGGCCAGGCCGATCGGGTAGACGCAGTCGGCGCCCGCCTCGAGGTAGCGGCGGCCCCTGATCAGCGCGTCCGCGGTGGTGCGGTCTCCGGCGACGTAGGTGTCGACACGGGCGTTGACGACCAGGTCGGCACCTGCCGCCGCCCTGACGGCGGCGAGGAAGTCGGCCTGCTCCTCCCTGTCGATGAGACCGTCACGGCCCGAGTCCTCCAGGTTGCAGCCGGACGCGCCCGCCTCCAGCAGGCGCTCGACCAGCTCGGCGGGCTTGAGACCGTAGCCGCGCTCCATGTCGGCGGTCACGGGCACGCCGACCGCCCGCACGATCCTGGCCACCGCCGCGAGCATCTCTGCAGGCGGGGTGTGCTCGCCGTCCTCGTAGCCGAGCACGGCCGCCATCGCCGAGCTGCCGGTGGCCACGACGGGGAAGCCCGCCGCCTCCACGGCTCTGGCGGAGGCGGCGTCCCAGACGTTGGGCAGGATGAGCGGGCTCGTCCTGGTGTGGAGGTCGCGCAGGCGGGTGGCTGTCTCGGTGGTCATGCGGGGACCCTACGGCGCGACCGCCGGGCGCTGAAGGTCCAATCGGCCCGCATACCCGGGAGCCACCCACTGCCCGGGGAGCCACCCGCTACCCGAGCGCGACCTCCGCGGGGCGAACCTGAGCCGCCGCCCGTACGGCCTCAGCAGCCGTCAGCCGCGCACTGGCCCGCGACCTCGCCCGCGGGACCGTCGGCGGGACCGCCCCCCGCGCTCTGCTGCTCCTTGGAGGTGTCCTTCGACGTGTCCTTGGACGTGTTCTTCGAGGAGGAGCCGTCACTGCCGGTGGCCTGGCCCGCGGCCCCTCTGTCAGAGTCAGGGTCAGAGTCGGCGGGAGGATCGGCTTGGACGGCGTCGCCCTCGGCCGATTCACCGCTCTCGACAGGCAGCGCGTCGCCCTCCGCGGACTCGCCCGAGTCGCCGAGGTCCTCGCCGGGGCCCTCCTCGTTCTCGGATCCGGACTCCGATCCGGACCCTGGCTGCTGGGCCTGCTCACTGGTCCGGGAGGCAGGGCCGCCCTGAGCCCTGTCGTCGCCCAGGAGCGTGAAGCCGACGCCGCCTGCCACCAGCAGGGCGACGAGCGCCGAGGCGGCGATGACGAGGGGCTTGCTGTTCCTTCGCGGTCGGTGATCCTGACCAGGCCCGGAAAGGATCTCCAGGCGATCCTGATCAGGCTGGCCCGTCGGTGAGGGGACGTGCCCGTGCATGAGAGAACTCCCTGCGGTCGTATCGGGGGGAAACGCGATGGCTTCCGCGGGCGATGGACCACACTAACCGCAGGAGTGGAATGCCCGCACACCAATCACGAAGGAATCACGACTTGTCTACTCTTGGACCCATACGCCCAGGTTGGCGGACCAGGGCGGTTCCTGTGGCGGGCGTGGCCGGGGTTCTCGGCACCGCCGGACTAGGCGTTTTCCTGGCGTTTTCCGGGATTTTCGATGATCGTCCGAGGATTTCGGAGACTGCGGGGATAAGGGCGCTTACCCCTGGTCCGGAAATATCAACTTCCGTGGAGGCGGCGAGGCTCGTGCCGCCTCAGGCCCGTGGCAGCGGGTGGGTCAGACCGGTGCCCGCTCCGCCGTACCGGACGGCGCCCTCGCCGCGCAGGACGGCGGGCGACCACGGGCAGGCCACGGCTCCGACGGCGCCCAGACCCTCGACGGCGCGCACTCCGGGCAGCACGAGCGCGCGTCCGGCCGAGCCACGGGCGCGGCGCCCGCTGCCCGACCCTTGCGCGACCTTCAAGGACCTACGGCGCGACTACTGCTACGAGGTCCTCGACGACCTCACGAGGTGACGGCGCATCCGCGTGGGAAGGGACGCGCGCCCCTCACCGAGCGCCCGCGCGTCCATGCGAAGGTGACCGTCCACGCGAAGGTGACGGGTGTCCGCTACGAGGTGACGGCGCAGCCGGAGGGCTCGACGGGCAGGGGCGCGGGGCGGCCGATGGAGGGCATGCCGAGGGAGACGCCCTTGGCCTGGGCGGGAGCGCCCTGGCGGGCCTGCCACGCGTCGCCCGCGCGGGTGCGGCGCAGGCCGAGGGCGCGGTCGGCGACCAGGTGGTGCGGGGCCGCGTAGGTGACCTCGACGGTCACCATGTCGCCCGGCCTGGGCGTCTCGTCGCCCACCGCGAAGTGCACGAGCCTGTTGTCGGCGGCCCGTCCGGACAGGCGTCGCGTGGCCTCGTCCTTACGGCCCTCACCCTCGGCGACCAGCACCTCGAGAGTGCGGCCCACCTGCTTCTTGTTCTCTTCCCACGAGATCTCCTCCTGGAGCGCGACCAGCCGCTCGTAGCGCTCCTGGACGACCTCCTTCGGCACCTGGTCGGCCATGGTGGCGGCGGGGGTGCCGGGGCGGATGGAGTACTGGAAGGTGAAGGCGTTGGCGAAGCGGCTCTGGCGCACCACGTCGAGGGTGGCCTGGAAGTCCTCCTCGGTCTCGCCGGGGAAGCCGACGATGATGTCGGTGGAGATGGCCGCGTCGGGCATGGCCGCGCGGACCCGCTCGATGATGCCGAGGTAGCGCTCTGCCCTGTACGAGCGGCGCATGGCCTTCAGCACCCGGTCGGAGCCCGACTGGAGCGGCATGTGGAGCTGGTGCATCACGTTGGGCGTCTCGGCCATGGCGGCGATGACGTCGTCGGTGAAGGCCGCGGGGTGCGGCGAGGTGAAGCGGACGCGCTCGAGGCCCTCGATGTCGCCGCACGCACGCAGCAGCTTGCCGAAGGCCAGCCGGTCGCCGAACTCGACGCCGTAGGTGTTGACGTTCTGCCCGAGGAGGGTGACCTCGAGGACGCCCTGCTGGACCAGCGTCTGGACCTCGGCCAGCACGTCGCCCGGGCGCCTGTCCTTCTCCTTGCCGCGCAGCGCGGGCACGATGCAGAAGGTGCAGGTGTTGTTGCAGCCGACCGAGACCGACACCCACGCCGCGTACGGCGACTCGCGCTTGGTGGGCAGCGTCGAGGGGAAGACCTCGAGCGACTCCTTGAGCTCGACCTGCGCCTCGCCGGCGATGCGGGCCCGCTCCAGGAGCACCGGCAGCGAGCCGATGTTGTGGGTGCCGAAGACCACGTCGACCCACGGCGCCTTACGGACGATCTCGCCCTGGTCCTTCTGGGCGAGGCAGCCGCCGACGGCGATCTGCATGTCGGGGTTCTTCACCTTGGCGGGCCGTAGATGGCCGAGGTTGCCGTAGAGGCGGTTGTCGGCGTTCTCGCGGACGGCGCACGTGTTGAACACGACCACGTCAGCGGTCTCGCCGTCGGGAGCGGGCACGTAGCCGGCGTCCTCCAGCAGGCCCGAGAGGCGCTCGGAGTCGTGCACGTTCATCTGGCACCCGTAGGTGCGCACCTGATAGGTCCTCATGGCACTCTCAAGGGTAGGCGTTCCCGTGCAACACTTGCGCCCGAGGGTAAAATGAGGCTGCCGTGATCGGATCGGTACCGCCCGGTTAGTGACCGGTGCATCTCACCCCTCTACGTTGTCATCCATGACGGACCACTCGACTCCGCTGGTCAAGCTGGAGAACGTCAATAAGCACTTCGGGGCGTTGCACGTTCTGAAGGACATCAACCTGACCGTCTCCCGCGGCGAGGTCCTGGTCGTGATCGGTCCTTCAGGCGGTGGCAAGTCCACGCTGTGCAGGGCGATCAACAGACTGGAGACCATCGACGGCGGCCAGATCGTCTTCGACGGCAGACCCCTGCCCGCCGAGGGCAAGGCGCTGGCCGCGCTGCGCTCCGAGGTCGGCATGGTCTTCCAGTCCTTCAACCTCTTCGCGCACAAGACCATCCGCGAGAACGTGACGCTGGGCCCGGTCAAGGTGCGAGGCATCGCCAGGGACAAGGCCAACGCGCGGGCCATGGAGCTGCTAGAACGCGTGGGCATCGCCGCGCAGGCGGACAAATACCCCGCCCAGCTGTCCGGCGGACAGCAGCAGCGCGTCGCGATCGCCAGGGCGCTCGCGATGGACCCCAAGATGATCCTTTTTGACGAGCCCACCTCCGCGCTCGACCCTGAGATGGTTCAGGAGGTGCTCGACGTCATGGTGGCCCTCGCTCGTGACGGGATGACCATGGTGGTCGTCACGCACGAGATGGGCTTCGCCCGGAAGGCGGCCAACCGGGTGGTGTTCATGGCCGAGGGCCAGATCGTCGAGGAGAGCACCCCTGACGAGTTCTTCACCAACGCCCGCACCGAACGGGCCAAGGATTTCCTCTCCAAGATTCTTACGCATTAGAAGAGGTGTCACACATGCGAATCCAACGTGCGGGAGCCGCTCTCGCGGCCGCTGGCGTCCTGGTAGGCAGCCTGGCGGCCTGCGGCGGCGGCAGTGAGCAGACCTACGGCAGCGTGGTCGAGAAGGCGCAGGGTGGCGGCACCGTCGTGGTCGGCACCAAGTGGGACCAGCCCAGCCTGGGTCTGAAGAAGGGCGCGGAGCCCGAGGGCTTCGATGTTGACGTCGCCAAGGCCGTGCTCAAGGAGATGGCCGGCGGCAAGGATGTCAAGATCGAATGGAAGGAGTCCGCCTCTTCCAACCGTGAGCCCTTCCTGGCCAACGGCACGGTCGACATCATCTTCGCCACCTACTCCATCACTGACGAGCGCAAGCAGAAGGTGACCTTCGGCGGGCCCTACGTCGTCGCCCACCAGGACGTGATGACCCGCGGTGACGACACCTCGATCAACGCCCCGACGGATCTGAAGGGCAAGAAGATCTGCAAGGCGTCCGGCTCGAACTCCTACAAGCGGATCACCGACCCGCCGCCGGACGGCAAGCTCGACATCGACGCCACGCCCGTCGACGCAGCCAACTACTCCGAGTGCATCCAGAAGCTGCAGGGCAGCAACCTTGACGCGGTGACCACCGACGACCTGATCCTGGCGGGCTTCGCCAAGCAGGCGGCGGCCTCCGGCGGCAAGTTCAAGGTCCTGGGCCAGGGCTTCACCGACGAGAAGTATGGCATCGGCCTGAAGAAGGGCGACACCAAGACCTGCGAGGCGGCCAACGCGGCCGTGGCGAAGCTGTGGCAGAACGGCACCATGAAGCAGCTGTTCGAGAAGTGGTTCGGCGGCATTCAGGGGCTCAAGCTGGCCGACAGCGCGCCGCCTGCCGAGGGTTGCGCCTAGGAAGACACGACGCGGCGGCCGGTGACCCGGCCGCCGCTGTCATATCGACGGTGGAGCACGATGGACGAACTAATTACATATGGCCCTCAGCTGCTCGAGGGTTTCCTGGAGAACATCAAGCTCTCCCTCGTGGCCGGGGTGTTCGCACTCATCGTCGGCACGCTGCTGGTGGCGATGCGCGTCTCGCCGACCCCCGTGCTGCGCGCGGCGGGCACGGTCTACGTCAACGTCGTACGGAACACGCCGCTGACGCTGGTGCTGGCCTTTTCCGCGCTGGGCCTGAGCGACACGCTCGGACTGGTCTTCTCGGGTGTGCCGCGCACCAACTCGTTCTGGATCGTGTCGCTGGGCCTGGGGGCCTACACCGCGGCCTTCGTCTGCGAGGCGCTGCGGTCCGGTATCAACACCGTCCCCACCGGGCAGGCCGAGGCGGCCAGGGCGATCGGGCTGACGTTCTTCCAGACGCTCACGCTGATCATCCTGCCGCAGGCCTTCCGCGCGGTGGTGGCCCCGCTGGGCAGCGTGTTCATCGCGATGATCAAGAACACGACGGTCGCCACGGCGGGCGGGCTCCTCACCGAGTCCGCGGCGAACATGAAGGAGATCTTTGACACCACCGGTGCCTCGATCCCGATCTTCCTGGGCATCGTGGCGGGCTTCATGATCCTGACCATGCCCATCGGCTTCTTCACCGGCTGGCTCTCCCAGCGCCTGGCGGTGGTCCGATGAGCACCTCGGTCCTGTTCGACACCCCCGGCCCGCGCGCGAAAGTCCGCAACGCCCTGCTGACCGTCCTCGGCGTCGTGCTGGTCGGGACCGTCCTGTATCTCATCTACGCGGGCTTCGACGCCAAGAACCAGTGGGACGGCCGCATCTGGGAGCCCTTCCTCCAGGCCGAGACCTGGGAGTTCTACATCATCCCCGGCCTGATCGGCACGTTGAGGGCCGCGGCGGTCGCGGCCGTGCTCGCGCTGATCTTCGGCGCGGTGTTCGGCCTGGCCAGGCTCTCCGACCACCGGTGGATCAGGATCCCGGCAGGAGCGGTCGTCGAGATCTTCCGCAGCATCCCGCTGCTGCTGCTGATCTTCTTCATCTTCTACCTGGCGCCCTCGCTCTTCGGTGGCGGCGACTACGCCTTCATCGCCCTGGTCACCGCCCTGATGCTCTACAACGGCTCGGTGCTGGCCGAGGTGGTCAGGGCGGGCGTGCGCGCCGTGCCGAAGGGGCAGTCTGAGGCGGCCTACTCCGTCGGCATGCGCAAGAACCAGGTGATGCGCCTGGTTCTGCTCCCGCAGGCGGTGACGGCCATGATGCCGGCGATCGTCAGCCAGCTGGTGGTGCTGCTCAAGGACACCGCGCTCGGCTACATCATCGCCTACGTCGACCTGCTCAACACCGGGTTCAAGATCCTGCCCGCGGCCTTCTTCGGCTCGCTGATCCCGGCCGCGATCGTCATCGGCATCATCTACATCGGCCTCAACATGGCGCTGAGCGCACTGGCCAACTGGCTGGAGAAGCGCAGCAGGCGCAGCCGCAAGACCGCGGCTCCGCCCGTGGCCCCGCCGGGCGCGTCGGTTCTCGGCGTCGGCCCGGGCGCGGGCAGCGGCGCGGGGGCCGAAGCTGTGGCGACGATGGAGTAAGGGCCACGGGAGGCATGGTTTTCGGGCAGGATGCCGCTATGCCTCTCTGGCCTTCTCCCATCTCCACCACCGATGTCGCGAGCTCGGGCCTGCGTCTGGCCTGGCCGTCCGTCGTGGGTGACGAGGTCTGGTGGACCGAGGACCGGCCCGACGAGGGCGGCCGCACCACCATCGTGCACAGGGCCGCCGACGGCACCCGCACCTCGCTGCTGCCCGCCCCGTGGAACGCCCGCTCCAGGGTCCACGAGTACGGCGGGCAGCCCTACCTCGTCACCCCGCGTGGCGTGGTCTTCGTCAACTTCGACGACCAGCGCCTCTATCTCGCCACCTCGGGTGAGCCCACACCGCTCACCCCCGACGACGGCTCCCGCTACGCCGACCTGCACCTGGGTGAAAGCCACCTGTGGTGCGTGCGCGAACGGCACGACGGCAAGGTCACCCGCTCCATCGTCTCGGTCCCCCTCGAAGGGGGCGAACCACGCGAACTGGTGACCGGCAGCGACTTCTACGCCTTCCCCACCCTCTCCCCCGACGGCCTGCACCTGGCCTACATCTGCTGGAACCACCCGCGCATGCCGTGGAACGGCACCGAGCTGCGCGTCACCCGCCTGGCCGACGGCAACTCCTGGACCGTCAAGGGAGGCTCCACCGAGTCGGTCCTCGCGCCGCAGTGGAAGGACGACAGCCACCTCTATGTGGTCTCCGACTGGTCGGGCTGGTGGAACCTCTACCAGATCGGCCTCTACGGCACCTCCTCCCAGGCGTTGCACCCCGCCGAGGAGGAGTTCGCCTGGCCGCTGTGGCAGCTGGGCGGCAGGCCGTACCTCGTGCTGGCCGACGGGCGGCTCGCGGTCCTGCACGGCCAGGGCGACCTGCGGCTGGGCATCCTCGACCCCGAGACGGGCGAGCTGCGCGACCTCGACGTGCCGTACTCAGGGTGGGACCCGGCCCTGTCCGCCGACGGCGCCACCCTGGTCGGAGTGGCGTACGGCGCGGCGATCCCCCGCTCGATCGCCAGGCTCGACACGGTGACCGGCAGGGTGGAGGGGCTGCGGCGCGACATCGGTGAACTGCCCGACGTGGCCTACCTGCCCTCCGCCGAGCCCGTGGAGTTCCTCAGCGAGTTCGGACGGCACGTCCACGCGTTCCTCTACCGGCCCGCCAACCCCGAGGCCACGGCGGAGGGGCCCGCCCCCTACGTGGTGTTCGTGCACGGCGGGCCCACCGGGCACAGCAACTCGGCGCTCGACCTGGAGAAGGCGTTCTTCACCTCGCGCGGCATCGGGGTGATCGACGTCAACTACGGAGGCTCCACAGGCTACGGCAGGGCCTACCGCGACAGGCTGCGCGGCCAGTGGGGCGTCGTCGACGTCGAGGACACCGTCGCCGCCGCCGAATGGCTGGCCGCCGAGGGCCTGGCCGACCCGGCGCGCATCGCGGTCAGGGGCGGCAGCGCGGGCGGCTGGACGGTGATGGCCGCCTGCTGCAGGTCCTCCGTGTTCGCCGGAGGGGTGTCCTACTACGGGGTCAGCGCGCTCGCCGCGCTCAACGCCGCCACCCACGACTTCGAGTCGCGCTACACCGAGTGGCTGGTCGGCCCCGAGGACCCCGCCCTCTACGCCAGCCGCGAGCCCCTCGCGCTGGCCGACGGCGTGACCTGCCCGATGCTGCTGCTCCAAGGGCTGGACGACCCCGTGGTGCCGCCTTCGCAGTCGTCGGCGTTCGCCGACGCGCTGTCGGAGCGCGGGGTGGCGTGCACGTACCTGTCGTTCGAGGGCGAGTCGCACGGCTTTCGCCGCATGGAGACGCGCACCGCCGCGCTCGCCGCCGAGCTGGCCTTCTACCAGCAGGTCTTCGGCATGTACTGAGCCGCTGCCCTCCCTGAGGGTTGCGACGTAGCGGCGGGAAGCGGAGTCCCGCTGGAGGACGCGTGGGGCGACGGGCGGTCACCGGTGACCGCGGTGGCCTCTGCTGGGCTGTGCCGTACAGGATGAAAAGGATCTAGCGGGCGAACTCTGTCGCGCGCGACTCGCGGACGACGGTGATCCGGATCTGGCCAGGGTAGGTGAGCTCCTCCTCCACCTGCTTGGCCACGTCGCGGGCGATCACCTGCGCCTGGATGTCGTCGATGGCGTCCGGCTTCACCATGACGCGGATCTCGCGCCCCGCCTGCATGGCGAACACCTTCTCCACGCCCTCGTAGGAGGTGGCGATCTCCTCCAGCCGCTCCAGCCTCTTCACGTACGCCTCGAGCGACTCGCGGCGGGCGCCCGGTCTGGAGCCGCTGATCGCGTCGGCCGCCTGGGTGAGCACGGCCTCCACCGTGCGTACCTCGACCTCGTTGTGGTGCGCCTCGATCGCGTGCACGACGTCCTCGTGCTCGCCGTACCGCCTGGCGATCTCCGCGCCGATCAGCGCGTGGCTGCCCTCCACCTCGTGCGTCAGCGCCTTGCCGATGTCGTGCAGCAGCGCGCATCGCTTCATCAGCGACTGGCTCATGCGAAGCTCCGCCGCCATGATCCCGGCGATGTGCGCGGACTCGATGAGGTGCTTCAGCACGTTCTGCCCGTAGGAGGTGCGATACCTCAACTGTCCGAGCAGCAGCGTCAGCTCCGGGTGCATGTCCGTGATGCCGAGCTCCACCAGCGCGTCCTCGCCCGCCCTCGCGCACAGGTCCTGCACCTCGGCGCGGCTGCGGTCGTAGGCCTCCTCGATGCGCTGCGGGTGGATGCGTCCGTCCAGCACGAGCTTCTCCAGCGTGAGCCGCGCCGTCTCCCTCCGCACCGGATCGAAACACGACAGCAGCACCGCCTCGGGCGTGTCATCGATGATCAGGTTGACCCCGGTCGTCGACTCGAACGCCCTGATGTTGCGCCCCTCACGGCCGATGATCCGGCCCTTCATCTCGTCACCCGGCAGGTGCAGGACGCTCACCACGGACTCGGCCGTCTGCTCCGCCGCGATGCGCTGCACGGCCAGCGTCACGATCTTGGTGGCCCGCTTCTCGCCCTCCTTGCGGGCCTCGCCCTCGATCTCCCTGACGATCAGCGCCGCCTCACGCTTGGCCTGGTTCTCGATCTCCCTGACCAGCTCGCTCTTGGCCTGCTCGGAGGTCAGCCCTGCCACCCTTTCGAGGATCGCCCTGCGCTCACCCTCGACCTGCAGCAACTCCTCGCGCCTGTCGGCCAGCTCCGTCTCGGTCTCGGCCAGCTTCCTGGCGCGTTCGACCTGCCTGCGCGCCTCTTCGTCGAGGCGCTGCTCTCTTTCGGCCAGACGGCTCTCCCTGCGTTCGAGGTCGGAACGCAACTCCTTGAGCTCGTTCTTGAGGATGCGGCTCTCCTCTTCGACCTCCTTACGCATCTGCGCGGCGCTCTCAGCGGCCATCTCCGACCTGCGCACGATCTCACCGGCGTCGGACTGAGCCTTGTCCCTGATCAGTACGGCTTCGCGCCGCGCCTCCTCCAGCTCGCTGTGCACCTCGGCCAACTGATCGGGCGACGGTTGGGAGACGGGTGGCGGAGCCAGCGCGGCGGTTCGGCGCAGGAGTATGACAAACGCGACGATCATCACGCATGCCAGCAGGAGCACTGCCACCGCCAGCACCACGACAGGCGTCTCCATGTGCGCCCCGCCCTCCTCGCGTCATAGATGTGCCCAAACGCTCCAGGAGGGGTCACGCGCGCAGCACAGATCGCCCCAACGGTGTCGCCACCAGGACAAATATCAAGCCAAGGCAGACGCGGCACCGACTGAACAGCCGACGCCTTGCCTTCCCTGGGTCAATCGAGCTCGCTCGTCCGTAGTTCACCGGTATGGCAATCCGCACTGCGCGGAGTAACTCCTCACTGCCGTCGAGGTTATGCGTCGAAGAGGTAACGGGCAAGCAAAGACGTGCTGTCAAGCGCGCCCTACCGTCGAATCGAACACAAACCGTACGATCTTGCCGGATATAGCCGACACGCCCTCATTTACCCTGCTAACTCGGTCCTGACGCCCCATTCCCAAGACCGCCCGAAGAGTTCCCGAGACCCCCACGCGCGTCCCGCCCCGGCAGGCAGCGGCTTCCGGCCACCGGAGCCATAGCCGGGCCAACCCGGCATCCCAGCCCCACCGACCGCAGCGCAGACATTCCTACCCGCAACACAGGCATCACGGCAGGCATGGAGAGATCCCAAGAGACGCCGCTCGGACACGTGCAGGGAGAGAAGCCCGACAAGGTCATCCAGGCGTTATGGGAAGTCGTTCTCGATTTCGACGCCTTCGCTCTCCAGCGCCTCGCGAACCACCCGATAGGCCAGCCCCGCGCCATACCCCTTGCGCGCCAGCATCCCCGCCAGCCGTCGGGTGCGGACCTGCGCGTCGAGCCCTCGCGTCGAGGCCAGCTTGCGCTCCACCAGCCTGCGAGCGGTGTCGGCCTCCTGGTCGGAGTCGACCCGCTCCACGGCCTCGTTGACCGTGTCGCTGTCGACCCCTCTGTGCCGCAGCTCGGCCGCCAGCGCCCGCCGGGCCAGCCCTCGCCCGTGGTGCCGTGAGTCCACCCACGCCTCGGCGAATGCCTCGTCGTTGATCAGGCCCAACTCCGTGAACCGATCGAGTACGGCGTCGGCGGCCTCGTCGGGCACCTCGCGCTTCCGCAACGCCTCGGCGAGCTGCGCCCTGGTCTTGGGCCCCATGGTGAGCAGCCTCAGACAGATCGCCCTCGCGACCGATTCGGGATTCGCCGGAGGACCCGAGGCGGCCCCTGAACCCTCGTCGGGCCCATCCGGCCCGCCGGAACGCCTCCTCGACGAGCCCCGGCGCGCGCCACCGCCACCGCGCCGCCCACCCGAGCGCCGCCGTTCACGAGACCCCTCACCCCCCGAACCCTCATCGCCCTCACGACTCCCGTAGCCTTCCGGGCCGTCACTGAACAGCCCCGTGGTGGGAGCGGAGTCCTCATAGCGCCGGGAGTCGTCCTCGTGCTGACGCTTCGAGGCAGCCGAATAGCCCTGGGAGTGATCGGACGGCTGGCCGGTCGGAGCGCCCGCGTAACCCTGGGCTTGGTCCGCTGGCTGACCGCTCGGAGCAGCCCAAGAGCTTCCCCGGTGATCGGCTGGCCGGCCGGTCGGGGCAGCGTGATCACGCGCCCATTCGGGGGGCTCTCCAGTCGAGTCGAAGGGGTCGCCGACGTCCCGAGGGGAGGTGTTGGCGCGGCGAGTGGCTCTGCGCGGGCGACGGCGGGTGGTCGACCCGTCGTCACCGGAGGCCAGGCCGCGCTGCGGGCGGTCGCCGTCATCACCGGAAGCGAGCCCCGAGTACGGCCCGCCGCCATCGTCACCGGAGTCCAGCCAGCCGTGTGACCGACCGCCGTCGTCGCCCGAGCCGAGACCTCCCTCGGGGATGGCCCACTCGCCCTCCACCCCCGAAGCGCGCTCACGCACCTTGCGCTTCGGACGGCTCGTGCGCCGGGTGACATCCGGCCACGCGCCCCAGTCGCGCGACGCCCCAGGATGGTCGGCGTCGCGTCCATGCCCGCCGGCCTCGTTCCCCCGACGGTCGATTCCGCGTCCAGCTCCTTCGGTCCCACGACCCCGAAGCTCGGCATCACGCCCGAGTTCGGCGGCTTGGCGCTCTCGGTGATCGGTTCGAAGCCTGGGGGCGTCGGGAAGCCGGCCCTCGGAGGCAGTCGGGAGGGCATCGGGTGTCTGCGGATGACCGCTGTCTGCCTGCGGCCTGTCGCCGCCCTCGTCGGACGTGTTGGGGGACGACGAATGCTCAGAGGATCCCTCGAAGACGCCCCCCGAAGTCGGCCACCCTCCCGCAGAAACACCTTCCGGAGTCGGCCATCCTCCCTGAGAGACGCCTTCCGAAGTCGGCGAATCACCCCCGGAGATATGTTCTGGCGTCGGCCGCTCTCCCGTAGCAGGCGACTCTCCCAGCGCGGACTGTTCTCTCGGCGACGGGCCCGCCCTACGGGGCTGCGTCTTCGATGGAGTACCTGTCGAAGCCGCGTGTCCTACGGATGAGGCGCTCGGCCGGGAGGTTGCTGCGACGGCAGGCTCGATGCTGTCCACCCGAGACTCGGAGGCGTCCTCCGAAGGCGGGATGGCTGCCCGAGGTTCGGCGACTGCGGCCCGAGGTTCGGAGGTGTCTCCCCACGGCTGGGCGGCTGCCCGAGGCTCGGTGACTTCCCGAGGCTCGGTGGTTGCCGGAGGCTCAGGGGCGTGGTCGCTTGTCGTGGCATTTGACGACCATGGGGAACGACTGGTTGGTTCGAAGCGCCAGATCGGGCCGTCGTCCTCCGTGTCGCGTGACGCCCTGCGGCTCTTGCGGGCACGGGTTGGGCGGGCGAGGTCGGCGACGCCGTCGGGGACGCGAGACCAAGCGCCCTGGCCCGCCTCGTCGCCAGGGCCCCATCCGCCCGAACTCCACGCGCCAGCAGCCGAGCGCTCCCCGCCCCAGGTGCTGTCTGCCGAGCCGCCGCCGTCATCGGCCGACCCGCCGCCCAGGCCCCAGCTCTCCCGGGCCGACGCCTCCTGCGAACCCCAGCCGTCCTGAGGCGTCGTGTCGTGCGACCCCCAGCCACCGGGGGGCGCGTTCGAGCCCCAGCCGCTCTGCGGCGCCGAGTCGTTGGTGGTCCAACCGTCCCGAGTCGCCGGGTTGTCGGTGGTCCAGCCCTCTGCGGTCGACGGGGCGTTGGCGGTCCAGCCGTTGTCGGCCTCTGTGACGCCCTGTCCCCAGCTTCGGGTGGCCGCTGCGCCTTCCTCACCCCACACGGGGACCGCACCCTCGCCCACACCGATGTGAGCCGACGGGCCGTCCGCTTCGCCACCGGGCTGACCCGAGGTGCCGTCCGAGCTCTCGGCCCTGCCACTCGCCGCACCGGCCGCCTCTGCGCGGGCCGCTTCCGCACGGGTGCCCGGCGCCGGGCGGTCAGCAGCCTGGCCATCGCTCGTCGTGCCGGTCGATGCCCCGCTGACGTCGGGCTCGGGCGTCATCTCGGCCGTGCCCCTGCCCTCGTCGTTCGCTTCCGCTCTCACGTCAGACACCGTGCCGTTCCGAGGTCGGGTGCTCGGCCTGCTCGTGGTCGTTGGCGGTGGGCCCGCCGTCCCTCTGGGGGGCGGCGGGGTTCGGGCGGGGGACGGGGGCCGGCGACATGCTCATGCCTCAGACCGGATCAGACGTCACCGGGCTTGGGCGTGGCGGCGGCCTTGGAACCACGGCCGGAGGGCGCGGCGGCGACCGGAGGAGCGGCCGGGGCCGCGGGTGCCTCGGCCGGGGCGTCGACGCGCGGCCCCACACCCAGCTTCTCCTTGATCTTCTTCTCGATCTCGTTGGCCACGTCGGGGTGGTTGCGCAGGAAGTTGCGCGCGTTCTCCTTGCCCTGGCCGAGCTGGTCGCCCTCGTAGGTGTACCAGGCGCCGGACTTGCGGACGAAGCCGTGCTCCACACCCATGTCGATGAGGCCGCCCTCGCGGGAGATGCCCACGCCGTAGAGGATGTCGAAGTCGGCGACGCGGAAGGGCGGCGCCATCTTGTTCTTGACGACCTTGACGCGGGTGCGGTTGCCGACCGCCTCCGTGCCGTCCTTCAGCGTCTCGATGCGGCGGATGTCGAGGCGGACCGAGGCGTAGAACTTCAGCGCCTTACCACCGGTCGTGGTCTCGGGCGAGCCGAACATGACGCCGATCTTCTCGCGCAGCTGGTTGATGAAGATGGCCGTGGTGCCGGTGTTGTTGAGCGCACCGGCGACCTTGCGCAGCGCCTGGGACATCAGACGGGCCTGGAGACCGACGTGGCTGTCGCCCATCTCGCCCTCGATCTCGGCCTTGGGCACCAGGGCCGCGACCGAGTCGATGACGATGATGTCGACGGCGCCCGAGCGGATCAGCATGTCGGCGATCTCGAGCGCCTGCTCACCGGTGTCGGGCTGGGAGACGAGCAGGGCGTCGGTGTCGACGCCGAGCTTCTTGGCGTATTCGGGGTCGAGGGCGTGCTCGGCGTCGATGAACGCCGCGATGCCGCCCGCCCGCTGCGCGTTGGCCACCGCGTGCAGCGCGACCGTGGTCTTACCACTGGACTCGGGACCGTAGACCTCGATGATGCGGCCCCTGGGGAAGCCGCCGATGCCGAGCGCGACATCGAGTGCGATCGAACCGGTCGGCGTCACCTCGATGGGAGCCCTGACGTCATCGCCGAGGCGCATGACGGAGCCCTTGCCGAACTGCCGCTCGATCTGTGCGAGGGCAGTCTCAAGGGCCTTCTCGCGGTCGTTGATAGCCATGGGAACTCCCCTGGAGGGTCGTGTCTGGTCGGTCGAGTGAAAGCTACGCGGTGGGACCGACAATTTTCCGCCGAGCCGTGCAGGAAGCGGTTCGGCGAGTTTCATAGTAGCCGAACGACTGTTCGATGGCGCCCCGAACACGCCGAGTCGCCAGACATTCCCTGACATTACGCCGGGCGTGTTGCCATGGCCGCTGAGCTGGGGAGATCCTTGGGAAAAGGGTCGAGAGGCGGCGACGTGACGAGCACCTACACCGGGCAGCGGCGTACCCAACTGGAGGCGCTCGCCGAGCTGCTCCCCGCCCACGCGCTCGTCGGGCGCATGGTCGGTGGAGACGATCCCGTGCTGTGGGTCTGGCATCCGCGCACGGGCCGGCAGACGATCATTTTCGCGACGCCGTCGACGTCGGCGTGGGTCTTCCTGTGGTCGCCCGGCGGCCACGGCACGTCCGACGACCTCGAAGGGACGATACGCGCGGTCGCGGCGGTCCTAGCCGACGGCGAATGACTCACGCAGCGCGGACACCGTGGCCGTGAGGCCGTCGGAGGCGGCGCGGTCGAGGGCAGCGGTGAGCGTCTGCTCGTAGAGGTCGCTCGCCCCCTCCTTCCGCTCCCTCCCCGCCTCGGTGATGACGGTGTAGACGCCCCGGCGGTCGTTGGCGCACAGGTCACGGCGGGTGAGCCCGGCGGCCTCCAGCCGTCCGACCAGGCGGGTGACGGAGCTCTGGTTGAGCCCGAGCAGGTCGGCCAGCTCCTGCATGCGCAGCTCGCCGCTCCTGGCGGTCGACAGGTGGCACAGCGCGCGATACTCCGACAGGCCGAGGCCGTGCCGCTGCAGGGCCGCGGCCAGTTCGTGCTCCACTCTGGCGTGCAGCCGTACCACTCCGACCCACATGTCGTCGTCGAGCGTCGCCATCCGGCTCTCCTCCCGTGTTGACATCCATTCTATGTGTATGCACAGAATATGTATGTGCATACAAGAACTCAAGCATGGGCCTACCTTCTCATCGCCGCCGTTTTCGAGGTGGTCTTCGCTCTGGGCACCAACGCCACCGAGGGCTTCACCCGGCTCGGCCCCTCCCTGCTCACCGTGGCCGCCGCGGCGGGCGGCATCTTCTTCCTCAGCCTGGCGCTCAGGACACTCGACGTGGGTGTCGGCTACACCGTCTGGACGGGCATCGGCTCGGTCGGCACCGTCGTGTTCGGCACCGTGATCTTCGGTGAGTCACTGAGCGTGTGGAAGGTGCTGGCCTTCCTTCTGATCATCGGCGGCGTCCTCGGCCTCAAGCTGGCCGACCGCCTCTCCCCTTCCACCACAGTCTGAGGAGTGACCGTCATGGCCTGGATCTATCTCTCCATCGCGATCGTCTTCGAGATCGCCTTCGCGCTCGGCACCAACGCCACGCAGGGCTTCACCCGGCTGTGGCCGTCCGTCTTCACACTGATGGCGGCGGCCGGCGGGATCTTCACCCTCAGCCTGGCGCTCAGGACACTCGACGTGGGTGTCGGCTACACCATCTGGACCGGCGTCGGCTCCATCGGCACCGTGCTTCTCGGCGCGCTGATCTACAAGGAGCGGATCACCGCCGCCAAGCTGGTGTCCTTCGCCGCGATCATCGGCGGGATCGTGCTGCTCAAGCTCTCCGCAGGTGTCTGAGCACGAATCCGACCCGCTCCTGTACGGCGAGGCGGGGCAGCTCGACCAGCGAGTAGCCGTAGTCGAGGTACGCCTCCGTGACCCGGTCGTAGGTCAGGGAGGCCTCCTCGAGCATCTGCCTGCGCTCGGCGTCGTTCTCGAAGATCTCAGGCCACAGGGGCGCGACGAAGACCTCGTGGTGGTACCGGAAGCTCTTCGCGGCGGCGTCGTGCGCGGGGACCGGCCGCCCCTCCAGACCCGGCCCGCCCGTGACCACGACGAACGTCATCGGCCGTGCTTGCTCCCCTTGCACGGCCGGCTCAGCGCAGGCGGCTCGACACGTCCTCCACCTGGCACACCGCCCGCCAGACCTCCTTCGCGCTCACGCCCTGCGCGAGCGCCTGCTCGACCGTCCGTCCCCCCAGGGGCGCGATTACGTAGTCGCGGGCCCACGACTCAGCGTAGGGATCGCCGAAGTGGGCGCGCATCCGTCTCCAGAACTCGGTCAGGCGCATGCCACCAAGTATGGAACCCGCCGCCGAATGGGTAGGACAAGCCTCATGGCGAAAACCCCCAAATCGGCTCCCAAGCCGTCAGCCACCGCCAGGACACATCGGGAGCGTCGCCGCAGCCTGCTCCTCCAGCTGCGCCTCGCCGTACAGAAGGACAAGGCCGACCGCGCCGAACGGCACGCGGGCCTGAAGCGGCAACCACGGCAGGGCAGGCCGCGCGATCGCAGGGCGTCGAGGAGATAGACGTCTACAGCACGCGCGAGCCGTACATCTCTCCGAGATGGTCGGCGAGCAACTCCAGTCTGGCGCCGTCGGGGTCCCTGAAATAGATGGAGGCGCCGCTCTCGATCTGGTGCGGCACGCCGGCCATCTCCAGCTTGCCCTTCAGCCGTTCCCATGTGGCGGGGTCCACGGAGATCGCGATGTGGTGCAGCCCTCCGAGGACCTCCTGGTAGGGCGCGAGATCGAGGCCGGGGAAGTCGAAGAAGGCCAGCAGGTTGCCGTTGCCGATGTCGAAGAAGAAGTGGTTGGACCCCTTGTAGTCGCGGTTCTCGAAGATCTCCGTGAGCGGGAACTCCAGGAGGTCCTGGTAGAAGCGGATGGTCTGTTCCACGTCGGAGGAGAGCAGCGCGAAGTGGTGCAGGCCGCGCGCACTGCTCGAGGGACGGTGCGGGAGGAGGTACTGCCGCCTGATGCGCTCGCGATCAGCCTCGATGGCCGAATGGTCGATGGTCACGTCGCTCACCTCTCCCGCTCTATGTCCCCGCAATTCCCGCCTCAATCGCGCATGGTGGCGACAATCTCCTCGACGATCTCGATCGTGGTGCCCGGATGCAGGAAGGCGAACCTGGCGACGGTCTCACCCTCCCAGCCGGTCGGGGTGACGAATCCGACCTGTCCCGCGAGCAGCCGTTCCGACCAGGCGTAGTAGTCGTGAGAGGTCCATCCGCGGCGGCGGAAGAGCACAGCGGACAGCTCCGGATCGCGGATGAGCTCCAGGTGGTCGCTCTGCCTGATCAGCTCGGCGCTCTCCCTCGCCAGCGTGAGCCCTCGCTCGACGGCCTCGGTGTAGGCGTCGGTGCCGTTGACCGCCAAGGAGAACCACAGCGGCAGGCCGCGGGCTCGCCTGGTCAGGTGATAGGCGTAGTCGGTGGGGTTCCACTCGCCGCCGTCGGTGTGCAGGACGTCCAGGTACGAGGCGTCCTGCGTGTGCACGGCACGCGCCAGGCGCGGGTCGCGATAGATCAGCGCGGCGCAGTCGAACGGGGCGAACAGCCACTTGTGCGGGTCCACGACGAAGGAGTCGGCGTGCTCGATGCCCTCGTAGCGGTGGCGCACGGAGGGGGCGAACAGGCCCGCGCCGCCGTACGCGCCGTCGACGTGGAACCACAGGCCGCGCTCGCGGGCGACCTCCGCGACGCCCTTGAGGTCGTCGATGATGCCCGCGTTGGTGGTGCCCGAGGTGGCGACGACGCCGATGACGTTCTCCTGGCCTTCGAGCGCGCGCCGGAGGGCCTCACCCGTGAGGCGGTGGTCCTCCGACGGCACGACCAGCGCCTCGACGCCGATGATGCGCAGGGTGTTGGAGATCGACGAGTGCGCCTGGTCGCTGACGGCGATCTTGGCGTTCGGCAGGCCGGCCGTGTCGCGGGCGACGACCAGGGCGGACAGGTTGGCCGCGCTGCCGCCCGAGACGAAGCAGCCGCCCGCGGTGCCCGGCATGCCCGCGCGGTCGGCGATGAGCCTCAGGACCTGGTTCTCCGCCGCGATGGCGCCCGAGGCCTCCAGCCAGCTGATGCCCTGCAGGGAGGCGCACGAGACGACCATGTCGAACAGCAGCGCGGCCTTGGTGGGGGCGGCGGGGATGAAGGACAGGAAGCGGTTGCTGTCGGCGGAGATGACCGCGCGCGAGAGCTGCTGGTCGTAGATGTCCAGAACCCTGGCGGGGTCGTTGCCCTTGGCCGTCATGAGCCCGGCGAGCGCCGCGTCCAGCTTGTCCTTCTCGCCCGGGTGGTCGAGGGGAACGGGATCGAGGGCGAGGCGCTGCCTCATGTAGTCGAAGACCAGGTTGGTGAGGCGCTCGTCATAGCTATGCACGCGTGCATTATGCGGATAAAACCGAAAAAGGGGTAAATAACGGGCAGCGATCTTCCTAACTGCCCGTCCGGGACGGCCCGTCGAGGTTTTGTCGGTACGGCGAGGCACCATGGTGGGATGAGCGCGCTCGACCACTTCAGCAGGATGACCCGTGACTGGTTCACCGGGGCATTCCTGGCTCCCACACAGGCCCAGGAGGGCGCGTGGGAGTCGATCGCGCGCGGCGACAACACGCTGGTCGTCGCGCCCACCGGGTCGGGCAAGACGCTGGCCGCCTTCCTGTGGTCGCTCGACCGGCTGGCGGCCGAACGAGCCGGTGAGGCCGACCCCGCAGGCGCTCGCAGGTGCAGGGTGCTCTACGTCTCGCCGCTCAAGGCGCTGGCCGTCGACGTGGAGCGCAACCTGCGAGCTCCGCTGGCAGGGCTCAAGCAGACGGCGCGCAGGCTCGGCCTCGCCGTCCCCGAGATCTCGGTGGCGATCCGCTCGGGCGACACCCCTGCCGAGGATCGCAGGCGGTTCGCCACCAAGCCGTCCGACATCCTCATCACCACGCCCGAGTCGCTGTTCCTGCTGCTCACCAGCCAGGCGCGCGAGGCGCTGCGCGGCGTCGAGACGGTGATCGTCGACGAGGTGCACGCGGTGGCCGCCACCAAGCGGGGCGCGCACCTCGCGCTCAGCCTGGAGCGGCTCGACGCCCTCCTCGAACGGCCCGCCCAGCGCATCGGGCTGTCGGCGACCGTGCGCCCCGTGAGCGAGGTGGCCGCCTTCCTGGGCGGAGCCAGGCCCGCCGCCGTGGTGCAGCCGCCTTCCGACAAGCGCATCGAGGTGCAGGTCGTCGTCCCGATCGAGGACATGACCGAGCTGGAGGCTCCGGCCGTCCCCGATCCCGAGGCGTTCGCGCCCGAGCCCGCGCGCCGCTCGATCTGGCCGCACGTGGAGGAGCGGCTCTTCGACCTGATCGAGGCGCACAGCTCGACGATCGTGTTCGCCAACTCGCGACGGCTGGCCGAACGGCTGTGCACGCGGCTGAACGAGCTCGCCTACGAGCGGCAGCAGGGCGTCGAGGCGATCGACCTGTCGATCTGGGAGACCGTTCCCGAAGACCACGAGGACCTGGGGCCCGACGATCCCCGCCTGACGGCAGATCTCGAGGCTCCTCGGCCCGGTTCGGAGGCGCGCCGCCCGTCCGGTTCGCAGGCTGACGGTTCAGCCGGTTCGACGGCGGGCGGTCCGGACGGTTCGGAAACGCGCGGTTCGGAGACGGCGGAGGGACCGGCTGCTCGGCGCCCTGGTGGGGAGGCGACCGCGGCGGCGGGGGCGCGACGGGCGCCTGCGGAGATGATGGCGCAGGCCGGGGCGAGCAAGGGCGCGGTCCCCGAGATCGTGCGCGCCCACCACGGGTCGGTCTCCAAGGAGGAGCGGGCGCAGATCGAGGAGGCGCTGAAGTCGGGACGGCTGCCCGCCGTGGTGGCCACCTCCAGCCTCGAGCTGGGCATCGACATGGGCGCCGTCGACCTGGTCGCCTGTGTGGAGGCGCCACCCAGCGTGGCCAGCGGCCTGCAGCGCATCGGCAGGGCAGGCCACCAGGTGGGCGCGGTCTCCAAGGGCGTGATCTTCCCCAAGTACCGCGGCGACCTGATCCAGACCGCTGTCGTCGCCGAGCGCATGCAGAGCGGAGAGATCGAGGAGATGCGCTACCCGCGCAACCCGCTCGACGTGCTCGCTCAGCAGATCGTCGCCATGACCGCGCTCGAGGACTGGACGGTCGACGAGCTCGAGGAGGTCGTGAAGCGGGCCGCGCCGTACGCCACGCTGCCGAGGAGCGCCCTGGAGGCCACGCTCGACATGCTGGCGGGGCGCTATCCGAGTGAGGAGTTCGCCGAGCTGCGTCCGCGCCTGGTCTGGGACAGGGTGACGGGCGTGCTGCAGGGCCGTCCAGGAGCGCAACGGCTGGCGGTGACCAACGGCGGCACGATCCCCGACCGCGGGCTGTTCGGGGTGTTCCTGGTCGGCGAGAAGGGGTCGAGGGTCGGCGAGCTCGACGAGGAGATGGTCTACGAGTCGAGGGCGGGCGACGTGTTCGTCCTCGGCGCCACGTCGTGGCGGATCGAGGACATCACCTCCGACAGGGTGCTGGTCTCCCCCGCTCCCGGCCAGCCGGGCAAGCTGCCGTTCTGGCACGGCGACGCGCCAGGACGCCCCGCCGAGCTGGGCAGGGCGATCGGCGCGTTCCTGAGGGAGCTGTCAGCCGAGGCGGCTCCCGTCGGCGCGAAGGGCGCCGAACCCCCCAGCAAGAGGTCCTCGGTGGACGAGGCCGTCTCCGGGCGGAGAGGTGGGGCTGCCCCGCCGGCGACCGCTGGAGGAGAGGCCGGGAACGGTTCGTCGGAGACGGCGGGGCGAAAGGCCGGTGGGGCGGTCGAGCGGATGCGGGCGGCGGGGCTCGACGAGTGGGCGGCCGGCAACCTGCTGTCCTACCTGCACGAGCAGCGCGAGGCGACCGGCTACGTGCCTGACGACCGCACGCTGCTCGTCGAGCGCTTCCACGACGAGCTGGGCGACTGGCGGGTGGTGATCCACTCCCCCTACGGCGCGCGGGTGCACGCCCCCTGGGCGCTGGCCATCAACCGGCGGCTGCGTGAGCGCTACGGCGTCGACGTGCAGGCCGTGCACTCCGACGACGGCATCGTGCTGCGCATTCCCGACACGCTGGCCGAGCCCCCCAGCGACGTGGCCGCCTTCGACGCCGACGAGATCGAGCAGATCGTCACCGAGGAGCTGGGCGGCTCGGCGCTGTTCGCCTCGCGCTTCAGGGAGTGTGCGGGGCGGTCGCTGCTGCTGCCGCGCCGTACGCCGGGCAAGCGGACCCCGCTGTGGCAGCAGCGCCAGCGGGCTGCGCACCTGCTGGGGGTGGCCTCGAAGTACGCGAGCTTCCCCGTGGTGCTGGAGACGATGCGAGAGTGCCTTCAGGACGTCTTCGACGTGCCCGGCCTGGTGCGCCTCATGCGCGACATCGCGGCGCGGCGCGTGCGGGTGGTGGAGGTGGAGACCTCGCAGGCCTCGCCGTTCGCGGCGTCGCTGCTGTTCCACTACATCGGCGCGTTCATGTACGAGGGCGACGCGCCGCTGGCCGAGCGGCGGGCGCAGGCGCTCGCGCTCGACACGACGCTGCTGGCCGAGCTGCTCGGCCAGGCGGACCTGCGCGAGCTGCTCGACCCTGACGTGATCGCCGACGCCGAGCGCGAGCTGGCCAGGCTCGACAGGCCGCTGCGTGACGCCGAGGACCTCGCCGACCTGCTGCGCTCGCACGGCCCCCTGCTGGCGGCCGACGTGAGCGTGCGAGGCGGCGACCCAGGCTGGCTGTCCGACCTCGAGCGGGCGCGCAGGGCGATCAGCGTGCGCGTCGCCGGCGAGGAGCAGTGGGCCGCGATCGAGGACTCCGCCAGACTGCGCGACGCCCTCGGCGCGCCGCTGCCTGTCGGCATCCCGCACGCCTTCCTCGAGCCGGTGGCCGACCCGCTCGGCGACCTCGTCGCCAGGCACGCCCGTACGCGTGGCCCCTTCCACGCGAGCACGGCCGCCGCCAGGTTCGGGCTCGGCGTCGCCGTGGTCACCGACGCGCTGCGCAGGCTGGCCGCCTCGGGCCGGGTGGTGAACGGCGAGTTCAGGCCGGGAGGGCGCGGCGAGGAGTGGTGCGACGCCGGGGTTCTCAGGCTGCTGCGGCGCAGGTCACTGGCCCGGCTGCGCAAGGAGGTCGAGCCGGTCCCGCACGAGACGCTCGCCCTGTTCGCGCCGACGTGGCACGGCATCACAGGCCGCGGCGGTCAGGCGGCGAGGCCCACGCCAGGCGGCGCGATCAGTTCGGCCAGGTCGATGGACGCGCTGGTCAACGCGGTCGAACAGATGCAGGGCGCCGCAGTGCCCGCCTCCTCGCTCGAGACGCTGGTGCTGCCCTCCAGGGTGCCCGGCTACCATCCCGCGCTGCTCGACGAACTGACCTCCTCCGGCGAGGTGATCTGGGCGGGTCAGGGATCGCTGCCAGGTGGCGACGGCTGGGTCTCGCTCTTCTTCGCCGACACCGCCCCTCTCCTGCTCCCCACCCCTGCCGAGATCACGATGACGCCGCTGCACGAGCAGGTGCTCGACGCGCTCGGCGGCGGTGGCGCGCTGTTCTTCCGCGGCCTGTCCGACCGGGTCGGCTCGATGGACGACCTGACGCTGACCACCGCCCTCTGGGACCTCGTGTGGTCGGGCAGGGTCTCGGGTGACACGCTCGCGCCGCTCAGGGCGACGCTCGGCTCGGGCCGTCCCGCCCACCGGCCCGCCACCACCAGGCGGCGGCGGGCGGTGCTGCCGAGCAGGAGCGGCTCTCCGCTGGTGGGCGGCCGGTGGTGGCTGCTGCCCTCCCCCTCGCCCGACACCACCCAGCGCGCGCACGCCCAGGCCGAGGTCCTGCTCGAACGGCACGGCGTGGTGACCAGGGGCGCGGTGATGGCCGAGCGGCTGCCGGGCGGGTTCGCCGCGGTGTACCAGGTGCTCAGAGCCTTCGAGGAGAGCGGACGCTGCCGTCGCGGCTACTTCGTCGAAGGGCTCGGCGGCGCCCAGTTCGCCCTGCCCGGCGCCGTCGACCGCATGCGGGCGCTCTCCCCCAACGCCTCGGGCTCCTTCGAAGACACGGCGTCGGGGCAGAGCGCGGTGGTGCTGGCCTCAGCCGACCCCGCCAACCCGTACGGCGCGGCGCTCCCGTGGCCCACTCGCCCAGGCGAGGTGGGGCACAAGCCGGGCCGCAAGGCGGGAGCGCTCGTCGTGCTGGTGGACGGGCACCTCGTGCTGTACGTCGAGCGGGGTGGCAAGACGTTGCTGTCGTTCGCCGACGACGGACGGCTGCGGCCGGCGGTGGACGCGCTGGCGCTGGCCGTACGCGACGGGGCGCTCGGAAAGCTCACGGTCGAGCGGGCCGACGGCGGCTCGATCACCGACTCACCGCTGGCGGCGGCGCTGGAGGAGGCGGGCTTCCACCCCACCCCCCGAGGCCTGCGCCTACGCGCCTGACCCCTTCGACGACCTTCCACCCCTCACACGAACCCCCCGAAGCCTCGCCGCACCCGCTCTCTCGGGCTCCGGAGCCCTGCGCGGAGCCCGGATCTTCGCCTTGTTAGCGTGGGGTTCATGGTGTGGACTGCGGCGGAGATTCCCGACCTGTCGGGGAAGACGGCGATCGTGACGGGCGCCAACAGCGGCATCGGCATGATCGCGGCGGGCGAGCTGGCCCGGCGGGGCGCCACCACGGTGCTGGCCTGCAGGGACACGGCCAAGGGAGAGGCGGCCAGGTCCCGCATGCTCGCGGCGGGGCCCAAGGGCTCGATCGAGGTTAGACGGTTGGACCTCGCCGACCTGTCCTCGGTGCGGGAGTTCGCAGCGACCGTGGAGAGCGATGTCGACATCCTGCTCAACAACGCCGGGGTGATGGCGCTGCCGTACAGGAAGACGGTCGACGGGTTCGAGATGCAGTTCGGCACCAACCACCTCGGGCACTTCGCGCTGACCGGGCTTCTGCTGCCGCGGCTGCGCGGAAGGGTCGTGACGGTGAGCAGTCTCGTGCACGTCGGCGGCAGGATGCGGTTCGACGATCTGAACGCCGAGCGCGGCTACCGAAGATGGTCGGCCTACTCGCAGTCGAAGCTGGCCAACCTGCTGTTCGCCTACGAGCTGGAGCGCCGGGCGGGCAGGCGGCTGACCAGCGTGGCTGCCCACCCCGGTTACTCCTCGACCAACCTGCAGACGGCAGGCCCGCGCATGGCCGGCAACAAGCTCGCGGAGCTCGGACAGACGGCGTTCAACGTGCTCTTCGCGCAGAGCGCCGAGCGAGGGGCGCTGCCGCTGCTGTTCGCGGCGACCGTGCCTGGCCTGCCCGGCGGGAGCTACGTGGGTCCGGACGGGCCCTTCGAGGTGTGGGGCTATCCCACGATCGTCGACTCCTCGCCCGCGTCGAAGGACGAGACGGCCGCAGCCCGATTGTGGGAAATTTCGGAACAGCTGACGAATGTCAGCTATTCGTTCGCGGACTGAGGCAGACTTCCCATGTGAGCGATCTTGACGTTGCGTCGGTCTGCGACAGGTTCGGGCTCGGGCTGGCGGTGACGCCGGGATTGCGGGTCGCCGGCTACTACCACAACCAGGTCTGGCGGCTCGACACGATCACCGGCGCCTACGCGGTGAAGCGGCTGACCTGGGCGCCCTCCGCCGAGGCGATCGAGATCGAGCGCAGGGCGCTGGCCGCGGGGGTGCCGCTCCCCCCGCCCGTGCCCGAGACGGCCACCGGCCGCCACACGGTCGAGCTGGGCGGGGCGGTGGTGCGCGTGCACCGCTGGCTGGACGGCCGCGCGCCCGGCATCGACGACCTCACCCCCGCACTGTGCCGCCGCATGGGCGCCCTGCTGGCCACCGTCCACCACACAGGCTCCAGCGGCCCCCTTGGCCTCGGTGCAGGCTCGGACGGCACGCCTGCCCCAGGTGCAGTCTCAGGCGCCCTGGTCGACCCAGATGCAGGCGCAGGCGGCGCGCCCGCCCCCGGTGCAGGTGTAGGCGGTCTGCTCGACGGCGGTTCCGGGGAGCCTGGACGGCCGCTGGGCGGGGGTGGTGAGGAGCTCGCGCGGCTGCGAGCCGACACCGAGCGCCCCGCAGGTCTGGGCACCATGGTGGGCTCCCACGGCGACCTGCACCCGAAGAACGCCCTCCTGCGCGCCGACGGCAGCCTGGCGCTCATCGACTGGGACACCGCCGGCGCGTACGTCGCCGAGCAGGAGGCCGCGGGGGTCGCCCTCGACTGGTCGGCCAGGCTGGGCGGCGACGTCGACCTCGACCGCTTCGACGCCGTCGTCGAGGGCTACCGGTCGGGCGGCGGGGTGATCCCCTCCGAGCCGTGGGTGTTCGGCGGCTGGGTCCGCGGCTACCTGGACTTCATGCGGCGCGCCGGCACCGACGAGCGCGAGCAGACCCACGCACGGCTGAGCCTGCTCGCCGCGATCCTTCCCGACCTGGTCAAACGCCTGACGTAGCGGCTCGCTCCGCCCTTCTCGCCGTGATCGTCTCCACGCCCACCTGGTCGTCCGGCAGCGCGTCGGGCACGTCGGAGTCGAAGCGGGCCAGCCGTCCCACCCGCAGCGCCCCCGCGACCACCGCCAGCATGCCGACCGCGCACACCAGGTACAGCAGGGCGATCCCCCGCCCGGGTCCGACGCCGATCACCGCGCCCACCGTGGAGGCGAGCGCGCCGCCCTCGGCCATCAGCGGGTCGAACAGCGCGGCGCCGAGCGGCGCGACCAGTCCCATCCCGATCGGCAGCGTCGACCACGCGACGAGGGTGTTCAGCGCGAAGACCCTGCCGTGGTAGCGGTAGGGCACCTTGATCTGCACGATCAGCGAGTAGATGCCGTTCATGAGGGTCAGGAAGTACGTGATCGCGAACGCGCCCGCGCCGATCAGCGCCAGCGAGGGCGCGAGCCCGGTGAGCACGCTGCCCGCCGCGATCGCCACGGTGGCCAGCAGCACCCCTCTGAACCTGCGCCTGGCGGGGCCGCCCCACAGCGCCATGGTCAGCCCGCCGAGCAGCGCCCCGAGCCCTGTGACCACCGAGACCACGCTGACGTCACGCAGGGTGGCGAAGGACAGCACCAGCGGCGAGACCAGCAGCAGGAGCGGTGACAGGAAGATGTTGAGCACGGCGAACCAGCCGAGCATCGCCCGCAGGCCGCCCGAGTGCCAGGTGTAGGCGAAGCCCTGGCGGATCTCGGTGGCCAGCGGCTCGCGCGGCCTCCACGGCAGCGTGTCGGGGAAGCGGACGAGCAGGACCACGGCGAGGGCGAAGGCGTAGCTGATCACGTCGATGACCACGATGCCGCCGAGCCCGATCCAGGCCAGCAGCCCCGCCGCGATGAGCGGCACGATCAGCTGGGCGACGCCGTTGGTCATCTGGGTGACGCCGACGGCGTGTCCGAGGTAGCGCTTGGGCACCAGCTGCGGCACGGCCGAGGTGTAGGCCAGGCGCTGGAAGCTGGTGGCGACGGAGAGGGCGACGATCAGGGTGTAGATCTGCCAGAGCTGGAGGTCGCCGAAGAAGATCAGCCCTGCGAGCACCGCCTGGATGCCCGCCGCGCAGAGGTCGGCGACGACCAGCACCCTGCGCCTGTCGCCCCTGTCGACGATCGCGCCCGCCAGCGGTGAGATGAGCAGCCCTGCCAGGTTGAGCACGGCCAGGATGGAGAACTGCGTGACCGAGCCCGAGTCGACCAGGATCGTGATCGGCAGCGCCCATCCGGTGAGCGCCGACCCGATCATCGACAGCTGCTGTCCCGAGGCGATGGTGAGGAAGCGCCGCATGCTGGGCGCGATCTCGTCGCGCGAGGGCGCCGCGTCCGCGTCCGCCGCGGTGGAGACGGCGTGCACCCACCAGCTCCCCGTACGGTCACCCGCCTCGAGGCGCCGGTGGGTGCGCAGCACAGCGGCCAGCTCGTCGGCCCTGTAGCGCAGGAAGTAGTGGCCGCCCTCGTCCAGGACGACCAGCGCGGTGGTGTCGCTGAGGAAGCCCCACTCGGTGTAGCGCTCCTCGTAGTAGTCGGTCGCGGGGTCGCGCTCGCCGATCACCGAGATGATCGGGGCGCGCAGCCTGGGCCTGTCGTCGGCGTGGAAGAGCGAGGTGAAGTACTTCTCCGCGGCCTTGGAGTCGTGCCGCATGGTCGCGATGATGCGGTCGGCGACGCCGGGTTCGAGCTCCTCCAGGTCGACGCCGCGGGCCTTCAGCCTGTTGATGTCGGTCTGGCTGGAGCGCAGCCGGTCCATCAGTCCGAACCGCAGCCAGCCGCGCGGCCTGGCGAAGGGGAAGATCGCCCCGATGTAGAGCGCCTCGACCTCACGCCCCGCCTCCTCGACCCTTCTGGCCAGCTCGACGGCGAGCGCCGCGCCGACCCCGCAGTGCCCGTAGATCACCAGGGGGCCCTCGATGCGCAGGATCTCCTCGGTCGTCCTGGCCGCCAGCTCGTCGAAGTCCATCGGCTCCTCGTCCAGGCCGATGTCGTGGCCGGGGATGGCCAGCGCGTAGAGCGCCTGGTCGGCGGGGAGCGCGTCGGCCAGCGGCTGGTAGACGATGGCGCTGCCCGACCCGTACGGCACGCAGACGTAGCTGACCGTCGCGCTCCTCGGCGGGGTCAGCCGCTGGAGCAACGGCCTCGCGCCCTGCTCGGAGGAGGCGGCGAAGGCGGCCAGCTCCCGCACCGTCCTGTAGGTGAACACGTCGACCAGGCCGACGGGGCCGATCCCCGCCTTGCGCAGCTTCGCCACGACCTGGATGGCCAGCAGCGAGTGGCCTCCGAGGTCGAAGAAGTCGTCGTCGATCCCCACCCGTGGAGCGCCGAGCACCTCGGCCCAGACCTCGGCGACGACCCTCTCGGCCTCCGTCGAGGGAGGGGCGTAGACCGCGTCGGCCGACAGGACGGGCTCGGGCAGCGCCTTACGGTCGAGCTTGCCGTTCGGGGTGAGCGGCAGCGCCTCCATCCGGACGAACAGCGAGGGCAGCATGTACTCCGGCAGGAATCCCCTGATCGCGGCCCTGACCTGGGCGGGCTCGGACGGCCCTCCCACCAGGTAGCCGACCAGCTGGTCGGCGCGCACGACGACGACGGCCTCGGCGGCCCCCGCCTTCTCGCGCAGCGCCGTCTCGATCTCGCCGAGCTCGATCCGCAGGCCGCGCAGCTTGACCTGGTCGTCGAGGCGGCCGAGGAACTCGATGGTGCCGTCGGGCAGCCAGCGGGCGGCGTCGCCGGTGCGGTAGCGCCCGCCGGAGAACCTCTCGGCGGTCAGCGCGGGGCGGTCGTGGTAGCCGAGCGCGACGCCGACGCCGCCGATGTGCAGCTCGCCCGGCACGCCGACGGGGACCTGCGCGCCGTGCCTGTCCAGGACGTGCAGGGTGATGTTCTGGATGGGTGAGCCGATGGGCACGGTGGCCCGCCCCTCGAGCCGCTCGAGGGTGCACTGCCATGACGAGACGTCGATGGCCGCCTCTGTCGGGCCGTAAAGGTTGTGCAGCTCGGCCGGCAGCGTCCGCAGGCAGCGCACGGCCAGGTCGACGGGCAGCTCCTCGCCGCTGCAGATGATCGTGCGCAGCGAGGCGCAGGTGTCCACGCCCTCCTCGGCCAGGAACACCGCCAGCATGGACGGCACGAAGTGCAGCGTGGTGACGCGCTCGGAGTTGATCAGGTCACGCAGGTAGGCGGGGTCGCGGTGGCCGTCGGGCGCGGCCAGGACGAGACGGGCTCCGGAGATCAGCGGCCAGAAGAACTCCCACACCGAGACGTCGAAGCCCGCGGGGGTCTTCTGCAGCACCACGTCGTCGGCGGTGAGCCGGTAGCGCTTCTGCATCCAGTCGAGGCGGTTGACGATGCCGCGGTGGCCGTTGGGGACGCCCTTCGGCTTGCCCGTCGAGCCCGAGGTGTAGATCATGTACGCCGCCTCGCCCTGGGCGACGTCGGGTGGCGCGGTGGGCAGGCCGTCCCAGACCTGGGGGTTGTCGAGCGGCAGGATGGTCGCGCCGCCCGAGGCCAGCAGCGGGATCAGCGCGCTCTGGGTGAGCACGACGGGCGCGGCGGCGTCGGCCAGCATGAACGTCAGCCTGTCCTGCGGGTACGACGGGTCGAGCGGCACGTAGGCGGCGCCCGCCTTGAGGATGCCGAGCAGGCCCGCGACGAGTTCGAGCGAGCGCTCGGCGCAGATGGCGACCAGCCCGCCCGCGCCGAGCCTCGCGAGCCTGTGCGCGATCTGGTTGGCGCGCTCGTCGAGCTGCCTGTAGGTCAGCGACTGGCCCTCGAAGGTGACGGCCACCGCGTCGGGGGTCCGCGCCACCTGCTCCTCGACCAGGGCGTGCAGGGTCAGGTCTGGGAAGTCGGCCGCCGTCGCGTTCCACGCCTCGATCTCGGAGACGTCGCCGAGGGAGAGGCGGCTCACCGGCGTGGAGGGGTCGGTGACGGCCGCTCTGAGCAGCGCCTCGAAGTGGCGTGCCGTCCTGGCGATCGTGGGGGCGGAGAACAGCGTGGTCTTGTAGGTGAACGCGCAGGCCAGCCCCTCGCCGCTGGGGACGACGTAGAGCTCGAGGTCGTGGCGGGCCGAGCCGGGGCGCAGCGGGAAGTCGTCCTCGCCCGCCGCCAGGTCGTGCAGCGAGAACAGCGCGTCGACCAGCGGCTGCCTGCTCGGGTCGCGCGGGACGCCGAGCGCCTCGACCAGCTTGGCGAAGGGCAGCTCCTGGTGGTCGAGGGCGTCGACGACCAGCTCTCTCGTCCTGCCGAGCAGGTCGGCGAAGCTCGGGTCGTCCTCCAGGTCGGCGCGCAGCACGAGCGTGTTGACGAACATGCCGACCACGTCGTCCAGCTCGGGGCGCGTCCTGCCTGCCACGGGGGTGCCCACGGCCACGTCGTCCTGGGCCGAGAGCCTGGCCAGCAGCACATGGAAGGCGGCCAGCAGGGTCATGAACGGCGTCGCCCCGTGACTCCTGCCGAGAGCGGTCACGCGCTCGACCAGCTCGGGGTCGAGCTCGTGCACGTGGGTGGCCCCTTCGAGGCACTGCGCGGCGGGCCTCGGCCTGTCGAGGGGCAGCTCGACGCGCGGCAGCCCGTCGAGCCGTCCGATCCAGTAGGCCAGCTCGCGCTCGAAGGAGCGCTCGCTCTGCCACAGCGCGACGTCGCCGTACCTGACGGCCGGCGCCTCCCGGCTCTCGCCCCTGTAGAGCGCCAGGAGGTCCCGCATGAGCAGCTGCGCCGACTGCCCGTCGGCCACGATGTGGTGCACCAGCAGCGCGAGCACGTGCTCTGCACCCCCGATGGACACCGCGAGCGCCCTGAGCAGCGGCCCCTCCGCCAGGTCGAGCGGCACCGCGGCGGCCGCGTCGATCAGAACCAGCGCCTCCTCGTCGTCGGCCGCCGTGGCGAGCGCGAGCGGCGCCTCGCTCTCCTCGGCCACGTGGACGGCGGGCAGGCCGTCCTCGCTGGTGGGAAAGCGGTGCCGCAGGCTCTCGTGCCTTCTCGGCAGCTCGTCGAGCGCTGCGCGCAGGCGCTCCTCGTCGAGCGGGCCGCGCAGCCGTACCGCGGTGGTGAGGGTGTAGGTGGCGGTGCCTGGCGTGAGGTGCTCCATGAACCACAGCGGCTCCTGGGCGGGGGCCAGGGGAGGCTGACTGCCCTCGGGGCGGCGGGGGATGCTCTCGGCCGCCTTCGCGCCTTGCAGCCTGCGTCGCAGCAGCTCCCTCTTGGCTCCGGACAGATCCACGGCGGACATCAGCTCAGCCCTTCGACGGCGGCCTTGAGTGCGTGCATGAAGAGTGCGGCCTCCCGGCCGTTGATCAGCCGGTGGTCGTAGGCCAGGCCGATGTCGGCGCCGCCGTCCTCCCCCGGGGCGGTGACGGCCAGCGCGCAGGCGGTGCCGGGGAAGACGATCGGGATCGCCATGACCACGTCCCCCTCGGTGTGCAGGGTGACGACGAAGTTGGCGCCGCTGAGGTCGGAGGGCCTGAAGTCGCCGGTGGTGGCGGCCAGGCGGTGGCGCATCAGTGCGCCGGCCAGCTCCTTGGTGGTACGGCCGCCCGCGTCGTGCAGCACGGGCACGTAGAGGCCCTCGCCGAGGTCGAGCGTGACGCCGATGTCGGCGGTCCTGGACAGGCGGATCCGGTCGCCCTCGAGGGTGGCGAAGAAGAGCGGGAAGCGCTCGTGCAGCCCCGCCACGGCCTGGACGAAGATCTCCGCCAGCCCGACAGGGCGTCTGACGGCCCTGGTCTCGGCCTTGGCGTGCTCGATCGCCCCCGCCAGGTTCATGCGGACGGCCAGGTAGGCGGCGGGGATGGTGCTGTGGGACAGTTCCACGGCCCTGGCGACGGCCCGCTGCACCTTCGGCAGGTCGCGCACGTGGCCGAGGAGCCGTTCGAGGTCGGCCTTCCTGACGACCTTGAGCCCGAGCTCCCTGAGCTGCTCGCCGGTGACGCCGTGCTCGTCGGCGAACGCCTGGGCGGGGGCGGTGACCAGAGGCAGGCCGTCCCGCGCCACCGAGGGCTCGGGCTGCCCGGCTGCGGCGGGCGGCGGGGCAGGCTCGGGCCGCGCGACCGCCGCGTCTCCGCCGATCGTGGCGATCACCTGGGCGGGACGGCACCAGGCGCCCGCGGCCACCCGGTGGCGCAGCACGCCCGTGGCGTCGGCGGGCAGTTCCTCCGCCGCCTTGGAGGTCTCGACCAGGGCGACCAGGTCGTCCTCGTGGACCGAGTCCCCGTCCTGGACCAGCCACTCCACCAGCAGGTACTCGCTGTCGTTGGTGTTCAGCTTCGGCACGCGCAGCTCAGCCACGGAGCGTCTCCATGATCACGCGATGGACCGTCCGCTCCGAGACCAGCACCGACTCCTCCAGGTGGGCGGCGGTGGGGATGACGGAGTCGGCGGAGTGGACGAGGGTGACGGGGCCTGCCAGCCGTCCCCAGTGCCGCTGGTGGATCTGGTGGGCGACCTCGGCGCCCCAGGTCCCGCCCGCGGTGCTCTCCTCCACGACGAAGACGCGCCGCGCGTCGGGGAGCTCCACGTCGAACGGGTACAGGCGGGAGGGCACCACCAGCGTGCAGACGATCTCCTCCTCGAGCAGCAGCGAGCGCATCGCCGCCAGCACCATGGGGGCGCTGCCTCCTGGCGCGACGACCACGCAGTCGGGACGCTCGTCGAGGAAGGCCCTCGCCACGCCGTTCTCGACCGCGAGGGAGAACGGCTCGGGCACGGCGTGCATGGGCCTGGTGTAGAGGACCTTGTCCTCGAACAGGACGCAGGGCTCCTCGCGCGCCAGCATCTCGGTGAGGACCGCGAGGTTGTCGTGGAAGGGCGACATCTCGTACAGCGCCAGGCCGGGGATGCCGACGAAGTGCTTCTGCAGGCTCTGGCTGTGCGTGGGGCCGTAGCCCCTGCCGCCGCCGACAGGGCAGCGCACGACCATGCGCATGGGGACGCGGGAGCCGTACATGGAGACGGACTTGGCGGCGAAGTTCAGGAGCTGGTCGAAGGCGAGCGTGGCGAAGTCGCCGAACATGATCTCGACGATCGCCGCGTCGCCCGACAGCGCCAGGCCCGCGGCGACGCCGGTGATGGCGCTCTCGCTGATCGGCGTGGACATCACTCTGCCGGGGAAGCGGGTGGACAGCCCTCGGGTGATCTTGAAGGCGCCGCCGTAGGGGTCGGCCACGTCCTCTCCGAGCAGGTAGAGGTTCCGCTCGGCCGCCATCAGCTCGTGGAGCGCCGCGTTGAGGTTCTCCGCGACCCTCATCGCGCCTCCCACCGTGACAGCGGACGGGCGATCACGTCGGCGGCGACCGCCTCGATCCTCGACACGGCCGCTGCTTCGAGCCGGTCGAGCCGCGGGGAGGCGTACTTGTCCCGCCAGTCGACGCCGACGGCGTGCGCGGGCCTGGTGTCGTCGCCCTTGCTGTGCGGTCCGAGCCTGTGGGTGACGAACTCCACCACGGCGGGCCTGCCCGCCCGCACGCCGGAGACGAGCGGCGCGAGCCTGGCCCTGATGTCGTCCACGTCGGCGCCCTCGACCAGCTCGTGCGGGAGGCCGAAGGCCGCGGCGCGCCCCGCGATCGTGCCCGCCAGGTGCTTGTCGGTGGGCGTGGACTGGGCGATGCCGTTGTTCTCGACCACCACCAGCAGGGGCAGCGCCCAGAGCGCGGCCAGGTTCAGCGCCTCGTAGACCGCGCCCTCGCCGAACGTGCCGTCACCGACGTAGGCGCAGGCCAGGCGGCCGGGCTCGGCGCGCTTGAGATGGAGCGCGACGCCCGCTGCCACCGGCAGGCTCTCCCCCTGGACGCCGGTGGACAGGTAGCGGTCGCGGCGGATGTGCTGGCTGCCGCCCACCCCTGCGCACACCGCGCCCTCGCGGCCCATGATCTCGGCCAGCAGGCCCTCGGGGTCGTCGAAGCGGGCCAGGTAGTGGCCGTGTCCCCGGTGGTTGCTGAAGACGTGGTCGGCCGGGTCGAGCAGCCCCTCCATGGCGACAGGGACGTACTCCTGCCCGAGGCAGGTGTGGGTGGTGCCGTTGAGCAGGCCCCTGCCGTACAGGTCGAGGAGGGTGCGCTCGAAGGCGCGGATCACGAGCATGCGGGAGAGGTCGGCGTCGATCACCGCCTGATCACTCCGATGACGCCCGCGATGGTCGGGTTGTCGAAGAAGTCGTCCAGCTCGACCTCGACGTCCAGGCGCTTGCGCATGCGGGCGATGATCTGCGTGATCGTGAGGGAGTGCCCGCCCAGGTCGAAGATGTCGTCGTACGGCTCGATCGGCGACAGCTGGAGCACCTCCTCCCAGATCGCGGTGATGCCGGCGAGGAGCGGATCGCCCTCGACCCGCCGTTCCTGTCCCGAGTCGGCGGCCACGGGCGCGGGGGCGGGCTGAGGGGCCTGCGTCGTGCTCAGCGGGCGGGAGAGATCTCCCGACAGCCAGGAGCGCAGGTCGGCCACGACCCGTCCGGGATCGGGCAGCTCGTCGGGGTCGTGGCGGAGGCTGGCGACGAGCCCGGAGGGCCTGTCGAGGAGCTGGAGCTGCAGGGCGCCCCGCACGGCCTGGTTGAAGGCCAGCCACTCCACACGATCGTCGTGCCCTCCGCGCCGGTAGCTGACCGACACGGGTGCGAGCGCGGCGTGCGGCCTCAGCCCGGGGATCGCTCTGGCGAGGGGGACCTGCCGGTGCCGGTAGACCTCGCGCAGCTCGGCCCGCAGCGCCAGGGCGAACCGCCCGAAGGGGGTCCCGTGCTCGGGGGCGGAGAAGACGGGCAGCTCGGTGACGAAGGGCCCGATGTGGCCCTCCTGGCCGGGGGTGCGGGTGGACAGGTCGATCGCCGTGACGGGGGCGGCGTTGCCGTACGAGGCGAGGACGGCGTGCACCGCGGCGAGCACCACCTCGAACCTGGTCAGCCCCTCGGCCTCCGGCACGTCGAGCGAGAACTCCAGCACGCGCCCCGGGCTCGCGCGCCGCGAGCGCAGCACTCCCCCTGGCACCACCACCTCCTCGGGCGCGCGCCATCTGGAGGCCCAGAAGGCGCGAGCCTCCTCAGCGGGCGCCTCGCTCGGCGCGAGAGGGGGTAGCGGGGGCAGGACCTCGCCCCTGTAGAGCGCCAGCAGGTCGGCGACGAGCACCTCCTTGGACTGACCGTCGAAGACCGCGTGGTGCGCCTCGACTCTCAGCTCGTCGCCCTGCAGCGCGAACCTGACGAGCGGTCCCTTGGCCAGGTCGAAGGGGCCCTTCACCTCCTCACGCGCGAGGTAGGGCGGTTCGGCGGCGGGCACCAGCGACGGCAGGCCGTCGCGCTCCTCGAAGGCCGCGCCCAGCAGCGGATGCCGTTCGACCAGTGCGGCGACCGCCTTGGTCAGCGCCCCCTCGTCGACGGGCGCCTCGAACCTGATCACCAGCGGCATGTGGTACGCCGACCAGGCACCCGCCCGCTCGTTGATCCAGATCCCGTGCTGGGCGGGTGACACCTCAGTCATGCCTCAACCTCCGCTTGTCGACCTTGCCGCCTTGGTTGCGCGGCAGGGCGTCGAGGGTGACGAGCCTGGCGGGCAGCTCGTGCGGGGCCAGCCGCCCCTTCAGGAAGATCCGCAGCTCCTCGTGGGCCACGGGGCCGACCACCGCCACCTCGACGGCCTTGCCGAGCGTGGGGTGCGGCACACCGTACGCGGCCGCCTCGACCACGTCCGGATGCTGGTGGACGACGTCCTCCACGTGGATCGTCGACACCTTGTAGGCGCCCGACTTGATCACGTCGCTCTCCCTGTCGACCAGGTAGAGGTAGCCGTCGTCGTCGAGGTAACCGAGGTCGCCCATCCGGACCCAGCCGCCTCTGAACACCTCGCCGCTGGCCTGCGCGTCGCCGTAGTAGGTGCGGGTGACGGCAGGCGAGCGCATCCACACCTCGCCGGTCACGCGGGGTGGCAGCGGGTCGCCCTTGGCCGTCGCGATCTTGACGGCGCCGCCCGAGGCGGGCCGCCCGACGCTCGCGGGCCTGTCAGGGTCGAAGAGCATCACGGTCTGGGCGGGCGCCGCCTCTGTCGAGGTGTAGTAGTTGGCGATCGTGGCGTTGCCGAAGGCGGCGCCGAGGTCGACGGCGACCTGCGAGGGCAGCGGCGCCGCGGCCGAGCCGAGCAGCAGCACGCTCGACAGGTCGTGCTTGTGGTGGACGCGGGCGGAGAGCATCTCGATGGCCATGGCCGGCACGAGGAAGACCGTGCCCGCCCTGTGGTGCTCGATCAGCCCGGCGAACCTGCCGGGGGTGAATCTGGGTAACGTCACGACCTGCGGATGGGCGTCCAGAGCGTTGACGAGCATCCACTGGCCCGCGTTCGTGCCGATCGGGAAGGCGTGCGCCAGGTGCGCGCTGTGCATGAAGGGCCTGCGCCTGCCGCCGCAGCCGTAGGCCAGGTTGGCATGGCTGGCCGCGACGCCCTTGGGCCTGCCCGTGGTGCCGGAGGTGTAGAGGATCTGGGCGAGGTCGCGCGGGCGCGGAGGGTCGGGTGCCGAGCCCTCCGCGAAGGGTAACGCCCCTGGGCGCAGCGTCCTGGACGCGCCGCAGTGCGCCAGCATCGTCTCCACGTCGGCGCCGGCCAGCCGGTCCGACAGAGGGACGGCCACGGCCCCCGCCCTGACCACGCCGAGGAAGGCGACCGCGTACTCCAGCCAGTCGCCGTTGCCGAACACCAGGCCCACCCGGTCGCCGGGCTCGACGCCGAGCCCCGCCGCGAGGCCCGCGGAGCGGCGTTCCCACTCACCGAAGGTCAGCGACCCGGCACCGTGGACGGTCATCGCCACCCGCTCGGGGTCGGCCTTGGCCCGCTCCCGCAGCAGATCAGGAAGGGTCACGCTCACGACAGACCCCCGAAAATACTGATAAGAAACTTTCCTTACCCACCGGACGGCCGACAGTCTTACACGGTCACGGGGAGGTGACAAGAGCGCAAACCCCGTGTTTATCGGGCCTTGCGGGCAGGTCAAGATCCGTGGTTGACTCCCGAACAGTTAAGAACCTTTCCAGATTCGGGGGAAGGGCTAGTGACGCTTTCGTCCGCCCAGGAGCGCCTGTGGTTCCTCCATCGGCTCGATCCTGACGACCCCTCGTACAACACCGCCTACGCCTACAGGCTGCGCGGAGAGCTCGACCTCACCAGGCTGGAGGCGGCCTTCACCGCCGTCGCCGCCCGGCACGACGCGCTGCGCAGCCGCTTTCCCGAAGTGGACGGGCGCCCCGTGGCGGTCGTCGAGCCTCCAGGCCGCATCGCCTTCGAGGTGGTCGAGGGCGATCCGGACAAGCTGGTGTCCGAGCGCACCAACGCCCCCTTCGACCTGGCAGGGCGACCTCCCTTCAGGGTGAGCGTCATCCCGCTCGGGCCGCGCGAGCACGTCCTGTGCGTGGTGCTGCACCACATCAACGGCGACGGCTGGTCGTTCAACGTGCTGCGCGAGGAGGTCGCCGCCTGCTACGCGGGCAGGCCGCTGCCCGCCGCCCCTCCCCCGTTCAACCCCGCCCCTCGTGACTTCGCGGCCGAGGAGGAGTGGTGGGCCGAGCGGCTGGCGGGGGCGCCGGTGCTGGAGCTGGCCACCGACAGGCCGCGCCCTCCGCAGCGCGGCACGGCGGGCGGCGAGGTGCTGTTCAGGCTGGCTCCCGAGCTGGTCGCCGGGGTGGCCGAGCTGGCCAGGAGCGCGCGGTGCACGCCGTACATGGTGCTGCTGGCCGCCTACCAGGTGCTGCTGGCGCGGCACAGCGGACAGGACGACTTCTGCGTGGGCACGCCCTCGGCGGGGCGGACGAGCACCGAGCTGGAGCGGGTGGTCGGCTACCTGTCGACGATGCTGGTGCTCAGGTGCGACCTGTCGGGCGAGCCGAGCTTCGCCGAGCTGCTCCGCCGGACGAGGAAGACCGTGCTGCAGGCGCTGGCGCACCAGGAGGTGCCGTTCGAGCGGCTGGTCGGCGCGCTCGGCCTCCAGCGCGACCTCAGCAGGACCCCGCTGTTCCAGACCATGTTCGCGCTGCACACGCAGGGCGAGATCGCCGATCCGCTGCCGGGCCTGGAGGCCGAGCCGTTCCCGCTGGGCTGGCATCCCGCGCGCTTCGACCTGTCGCTCGACCTGTACGCCGAGGACGACGGCGGCCTGCTCGGGGTGGCCATCTACAGCGAAGAACTGTTCGAGCGCGCGACCGCCGAGCGCATGATGGAGCGCTTCGCCGTCCTGGTCTCGTCGATCGTGGCCGATCCGTCGTCGCCGGTCGCCGAGCTGGAGCTGACCCCTGCCTCCGAGCGCGCCCTGCTGGCCTCGTGGAACGACACGGCCGCGGAGCTGCCGCCCCTCACCCTCGTCGACCTGGTGCTGGAGCGCGCTGACGTCTGTCCTGACGCGGTCGCGGTGGTCTGCGGCGACACCACGCTGACCTACCGCGAGCTGACAGAGAGGGCGGCGGTCCTGGCGGGCGCGCTCGCCGAGCGGGGCGTCGGCACGGGCTCCCTGGTCGCGGTACGGCTCTCGCGCGGTCCTGACATGCTGGTCGCGCTGCTCGGCGTGGCCATGGCGGGCGCCGCCTACCTGCCGGTGGACCCCGACTACCCGCAGTCCCGCGTCTCCTACGTGCTGGAGGACTCGGGCGCGGCGCTCGTCCTCACCGACGAGCTCCCCTCGGGAGCGCCGCACGTCGTCAGACCGCGCCCCGACGACACCGCCTACGTGCTCTACACCTCGGGCTCCACGGGCCGCCCCAAGGGCGTGGTCGTCCCGCACAGGGCGCTGACGAACTTCCTGCTCGCGATGCGTTCGCTCGTGGGGTCCACGCCCTCCGACGTCTGGCTGGCGCTCACCTCGCTCTCCTTCGACATCTCCGCGCTGGAGCTGTACCTGCCGCTCGTCACGGGGGGCACGGTGGTCATCGCCGACGCCGACACCGCCCGCGACGGCGCCGCGCTGTCGCGGCTGATCACGACGACGGGCGTCACGCACGTCCAGGCCACGCCCTCGGGCTGGCGGGTGCTGCTCACAGGGGAGCTGCCCCCGGTGACCGCGCTGGCGGGCGGCGAGCCGCTGCCGCCGAAGCTGGCCGCCGAGCTGCGCTCGCGCGTCGGCAGGCTCGTCAACATGTACGGCCCGACCGAGACGACCATCTGGTCCACCGCGTGGGAGGTGCCCTCCGATCCCGCCAGGGTGACGATCGGCCGCCCGATCGCCAACACGACCGTCCACGTCGACGCGCCCCTCGGCGTCCCGGGCGAGCTGCTGATCGGCGGCGCGGGCCTGGCCACCGGCTACCTGGGCAGGCCCGACCTGACCGCCGAGCGGTTCACCGAGCACGCGGGCGAGCGCGTCTACCGCACGGGTGACCTGGTCCGCTGGCTGCCCGACGGCACGCTGGAGTTCCTCGGCAGGACCGACAACCAGGTGAAGCTGCGCGGCCACCGGGTCGAGCTGGGCGAGATCGAGGCGGTACTGGAGTCGCGGCCCGGCGTGCGGCAGGCCGTCACCGCCGTCCGCGACGACCTGCTCGTGGCCTACGTCGTCGGCGAGGCGGAGGGGCTGAGGGAGCACGCCGCCGCCCAGCTGCCCGGCTACATGGTGCCCTCGGTGGTTGTGGAGCTCGACGCCCTGCCCCTCACGCCCAACGGCAAGGTGGACCGCAAGGCCCTCCCCTCGCCCGAGGCGTCGGCGGTCCCGGCCTCCACTCCGCCGAGGACGCCGCACGAACTGCTGGTCGCACGGGTCTTCGCCGACGTGCTCGGCGTCACGGAGGTCGGCGCGGAGGACGACTTCTTCGCGCTCGGCGGGCACTCCCTGCTGGCCACCGTCGTCACCTCCCGCCTGCCGGGACGGGTGCCCGTCCGCGAGCTGTTCCTGCGCCCGACCGTCGAGGCGATGGCCGCCCTTCTCGACGCCGCGCAGGACTCCCCAGGCCCCGCCGATGACCGGCCTCGCCCGCGTCCCCAGGGCGCGGCCGTCCCGCTCTCCCGCTCCCAGGAGCGGCTGTGGTTCCTGCACCGGCTCGACCCCGGCGACGCCGCCTACAACATGTGGATCGTGCGCCGCCTGCGCGGCCCGCTCGACGTGGCGGCGCTGCGCCTGGCCGTGGACGCGCTGGCCGCCAGGCACGAGAGCCTGCGCACGCGCTTCCCCGAGGTGGACGGCGTGCCCGTGGTCGTCGTCGAGCCCCCTGGCCCGGTGCCCTTCGAGATCGTCGCGGGCGAGCCCGAGCGGCTGGTGGCCGAGCGCGTCAACGCCCCCTTCGACCTGGCCTGCGCCCCCCCGTTCAGGGTGACGCTCGTCCCCGCCGGCCCCGAGGACCACGTGCTGTGCGTCGTGCTGCACCACATCCTCGGCGACGGCTGGTCGCTCAACATCCTGATCGACGAGCTGGCCCTCCTCTACTCCGGCGAGCGGCCGCCCGAGCCGCCCCTGCAGTTCGGCGACGTCGCCCGCTGGCAGCTCGGCCAGGACTCCATGGACGACTACTGGAGGGAGCGGCTCGCGGGTCAGCCGCCCCTGAACCTGCCCACCGACAGGCCGCGCACCGGCGCGCCGCGCCAGGCCGCCTTCCACACGTTCACGCTGCCGGTCGAGGCGGTCAGCAGGACGCGGGGCGCGACGATGTTCATGACGCTGATGGCCGCCTACCAGGCGGTGCTCGCAGCGCAGAGCGGCCTGACGGACGTCTGCGTGGCCACCGTCACCTCGGGCCGCGACGACGCCCTCCTGGAGGGCGTGGTCGGCTACTTCGCCGACACGCTCGTGATCCGCGGCGACCTGACAGGCTCGCCCACCTTCGGCGAGCTCGTGGAGCGGACCCGCGCCACGGTCGTGGACGCCTTCGCGCACCAGGGAGCGCCGCTGGAGCGCGCGCCCTCGTTCGAAACGATGGCCATCCTGCACACCCAGGACGCGGGCCGCGCGCCCGCCGCCTTCGCCGGGCTGGAGGCCGCGCCGTTCCCCCACGGGTTCGCGCAGGTCAAGTTCGACCTAATGCTGGAGGCCTGGCAGGACCCCGACGAGCTGCTGCTCGTCCTGTCCTACGACGCCGCCCTGTTCGACGCGGACACGGTGCAGGCACTGGCCCGCAGGCTGGAACGCCTCCTGCGCCAGGACCCAGATCTGCCGCCCCAGCTGCTGTCCCCCGACGACCTCGCCCTGCTGCGCGCGTGGGGGCGGGGTCCCGCACCGAGCCGGCCGGTTCCTCCCGCTTCCCTCTCCGACCGGCCCTCACCGGTCACGCGGGAGGGACCGGTCCCATCACCAGGATCCTTCGACGCGCCGACCGTGCCCGACAGGGTGGCGCGGGCCGTCCTCGGGCACGCGGGGCTGCCCGCGGTGGGCGATCTCGACTACGCCTCGTTCGACCTGCGGGTCACCGAGCTGGCCGGGCTCCTCCAGAGCAAGGGGGTACGGCGGGGCGACCTGGTGGGCGTCTGCCTCGGCCGGGGCGTCGACGCCGTCGCCGCGCTGCTCGCGGTGTGGCGAGCGGGCGGCGCCTACCTGCCGCTCGACCCCGCCCACCCGACCGCCCGCCTGGCGCACCTGCTGACCGACAGCGGCGCGACGCTCGTGCTCACCTCGCCCGACCTGGTCGACCGGCTGCCGCAGGGCACCCCGCTGGCCCATACCTGCGAGCCTGGCGCGCCCCTCACCCCCGTGCCGCCCGCCGAGATCGCCTACGTGCTGTACACCTCTGGCTCGACGGGCGAGCCCAAGGGCGTCGTCGTCGACCACCGCAACCTGGCCGCCCGCGTCGACTGGATGGCGGAGGAGTACGGCCTGCGTCCGGGCGACAGGGTGGTGCAGTTCGCCTCGCTCGGCTTCGACACCCACGCCGAGGAGATCTATCCCGCGCTGTCCAGCGGCGCCCACGTCGTCGTCCTGCCCGACGGCGCGCTCAGCCTGCCCGACCACCTCGAGGGCGTGACGGTCCTCGACCTGCCCACGGCCTACTGGCACCACCTCGTCGACCAGATCGACGCGGTCGCCTGGCCCTCGACGCTGCGCCTGGTGATCCTCGGCGGCGAGCAGGCGCACGCCTCCGCGGTGGCCCGCTGGCACGAACGCTTCGGCCCGGGCGTCAGGCTGGTCAACACCTACGGCCCGACGGAGACCACCGTCATCGCCACGGCCACCACGCTCGACGCCTCGCGTGGCGTGCCGCCCATCGGCCGCCCGATCGCCGCCACCACCGCCTACGTGGTCGACGCCGCAGGGCGCCTGGTCCCGCCCGGCGCTCCTGGCGAGCTGTGCGTCGGAGGGGAGGGTGTGGCCCGCGGGTATCTCGGCCGCCCCGACCTCACCGCGGACCGCTTCGTGCCCTTCACCGGCGACAGGATCCTCCTTACCGCGACCGACGCCCCACGGGACAGCGCCCACGAGCGGGTCTACCGGACCGGCGACAGGGTCAGATGGCGGCCCGACGGGCAGCTGGAGTTCCTCGGCCGCCTCGACGACCAGCTGAAGATCAGAGGTCAGCGGGTCGAGCCCGGCGAGGTCGAGGCCACGCTCATGACCCACCCCGACGTCGGCGCCGCCGCGGTGACGGCGAAGGGCGAGACGCTGGTCGGCTACGTCGTGGGCGAGGCCGACCTCGGCGAGCTGCGCGACCACGCGGCCGCGACGCTGCCGCCGTACCTGGTGCCCACGCGGTGGGTGCGCCTCGACGCGCTTCCGCTGACCCCCAACGGCAAGGTGGACAGGGCCGCGCTCCCGGAGCCCGAGGCGGCCAGGGCGGAGTACAGGGCGCCGGACGGCGACGCCGAGCATCTGGTGGCGGCCGTCTTCGCCGAGGTCCTCGACCTGGAGAAGGTGGGGGCGCACGACGACTTCTTCGCGCTCGGCGGGCACAGCCTGCTGGCCGTCCGCGTGGTGGCCAGGATCAGGGCCGCGATCGACCTGGACGTCCCGATCAGAGCGCTGTTCGCGAGCCCGACGGTCGAGGGCCTGGCCGGGACGGTCGAGGACCTGCTGGTGGCGGAGCTGGACCAGATGTCCGACGAGGAGGCCGAACGCCTCGCCAGGGAGCTGACATGATCAAGGAAAGACTCGCCGAGCTGGTCGAGGAGTCCTCCGACGGCGCGCTGACCGCGCAGGAGGCCCTGCGGGCGACCGTGCCGCTGTCGGCGCTCGGCCTGACCTCCGTGGGGCAGATGCGGCTCATCGACGCGATCGAGAGCGAGTTCGGCGTCGAGGTCGATCTCACGGAGGACGGGCTGGAGTTACTCGACGACCTGGACCTGCTGGCCGGACGCCTGTCCAGCCGATGATCGTCGAGTTCGCCGGTCCCGACGAGGGAACCGCGCCGCTGACGTGGGGCCAGCGGGCGATCTGGGAGGCGATCCTGCACACCGAGCCCGACGATCACTACTTCAACTTCGACAGGGTGGTGAAGGTCCCAGGCGACAGGAGCGTGCCCGAGGTGCTCGCCGCCGTGGGGGCGCTGGTCGAGCGGCACGGCTCGCTGAGGACCAGACTGGGGGCGCGGCGGGAGCCGTACCAGAGGCTGGAGAGGACGGGACGGCTGCCCGTCACGTTCGGCGCGCCGGCGGCCACCAGGTTCGACTACGAGCGCGAGTGGCCGCTGCGGGTGGGCCTGACGACCGACGGCGACAGGGTCACCCACGTCACGCTGCTGTTCTGCCACCTGGCCGCCGACGGGGCAGGAGCCGAGGTCGCGGTACGCGACCTGCGCATGCTGCTGCTGGGCAGGCCGCCGTCCGCGCCCGCGCCGCGAGCGCTCGACCTGGCCCTCTGGCAGCAGGGCGAGCAGGGACGGCGGGTCGCCACGGCCGCCGCCGCGCACTGGGAGCGCGAGCACCGGCGGATCGCGGCCACCATGTTCCCCACGCCCGTGAAGGGCTCGGACCCGCCGATCTGGCGCGCCCTGCTCCACTCGCCCGCGCTCGACCTGGCCGTACGCTCGATCGCCGCCGCCCACGGCGCCTCCACCTCGACGGTCCTGCTCGCGGCGGTGGCCGAGCTGGCGGGGCGCCACACGGGCCAGGAGATCAGCGCGGTGCTGCCGATCGTGAGCAACAGGTTCAGGCGCGACACCATGGCCGTCGTCAGCACGCTGGCCATGGAGGGCCTGTTCACGCTGGAGGTGGGCCTGCCCTTCGCCGAGGCGCTGAGGGCGGCGGGTCCGGCCGCTCTGCGCGCCTACCGCAGCGCCTATCACGACCCCGCCGACCGGGCCAGGATCGTCCGGGCGGAGAGCGCGCGGCGCGGCGAGCGGGTGCACCCGCACTGCTGCTTCAACGACCTGCGCTTCGCCGATCCCGGACCCGCCGCGTGCGAGCCAGACGAGATCGAGAAGGCGCGGGCGCAGACCACGCTGACCTGGCCGCTGAGCCAGGACAACCTCGACTGCCGCTTCTGCGTGCACGTCACCACGGAGGGCGTCTCGCTGACCGCCGACACCCGCTACCTGTCCAGGCCGGACATCGAGCGCTACCTGCTCGACCTGGAGTCCCTGCTAGTGGGGACGGCTACCGCATGACCGTGCGCGCCTACGCTCTCGCGACCTCCCTCGCCCAGGGCGAGACGCTGGAGTTCGTGCTCGACCGTCCCTCGCCCGTGGTCGTGAGCGACGCCACCGACGACCGCGTCGTCCACACGGGGCCGGCCGGCGCCCGCTGGTCGCTGGAGATCCCCCGCGAGTGGCCGAGCTCGCTCTACGTGGCCCGCTTCGGCCCCGCCGAGCCGTGGCCCCGCTCGCTGCCGGGCGGGGCGCCCTGTCCCGACAACGAGGTCCACTTCGTCGTCCGGGAGGCAGAGCCGACCGCGCCGATCCTGGTCAGCGTGCCTTTCACCACCTGGCAGGCCTACAACAGGGCGGGCGAGCCCGACCAGAGCGTCTACTGGACCGAGTCGCCCACCCGCGCCTCCACGGTCAGCTTCGACCGGCCGGGCGGCGGCCCGCCGCCCGAACGCTGGGAGGAGGGCCTGACGCGCTGGCTGCGTCCGGCGGGCTACGAGGTGGCCTACTGCTCCAACCTCGACCTGCACGACGGCCTCGGCCTGCTGTCCCGCCACCGGCTGCTGGTGGTCAACGGGCACGACGAGTACTGGTCGGCGGGCATGCGCGACGCCGTCGAGGAGTTCGTGCGGCGAGGCGGCAACGTGGCCTTCTTCTCCGGCAACACCGCCTGGTGGCAGATCCGGCTGGAGGACGGCGGCCGCACCATGGTCTGCCACCGCGACCCGCTGTCCGACCCCGTCGCCGACCCGCGCCTGGCCACGGTCGAGTGGTCGGCGGCCGGCCGCCCCGAGAACACGCTGACCGGCGTCAGCTTCAGGGCGGGCGCGGGGGCGTGGGGCGAGCACATGCCGCGCATGCTCGAGGAGTCCTACACCGCCCGCTTCGCGGGGCACTGGGCCTTCGAGGGCACGGGACTGACCGACGGCGACAAGTTCGGCCAGGGCTGCCTTGGCTACGAGACCGACGCCGCCGAGTACGAGGAGGTGCGCGGCGTGCCCAGGGCGAACTCCCTGGACGGCACGCCGTCCAGCTTCGTCGTGCTCGCCACCGCCGACCTGCGGCACTGGAGCGCCTACGGCCAGGGCGGCGCGGCCACCATGGGCGTGTTCACCAGCGGCCTCGGCACCGTCTTCACCTCGGCCACCGTCAACTGGGGCAACACCCTGCACGACCCCGTCGTGGAGCGCGTCACCCGCAACGTCCTCGACCGGCTGTCGGGCGAGCGCCGACCTTCGTGGGAGGTGATCGGCCCCGTCGCGGACGTGCGGGGTCTCGCGGTGCTCGGACGCGTCCTCCACGCCGTGGACGGCTCGGGTGCGCTGCTGTGCCGTGAGCTGTGCGGCCAGAACCTGTCCTGGCAGCCGCTGTCGGGCCCCTCGGAGGTCAGGGCCCTGGTCGTGCCCCGGGAGGCGGCCGGCGGGATGGGCGTCGGCCTGTACGGCGTGACGTCCTCGGGCGCCCTGGTCGCCAGGGAGGACGACGGCTGGCGCCGCGTCGGCCCCGCTCCCGCGGACGCGGTCGGCCTCGCGGTCGCGGACTGCGCGTTCTACGTCGCGACAGGGGACGGCGCGCTGTGGCGGCTGCCCTTCGGGGCGGCGGAATGGGAGCCCGACGGCCTCTCGACGGGCGCGGTGTCACTGGCCGGCATGAACGGCAGGCTCTTCTCCCTCGACGACGCGGGCGCGCTCCACACCCGGGTCCCGGGAAGACCGTGGGAGGCGTACGGCACGGCGCCCGGCCGCGCGCTCACCGCCCACGCGGGGCTCCTCGTCACGGCGGGACCCGGTGACCCACTGCGCCTGCACCGGATCCGCCCCCCGCACCCGCCCAAGGCTCAGGAGGCGGGAGGAAAGCTCGTCGGCCCGTAGAGGGCGTGCGGGGCTCCCGTGGACATCGCCCAGTAGCGGTCGCCGTAGGACCAGTGCCACCACTCGGTCGGGTAGTTGACCAGCCCCACCGACTCCAGCGCCGCCACGAGGATCTCGCGGTTCGCCCTGGCCTGCGCGGAGATGGTGGCCGCGGCCGTGTAGCACGCGCCCTCGCTCTCCTCGGGGTTGTCGTTGACCGCCGTGCCCATGTCGTGCTCCACCCCTTCGGGCGAGCACAGCGTCAGGTCGACGGCGGCCCCCGCCGTGTGCGGGGCGACCTCGACGGGCGAGACGTACCTGCTGGCCGCCGCGTGCGCCTCGTCGGCCGACAGGTCGGGGAAGTCGATGAGCAGCCGCGTCCTGTACTCCTCGAAGTACGTGCGCTGCGTCGTGATCGGCCGGTAGCCCTCGACGATCAGCAGTTCGTAGCCCTCGGGCAGCGCCACCTTCTCCAGACGCTCCAGCAGCCCCGAGCGCAGGTGCGCGTAGGCGCCGTCCACGTCGGCCAGCCGCGAGTCGACCCGCAGCCTGCCCCGGACGTCCACGAGCGGCTCCCCGCACTCGCGCACGGGGATGGCAGCCACCCTGGGATCAGAGATCAACACGATGTCGCGCATAGTCGAAAATTCTCACACAGTGTCAGAGAAAACCTGTTCACGGGCCTGCTCCAGCGCGGCGACCAGCGCGCCTCTCAGCACCGGGTTGCCCGCCACCGCCGTGGCGGCCACGCGCGGCTGGCTCGGGCACACCTTGGCGACGGCCTGCTCCACCCGCTCGGCAAGGGCGGGGCCTCCCGCGCGGCCGAGGTCGCCGCTGAGCACGATCAGCCCGGGGTCGAGCACCACGGCGACGGCGGCCACCCCGACGGCCAGCCGTCCCGCCACCTCCTTCAGGTAGGCGTCGTTGCCTGTGGCGGTGGCCGTACGGACCTGGTCGGCGGCGGTGGCGCCCGCGACGCCGTAGATGTCGGCCAGGCCGGCCAGCGCCTCCTGGCCGACCAGGCGCTGGAAGGAGCCCGACTGCGGGTGGGAGACGTCGACGGGCAGCGGCTCGCCCGGCACGGGCAGCCAGCCGATCTCGCCCGCGCCGCCGGTGATGCCCCTGTGCAGGCGTCCGCCGAGCATGACGCCCAGACCCTGCCCCACACCCGCCCAGACGACGGCGAAGTCGTCGTGGCCCACGGCGGCGCCGTGGCGGTGCTCGGCCAGCGCGACGAGGTTGACGTCGTTCTCGATCGTGACCGAGGCGCCGAGCCGCTCGCGAAGGCTGGCCAGCACGCCGACGTGCCAGGTGGGCAGGTCATAGGAGAAACGCACGTCGCCGGTGCGCGGATCGACCACGCCCCTGGTGCCGATGACGAAGGCGCGCAGCTGGGACATGCCGATATGGGCGGTGTCGCAGGCCCTCTGGACGGCGTTGCGCACCGTCCTGACCGGGTCGCGCCCGTCGGAGGGGTCGACAGTGACCTCGACCACGATTTTCCCTGTGATGTCGGCCACACCCACGGTGATGCTCTCGGGCAGCACCTCCAGGCCCGCGACGTACGCGCTGGAGGGAACGACGCCATAGAGCGCGGCGTGAGGACCCCTGCCTCCCGCGCGCTGCCCCGCCACCTCGACCAGGCCCCTGTCCTCCAGTCGGGACAACAGCTGGCCTGCGGTTACCTTGGAGAGCCCTGTGCGTTCCCCCAGCTCAGCACGGGTGAGTGGCCCCTCGGAAAGAAGGAGTTCCAGCGCCGTGCGGTCGTTCAGTCTGCGCAACAACTGCGGGGTTCCCGGGTTCCGCGCCATGGACGCCCCTCCTCTCGTCACGATCCGCTAACGCCCGTTTCTTTTAAGAAAGTTTCTTGTTAGTTTAGCAGCAGTCAACCGAGGCCGGCGATCAAGGCTTCGGTGATCTCTACGGCATCGAATGAGCGCAACCCCCGACGCGTTAGCCGGGAAGGGAGAACCCTAGTGAAGATCGCGAAGATCACGGCCGCCACGGCGACCACCGCCGCTCTGGCCCTGGGTCTGGCCGCCTGTGGCTCGAGTGAGCCCACGAAGACCGCCGAGCCTGCCGCCTCCGGCTCGGCCGCCGCTTCCGAGGCAGGCCCCAAGTACGCCGGCAAGACCCTCACCGTGTGGCGCCTCGGCGACAGCAACCCCGCCGCCGCCAAGTACATGGAAGAGCTGAACGCCGAGTTCAAGAAGCAGACCGGCGCTGACGTCAAGCTGGAGTGGATCCCCTGGCCGCAGGTGAACGACAAGTTCGCCGCCGCCGCGACCGGCACGGGCCCCGACGTCACCGAGATCGGCAACGACCAGGTGCCGCTGTGGCAGAGCCAGGACGCGCTCGCGCCGATCACCGACATCGCGCACGCGGGCGACCAGGCCGCGATCCCGAAGAACCTGTTCGGCCTCGAGACCATTGACAACGAGGTGTACGGCCTGCCCTGGGGCGCCGGTGCGCGCGCGGTCCTCTACCGCGCCGACTGGTTCAAGGAGCTCAAGATCGAGGTCCCGAAGACCTGGGACGAGCTCGTCGCCGCGGCCAAGAAGATCCAGGCCAAGAAGGGCGCCGACGTCGACGGCTTCGCCTTCAACGGCGGTTCCGACGCCAACCACCTGCTCGGCGCCTTCGCATGGGCCGAGGGCGGCGAGTACGCCGTCAAGGAGGGCGACAAGTGGGTCGGCAAGGTGAGCGACCCCACCTTCGTCAAGGGCTTCGAGACCTACACCAGCCTGGTCACCGAAGGCCTGTCAGGCAAGTCGCGCCTGACCCAGAACACGGTCGACATCCGCAAGCGCTTCGCCAACAACAAGGTCGGCATGTACCTCACCGCGGGCTGGGACCTGCCCGGCATCGAGGTCGACTCCAAGGGCAAGCTGAAGGGCGACAAGCTCGCCTTCTTCCCGCTTCCCGCCAAGGCCGGCGGCGAGGCCCCGTCCTTCTTCGGCGGTAACGACATCGCGCTCTGGGGCAGCACCCAGCAGGCCGACCTGGGCAAGGAGTACCTGAAGCTGGCCACCAGCAAGACCTGGGCCGACAGGTACGCCAAGGAAGGCGGCCTGCTGCCCATCTACCCCGACACGCTGGCCGCGCTCGCCGAGGACCCGGTGCAGGGCCCCTTCGCCCGCGCCTTCGCCAAGGCCAAGGCGTTCCCCGCCGACCCGAACTGGACCGAGGCCAACGAGACCAAGGCCGTGCTCCAGAACGCGGCAAGGGCGGTCATCGAGGGCAAGAAGGACACAGCCACGGCTCTCGCTGACGCCAACAAGGAAATCGAAGAGATCCTGAACCAGTAGTCATGGCGAACACGACCACGGTCGCCCGGGGCGGGGGCTCCTCCGCCCCGGGGCGCCGCCGAAAGCGGCCGGGCGGGCCCCCGAGGGCCAGCGGGCTTCCCAACTGGGCCATCCCGTACGTCCTGCTCGTGCCCGGCCTGCTGGTGATCGCCGGGCTCCTGCTGTACCCGATGGTGCAGCTGGTCATCATCTCCTTCCAGAAGTTCGGCATCGCCCAGATCCGCGGCAAGGCCGCCGAGTGGGTCGGATGGGCCAACTTCGAGAAGGTCCTCGCCACCGAGATCTTCTGGACCTCGCTGCGCAACACCGTGGTGTTCGCCTCGATCGCCGTCACCCTCACCCTGGTGGTCGGCACCGCGGTCGGCGTCCTGCTGCACAAGCTGGGCAAGAAGATGTCGCTGTTCGTGGTCATCGGCTGCATGTTCGCCTGGGCCATCCCGCCGGTCGCCCAGGCCGCCATCTGGCGGTCGTTGTTCGACGCCGACTCCGGCATCATCAACTGGGCGCTGAACCTGCTGCCCGACTGGCTGTCACAGGCGCTCTTCGGGCGGGCCGACTGGACCGGCGAACCGTGGCTGAACGACGCGTTCACCGTCTACGTCGTCCTGGTCTTCTGCGTGGTGTGGGCGGGCTTCCCGTTCATCGCGGTGTCCGTGCTCGCCGGGCTCAAGGGCATTCCCAACGAGCTCTACGAGGCCGCCAGGGTCGACGGATCGGGCGCCTGGCGCACCTTCAGGAAGATCACGCTGCCGCTGCTGAAGCCCGTCTTCGCCGTGCTGACCGTCCTGTCCATCATCTGGGACTTCAAGGTCTACACGCAGCTGCACATCCTCCTGAACGGCCCGACCAACCGCGAGGCGTTCAACCTGTCGATGTACGCCGTGGCCGAGGCCTTCAAGCCGCCGCCCAAGATGGGCACGGGCGCGGCCATCTCCATCGTGCTGACGATCATCCTGCTGATCATCACGGTGTTCTACGTCAGGCAGATCGTGAAGCAGGAGGAGATGTGAGTCCGGCACAGCGCAAGAGGCTCGGCAGGATCCTGCTGAACACCGCCGGAGTCCTCGTCTTCCTCTACGCGATCTTCCCGGTGTACTGGATGGTCTCGACCGGGTTCAAGACCAACGACCAGATCTTCACCACCGAGTTCATCCCGTTCCCGACCAGCTTCACCCTCGAGCACTTCTCGCGGGTGCTGACCGAGGGCGTGGCCAACAACTCGATCTGGCTCTACCTGCGCAACAGCGCGATCGTGGCGCTCGGCACGGTGCTGATCGGCTCGCTGTTCGCGCTGCTGTCGGCGACGGCCATCGCCAGGTTCAGGTTCAAGGGCCGTGGGAGCTTCCTCATCACCCTGCTGGTGGTGCAGATGCTGCCCGCCGAGGCCATGCTCATCCCGCTCTCGGTGATGATCAGGCGCGTCGGCCTCGGCGACCAGCTGCTCGGCATCATCGTCGCCCAGGTGGCGGTGACCCTCCCCTTCGGGATCTGGATGCTGAGGACCTTCGTGGCCGCGGTGCCCAAGACGCTGGAGGAGGCGGCCTGGATCGACGGCGCCAGCCGGATGACCACCTTCTGGAAGGTGCTCTTCCCGCTCGTCGCCCCCGGTCTGGTGGCCACCAGCATCTTCTCCTTCATCACCGCATGGAACGACCTGGTCTTCGCGCTCTACCTGATGTCCAGCTCAGAGGGCTACACGATGCCGGTCGCGCTCCAGTACTTCTTCGGACAGAAGGGCGTCGACTGGGGTGCCATCATGGCCGGCTCGACGCTGATGACCATCCCGGTCGTCATCTTCTTCCTTCTGGTCCAGCGCCGCATGGTCTCCGGCCTGGTGGCCGGCGCCGTGAAGGGCTGACCGACCCACAGGTGCTCGTACGGCCGCCGCACCATCCGCGCGGCGGCCGTACCCGGCCCTGCCCACCTGCAGGGAGGTACGGCCCGCGTCCCGGACCGCGGGCTCGCGGGCCGTACCGGCTCCCTGCCACAGACCACCGTCCATTCGCACCCACTCCCCGCAAGAGCCCCATCAAGGGAGACGGGAGGGGTCGACCGCCAAAAGGGGAGTTCCAAGATGAGCCAGAGTGATCGGGGGCTGCGCCGTCTCGCGGCCGGCACGCTGCTCGTCGCCTTCCAGGGCACCACGGCCCCGGACTGGGTCCTGCGCGAGCTGGAGGCCGGCCTCGGCGGCGTCACGCTCTTCGGGTTCAACGTCGCCGACCCCGCCCAGCTGAGCGCTCTCACCACCGCGCTGAAGGCCGCGGGAGAGCCCGTCATCTCGCTGGACGAGGAGGGCGGCGACGTCACCCGCCTCGCCTACCACATCGGCAGCCCCTACCCGGGCAACGCCGCCCTCGGCGCCGTGGACGACGTCGAGCTGACCCACCGCGTCTACCGGGCGATCGGCTCCGAGCTGGCCGCCTGCGGCGTGAACCTCGACATGGCGCCCGACGCCGACGTCAACACCGCCGACGACAACCCGGTGATCGGCACCCGTTCGTTCGGCAACGACGCCGCCCTCGTCGCCAGGCACACCGTCGCCGCCCTCCAGGGCCTGCAGTCGGTGAACGTCGCCGCCTGCGTCAAGCACTTCCCCGGCCACGGCGCCACCCGTGTGGACTCCCACCTGGCGGTGCCGGTGGTCGACGTGCCGCTCGACGTGCTGCGCGAGCGCGAGCTGGTGCCGTTCCATGCCGCGATCAAGGCGGGCGCCAAGTCCGTCATGACCGCGCACGTCGCGGTTCCCGTGATCACCGGCGACCAGCCCGCCACCCTCTCGGCCGCCGCGCTGACCGAGCTCCTCAGAGGTGAGCTCGGATACGACGGCGTGGTCGTCACCGACGCGCTCGACATGCACGCGATCACCAAGAGCGTCGGTCTCGCCGGCGGCGCCGTGCGCACGCTGGCCGCGGGCTCCGACCTGCTGTGCCTGGGCCCGCTGCCGACCTACGACGACGTCAGGCAGATCATCGCGGAGATCGTCGCCGCCGTGGGCGAAGGACGGCTGCCGCTGTCCCGGCTGGAGGAGGCCGCCGCCAGGGTCGCCGACCTGCGTGCCTGGTTCGGCTCCGGCACGGCGGGCGCCGCCGAGGCGAGCGTCGTCGGCCTGGACGCGGCCCGCAGGGCGGTCACCGTCACGGGCGCCACCGCCGCGCTGCTGAACCCGCTGGTGATCGAGATCGACACCCCGCCCACGATCGCCGTCGGCGACGTCCCTTGGGGGCTGGCCCTGCCCTCGGCCGAGACCGTGCGCGTCAAGCCGTCGGACGCCGACGCCGAGGCGCTGCTCGAGCGCGCCGCCGGACGGTCGCTGGTGGTGGTCGTCAAGGACGCCCACCGCTACGAGGAGAGCAGGACGCTGGTCTCGCGCCTGGTCGCGGCGAGAGCCGACACCACGGTGATCGAGATGGGGCTGCCGATCTGGCGTCCCGAGAGCGCCGCCTACATCGCGACGTACGGCGCCGCCCGCGCCAACGCCCAGGCCGCCGTCGAACTCCTGACCGCCTGACCTGCCCCGGCTCCCCCGGTCTCGGGGATGACCCCGGGAGTCCACGATCTCCGGATTCTCGGAGGCCGGATTCTCGGGGTCTCCGGGGTCAGGAGGCGAAGATCTCCTCGCGGGCCTGGTCGAGGGCGGCGAGAACCGCGCCGCGCAGCACCGGGTTGTCCTCCACCGCGGTGGTGACCACCTCGGGCCTGATCGGGCAGATCCTGACCACGGCCTCCTCCACGCGGGACGTGAGCGCCGCTCCCCCGGCCTTCCCCACGTCACCGGCCAGGACGACGAGCCCGGGGTCGAGCACCACGCACACCGACGCCACCCCCAGCGCGAGCCGGTGCGCGATCTCGTCGAGCAGCGGCTCGCCCCTCGCACCGTCGGCGACGGCCTGGGCGACGCCGTCGTAGCCATACCCCCTGGCGAGCTCGGCCACCGCCTCGGCGCTGACCAGCGACTGCAGACCGCCCGCCAGCGACGGCAGCCGCCCTGGCACCGCCCTGATGTCCTCGGCCAGCGGCACCCCGGGAACCGGCAGGTAGCCGATCTCGCCCGCGCTGCCCGACCGCCCCCTGTGCAGCTTGCCGCCGAGCATCACCGCGAGACCGAGCCCTCGCCCCGCCCACAGCAGCACGAAGTCGTCGACGCCCTTGGCGGCGCCCGCGGCGCGCTCTGCCAGGGCGGCCAGGTTGACGTCGTTCTCGATCGTGACCTCGCGCTTGAGGTCTCCCGCCAGCGCCTCGTGGATGCCTTCGTGCCAGCCCGGCAGGTCGAAGGAGAAGCGCACGTCGCCGCTGCGGGGGTCGACCACGCCAGGCGTGCCGATCACCACGCCGCGCAGCTTGGCCAGGCTCACCTTGCCGCTGCGACAGGCCTTGACGACCGCGCTGTGCACCACGGAGACGGGGTCGTCGTGGCCGTTGGGCGCGACGGTCACCTCGGCGATCGTGCGGCCGTGGATGTCGGCGATCGCGGTCGAGACCAGCTCGGGACCGACGTCGAGCCCCGCGACGTAGGCGCTGGAGGGCACCACCGAGTAGAGCGCGGCGTTGGGGCCCCTTCCACCGGCCTGCTCGCCGACCACCTCGACCAGCCCGCGCTCCTCCAGCCTGGCGAGCGTCTGGGAGGCGGTCACCTTGGACAGGCCCGTCAGATCACCGATCTGCCCGCGCGTCATCGGCCCGGTGTCGAGCAGCAACTCCAGCGCGGCCCGGTCGTTGATCTCCCTCAGCAACCTGGGCACACCAGGACGTCGCTCCACGGGCAAAGCTTAGCCCTCTTGCCTGATGACCCGCAGGACGTGAGGATGGCTCATGCTCCTGCTCGCCTTAGGCCTGGCGCTGCTGATCGACGTGCTGCGCGTCTTCCTTCCCTCCCTGATCACGCTCTTCGGCCGCGCGGGCGAGACCCCCGCCGAACTCATGGGTCTCTACGCCGCCCTGTGGTTCGTGCTGCCCTGCCTCGCGCCCCTCCTGCGCCCCCGCTGGTCGCTGCTGGGCGGCGCGGCCGTCCTCGTCGCCGCCCGACTCGGCCTGCAGGCCTTCGACGGCGGCACGCCCCAGCTCGCGCTCGCCTCGGTGGGTGTCAGCGCCGCCCTCTTCTTCCTGTACGGCTGCAGCCGTACCCTCCCCCGCGCGGCCGTCCCGACGGGCATCGCGGCAGGTCTGGCGTTCGCCGTCGCGGTCCACCTGCTGCTCGACGGCGTGGACCTCGTCTGGCGCGACGGTCCCCTCTCCTGGCTCGCCACCCTGACCCTGAGCGCCGCCTTCGCGGCCCTTCTCCACCCTCCCGCCTTCGCGGCGCTCTTCCGCTCTCCCCCCTTGGCGGCACTCCTCCGCTTCCCCGCCTTCCGCGGCCCGCTGGCCCCTTCAACCGGCGCTCGGGCGCAGAGCCCGTCTGACGCGGGCGGACAGGCGGCGTCCGGCGGTCACGCCCCCGGTCGCGAGCCCTCGCCGTTCTCGCAGGTCGCCCCAGGCTCGGGGGAGCTCGCCCCGGGAGCCGCGTGGTTCCTGCTCGGCCCCTCGCTGCTGCTCGTCGGCATGAGCGCGGGCCTGTCGACGGCCGCATGGCACGGCCTGCCCCTGGGCGAGGCTGCGCTGGGGCTCGGGTCGTTCGGGCTGAGCGTGGCGCTCATGGTGTGGCTCGCGGCCCGTCCCGTGTCCTCGAAGCGAGCCGCCCTGCTCCTGGCCGCCCTCCTCGTCGCGGGCACGGTCCTCATGCTCGCCACCGGACACGGCCAACTCGTTCCCCTGAGTGTCGGCGGCCTGCTGGCCGTGACCGCCCGGCCAGGCCCGCCCGCCGTACGGCCGGGGGCGGGGGTGCTGGGCGGCGGGCTGGTGTTCCTGGTCGGCGTGTTCGGCTACTACGCGGCCTACGACCTGGACCTCGGTTTCCCCAACGGCCTCGTCGCCACCGCCGTGGCCGTCGCCGCGGCCCTCGTAGGCGTCACCTCCGCCCTGCGCACCACGGAGCCCCTCGCCCGCAGGGCGGCCGCACAGTTCTCCGGTCTGTGGCGGCTCGCCGGTCTGTGGCGGCCGGTGGTCGCGGCCGTGGTGCTCACCGGGCTCTCGTTGGCGGCCGGGTGGCGGAGCGCGCCCGCCGTCCAGCCCAAGGAGGGTTCGTCGTTCACGCTCCTCGCCTACAACATCAGGATGGGCTTCGGCCTCGACGGCAGGCTCTCGCTGGACGACATCACCGCGTGGGCCGCGGCCAAGCGCCCCGATGTGGTACTGCTCAGCGAGGTCGACAGGGGCTGGCTGCTCAACGGCGGCCACGACGACCTCGACAGGATCGCGCGCGGCCTGGGCCTGCGGACCTACTTCGCGCCGGCCGCCGACCAGGTGTGGGGCGACGCGCTGCTGACGAACCTGCCGGTCAGGCAGGTCGTCTCGCACCCGCTGGGCAAGCACGGCTACCCGACGGGCGCCCAGGCCCAGACGGCGGTGATCGAGGTCGGCGGAAACGAGGTGGGCATCGTCAACACCCACCTGCAGTCTCCTCCAGGGCAGGCCCCCGAGGTCGCCGCGCTCGTGCGCGACCTGTCCGCGGGCGGACGGCGTCCTGTGGTGCTGGCGGGCGATCTCAACACCCGTCCAGGGGATCCGGAGATGCGGGTGCTGGAGTCGGCAGGGCTGTCGGACCCGCTGATCGCGCTCGGAAATCCCGCCACCTCGCCCGCCGACGCTCCGGTGGAGCGCATCGATCATGTGCTGGTCACCGGCGGGGTGCGGGTGGAATCGGCGGACGTGCCGCGCCTGCCGTACTCGGATCATCTGCCCGTGATGGCCGCCCTGCGCATAACCAGTGTTGACCAGGAGGGATAATCGACAACATGCGCCTTTCCGCTCGTGTCGACTACGCCCTCCGTGCCGCCGCTGAACTCGCCGCAGCAGGCGCCGGCCCGACCACCGTGGGCGAGCTGGCGAAAGAGCAGGACATGCCGCCCAAGTACCTGGAGAACATCCTGCTCCAGATGCGCCGCGCGGGGCTCGTACGCGGGCAGCGAGGGCCTGAGGGCGGCTACGTGCTCGCGCGTCCCGCCGCGGAGATCTCGCTGGCCGACGTGATCCGCGCGGTCGACGGCCCGCTGGCCAACGTCAGGGGCGAGCGTCCCGAGCACGTGGGCTACCGGGGGCCCGCCGAGTCGCTGCAGCAGGTCTGGATCGCCCTGCGCGCCACCGAGCGGGCCATCCTGGAGGAGGTCACGCTCGATCAGGTCGCCACCGGCGCGCTGCCCGAGCGGGTCCGCTCGCTCGCCGCCGACCCGGCCGCCTGGGACTGACGGCTCGCCCACCAGAACGACAGCAACGCCACGAGCTCCGCGACGGCGGCGCCGACTGGCAGCGCGCCGGGGCCGTACCCCTCGATCAGCAGGCCGCCCAGGGCGCCGCCCGCCGACACCCCCACGTACACGGCGCTGCTGTTGAGCGCGAGCGCCTGCGGTCCCGCCTCTCCCGCCAGCGCCAGCAGGCGCGACTGCGCGGGCGGCGGGATCCACCACGAGGCGACGGCCCACACCAGCAGCAGCGGCAGCAGCCCGAGCAGCGGCAGCGGGCGCAGCAGCCAGCAGGCGACGAACGCGGCCATCACGACGGTGAACGCCGTGACCCCGGCGAGGAGCGCCCTGTCGGCGCCCCACCTGTCGGCGGCCCTGCCGCCGAGCTGCCCACCGGCGAGTCCCGCCACGCCCGCGACCGCGAACACCGCGCCGAGCTCGGCGGGGCCGGTGCCCGCCAGGTCGCGGAGGAAGGGCGCGAGGTAGGTCATGACCATCATGCTGCCGAGGACGATGGCCGTCACGCCGAACAGCCCCGCGAGCACGGGCGCCCTACCGAGCGGCGCGAGGCGGGCCCTGATCGGCATGGCGGGCTGAGCGGGCGCGTCGGGCAGCGTCGCCATCACCGCCACCAGCGAGATCAGGCCCATCAGCGCGCCGAGTGCGAAAGTTGCCTGCCAGCCGTACGCGCCGCCGACCCAGGTCCCGATCGGCACGCCGAGCACGAGTGAACCGGTGAGTCCGCCCATCACCAGCGCCAGATAGCGGCCCTGCCTGCCCTCGGGGGCCAGGGAGGTGGCGATCGCGTACGCCGCGGGCACGACGGCGGCCGCCGCCAGCGCCGCCAGGACCCTGAGCCCCATCAGGGCGGCGTACGACGTGGCGAGGGCGGCCGCGCCGTTGGCCCCCGTGAACACCAGCAGCGCCCAGAACATCAGCCTCCTGCGCGGCCAGGTGGCGGTCACGACCGAGGCGACGGGCGCGGCCAGCGCGAAGGCCAGGGAGAAGGCGGTGACCAGCTGACCGGCCGCCGCCTCGCTCACCCTGAGGGCGGCGGCGATCTCAGGCAGCACCCCGGCCACCACGTAGTCGTCGGTGGCGAAGGTGAACGTGGTGAAAACCAACGCCGCCGGCCAGGCGCGGCCCATGATGCCTCCATAAGGGTAACGAGCGTTTCCTTATAAGGTAACACTCGTCACCCTCATACTGCTCCGCGAACGAGAGACCCTGCCGAAGTCCCGCTCCCTGGGGGCTCGCCTCCCGGGGTCCGGCCTTCCTGGAGGAGCGGCCTTCCTGGAGGAGCGGCCTTCCTGGAGGAGCGGCCTTCCTGGAGGAGCGGATTTCACAAGCGCGTTCCCGAAGGCACGGTTCTCTCGGGGATGTGCACTTCCCAGGGGCGCGCGTTTCCCAGGGGCGCGAGAGACTGGAAGTTCACAACGCCCGAGGGGGCGTGCGGTGAAGGGGGAGGGTGTGGCGAGGACGGCGGATCCACGGCGGCGGGCCGAGTTGCTCGACTCCATCGTCGACTACCTGGCCGACCACGGCCTGTCGACGCTGTCCATGCGTCCGCTGGCCGAGCACCTGGGCAAGAGCACCAGGGTTCTCACCCACCACTTCGCCGACAAGGACGAACTCCTGTCGGCGACCATGGAGCGCCTCGACGCCCGCCACCGCGCCTGGCTGCGCGAGCTCCCAGGATGGCAGGGCGACGACAGCGTCGGCACGATCGTCAGGCGCACATGGGACTGGCAGCTCCGGGAGGACAACCTTCCCGTCGCCAGGCTCATCCGCGAGATCGAGGGACTGGCGGCGGGGGGCCGTCTCGCGGGACACGTGCCAGGACTGCTGGCCGACCGGTCGGCGTTCGTGGCCGAGCTGCTGTGCGAGCGCGGTGTCTCCTCGGCCGACGCGCTGCGCATCTCCACGCTGGTCAACGCCGCCTACGCGGGGCTGATGAACGACTTCCTCACGACCGGGGACCGTCCGAGGGTGGAGGCAGCCCTCGACGAGCTCACCGCGCTCGTGGACACGTGGGTGAGCGCGCATGCCCGAGGGTGACGCCGTCTACAGGACCGCGCGACGGCTGCGGGAGGCGCTCGACGGCCGCGCGCTGACCAGGTCCGATTTCCGGGTGCCGCGCCACGCCACCGTCGACCTGACCGGCCGTACGGTCCTGGAGACCACCTCGTACGGCAAGCACCTGCTCACCAGGGTCGAGGGCGGCCTGACGATCCACACGCACCTGCGCATGGACGGCCGCTGGGTGGTCATGCCGGAGGGCCGCCGCATGCCGGGCGGTGACCTGGTCAGGCTCGTGCTGGCCAACGCCGAGTGGCAGGCCGTGGGCGTCAGGCTGGGCATGGTGGATCTGCTCAGCACCGAGAGGGAGGACACGGTGATCGGCCACCTCGGCCCCGATCTGCTCGGCCCTGGCTGGGATCAGGTGGAGGCGGTACGGCGGCTGCGGGAGCATCAGGACACGACGATCGGGGAGGCGCTGCTCGACCAGCGCAATCTCGCAGGGATAGGCACGATCTACCGCGCCGAGACACTGTTTCTCAGGGGAGTGTCGCCCTGGCGTCCCGTCGGGGGCATCGATGACCTCGACGGCCTGGTCTCGCTGGCGCGGCGGCTGCTGGAGGCCAACAAGCACCACGCGAGCACGGTCACCACGGGTGATCGCCGCCGTGGCTACGAGACGTGGGTTTATGGCAGGGCGGGCAGACCCTGCCGCCGATGCGGATCTCGCATCAGGCGAGGAGAAATGGGGTCACGACCGCAGGAACGCCTCATCCTGTGGTGTGACCACTGCCAGCGGGACTGAGCCCCACCGGCGGTCAGGCCGCGACCATGTCCTTGACTTCGGGGAAGACCGAGTCGGAGATCGACCCTGGCACTGTCTCCGACAGCGGCAGGCGCTCGCGCTCGGGAACGTCCGCGAGCACAGGAGCGGCCTGGAGCTCCGCCAGCGCGAACTGGTCGGAAACCTCACGCAACACCTGCGACAGGGGGACACCCAAAGCACCACAGATCGAGGCAAGCAACTCGGAGGATGCCTCCTTCTGACCACGCTCCACCTCGGACAGGTAGCCCAAAGACACGCGCGCCAGCGTCGACACCTCGCGAAGGGTGCGTCCCTGCCGCACCCGCAGCCGCCTCAGAACGTCTCCAAGAAGCTGACGCAGCAGAATCATCTGTCGCTCCCTCCCCGGCGCGGTGGTCTTCACCGTGCCATGCGCGATCGGATCGTGCCGCCCGTTTTTCTTCTTCGCTTCGTACATACTCCTCGCCGTCATCATCGGGCGCCTGCGCGGATCGTTGGGCCCGCCAGCCTGGCTCGCGGGGCTTGCAGATGGCTCACGGACCTCACTCACAGCTCCACCGTACCCGTATCCACCGACACCGCGTCAGACCGTGGTTCGCATGTTCGCTCGGGACGTAACACGGTAATCACCCGGAATGTTCCCCCATGTTCGCCTTCAGCACACCTGCGAGGAGATCTACAGCCTCGTCCACGGTCCTCTCCCTGATGCGTCCTCGCGACCCTCCGCGAGCCAGTTCACGGTGCCAGATCTGGCCCTCAGGGCCGCTCAGCGCCACGTGAACGGTGCCGACCGGCTTCCCGTCCTGCGGGTCGGGCCCTGCCACCCCGGTGACCGCCAGGCCGTACGTGGCGCCGCAGAGCCTGGCCACCCCCCGCGCCATCGCCGCGGCCACCTCGGGGTGCACCGCCCCTTCCCTCTCGAGCAGCTCTCCCGGTACGGCCAGCAGCTCGCGCTTCAGATCGGTGGCGTAGGAGATGACGCCCCCTCTGAAGGCCGCGGAGGCGCCGCCCATCGCGGTGAAGGTCGCCCCGAGCAGACCGCCGGTGAGCGACTCGGCCACCGCGAGCGTCGCGCCCTGGCCGATCAGGAGACGGATCACGCCTTCAGCGCCGAGCACGTCGGTTCTCATCGGCTCACTCCGCTCTGGCCCGCTTGGCCACCTGCCTCAGCCTGATCGCGCGGACGACGTAGTCGGCTCCCGTGACGACCGTCACGACCAGCGCGGCCCCCATGACCACCCAGCGCAGCACGTCCGGCACCCCGGGCAGCAGATAGAGCACGATCGCGGCGATCTGCAGGGCGGTCTTGACCTTGCCGCCGTAGCTGGCCGGTATGACCCCGTGTCTGATCACCACGAACCGCAGCGCCGTGATGCCGAGCTCGCGGGCGAGGATCACGAGCGTGACCCACCAGGGCAGCTCCTGGAGTACCGACAGGCTCACCAGCGCCGCGCCGGTGAGCGCCTTGTCGGCGATCGGGTCGGCGATCTTCCCGAAATCGGTGATCAGGTGGTAACGCCTGGCCAGCTCGCCGTCCAGATGGTCAGTGAGCGAAGCCACGCCGAACACGACAAGGGCGGCCACCCGCCACGCGTCGCCCGGCAGGAACAGGCAGATCACGAAGAAGGGGACGAGCGCCAACCGTAGGACCGTGAGGACGTTGGCGATGTTCCACGGACTTACCACGCGGCGCTCGTCAGGGGTCATGGACCGGCCTTGATCCGGGCGATCAGATCGACCCCCTCGGCGTCCATCACGACCGCCCTGACGATCTGGCCGGGAACCAGACCGATGCCCTGCACGGTGACGGAGCCGTCGACCTCGGGGCCCTGGTGGGCGGCCCTGCCCTCGTAGCCGCCGTCGCCGAGGTCCTCGTCGATCAGCACGTCGACCTCGGTGCCGATGCGCTCCTCCGCACGCTGGGAGGTCAGCTCCTCGGCCAGCTCGGTCAGGATGCGCACCCGCTCGTCGACGACTTCCTGCGCCACCTTCGACTCGAAGGTCGCCGCCTCGGTGCCGTCCTCGTCGGAGTAGCCGAAGACGCCGATGACGTCGAGCCTGGCCTCCTCGAGGAAGCCGACCAGCTCGCCGAACTCCTCGTCGGTCTCGCCGGGGAAGCCCACGATGAAGTTGGAGCGCACGCCCGCCTCTGGAGCCTTGGCCCTGATCTGCTCCAGCAGGCCGAGGAAGCGCTCGGGGTCGCCGAAGCGCCGCATCCTGCGCAGCACGGTGCCGCTGGCGTGCTGGAAGGACAGGTCGAAGTAGGGCGCGATGCCCTCGCTGGCGGCGATGACGTCGAGCAGCCCGGGGCGCAGCTCGGCGGGCTGCAGGTAGCTGGCGCGCACCCGCTCGATGCCCTCGACGGCGGCCAGCTGCGGCAGCAGCTTCTCCAGGGCGCGCAGGTCGCCCAGGTCCTTGCCGTAGGAGGTGGAGTTCTCGCTCACGAGGACCAGCTCCCTGACCCCGCGGTGGGCCAGCCAGTCGGCCTCGGCGAGCAGCTCCTCGGGCGCACGCGAGACGTAGGCGCCGCGGAAGGCGGGGATGGCGCAGAACGAGCAGCGGCGGTCGCAGCCCGAGGCCAGCTTCAGCGAGGCCACAGGGCTCTCGTCGAGCCGCTTGCGCAGCACGCGAGGACCGCTGGCCGGCGCCAGGCCCGCCGGCAGGTCGCCATGGCCCGGGATGTTGGTCTTGGCGGCTGAGGCGCGCTCGACGGGCGAGATGGGCAGCAGCGTGCGGCGGTCGCGCGGCGTGTGCGGCTTGAGCGCCTTGCCGGCGAGCACGTCGTCGAGGCGCTCGCCGATCTCGGTGTAGTCGTCGAAGGAGATGACCGCGCTGGCCTCGGGCAACGCCTCGGCCAGCTCGTTGCCATAGCGCTCGGCCATGCAGCCCGCGGCGACCACCTTGGCGCCCGAGTCCGCCGCGGCCAGCAGCGTGTCGATGGAGTCCTTCTTCGCCGAGTCGATGAAGCCGCAGGTGTTGACGACGACGACGTCTGGGTCGTCGTCACCCAGCTGCCAACCGGCAGCGTCAAGTCGCGCGGCGAGCTCCTCGGAGTCGACCTCGTTGCGCGCGCAGCCCAGAGTGATCAGCGATACGGTTCGGCGGGATGACATGGTGGACACTACGGTATCGGCACTTGGCCACTACCGTCGCACCTCCCCCGCACTAGTCACCTCGGACGAGGCGTCGCCGGACCGTAGGAGCGCCTGACCAACTCGCCGCTGGCTCCCGGTGTGCCCAGGTTCCTTCCGTTGACCTGCAGCGAGACCGCCCCCGCGTCACGCAGCACCAGATTGAGCCCCGCCTTGGCCGTCCAGGTGTCGCTGCTGCCCGCCCTCAGCGTGCCGGCGAAGAGGCGCTTGCCCTCCGAGTCGCGCACGTTGATGTAGGACGAGCGGTTCGCCTTCACCTTCACCACGACGAGGTCGCTGTCGTTCTGCGTCGACTGCGCCGCCGTACGGCGCGCCGGAGCAGGCCGGATGGGCGCGTTCGGCGGCACGGTAGGCCCCGAGGAGGACACGGGTGTGATCTCGGCCGTGGGGATCTGCCCCGTGCCGCCCATGACCTTGACGACCCCGAAGACGACCACGATGGCCAGCGCGACGCCCAGCGCCATGGTCCAGTTGGGCGAGCCGCGCTCGCGCAGCTTGACGCCCTTGCTGCTCTGGAAGACGGTCGCGGCCTTCACCGGCCTCGGCAGCCCGCCGTGCTGTTCGTTGTAGAGATGGACCATGGCCTCGGGATCGAGCCCGACCGCCTTGGAGATGGCCTTGATGTGGCCCCTGATGTAGAAATCGCCCCCGCACAGTGAGAAGTCGTCCCGCTCGATGGCGTACAGCAGCGCCTCACGAATCTTCGTGACGCCGCTCAGCTGCGCGACAGTCAGCCCTGCCGCGTGCCTGGCCTCGGCCAGCACCGTTCCGATGGTCTGTTCGTTCACGACGAACGCCTCCCCGCCCCCGACGTTGCGTAGTTACCCATATTCAATCAGTAACCGGGGGCAAGGGTGCGCAGGGGTCACTCCCCGCGCAAGTCGGCCAGCAGTCCGGGCAGATCGTCGGGCTTCAGCAGCACCTCGCGAGCCTTGGATCCCTCGCTCGGCCCGACCACGCCACGCGACTCCAGCAGGTCCATCAGCCTGCCCGCCTTGGCGAAGCCGACCCTGAGCTTGCGCTGCAGCATCGAGGTGGAGCCGAACTGGGTGGTGACGATCAGCTCGGCGGCCTGGATGAGCACGTCGAGGTCGTCGCCGATCTCCTCGTCGATCTCCTTCTTGACCGCGACCGCCGCCACGTCGTCGCGGTACTCGGCCTGCATCTGCTGCTTGCAGTGCGCGACGATCCCGGCGATCTCCTTCTCGGAGACGAAGGCGTTCTGCAGGCGGATCGGCTTGCTGGCGCCCATCGGCAGGAACAGCGCGTCGCCCTGGCCGATCAGCTTGTCGGCGCCTGGCTGGTCGAGGATGACCCGTGAGTCGGTGAGGCTGGAGACGGCGAAGGCCAGGCGGGAGGGGACGTTGGCCTTGATCAGACCGGTGACCACGTCCACCGAGGGCCGCTGGGTGGCGATCACCAGGTGGATGCCGGCCGCGCGGGCCAGCTGGGTGATGCGGACGATGGAGTCCTCCACGTCGCGGGGGGCGACCATCATGAGGTCGGACAGCTCGTCGACGATCACCAGCAGGTAGGGGTAGGGCTGGTAGACCCGCTCGCTGCCGGGCGGCGGCACCAGCTTGCCCGCGCGCACCGCCTTGTTGAACTCGTCCACGTGCCTGAAGCCGCTGGCGGCCAGGTCGTCGTAGCGGCGGTCCATCTCCCCCACCACCCACTCGAGGGCCTCGGCGGCCTTCTTCGGGTTGGTGATGATCGGGGTGATCAGGTGGGGGATGCCCTCGTAGACCGACAGCTCCACGCGCTTGGGGTCGACCAGCACCATGCGCACCTCGTCGGGCGTGGCGCGCAGCAGGATCGAGGTGATCAGGCCGTTGACGCAGACGGACTTGCCCGCGCCCGTCGCGCCCGCGATGAGCAGGTGCGGCATCTTGGCCAGGTTCGCCACGATGGTGCGGCCCTCGACGTCCTTGCCGAGCCCGACGATCATCGGGTGGTGGTCGGCCTGCGCGACCTGCGAGCGCAGCACGTCGCCGAGCGCCACCAGGTCCTTGTCCGCGTTCGGGATCTCGACCCCGATCGCCGACTTGCCGGGGATCGGGGAGAGGATGCGCACGTCGGCCGACTTGACCGCGTAGGCGATGTTCTTGGTGAGCGCGGTGACCTTCTCCACCTTCACCGCGGGGCCGAGCTCGATCTCGTAGCGCGTGACGGTCGGCCCTCTGGTGAAGCCGATCACCTGCGCGTCGATGGTGAACTGCTCCAGCACGCTGGTCAGCGCGTTGACCACCGTCTTGTTCGCCTTGGTCTCCTGCTTGGGCGCGCTGCCGGCGCTCAGCGACTGCAGGTCGGGCAGGATGTACGGCCCCGCCTGCGGCGACAGCACCAGCTGCTCGACCTTGCGCGGCGCGGGAGTCGGCTCGGGCGCCGCGGCCACGACCGGCTTCGGCGGCTCGGGGGCCTCCTGCGGCTCGTCGTCCACCAGGCCGGGCACGATCTCGGGAGAGTGCTTGTCCTTCTCGGCGATCACCGGTGTGTCGTACGGCTTCACGCCGTCGGGCAGGTCGGGCTTCTTGCTCCTGACCCGCTTCCTGACCTGGTCGCCCTGCTTGGGCGTGCCGCTCTTCTCGAACAGCATGTGCCGCAGCTCGCCCAGCCGCTCGGGGATCCTGTGCACGGGCGTCGCGGTGATCACGAGCACGCCGAATCCCGACAGGAGCAGCAGCAGCGGGATCGTCACCCACGCGGGCAGGATGCTGGCGGGCGGGGCCGAGACGATGAAGCCGACCATGCCACCGGCGGCCGACACCTTGTCCATGCCGTCGGTGGAGTCACCCGCCGGGTACGGCACGTCGTTGACCACGTGGATGACGCCGAGCACGCCGGTCAGCAGCGCGCCCCAGCCGATCACCATGCGGCCGGTGTCGGCGTTCTGGTCGGGATGACGCAGGAAGCGCCAGGCCAGCAGGCCGAGCAGCAGCGGGATCGCCCACGCCAGCGAGCCGAACACGCCGTGCGCGACGGCGTTGACGACCTCGGAGACCGCGCCCCTGGACTGTCGCCAGGTCATGGCGGCCAGCACGATGGCGCCGGCCAGCACCGCCAGCCCCACGCCGTCGCGTCGGTGCACGGGGTCGAGTTCGCGCGCCTGGTTGCCCAGGGCTCTGGCGGCTCCTCCTATGCCGTTGGCCACCAGCATCCACAGCCCCACGATCAGCTTGCCGATCATGGTGAAGACCCAGCTGATCGGGTCCTGGTGGGTGGCGGGGGGTCTGCGGGCCGACGCCGTCGTCTTCGCCTTGGTTCTCGCGGAGGACTGGGCGGTCGTCCGCTTGGCCGGAGTCGAGCGTGACGAGGTCGACCGCTTCGCCGGCCCCTTCGATGCGCTTTTCGGCGTACGGGTGGCCATGATGCCAAAGGTACGTCGGAGACGGGGGCGATGGCGTGGAGGCTCGCCGATATCCCTTATGTCGGGGTCAGGACGGAGCGTCCTCCGTCGCGGGCGGGCGCGGCGGTCGACTCGCGTACGACCAGGTGGGTCTCCAGCCTGGCGAGCGTGGGCGTGCCCGCGTCGCCCGCGTTGACGGCGGCCAGGAGCAGATCGACGGCCATGCGGCCCGCGGCGGCGGTGGGCATCGTGATCGTCGTGAGCTTCGGCCTGTTGAGCCTGCCCGGCAGGCTGTCGTCCACGCCGATGACGCTCACGTCACCGGGAACGTCCACCCCGCGCTCCCTCAACCCCTCGATCAGGCCCAGCGCGACGAGGTCGTTGTAGCAGAGGACCGCCGTCACACCCGAGGCCGCCACCGCATGGGCGGCGGCCAGCCCGCCGTGCTCGGTCGGCTCGTTCGGCCCCATCACGACCAGCTCGATGTCGCGCTCGCGGGCGGCGAGCGTGGCGGCGGCCAGCATCTCCTCGCTGGTCCAGGAGGACTGCGGGCCTGTCAGCAGCGCCATCCTGCGATGACCCAACCCCGCCACATGCTCCACCGCCACCCCGGCACCCTGCCCCACATCCATCAACACCGTCGTCAAACCCTTCAACCGACGATTCACCACCACAAAAGGCACCTGCGCCCGCAACCGCTCGATCACCCGATTCGACAACCGCGGACTACACAACAACACCCCATCCACCTGCTTGCACAACGTCTCGATCAACTCCTGCTCCAACAACGGATCCTCATCGGTGTCCGCCACGAACACGTGATAATCCCGCTCCCGCGCCTGAGCCTGAGCAGCCTTGATCAACGGCGGAAAAAACGGATTCGCAATATCCGCCACAATCAACCCCAAATTATGCGTCCGCCCCGTCGTCAACGCCCGCGCCGCACGATTAGGCCGATACCCCAACCCCTCAGCCACCGCCAACACCCGCGTACGCGTCTCCGCATTCACCAGATGCGGAGCCGAGAACGTCCGCGACACCGTCGAGACATGCACCCCCGACGCCCGCGCCACATCCCTGATCGTCACGGCCACGCCGTACCTCCGTCTGCTTTCAAATGGCGGGCGAGCCAGCCGAAGACCCGCTCCTGCGCGACGAGGCCGAACCTGTGCCCCGCGTCGGCGAAGACCCCTGTGTAGCCGGCCGGAGCCCGCCGATAGTGTGCCGCGATCATCGCATGTGCCCGCCGCATCCCGCTCAGCGGCAGGATCTCGTCGCGCTCGCCGTACCAGACGAGCAACGGCCTCGGAGCGCCGCTCGCGACCAGGTCGGGAAGATCGCACAATCGGGACAGCCCCGGCGGGTACAGCATCCAGGTGTGGCGGGCCACGAAGCCGTCGAGCAGGTCGCGGTAGGAGGAGATCATGGCCACCACCGCCACCGCCCCGACGTCGGGGTCGAAGGCTCCGAGCAGCGAGGCCCGCAACCCGCCGCCCGACAGGCCCGCGCAGCCGACGGCACCCACGTCGGGACGCGAGCGCAGGTAGGCCGCCGCGGCGAGGTCCTCCCCCGCGACGACGCCCGCGTACGAGGTGCCCAGCACGGTGCAGTACTTGGCCAGCACGTGCTCGTGGCGGGCGGCCGCCACGTCGTAGCGGTCGGCCTCGCTGAGCGGCGCGTCCAGGTCGTCCGGCACGCCGTCCGGCATGTCGGCGGCGGGGAACCTGCGGCTGCCCCAGCCGAGCACGTCGGGCACCAGCACGGTGAACCCGCGCAGGGCCAGTTCAGCCGCCCATGCCCTGCCGTCGTAGAGCGTGGCTCTCAGCCTGGCGACCTCGGGTGAGGGACCCTCGGGGCCGTCGGCGATCTTCTCCTTGCCCGCCCACTTCATCCCCGCGTGGCAGTGCAGCGCGACGACGCCGGGCAGCACGCCGTCCGCGGCGCGCCTCGGGCGCAGCACGTAGGCGTGTGTCCTCGGACCGAATCCGACCTCCCACGAGACCTCCTCCCCCGACAGCTCGCCCGCCGTCCAGGTTCGCTCGGTGCGCACGTGCGCGGCGGTCAGAGCGAGCACGCCCAGCGCGTCGCGTGCCCTGTCGCGCAGGTCAGGGGCCGGTGGGGGGAACAGCTGCCGTTGCGCCATGGCGATCTCGGCGAGCCCGGAGAAGTCGCCGAGGTGTCGCAGGCGACTCGAGTCGAGGGGGCCGGGCACGGCTCAGCTTTCAGCCATGCGCGTGCCGCCGTCGGCCAGCAGGACCGCCCTGCCCGAGCGGATCGACTCGTTGGCCGCCGCGCCCACCAGGACGCTGCGGATCCCGTCGACGTAGCCGGCCTGCCTGGCGAGGGGGTCGTCGCCCGCCCCTCGGAAGAGGTCGTTCAGCAGGAGCCTGTCGCCGCCGCCGTGCCCGCCCTCGCCCTGCTCGATCGGGACCTCGCCGGGCTGCTGCCAGTGCCGGTGCAGCGTGAGCCGCTCCCACGAGCCCGCCGCGTGCTCCTTCGACGAGGCGCTCGGGTCGATCGCGGCGTGCGGGGAGGTCCACGACCGCTCGCACACCTCCAGCTCGATCCGGCCTCCTGTGCCGTTGAACACGACGCGGTAGCCCTCGTGGGGCGCGTGGGCGTTCAGCGAGTAGGTGAGCATCGCGCCGCTGTCGTAGCGCACCAGGACCGCCATGTTGTCCTCGATCGTGATGCCCTCGCTGAAGACGTCCCTGTCGCGCAGGTAGCCGTCCTCGTGCTCGGCGTCCAGGTAGAGCCGCTTGAGCCTCGGGTCGGCGGACAGGTCGAGCAGGAAGGGGTCGCTGCCGAGCTCGGGCGCGCCATGAGCGCGCTCGGGCCTGGCCGTCATGCCTCTGGCCTTGGCGTTCTGCGCGCCGTAGAAGCGCAGCTCGCCCTGGGCGTACACGCTGCGCGCGGCGGCGGCCAGCCACCAGTTCACCAGGTCGAAGTGGTGGGTGGACTTGTGCACCAGCAGGCCGCCCGAGATGGCCTTGTCGCGGTGCCAGCGGCGGAAGTAGTCGGCGCCGTGGATGGTGTCCAGCGCCCACTCGAAGTGCACGGAGGTGACCTCGCCGATCGCGCCGTCCATGAGCAGGCGCCGCACCGCGGAGTTGCGCGGCGAGTAGCGGTAGTTGAAGGTGACGATCAGTGAGGCCGTGCTCCGCTCGGCGGCGGCGGCGATCGCCGCGCAGCCTGCGGCGTCGGTCGTGAGCGGCTTCTCCACGATCACGTGCTTGCCGGCGTCCAGCGCCGCGCAGACGTAGGCGGCGTGCGTGGCGTCCACGGTGGTGATGATCACCGCGTCGCACAGCTCCAGCATCGCGGCGAAGTCATCAGGCCCGAAGCACGGCACCGGCCGTCCCACGAGCTCGTTGTAGTAGTCCATCCTGGTCTGGTTGGTGTCGCAGAAGGCGACGATCTCGCCGGTGTCGCTCCAGTCGCCCGTCAGCGCGCCGACGTACATCTGGGCGCGGTGCCCGAGTCCTGCGATGCCGTATCTCATCTGTCTCCCCGATGGGTGTGCCGTACGGCTCGCTCGAGCCGTACGGCGGTGAAGGTGATCGTCAGCCCGCCAGGGCCGCGTTGGCCTCTTCGAGCAGCTTGGTGGCGGCCTCGTCGGGGCTCTGCTGGCCCGAGGTCACGGCCTCGGAGTAGCGCTTCAGGATGTCCTCCATCTTCGAGCCGCCCTTGGGCGGCACGATCACAGGGGACAGCTCGCTCTTGACCGAGTCGAGGAAGGTCAGCGTCTGCTGGTCGGCGGGGGGCAGCTTGCTCTTGATCGCCTCGAGGACCTTCGAGTTGATCGGCAGTCCGCGGTCGCTCAGCAGCAGGCCACCCGCCTCGGGGTCGTTGATCAGGAAGTCGATGAACTTGTGCGCCTCGGCCTGGTGCTCGCTCTTGCTGGAGGCGGTCCAGTGCATGGCGGGCTGCAGGAACATGCCGGCGTTCGTCGCGTCGGGCAGCTTCGGCAGGCGCAGCAGGGTCAGCTCCTGCCCCGACGACTTGGACATCGCGCCGAGCTGGTTGCTCCACCACATGCCGAAGGCGCCCTTGTTGGTGGCGATCAGCGACTGCTCCTGGCCCGCCGCGGCGATCTCACCCATCTTCGCCGCGTCGGGCGACCCCTTGGTCTCGATGAGCTTGGTGAAGGTCGCCCACCACGCCTTGAGCGTGTCGGGCGTGATGCCGATCTTGCCGTTGTCGTAGAACTTCTCGCCGCGCTGCGCGGCGAAGATGGTCAGGTAGGCGGGGTTGAAGTTGTACTCGGCGCCGTAGACCGAGCCGTCTCCCCCCGCGGTGATCTTCTGGGAGAGGCTGACGAACTCGTCCCACGTCCAGGTCTTGTCGTCGGGGAGCTTCTGGCCCGCCTTCTCGATGGTCGCCTTGTTGGCCAGCATCGAGAAGACGTTGACGCCGGTGGGGATGGCGTACTGCTTGCCGTCGACGCTGCCAGAGGCCAGCACCTGAGGGTCGAGGTCGGCGGTGTTGACCTTGCCGGTGAGATCGGCGAGCGCGCCGCGGCCCGCGTACTCGGCCAGGCCGCGGATCTCGATGGTCATCACGTCGGGGGCGTCGTTGGCGGCCACCTTGGTGGCCAGCGACTCGTAGTAGCTGGGCCAGTCCGAGAACTCCCCGACCACGTCGATGGTCGGGTTCTTCTTCTCGAACGCGGCGATGACCTGCTCGGTGAGCTTCTGCCTGGAGTCGCTGCCCCAGTAGGAGAAGCGCAGCTTGACCTTGTCGCCGGAGGCGTCGCCGCCGCTGCCGCCTCCGCCGCAGGCCGCCAGTGCCATCGCGGCCGCCGCGAGCAGAGCCGTGGTCTTGAGAGAGCGCATCTCTCCGTCCTTCCTCTTGATCGTTCGCAGGGGGTGAAGAGGACTACTTGAGACCCGTGGTGGCCACACCACGGATCAGGTACTTCTGGCCGGCCAGGAAGAAGCCGAAGATCGGGCCGAGCGCGATGATCGACATGGCGAACATCGGCCCCCATGACGACTCACCGCTGGAGTCCAGGAAGGTGCGCAGCGCCACGGGAACGGTGAAGTTGTCGGGGTTGTTGAGATAGAGCAGCTGGCTCAGGAAGTCGTTCCACGTCCAGATGAAGGTGAAGATCGCCGTGGTGGCGAGCGCGGGGGTGCAGAGCGGCAGGATGACGCGGAAGAACGTGCGCCAGTATCCGGCTCCGTCGATCGAGGCCGCCTCGTCGAGCTCGCGCGGCAGCGTCCTGATGAACTGGACCATCAGGAAGATGAAAAACGAGTCGTGGGCCAGGAACTTCGGCAGGATCAGCGGCCACACCGTGTTGATCATGTCGAGCTTGGAGAACATGATGTACTGCGGGACGATCACCACGTGCAGGGGCAGCATGATCGAGCCCAGCATGATCGCGAACCAGAACTTCTTCATCGGGAAGTTCAGCCTGGCGAAGGCGTAGGCGGCCATCGAGCAGGCGGCCAGGTTGCCGACGATCGACAGCCCTGTGACGATGGCGGAGTTCCACATGTAGTAGCCGAACGGGTGGGCCAGCGCCGTCCAGCCCTCGATGAAGTTCTCGAGGGTGATCTCGCTCGGGATCAGTCCGGGCTCCCTGAAGATCAGCTCCTCCGGCTTGAGCGCGCTGGAGATCATCCACAGCAGTGGGTAGAGCATGATCAGGCCGAAGCCGATGAGCAGCAGGTGCTTGGCACCCCTGGTGACGCGGCGCCGGTAGAGGACCGGCAGCCGCCTACTTGCTGTCGCCATAGAAGACCCAATACTTGGACGCGAGGAAGTTGACCCCGGTCAGACCGGCGATGATGAGGACGAGCACCCAGGCCAGCGCCGAGGCGTAGCCCATCTCGTACTCCTTGAACCCGTTGACGTAGAGGTAGAGCGTGTAGAAGAGCGTCGAGTCGTTGGGACCGCCCGAGCCGTTGCTCACGATGAACGACTGCGTGAACGACTGGAACGACTTGATCACCTCGAGCACGAGGTTGAAGAAGATGATCGGCGTCAGCAGCGGCAGGGTGATCGTCTTGAACTGCCTGAGCGTGGTCGCGCCGTCCACGGCCGCGGCCTCGTAGTAGCTGCGCGGGATCTGCCGCAAGCCGGCCAGGAAGATGACCATCGGGGCGCCGAACGTCCAGACGTGCAGGAGGATCAGCGTGCCCAGCGCGGTGTCGGGGTTGTTGACGTAGCTGGTGCCCTGGATGCCGAAGAGGCCGAGCACCGAGTTCACCAGGCCGTCGGCGCCGAAGATCTTCCGCCACAGGATCGCGATCGCGACGCTGCCGCCCAGCAGCGAGGGCAGGTAGTAGATCGAGCGGTAGAACGACAGGCCCCGCAGTCCGCGGTCCAGCAGCAGCGCCAGCCCGAGGGCGAAGCCCAGCTGGAGGGGCACCGAGACGACCACGTAGATCGTGGTCACCTTCAGCGACGTCCAGAACCTGGGGTCCTGCTCGAACATCGTCGTGTAGTTGTCCAGCCCGACCCATTTCGCCTCGTCGAGGAGGCTGTAGTCGGTGAAGGACAGGTAGAGCGACGCGGCGATGGGACCGATGGTGATCAGGAACAGGCCCACGAACCACGGCGCCAGGAAGACGTAGGCCGTCAGCGCCTCGCGACGGGAGCGGTTGACGCCGGTGCGCCTGCGCCTGCCCTGGGGAGCGGGGGGAAACGACAGCGAATCAACCACGGCGGGGCCCCTGCATGGATCGAGCCCGGACATTTTTTGACTCAGTCGTCATCACGGGACCTCCCGATGTGACGTGAATGGATGGCGCTTTCCTATAGCGCCGAGGAAAGTTACGTCAACCCTTTGCAGGCGTTACCCCGCTGTTACCGATATATCGCCACGATGATCAGTGCAGGTCAGCGCGTTTCCATCAGATGTCGACGGTCCAACAATCTTGAAAACATGACCCGGTTGCTACAAGCGGTTGCAGTGGAAGCAGCACGAAGGGAACCGTGACGCGAGAGTCGGGCGCGTCACGGTTCCCGAGGTCGAGCGGGGCTACCTCACCAGGTGAAGCGGTAGGCCGTGGTCGAGCGGTGCTCCTCGCCCGGCCTCAGCACCGCGGAGGGGAAGTCGGGCCGGTTGGGCGCGTCGGGGAAGCGCTGCGTCTCCAGGCAGAGACCCGCGAACCTGTCGTACGGCGTCGCGACGCCGTCCAGCATGTGGCCGGTGTAGAACTGCACGCCAGGCTCGGTGGTCGTCACCTCCATCGCCCTGCCGCTGACCGGCTCCTCCACGCGCACCACACCTCCCGGCCGCAGCACGTAGCAGTGGTCGTAGCAGCCGTCCAGCCTGTCGCCCACGCGCGTCGGGACGGTGAAGTCGTACGGCGTGCCCTGCACGGGCGTGGGAGGGCCGGGGAGGGGGATCTTGCCCTCGTCGACGTCGAGGTAGTGGTCGGCCTCGATCGTGACGATGTGCCCGCGCACGTCGGCGGGGCGGCCGAGGGTGAAGTAGGAGTGGTTGGTCAGGTTGAGCACCGTGGGCGCGTCCGTGGTCGCGTGGTAGTCGATGCGCAGCTCGTCCTCGTCGGTGAGCGTGTAGGTGACCGAGGTGGTGAGCGTGCCCGGGTAGCCCTCCTCGCCGTCCTTGCTGACGTAGGTCAGCCTGACGGCCCGCTCGCCGTCAGGGTCGGCGTACCAGAGGCGCTTGTCGAAGCCGCGCTCCCCGCCGTGGAGGCTGTGGCCGTTGTTGTTGAGCGGCAGCTGGTACGTGACACCGTCGAGGGTGAAGCGGCCGTTGGCGATGCGGTTGCCGTACCTGCCGACCACGGCGCCGAAGTAACGGCTGCGCTCGAGGTAGTCGGCCACGGTGGGCAGGCCGAGGACGACGTCGCCGCCGTCGGGCAGCTCGATCGACTGGACGATCGCGCCGAGGGTCAGGACCGCCGCGCGCATCCTGCCGTTCGACAGGACGTGCCGGTCCACGGTGTCGCCCGCGGGCGTGGTCCCAAATATCACGATGAACTCACTCTCTGAGTCGATTCTCTGATCAGCAGGCCGGTCTCCAGCCTGACGGTGGTGCGCGGAGGCGCGCCGGCGGCAGGGCCCGCGATGGTGGCGAGCAACAGGTCGACGGCCATGCGGCCCGCGGCGGCGGTGGGCATCGTGATCGTCGTGAGCTTCGGCCTGCTCAGCCTGCCCGGCAGGCTGTCGTCCACGCCGATGACGCTCACGTCACCGGGGACGTCCACCCCGCGCTCCCTCAACCCCTCGATCAGGCCCAGCGCGACGAGGTCGTTGTAGCAGAGGACCGCCGTCACACCCGAGGCAGCCACCGCCTGGGCGGCGGCCAGCCCGCCGTGCTCGGTCGGCTCGTTCGGCCCGATCACCGTCAGTTCCACGCCCAGCTCGGCGGTCCTGTCGGTGGCCGCCTGGCGTATCTCGCCGCTGGTCCACGATCCCGCCGGCCCCGTCAGCAGCGCCATCCTGCGATGACCCAACCCCGCCACATGCTCCACCGCCACCCCAGCACCCTGCCCCACATCCATCAACACCGTCGTCAAACCCTTCAACCGACGATTCACCACCACAAACGGCACCTGCGCCCGCAACCGCTCGATCACCCGATTCGACAACCGCGGACTACACAACAACACCCCATCCACCTGCTTGCACAACGTCTCGATCAACTCCTGCTCCAACAACGGATCCTCATCCGTGTCCGCCACGAACACGTGATAATCCCGCTCCCGCGCCTGAGCCTGAGCAGCCTTGATCAACGGCGGAAAAAACGGATTCGCAATATCCGCCACAATCAACCCCAAATTATGCGTCCGCCCCGTCGTCAACGCCCGCGCCGCACGATTAGGCCGATACCCCAACCCCTCAGCCACCGCCAACACCCGCGTACGCGTCTCCGCATTCACCAGATGCGGAGCCGAGAACGTCCGCGACACCGTCGAGACATGCACCCCCGACGCCCGCGCCACATCCCTGATCGTCACCGCCATGACGCCTCCAGCCCTCCGCCGCACCCTAACGCAAGCGGTTGCACCCTCACCAGGCCAGATACCCCCGATCCTGCGACCGGTTGCGGCCGCGCGAAGACCCGAAGAGCACCGAAGGACGCAGGTCAACGGGCTGCACCAAATTGCGCTCTTGACGTTTCCGGCTGGCACCGACAGTGTTTCATGCAACTGGTTGCAATCCTGAGCGCGCTCGGGGCTGCCAGAAGGGAAAGACAACCCGTGAGCAGAACTCTTGTCACCGGGAGCGCGGGGCGCCTCGGGCGCAGCGTCGTGTCCGCGTTGGCCGCCGCAGGCCACGAGGTGATCGGCGTGGACAGGGCGCAGGGCACCCCCGCCGACGCCGCCGCCGAGCTACCCGCCGACCTGACGGATCTGGGCGAGGCGTACGAGGTGATCGCGCGCTTCCGCCCGGACGCCGTCGTCCACCTGGCCGCGATCGCCACCCCGTTCAGCCGGAGCGACGTGGTGACCTTCCGCACCAACACGCAGCTGGCCTTCAACGTGTGCGACGCCGCGGTGGCCCTCGGCGTGGGCAAGGTGATCGTGGCCAGCAGCCCGACCGTCATCGGGTACGGCTCGCCGAACGGCTGGGCGCCCGACTACCTGCCCATCGACGAGGCCCATCCGGCCAGGCCGTGGAACGCCTACAGCCTGTCCAAACTGGTGGCCGAGGAGACCATGCGCTCCTTCGCCCGCACGGCCGCCACGCGCATGGCCGCCGTCAGGCCCTGTTTCGTGATCGCCCCCGAGGAGTGGGAGGGCGCACCCACCCAGTCGGGCCACACCGTGACCGAGCGGCTGGACAGGCCCGACATCGCGGGCGTCTCGCTGTTCAACTACATCGACGCGCGGGACGCGGCCGACCTGGTGATCACCCTCCTCGACCGGCTGCCCGACCTGCCCAACGGCGAGGTGTTCTTCGCCGGCGCGGCGGACGCCCTCGCCCGCGAGCCGCTGGCCGAGCTGCTGCCGAAGGTCATCCCCTCCACGGCGGAGTTCGCCTCCGCTCTCACCGGCTGCGCCCCCGCCTTCTCCTCCGCCAAGGCCGAACGACTCCTCGGCTGGCAGGCCAAGCGCAGCTGGCGCACCGAACTCTCTCAAGGGAGCATCTGACATGGATCTCAGCGGCGTCCTGTTCTTCCCCGTGACACCTTTCGACGCCGAAGGCGCGCTGGCGGAGGACGTGCTCGCCGAGCACATCGGCAAGGGGCTGGCCAACGACCCCGGCGCGGTCTTCGTGGCCTGCGGCACGGGAGAGTTCTCCGCCCTGTCGCAGGACGAGCACGCCCGTGCCGTGGCGGTGGCGACCGACACCGTTCAGGGCAGGGTTCCGGTGCTGGCAGGGGCGGGCGGGCCGCTAGGCGCGGCGCTGGAGCAGGCGCGCGCCGCGCGCGCGGCCGGCGCGGACGGACTGCTCCTCATGCCGCCCTACCTGGCGCAGGCCACCGGAGCGGGGTTCACCGCCTACGTGCGCGCGGTGGCCGCCGAGCTGCCGGTGATCATCTACCAGCGCGGCTCGGTGGTGCTCGACCCCGAGACGGTGGTGGAGCTGGCCCGCGTCCCCGGCGTGATCGGGCTCAAGGACGGCCTGGGCGACGTCGACAGGCTGCAGCGCACCGTGCTGGCGGTGCGCAGGGAGATCGGCCCCGGCTTCACCTTCTTCAACGGCCTGCCGACCGCCGAGCTGACCATGCCCGCCTACCGCGCTCTCGGCATCGAGCTCTACTCCTCGGCGGTGTTCGCCTTCGCCCCCGAGATCGCCGTCGCCTACTTCAACGGCCACGACCGGCTGCTGGAGGAGTTCTACGCGCCGCTGGTCGAGCTGCGCAGCAGGGTTCCCGGCTACGCGGTCTCCCTGGTCAAGGCGGGGCTTCGGCTGCGGGGCCTGGACGTCGGCCCGGTCAGGGCGCCGCTGACCGACCTCACACCCCAGCACGTGCGCGAGCTCGACGAGCTGATCGGCACCGGCCTCAGGCTGGTATCGGCATGATCACCGACCTGAGGACCACGCTCAGGTCGGTGCCGCTGCGCCGTCCGTGGGGCGAGGACGTGCGGCACAACCATGTGATCGTCTGCGAGATCACGCTGGCCGACGGGCGCAAGGGCACCGGGTTCTCCTGGACGCCGCAGATCGGCGCGCACGCCGTGCGGGCCCTGCTCGACCATGACGTCCGCGAGGCGCTGATCGGCCTGCCCGCCCACCCCGAGCTGGTCTGGGACCGGCTGTGGCGGCACCTGCGAGAGGCGGGGGCAGGAGGGATCACCACGATCGCTCTGGCGGGGATCGACCTGGCGCTCTGGGACCTGCGCTGCGGGCAGGACTCTCTCGTGGACGTGCTCGGACCGCGCCGCGAGAGCGTTCCCGTCTACGGCAGCGGCGTCAACCTGCACTACTCGCTCGACGAGCTGGCCGGGCAGGCCAAACGCTGGGCGGCGGCGGGCCTGCCCGCCGTCAAGGTCAAGGTGGGCAGGCCCGACCTGGCGGAGGACGTCGAGCGGGTCGCGACGGTGCGCGAGATCGTCGGTCCTGGCACGCTCCTGATGATCGACGCCAACCAGCGCTGGGACCTGCACAGGGCCAGGCGCGCGATCGCCGCGCTCGAGCCGTACGACCCGCACTGGATCGAGGAGCCGCTGCAGGCCGACGACCTCGCCGCCCACGTGGAGCTGCGCCGCAGCATCGATGTCCCCGTGGCGGTGGGCGAGAACGTCTACACCACCTACGGCTTCCGCGACCTGCTGACGGCGGGCGCGTGCGACGTGGTCCAGCCCAACGTGGTCAGGGTCGGCGGGATCACCCCGTTCCTGCGGATCGCGGAGCTGGCCCGCACCTTCGGCGTCCCCGTCTATCCGCACCTGCTCACGGAGCTGTCAGGGCAACTGGCCCTCACGTTGCCCCATCCCGCGATGGTGGAGCTGGTCGAGGACGCGTCGCTGGCCGACCTCGGCCTGCTCGCCGAGCCGTACCCCGTGGTGATCGAGGGCTCCGCGCTGCGGTCGGCAGGGCGCCCCGGGCTGGGGCTGACGTGGGCGGCGTGACGAGGGTGGTGCTCGCGGGCGCGTACGGCCACGGCCGCTCGCACCTGGACAACCTGCGCAGGCTCACGGCGCGCGGCCTGGTCGAGCTGGCGGGGATCTGCGACGTGCGTCCCGTGGAGGCCGCCGCGCTGCACGGTCTGGGCGCTCCGGAGCAGGCGGGCCCCGGCAACCTCGCCGCGCTGGTCAAGGGCACGGGCGCCGAGATCACGATCCTGTGCACGCCCATCAACACCCACGCGGACCTCGCCGTCACCGCCCTGCGGGCCGGCTCGCACGTCCTGCTGGAGAAGCCTCCCGCCGCCTCGCTCGCCGATTTCGAACGGATCGTCTCGGCCCAGCGGGAGAGCGGGCTCGGCTGCCAGGTCGGCTTCCAGAGCCTCGGCTCCTCGGCCGTGCCCGCGCTGCGCGAGCTCATCGCCTCCGGCGAGCTCGGCGACATCCACGGCATCGGGGTGGCGGGGGCGTGGGAGCGCCCCTCCGACTACTTCACCCGCTCGCCGTGGTCCGGCCGTCGCCGCCTGAACGGCCAGGACGTGGTGGACGGCGCGCTCACCAATCCCTTCGCCCACGCGACCGCCACCGCGCTGGCGGTCGCGGGGGCCGAGGAGCTCGGCTCCGTCGCCTCGGTGGAGCTCGAGCTCTTCCACGCCAACCCGATCGAGGCGGACGACACCTCAGCCGCCAGGATCAGGCTCGCCGACGGCCGGGTGATCACGGTGGCGGTGACGCTGTGCGCCACGGGGCGCACCGAGCCCTACCTGGTCGTGCACGGCACCGGCGGCACGGCGCGGCTCGTCTACACCACCGACGAGCTCGACGGCGCCGTCCACCCGCGCGCGGACCTGCTGGAGAACCTGGTCGAGCACGTCACGACCGGCGCCGAGCTCCTGGCTCCGCTGGCCAGGACGGGGGCGTTCATGGAGTTCCTCGAGGCGGTGCGGCTCGCGCCCGACCCGCTGCCGATCGCGGAGGAGCACCAGAGGATCCACCCAGGCCGCCGCGAGGTCGAAGGCGTCAGGGAGCTGACCGACCTGAGCGCCGAGCGGCTGGCCCTGTTCTCCGAGCTGGGCGCGCCGTGGGCGGGCAGGCGCGAGCTGCTGGCCGGCACGACCCCCGTGGCCTCGTACGTCTGGAGGCCCGCGCTGCCCGTCACCGACTCCCCCAGGCCCTACCTGCATCCGGTGCGGACGCTCGGGGGCGTGGAGGTGAGCGAGTTCCGCCCCGCCGACCACGTCCACCACCTCGGTGTCAGCCTGGCCGTCGCGGACGTCGGCGGCGTGAACTTCTGGGGCGGCAGGACCTTCGTCGAGGGCAGCGGGCCCACCTGGCTCGACGACCACGGCCACCAGCGGCACGACGTCTTCGAGGAGCTCGAGCAGGGCTTCAGGGAGGCGCTGACCTGGCTCGGGCCCGACGGCGCGGCCGTCGCGCGCGAGCAGAGAACCGTGCTGGCGCGCCCCCATGGCCAGGCGTGGGCGCTGGACTTCTCCTTCACGCTCACGGTGGCCGAGCCGCTGGAGATCAGGAGCTCGGCGTGCAAGGGACGGCCGGGCGCGGGATACGGCGGGTTCTTCTGGCGGGCGCCCGCGGCCTCCACGCGCCTGGAGGTGTTCACCGCCGAGGCCGAGGGCGAGAGCGACGTCCACGGAAGCGTGACGCGGTGGCTGGCCATGGCGTCCGACGCGTGGAGCCTGGTCTTCGTTCAGTGCGGCCCTCCCGACCCGTGGTTCGTCAGGGTGTCGGAGTATCCCGGCGTGGGCCCCGCGCTGGCATGGGAGCGACCTCTTGAGGTCGCGCACACGCTGAGCAGGCGCGTGGTCACCGTCGTGGCGGACGGCCGGCTCGACAGGGCGGCCGCCGCAGAGCTGGCGGGCGGGGTCGCGTGAGCGGCTGACCCTCCTCCTTCTCCCCGTACGGCCCCGCGACGCCAGAGCCGTACGGGCTCACCGACCTCTCAAGGAGTACCGTGCGCCGCACCCTCACTCTGATCACCGCACTCGCCTGCGCGCTGGCCGTGGCGCCACCCGCGCACGCCGTCCCGCCGCTGCCCGATCCGGACCGCCCCGTCGGGTGGGGCGAGCACGCCACCGGCGGCGCGGGCGGCCCTGTCCACGTCGTCACCACCCGCAAGGAGCTCAAGGACGCCCTGGCCACCGGCGGGCCCAAGACGATCCACGTACGCGGGACGATCTACGGCAACCAGACCGACGACGGCGTCCTGCTCGGCGAGCAGGACTACGCGCCGGGCTACGACCTCGGCAAGTACCTGGCCTGCTTCGTCGGAGGCAAGGTGTGGAGCGACCAGGCCCACGCGTGGTGCGGCCAGATGCGCAGGCTCAGGCAGACCGGCTCGAACAACCAGAAGCGGCAGATCCAGCTCACCGTGCCGAGCGACACCACGCTGCTCGGCATCGGCGCCGACGCCCGCCTCGAGGGCGTCTTCCTCTCGGTCAACACCGGCTCGAACATCATCGTGCGCGGCCTCGAGCTGGAGTCGCCCATCGATCACTTCACCAGCTGGGACCCCGGTGACGGCGAGAGCGGCTCGTGGAACGCCCGCTTCAAGGCGTTCGGGATCGTCACGGGCTCCAGGATCTGGATCGACCACTGCGCCTTCACCGATGGGCAGCACCTCGACAGGGACGCTCCCACCGGCCCCAACGGCAAGCCGGTCAACCGCCACGACGGCCTGCTCGACATCGAGGACGGCTCCGACCTCATCACCGTCTCCTACAACCGCTTCGTCAACCACGACAAGAACATGCTGGTCGGCTCCGGCGACGGCAGAGGCGACAGGGATCGCGGCAAGCTGCGCGTCACCTACTACGGCAACCTCTTCGACGGCGTCTCGCAGCGCTCGCCACGCGTCCGCTACGGCGCCGTGCACGTCTTCAACAACTACTACAGGGGGTCGGTGACCGGAGAGCAGCCCCTGGTCAGCAACGACCTCGGCGGTCCGAGCCACTACCTCGGCCTGGGCATCGAATCCAGGGTCTACTCCGAGCACAACGCCTTCGAGTACGACGGGCCGCAGGACATCGTGGTCCAGAACTGGAACGCCCACCGGTTCTTCGACAGGCGTTCCTGGTTCAACGGCCGCCCCGTCGACGTGGTCGCCGTGGCCAGGCGCAAGTTCGAGGCGGCCAAGGCGGCCGAGCTGGCCAAGGCCGACGCGACGGGGAGCGCCCCGCCCGCGTGGACCGCGCTGGAGTTCACCACCGACGTGGGCTGGGCCCCCGCCGAGGTCTACGCCTACCGCCCGCTGGTCAACGCCAACCTGGTCAAGCGCACGGTGCTGGAGCACGCCGGCCCCGCCGCGCTGAATCTGCCCGCGCTGAATCTGCCCGCGCCGGGCTGACGGCGGGTGAAGCCGAAGGGCCGGTGATCGTCGTGATCACCGGCCCTCGCCGTCACCACCGGCCGCCGAGCTCGTTCAGGGTGAACACCCCGCCGGCCCGATGGTGCAGCGGCTCGGTCAGGTCGGGCTCGCCCTGCTCGGCGAGGATCGGCCCCGCGTGCGTCTCCGAGTCGTCCAGCGACTCGTAGCCGATCGCCTTGGCCTCCTCCAGCGACCACCAGCGCCGGGTGTTGTCCGACACCCCCCACACCACGTGGTAGCCGGTCGCCGTCAGCGCCGCCTCCATCAGGCGGGCGCAGTCGTCGGGTGAGATCCAGGTGGACAGGCCCCTGGTGTCGGCCGAGCCCTCGTTGCAGGTGCCGAGCCTGACCACCGTCACGTTCATGCCGAACCTGTCGTGGTACAGGCTGCCCAGCGCCTCCATCACGACCTTGCTCACGCCGTACAGGGTGTCGGGCCTGGGGAAGGCGTAGTCGGGCAGCTCCGAGCCGTCGGCGGGGCGGGTGTGGAAGCCCGCCGCGTGATGGCTGCCCATCAGGACGACGTGGCCGACACCCTCCTGGCGGGCGGCCTCCATGAGCACGTACGTGCCGTCCATGTTGGCCCGCACGATGTCGGCCCAGGGGTGCTCCCGGCTCTGCCCGCCCAGGTGGATCACGGCGTCGACGCCCTTCATGGCGGCGGCCACGGCGTCGGCGTCGGCGAGGTCGGCGATCACGACCTCCTCGCCGGGGCCCGCCTCCAGCGGGACCACGTCGGACAGGCGGACGATCCGTCCCTCCCTGGCGAGCCGCGGGCGGAGCAGGGTGCCGACTTTGCCGGCGGCGCCGGTGACAAGGATTCGCATGGGGACTGTTGTACACGCATATGACGCGAATTCACATCCATGGAATATTGACGTGATCCAGGCCACTCGTTACGTTCACATGAACGCGAAACACATCCGCGAAACATGTCCACATATGTGAACAGGAGGCGGTCTGATGCCACGTCATCTGCTCGGGGCCGCGATTGTCACGGCGCTCGCCGTCACCCTGGCCGGCTGCGGCTCCGGCGGGGGTTCGGGCGACGACGCCCTGGAGATCTGGATCCGGCAGGCTCCCGACTCCGACTCGGCCAAGACCGCCGTGAAGCTGGCCGACGCCTTCACCAAGGCCAGCGGAGTGAAGACCAAGGTCGTCGCGCTCTTCGACGACTTCGAGACCAAACTGCAGCAGCAGGCGGCGCAGAAGAACCTGCCTGACATCGTCATCAACGACACCGCGCAGCTGGGCAACATGCAGTCGCAGGGCTGGCTGCGCCCGGTCGACAAGGCCAAGCTCAAGGGCGGCGACCAGCTGGCCGACCGCGCATGGCAGGCAGCGGCGGCCGGCGACGGCAAGCACTACGCGGCGCCGTTCTCCGCCCAGGCCTTCGCCCTGATCATCAGGAAGGACTGGAGGGAGAAGGTCGGCCTGGAGCCCCCGCAGACCTGGGACGATCTCGGCAAGCTGGCCAAGGCCTTCACCGAGGACGACCCCGACGGCAACGGGCAGAAGGACACCTTCGGCTTCGTCGCCCCGGCGGGCACCAAGCGCGGCTACGCGTCCTGGTACGCCTCCTCGCTGATCTACGCCAACGGCGGCAACTTCCTCACCGACGCGGGCGGCGGCAAGTTCACCCCCGCGGTCTCCGACCCCAAGACCGTCGAGGCGGTCAAGTGGCTGCAGGACCAGTTCTGCGTCGCCAAGACCGTCAACCCCGGCGCGGTCAGCAACGACACGACCGTCACCCACGAGGTCTTCGAGAAGGGCCAGGGCGGCATCTACCTGGTCGGGCCCTACGTGCTGGCCAGGTTCGTCAAGAGCATCGGCACCGACAAGATCGAGGTCGTCAAGGTACCCAAGGGCCCCTCCGGCGGTCCTGGCACCCTCGGCGAGGGCGAGAACGTCTACCTCATGGCCGGATCGGCCAACGAGGAGGGTCAGCAGAAGTTCGCCGAGTTCGCCGTCTCCCCCGAGGGCCAGCGGATCGGCATGAACAAGGATGCGCCGGGCGCGATCGTGCGCCTGCCCGTCCACAAGGGCGTGGACATGGCGGCCGAGCGGTCGGACGCGCGATGGAAGGTCTTCCAGGAGGCCTACGCCGACGCCGTCTACAGCTCGCCCGTGCCGAACTGGGCGCCCATCAGGCAGACCACGGCCGACGCCATCAACGCCGTGTGGGCCGACTGCGGCGCCGACGTCAAGGCGGGCATGGACGGCCTGGCCACCAAGCTGACCGCGGAACTGCAGGCGCAGAAGGCATCGTGACCACCACCCTCGAGCGGCCGTCTCAGCGGACGGAACCGCGTCGCCGCCCCGGCAGGGGGCGGTGGCGCGGCACCGCCGTCGCGTGGCTCTTCCTGGCCCCCGCGCTGATCCTCTTCCTGTACTTCAAGTTCATCCCCATGTTCGAGGGCCTGAGGATGAGCTTCTTCAAGGTCCAGCCGTTCCTCGGCGACGAGTGGGTGGGGCTGGACAACTACGCCACGATCATGTCGGACGACGCGTTCGTCAGCGCCGTCTGGCACAGCGTGCTGCTGGCGGTGGGCACGACGGTCGGCTCGCTCGTTCTCGGCCTCGCGCTCGCGCTGCTGATCGAGGGCCCCGCCCGCTACCTGTGGTTCGTCAGGACGGCCGCCTTCCTGCCCGTGGTCACGACCATGGCGGCGGTGGCCGAGGTGTGGCGGATCATGTACCACCCCGGTGACACCGGCCTGCTCAACTCCATCCTCGGCTGGGTGGCGATCGAGCCCCAGCCCTTCCTGGCCAGCGAGGACACCTCGCTCTGGTCGATCATGGGGATGAGCATCTGGCGCGGCACGCCGTACGACATGATGATCTTCCTGGCGGGGCTGGTCGGGATCGACAGGACCCTGTACGAGGCGGCGGCGGTGGACGGCGCGAGCACCTGGTCCAGGCTGCGGCACATCACGCTGCCCGCGCTGCGGCCGGTCTTCTGGATCCTGTTCACGCTGGCGGCCATCAGGGGCCTTCGGGTGTTCGTCGAGGTCTACGTGCTCACCAACGGAGGGCCCAACGGCTCGTCCGAGGTGCTCATGACCCTCATCTACAAGCTCGGCTTCCAGCGGAGCGAGCTGGGCATCGCGGCGGCAGGCGGCATCGTGCTGTTCGTCGCCACGCTCGTGCTCACGGTCTCGGTCCAGCTGATGCGCAGAAGGCAGGCGTCATGAGATTCGACAGCGCGCTCGGCCTGGAGGCGAAGAAGGGTCCGCTGGCGACGACGGGGAAGGTTCTCGTCTATTCGGTGATGGTGCTGGTCTTCACGGGACCGCTGGTCGGGCTGCTGGTCAGCGCGTTCAGCAAGACGCTCGACCCGACCAGCTTCTCGCTGTGGCCCGACGAGTTCACGCTGGAGAACTTCACCCAGGCCGCCGACAAGAACGTCTACCTCTACCTGTTCAACTCCTTCGTGGTCGTCGGGTTCGGCCTGGCGCTGCAGATGATCGTGAGCGTCTTCGCCGCCTACTCGCTGGCCCGCAAGAAGTTCAGGGGCATGACGTTCGTCATGCTGATCATGCTGGCCACGATGATGCTGCCCGAGGAGATCATCGCGATCCCGCTCTCCCTGGTGCTCGCCGACATGCCGCTCATCCACGCCAACCTGATCAACAGCTACGCGGGCATGATCCTGCCGGTCGGCGCGTGGGGCTTCTCCATCCTCGTCATGACCGAGTTCATGAAGGAGGTGCCGGTCGAGCTGGAGGAGGCGGCGCGCATCGACGGCGCGGGCGAGCTGCGCACCTTCTTCACGATCATCCTGCCGCTGTGCAAGCCCGCGCTCGGCGTGATCGGCGTCTTCGGATTCACCATGATCTGGGACCAGTACCTCCTGCCGCTGATCGTGGCCAACGAGTCGAGCCACTGGACACTCCCCATCGCGCTGCGCTCGCTGCGTTCGGACGAGGAGGTGGGCATCGGCATCCTGCTGGCCGCCTCGCTCCTGGCGCTGCTGCCCTCGGTGATCGCCTTCCTGGCTTTCCAGCGGCAGTTCATGCGGGGTCTCACCAGCGGCGCTATCAAGGGTTAGATGTCCATGTATATGGATGGCATCCATTATTCTGGCACCCATGGAGCCCTCGATGGTCAAGTCAGCGGAGCGGACGGTCCGGATCCTCGAGGCGTTGGCCGCCTCACCGGAACGCCTGACGCTGTCGGAGCTTCAGAAGCGCACCGGCTTCCCCCGCAGCAGCCTGCACGCGCTGATGCGCACGCTGGTCGAGCTGAAGTGGATCGAGGCCGACACGGGCAGTTCGGCCTACGGGATCGGGCCGCACGCGCTGCTGACGGGCACCGCCTACCTCGACAAGGACCCGGCGCTGCCGCTGGCGCACGACGCGCTGGAGGACCTGCGCGAGGAGATCGGGCACACGGTGCACTTCGCCCGCCGCGACGACGGGCACGTCCTCTACCTGGCGACGAGGGAGTCCCGCGACAGGCACGCGATCTCCAGGGTGGGCCGCAGACTTCCCGCCAGTGTCACGGCGCTCGGCCAGGCGCTGCTGGCGCAGCTGACCGACGACGAGGTGGCGGCGCTGCTGCCGGATCCGCTGCCCGCGCTCACCGAGCAGTCGATCACCGACCTGACCAAGTTCACCGACGAGCTGGACCAGGTGCGCGCCCGGGGCTACGCGCTCGAGCGCGAGCAGGGCACCCCCGGCGTCGCCTGCGTGGCCGTGGCCGTGGACTACCGCATCCCCGCCACCGACGCCATCAGCTGCTCGATGCCCGCGGAGCTGCCTCAGGAAGAGATCGAGCGGATCGCCGAGGCCGTCATCAGGCATACCCGCAAGTTCGCTGCCACTCTGCGCCGGGAGGGCATCCGATAAATCATCATCCGGCGCATTTCTGGAGGAAAAATGCGTCTTGATGGTGTTCTCTTCTTCCCGGTGACCCCCTTCGATACTGACGGGTCCGTGAACGGCCAGGCGTTGGCCGCGCATGTCGCCAAGGGGGTCGCCGCGGGGGCCGGAGGGGTGTTCGCCGCCTGCGGCACCGGTGAGTTCAACGCCCTGAGCCTGGACGAGTACGCCACCGTGGTCGCCACCTCGGTCGCAGCCGCCTCCGGTCATGCGCCAGTCCTGTCGGGCGCGGGCGGGTCGCTCCCGTTCGCGCAGTCGTGCGCGAGGGCCGCCGCCGAGGCCGGCGCCGACGGCCTGCTGCTGATGCCGCCCTACCTGGTGACAGCCCCCGCGACGGGTCTGGTCGACTACGTACGGCAGGTCGCCGCCGTCACCGACCTGCCGATCATCGTCTACCAGCGGGGCACGGCCAGGTTCACCCCGACGGCCGCCGTCGCGCTGACCGAACTGCCCAGCGTCATCGGCTTCAAGGACGGCCTCGGCGACTTCGACCTGCTCCAGCGGATCATCCTGCGCGTACGGGAGGCGACCGATCGCGACTTCACCTTCTTCAACGGCCTGCCCACGGCCGAGCTGACGGTTCCCGCCTACAGGGGACTCGGCGTGCCCCTGTACTCCAGCGCGGTGTTCGCCTTCGCCCCCGAGATCGCGCTCGCCTTCTACAAGGCGGTGACGGGCGGGGACGAGGTGCTGGTCCAGCGGCTGCTGACCTCGTTCTACCTGCCGCTGGTCGAGCTGCGCGACCTCGTGCCGGGCTACGCGGTGTCGCTGGTGAAGGCGGGCGTACGGCTGCGCGGGCTCAACGCGGGCAGCGTGCGCGCCCCGCTGGTGGACGCGACGCCCGAGCACGTGGCCGCATTGGAACGCATCATCGCCACCGGCCTGGAGCTGGCCGGGTAGCCGGCGCTCCGGCCCGCCGGACCAGCGGGGCCCGCGCGGGAGGGCCTGGTGGCTCTCCCGCGCGGGCCCCTTCGTCCGTGTCGCCGTCTCTGCCGGCAGAGACGGCCGGGCGGGTCCGCC